>NZ_JBHUOZ010000001.1:0-852984 GCF_042686025.1 Terrimonas rubra
ATCAAAGGACAAAGTAGATGTTAAATCTGCGAGATTTTAGACCCTTCCGTCACACCTGTTTTTAAGAACTTTTTCCCTTTTTCTTAACCGCTTATCGCGATTGGGAGTGCAAATGTAGAACTTTTTCTTACCCCACCAAATTTATTTGAAAAATATCTGAAAAAATTTCAAAAAATATTTTCTGCTACCCTACTCCTACGCAAGGGAAAACGATAAAAAAACCGGTTTGTTTTAAGTAAAAATAAAAGCGAAAAAATACCGCGAAAACGAATACTGTAAAGGCTTGCAGCGGGTTCTTTTTTGGTGATAACGGTACCACAATAACGAAGAAAAAAACACACCGTTTAATGGCTAAAAAAAAGTTAGAAAAATTTTTATTTTTTTTGAAAAAAAGAGTTGGACAATTATGGATAATGTCAAAACCAACATCATACATTGTTTAACAAACCCTGTTCATGAAGAAGATTTTTTATTTTTCAGCATTTACCGTCCTCATCACCCTGTCCGCTTTTATATTTTTGTCCTATACCCAACCCGGAAAACGCATCAAAGCATTGTACCTGCCCAAGGCTGCTATTTCACAGGTTAAGGCGACTCCTGTAATGGACGATAAGTTATTGCAGAAAATAGCCGATGCCAAAACATTTACCGCTAACAAAGCCTATAATACCACCACCGCTTTCCTGATTGACATGAGCCTGCCATCCGGCAATAACCGTTTTATGGTGATTGACCTGCAAAAAGATTCCCTGCTGAAGAGCGCCCCGGTAACCCATGGCCGCTGTAATGAAAACTGGCTGGAGGGACGCAAGTATGGTAATACGGTTGGCTGTGGCTGTACCTCCCTGGGCAAGTATAAGATCGGCAATTCCTACCAGGGGCGTTTTGGACTGGCCTATAAACTCCACGGGCTGGAACAAACCAATAATAAAGCCTTTGAACGTTTTGTGGTATTACATGCGCATGAATGTGTACCGGATAAAGCCGTAGCCGAAGACATCTGCCAGAGCGATGGCTGTCCCACTGTATCGCCCGGGTTTTTACAATATCTGAAAACGGTTATTAACGGGAGTAAGCAACCGGTATTGTTATGGATTTATGAGTAAGAGGGAGTTCATGGTTAATAGTTCATGGTTGATAGTTGTTATCCGTATTACATGGCTTAAAATTCTTAAGCCCGGTAATAACAGGTTTTAAAGTACAAGGCTCCGCTTATTAGTAAAGTTTCTACTCAGCCTTGATTATTTAAACAAAGATTTCCAAAATCCTTTTTTAGTTTCAACTAAAGAGCCATTATAAACCTTCTTTTCCAATATTTTATTATTAATTGTTTTTAAGGTTTCCCGTATTTTTTCCTTTATAGGTTCGTGCTGATAAAAATCTCCTAAAACTGAAACACATTTTTGTCTGACAAATATGTTTTCATCTTCTAAAAATTGATAAATGTCTTCAACTTTTTCATACGGTGTTAGTACCATTATAGTTGAGGCTAAAAGTTCATACCTGTCATTCGAATTTCTTTTGTCTTCAAGTTCCTGATGTAGCGTACCAATAATTGAATGTTCGTATGCTGTGGTAGCGTTTTGGGATGGATAATCAAAGTTATTTCTAAAGTCTTCCCAATCATTATCCCTCGTTATAAATCCGTTTTCTATATTTTTTATTAAACTATTGAGGTCTTTAAATTTGGGAGTGAAGTCTAAATTGTGGTGTTGCATTAAAGCAATTTTATTCAATAATGGCTTTTCCATATAGACACCTATAAAATCACTTTCATCATTTGTAATAACCGGGAAAAGTTCAATACCAAGTTGATAGTTTTCAAGCCATTCTTTTGTTTCCGCAATCTCATCATCAGCGAGCAATCGAAACCCTTTTTGACCTAATAAACTTTTAAGTTTACCTGGATCAATATTAAATTCTGATAAAACGTCTTCGATTTTTTTCATTTAATAGATACTGTTTTAAAATGTTTGCCGCTAACGAGCAAGACTTAGTGATGAAGGACCTTAATAGCGGAATGCGAAAGCCTTATACCGTTACAGTGGTAACAGAATGCACCGCCGCGCTCATTTCTTTAATGAGGGAGTGATCTTTTTCAATGGCATTGCCTACTACGATCACATCGGCGCCGGCCTTGCAGTTCAGGTAGGCTTTTTCGGGCTCAATAATACCACCGCCAATGATCAGGGGCACATCAATATGCTGTGCTACGGCCTGGATCATTTTTTCGGGAATGGGTTGTTGTGCCCCGCTGCCCGCATCCATGTAAATAAGCTTCATGCCCAGCATTTCGCCGGCCATAGCAGTACACATGGCTATTTCGCCTTTATTGGCAGGTATAGGACTGGCATTGCTGATATAAGACACCGTTGTAGGTGCGCCACCATCAATAACCATATAACCGGTAGGCATGATCTCTAAGCCGCTTTTTTTAACAAAGGGTGCAGAAACCACATGCTGACCGATCAGTAATTCGGGATTACGGCCGGAAATAAGGGATAAGTAAAGTAAGGCATCGGCATATTTGGATACCTGTGAAGGACTGCCCGGGAATAACACGACAGGGATATTACAGTTGCTTTTGATATGCTGTACACAGTCGTCCAGGTGATCGGAGATGACAAGACTGCCACCTACCAGGAAATAATCCACACCGGCCTCTAAAGAAAGTTTGATCAACTGGTCCAAAACGGGTTTATTGACCTTGTCGGGGTCAATAAGTACGGCAAAGGATTTTCGCCCCAGGCGTTTTTTTTCAGTAAGTGAAGAATATATCAGTGACTTCATCCGGTACCGGTTGATTGGTTGCAAAAAAACGAAAACTTTTTGATTTCCATTGCTTTCTGTTTAAAAAGAAACGAAAACAGTGGAAAATAACTGGTGAAGAGGGGGATGGGTAATTGATAATTAACAATTAGTAATTAAGAATTATCAAACAAAAGCTGCAATTAACACCACAGCCTGTAATATAAAAATACCCGGCAACCGGATACCAAAGCTCCGATTACCGGGTATTTGACTATCTTTTTATGACAACACCGGTGGTGTGGCAATAATATTATTCCCGGAAGGAATAGCAGCTACCTGCATTACCCCGTAGATTGCCTGGGCAATAGCGGCAGCATCGTAACCACATTCCTGGTGCAGTTCTTTGGGTGTACCATGCTCCACCAGCCTGTCGGGAATACCTAATATTTTTACATCGTTCTTATAACCATGTTTTGCCATGAATTCCAGTATAGCACTGCCAAAGCCACCTTCCACCGTACCATCTTCCACGGTAATAAGCTTTGGATATTGCTGGCAAGCTTCGTGCAACAATACTTCATCCAACGGTTTGGCAAAACGCATATCATAATGACCAGGTGTAATGCCCGCTGCTTTTACCTCGCGGATAGCCGCTGCAGCAAAGTTACCGGGATGACCGAAGGATAAGATAGCAACATCTTTACCCTCTTTTAACTTACGGCCCGTGCCTACCTGTATTTCCTCCATCGGCGTTTGCCATTCCGGCATCATGCCTTCGCCACGTGGGTAACGGATGACAAAAGGAAGCTGGTTGCTTTCCAGCTGTGCCGTATACATCAGGTTACGCAGTTCACTTTCGTTCATCGGTGAACTGATGATCATATTGGGAATACAACGGAAGTAAGCAATATCATAACAACCATGGTGCGTAGGACCATCATCACCCACCAAACCCGCACGGTCAAGGCATAATATTACCGGGAGTTTTTGAATGGCTATATCATGCACTACCTGGTCGTAAGCACGCTGCATAAAGGAAGAGTAAATATTACAGTATACCCTTAACCCCTGTGTAGCCATACCGGCGCTTAAGGTAGCAGCATGTTGCTCACAAATACCCACATCAATAGCACGGTCAGGCATTTTTTCCATCATGAATTTGAGGGAGGAGCCTGAAGGCATGGCCGGCGTTACGCCAAATATTTTTTCATTTTTTTCGGCCAGCTCAATAATGGTATGACCAAAAACATCCTGGTATTTAGGAGGCTGCGGCGTATCAAATTTCTTCTTGAATATTTCACCGGTCACTTTATCAAACAAACCGGGAGCATGCCATTTGGTCTGGTCTTTTTCGGCCAGTGCATAGCCCTTACCTTTAGTGGTAATGATATGTAAAATTTTAGGACCGGGTATTTCACGCAGATCCTTTAAAGTATCTACCAGTTTAGCCAGGTTATGCCCGTCAATAGGACCGAAGTAACGGATCTTAAGGGCTTCAAATAAGTTGGCATTGCTGTTCACCATTCCTTTCAAACCCTCAGCCAGCTTATGTCCCATGGCACGGGTAAAGTTTTTACCTACAGGCAGTTTACCCATCAGCTTCCACACATCATCCTTTACTTTATTGTAAGTGGGTGAAGTGGTAATATCGGTCAGGTATTCTTTTAAAGCGCCTACATTAGGATCAATACCAATGCCGTTATCGTTTAAGATAATAAGCATATCCGTATTAGCCACACCGGCATGGTTCATAGCTTCAAAGGCCATACCGGCTGTCATTGATCCGTCACCAATTACGGCTACTACCTTACGGTCTTTTTCGCCTTTGTATTTAGCAGCAATGGACATACCCAATGCGGCAGAAATAGAAGTGGATGAGTGTCCCACACCAAAAGTATCGTATTCACTTTCGCTGCGTTTGGGAAAGCCGCTCAGGCCTTTGTATTTACGGTTGGTAGGAAAATTATCCCGGCGGCCGGTAAGGATTTTATGGCCGTAAGCCTGGTGGCCCACATCCCATACCAACTGGTCGTAAGGAGTATTGTACACATAGTGTAAGGCGGTGGTGAGTTCCACTACGCCAAGGCTGGCGCCAAAATGCCCGCCATGCACACTTACCACGTCAATAATGTACTGCCGCAGTTCATCAGCCAGCTGATGTAACTCTTCACGGGACAGTTTCTTAAGGTCGGTCGGCGAATCTATACGCTTCAATAATGGGCCAGGTTGAATTTCCATGCAGTTTCTTTAAACTAGCTGTAAAAGTAATATTTTATAGCGATGGGGCTAATAAAATTGACTTAAAATTCACAATTCCTGTGCAGGTACCCCTAAAAGGGGACTTATTATGCCCTTTGTAAAATCAATTTTCCACTGGTACAGTAAAGTGTGCGAGTAATGGTTCAAATGGCTACCTTTAGCTTTATGATTGGTGGTAACAGAAGATATTGGCTTTTCCAGGTTTTCGGATGGGGTACCGTCTTTTTAATGAACCTGTTCTTTGCCTGGTCCTACGACCGGCTGCGTACGTTTGACGACCGCATGATGTTTTTTGCCCGTTTTGGTATCCTGTTCATCCTGGGTATTGTTTTTACCCATGTAATGCGGATGGTGATACTGGAAATCAACCTGTTGCAAAAGAAGCTGGAAAAACAGATCTATGGATTCACCCTGCTGACCATTGTATTCTCCACCCTTTCCGCCCTGCTGTACATCGGGGCTTTGTACCGCTACAATTATTTATCGGCCAAAGAGATAGAAGCCATTAAAGAAAGCGGTTTTTTACTAACCTTACTGAGCAGTACCGTTAATATTTTTATTTTCTACGTTATCTGGAGCCTGATCTATTTCATGTACCATTATATTGCCAAAAGCCGGAAGCAGCAACTGGAAACCCTGCAGCTGGAAACCCTGGTAAAAGAATTAGAATTAAAGACCATCAAAGCACATATTAACCCCCATTTTATTTTTAACTCCCTCAACAGCATCAGGGCCCTGGTAGATGAGAACCCCCAGAAAGCCCGTAAAGCCATTACCGAGTTAAGTAATATTTTACGCAGCAGTATCAATGTAGATAAATCGGAGACCGTGCCACTGGAGAAAGAGCTGGCTATTGTTAAGGATTACCTGGCACTGGAGAATATGCGTTTTGAAGACCGTCTTCGTGTAGAGTACCAGATTGATGAAGACACCCTGGACCAGCCTGTACCACCCATGATGTTACAGACCCTGGTAGAGAATGCGGTTAAACACGGCATCAGCAAACAGATCGAAGGTGGCGTTATCAGGGTAACATCGGAGTTTGATAGTAAGGGAAGCCACCAACTGGTGGTATTAAATACAGGGCAGTTTGAAGGCAAGATCACTCCTGCCAAGGACCCGCTGGACCCCTTAAGCCAGGGCTTTGGTTTATCGAGCACCAACGACAGGTTACATTTTTTATACGGCACCAAAGGAAAGTTTGAAATAAAACAGGTAGCCGATAATCTTGTAGAAGCACGTATTTCTATTCCCGCCAGTCAGCTGGCCCTTTAATTGTAGTTCTGCTTATTCACGACGCATGGCCCTTAGCCACGCTCTGAGCATATAAAACAAATTTTAATTATCTTACAACGCATGAAAGCAATACTTATTGATGACGAAAGATTGGCAAGAGCCGAGTTAAGAAAATTATTACAGGAGTTCCCTGAAATACAAATATTAGACGAGGCTGCCAACGCCCAGGAAGGCATTGAAAAGATAGAAACCCTGCAGCCTGATGTTATTTTCCTGGATATTCAAATGCCCGGCAAAACCGGTTTTGATATGCTGTCAGAGCTGGAAAGAGCGCCACATGTAATCTTTACCACCGCTTATGATGAGTTTGCCTTAAAAGCATTTGAAGTAAATGCACTGGATTACCTGTTAAAACCCATCGAACCCAAACGCCTGGCCGATGCCGTGCACAAATTAAAGGCGGAAGCTTTTAAAGAAGGCAAGACCGATGAAGAGTTTGTGAATAATAGTTTACTCACCGAAAACGACCAGGTATTTGTAAAAGATGGTGAACGTTGCTGGTTTGTGAAATTAAGTGAGATCAGGTTGTTTGAAAGTGTGGGCAATTACGCAAAAGTGTTTTTTGGCCCCAACAAACCGCTTATTTTAAAATCGCTGAATGCACTGGAAGAAAGGCTGGATGAAAAAACCTTTTTCAGGGCCAACCGTAAACATATTGTTAACCTGCGTATGATCGATAAAATTGAATCTTACTTCAACGGCGGTTTATTACTGGAATTGAAAGGCGGCGAGAAGATTGAAGTAAGCCGCAGGCAAACAGTGAAGTTTAAGGAGATGATGAGCTTTTAGGCAATTAGATAATTTGGAAATTTGGTAATGTATTTTACACAAACATACTTAACCAGATTATTACGCAACAGACAGCATACACTATAACCTCACTCTCTTTGGGAGCGGACACTTAGCTCTCCGGAATTATAACACATAAAACAACACATATCACAACTTAAGATTGTATGAAGCAATTAACCCGTTATGTAACGATGGCCGCTATTGGGGCCGGCATTTCTTTGTCGGCATTCAGCCAGCAGGTGGATAAGATCATTAATGTAAAGGAGACCAAACGTATCATCAGCTTCCTGGCATCGGATGAGATGAAAGGCCGTAAAACCTTTAGCCCGGAAATTGATAAGGCGGCTGATTTTATAGCTGCTGAATTTAAGAAAGCCGGCTTACAGAGCATGGAGAAAAATGGCGGCTACCTGCAAAGCTTTGCCATGGTAAGCCCTAAACAAAAAGAAGCCAGTGCTACTATTAATGGCGCTGCCTTTGACGTAAAAAATGTTATTTTCCTGAGCACGCAGACCAGCCTCACGCTTAACCAGGGTTCGGGTTATAAATCAGTTTCCGTTAATAAAGGAGACAACCTGTTCAGTGTAGTTTCAGGTTATGCAGGATCAAAAGAAAATCTTATTGTATGGATCGATACCTCCTTCAGTAAAATGTTCCCACGCTTAAGTGGTCTTAAGCGCATGATGTTTAAAGCTGACAACAATATCATCCTGGTATTAGGCAGCAAGGCCGATACTTACAGCTTTACCTTATCCCAGGATGCGGAAGAGAGGAAACTGGCCAATGTGGTTGGATATCTGCCCGGCAAATCTAAAAAAGATGAATTTGTGATCTTCTCCGGTCATTACGACCATATTGGTATTGGTAAAGTACAGAACGGGGACTCTATTTACAATGGCGCCAATGATGATGCAGCCGGCATTACTGCCGTTATATTGCTGGCCAAGTATTTTAAAGCATTGAATAATAATGAGCGCTCTATTATTTTTGCCGCCTTTACTGCGGAGGAGATCGGTGGTTATGGCTCCCGTTATTTTTCACAACAGTTAGACCCTGCCAAAGTGATGGCCATGAGCAATATCGAGATGATCGGCACCGATAGCAAATGGGGTAAGAACAGCGCCTATATTACCGGTTATGAAAAAACCGATATGGGTAAAATATTACAGGAAAATTTAAAAGGCACGGGCTTTACCTTTCACCCCGATCCCTATACCGACCAACAGTTATTTTACCGTTCGGACAACGCTACCCTTGCCCGCTTAGGGGTGCCTGCTCATACCATTTCTACCTCTAAAATGGACAGCGAGCCACATTACCACCAGGCCAGTGATCATGTGGAAACACTTGACCTGGATAATATGGCCATGATCATTAAATCCATTGCCATTAGTGCCAAAAGCATTATCAGCGGCAAGGACACACCTTCACGTGTTAATGTGGATGAATTAAGATAAACATGCAATTACAAAACATAAAACTCTGGATAATGGCGGCGCTGGTAACAGTGTCGCCATTTATTCATGCGCAAAGCCCTGATACCAGTATCAGCTTACAGGAAACGAGACACATTTTGAGCTACCTGGCTGCTGACGAGTTAAAAGGCCGCGGCAATGGCCGTCCTGAATTATTGACGGCTGCCAGGTATATTGGTAGTTATTTTAAAGAGATCGGTTTAAGTGCTTACGGAAATGAAGCATCAGTGTATATTCCCTTTCAGCCTTTTGGCGGCAGTAACCTGGCATTGAGGGATATATTGATGTACAATGGCCGTGTAGTGCCGGCATCGGAGTATGCGTTTTTTAATGTAATACCAGGCTGGTATCCTGTAAAAGAGTTAGCTGATTTTACTGTAATCCAACACGAAGGGGCATTTACCCCCGGCATATTAGAAACCTATAAAAACACCGAAAAGCCTTTAATCATCTGGACCGATCAATTAACACCGGATAAAAAGAAATTGCCCAAACAATTTGATATTCCGAAAGAGGGGTTACGTAATAATATCATCCTGGTATATGCCACTGCTGCACCAACCAGCATTAAACTAACGGCCAATGCAAAAGTATACAGCATGTTACAGTATAACGTGGTGGGCATGTTAAAAGGCAGTACCAGGCCGGATGAGTTTATTATACTCTCTGCCCATTATGATCATGAAGGTGTTTATAAAACAAGGAGAAAAAGGGATAGCATTATGAACGGCGCCAATGATAATGCATCCGGCACCACCGCTTTATTACAGCTGGCCAAACATTTTGCCCAACAGCAAAACAATGAAAGAACGATTTTATTCTGTGCTTTTTCCGGTGAGGAGTTAGGGTTGCTGGGGTCTGAAGACTTTAGCAGGCAGGTGGATGCGGAGAAAGTAATTGCCCTGTTTAACCTGGAAATGCTGGGTGTGCCACAGTTAGGCAAACAAAAAGTATTTATCACCGGGCAGGAATATTCCAGCCTGCCGGCAATCCTGTCAGCGGCTTTGAAAGAAAATGGGTTAACCGTTATTGCCGAACCTGATATTGAAAAGCGTTTATTTCAACGTAGTGATAATTTTCCTTTTGCCCAAAAAGGTATACCGGCACATACCATTATGGCCAGTGATGATGATGATAAATGTTATCACGAACCTTGTGATGATATTAAGCGCATTGATTTTGACAACCTGAATCATATTATCAAAGCACTTTCCAAAGCCATACAGCCTTTTACTACCGCCAATGCTGATCCCGGGCGTATTACCCGGCCTGTTGAATAAAAAACCATAATTAATTATGTTTTTTTATTTCGGAAGAACTGTACTCCATAAAAGCTTTTACCACACACGCATATGTTGATACCAGAAGCAGGAAAGGTGATGTGGTAGCTATGTGAATAACCGTTACCACCAGGAGTGTATTCGTTTTTTGTTTTTGAATAAGTTTATTGGTACAGTCACTAAAAGCGCTGTTTTTAAAAATCCTCTCATACAATTTATTTGCCGCTCGTAATTTAGTCGGTTTTAAATTTTAGCTGCGTCATTGGTCCACAAATTATCTTCTATGGTCTATGAACAACCAGATAGCGTCAACTAACGCAACTGCTGTTGCTGCCACTCCCAATTTTTAAGATGAATAAAGCGATTTTTGATTAGCATTTTTGACAGGAGAAAATGGACCACCGCTTACATTTACCAGTTCGGATAAACACAGTAAATCATGAGAAAGTTAACCATTGTAAATTATATCGGTGCTTCTCATTTTCGTTCCTTGGAAAAAAAGACTCAGACACACACCGGAACCTTGTTTATTTCAAGGAATCTAAGAACGTTAAAACCGGAGCATAAATAAATTTACAACATGGCAAATTTGAAAGTGATTGTATTCGTACACGGACTTCACGAAAATGCAGAAAGCTGGAAATTATGGAAATTATTTTTTGAAAACCTGGGTTATGTTTGTTATACGCCTGACTACCCGTTCCATGACGGAGAACCTTATACATTGAGACAAAAACCAAATAAAGACCTGGCTAAAATTAAGCTGAGCGATGTCGTTGACCATTATGCAAAATTTATTGAAAGTCTGGGAAATGTAATGCCCATTTTGATCGGCCATTCAATGGGCGGGCTTATTGTACAGAAACTTATTCAATCTGATAAGGGTGCTTTGGGCGTTTGCATAACTTCAGCGTCACCCAAAGGAGTTTTGAGTTTTAAATGGAGTTTTATTAAATCAAATTTTGGGGTGGTAAACCCTTTTAAAGGCAATAGCTTGTATTGTGGAACAAAAAAATGGTTTCATTATGCCATTTGTAATACATTAACAAGCCAGGAGTCAGATGAAATGTATGAAAAGGTAGTTGTGCCAGAAAGCAGAAACATTCCTAGGAGTAGCAGATTTAAGGACGGAATAATAGATTTCAACAGGCCGCATAAACCACTGCTGTTTATTAGTGCAGAAAAAGATCATATCATTCCAATTAGCCTGAATATTAAAAATGTTAAAGCATATAAAGACAAAGAAAGCGTAACAGACTTTAAAGCGTTCAAAGGACGTTCTCATAGTATATGTGTACAAAATGGCTGGGAAGAAGTGGCTCAATATATTGAAAACTGGTTGACAAAAAATATTAGCCGCTAAATGTGACCCGAGTCTGTAAATATTGCTCAACCAATAATTGAAATAAAAAGCCTCATAATTATCGGGCTTTTGTGTGGAGAATACTGGAGTCGTACCGGTGACCTCTTTCGCGACATACAAAAAAGCCCCATCCTTAATAGACGGGGCTTTTTCGTGGAGAATACCGGAGTCGAACCGGTGACCTCTTTCCCGAACGCTTTCGGGACATGCAAGCGTTCTAACTTTTACTCTTTAGTTATTAACCATTCAATGTATTTCCGACTTTTCTTAGCCTTAATTATTCTTTCCTCCTTCATAGCTAATTCCCTGCTGTCAAATCCCTTGCTCCATTTCAATATCCAATCAGTTGCTTTAGCCGTGAATGTAGAAACACCGGAATTATGTTCATTTATTCTTTTAGTCATATCAGTGGTATAACCGATATAATAACGATCTAGTTTTGGGCTGTAAATAATGTATACAATAAAGGCTGCCATAAAAGTTCTCTAAAGTTATGAACTTGGTCATTTCATACGAAAGCAAAAAAATGACAGGACCATCTTTTCCCGGACCCTTTCGGAGCATGTAAAGGGCATACTACTTCCGCCTTAACTTATTGACATAAAAAAGCCCCATAACTATGGGGCTTTTTCGTGGAGAATACCGGAGTCGAACCGGTGACCTCTTGCATGCCATGCAAGCGCTCTAGCCAACTGAGCTAATTCCCCTACTCACTTTCCTGAATCGGAGAGCAAATTTAGGGGTTTCGCAGCAATACAAACAAATTATGTTGCAATAATTATTTGAACGTATGATAGCCGGCTATTTTCACTCCTCTTCGCCTGTGTTTTTGTTTTTACGGCCTTTGAACAGGGAGAATATCCAATTCATGATCTTACCCTTGTTGTCATCCACAATATGGGAAGTATAGTTTTTTGCCAAAACGGGTACTATCAGTTTGGCCAGCCAGCCGCTTCTGGCCAGTAACACCCGCCTTATCAGCAGGTCAATCAGCTTATCGGCCCCTAAGGTCAGTAAGCCGCCGCCGGAATCTTTAGAGAAAAGTTTTTTTGCCTGGGTAAATATTTTACGTACCGGCTCCAGTTCAGTTTTAATCTCGTTAAAATCCTGGTGAATGATCTCCTTCTGTTTGGCCAGCAAGAGTTTCAACCTGGCTTTTTCGGCCAGCAATTCATTATATGTACGAGGTTTATTCATAAATTTTTTTAACGATTAAGTCGCGGATCCCGTTAATAATTGGTTTTCTGATCAACAACACAATGCCCAATACCACTAAAAATATACCGGCCGATAATAAAAAACCACCGGACCGGCTGCCTAAAACATCGCCCAGCCATATGGCCAGGGCAATTGCCAGGAAAACCAGTACAAACATACTAAGGGCCGCCACGATGAGCATAATAACCACCGACGAGGCTAGACTGGTTGCCTTTTGTGTGGCATTCACAATCGTAAGCCTGTAGTAGGTTTCGGCTATGTCTTCTATATGATCAACAATGTCAGCTGTCTTTTCTTTTAATGCACTCATAATATAAAAAATTAAAAGGCGGCATTATTAATACATTGCTGCGCTGTAAAACACAATACTTGCATCCTCATCATGTTTCAATACTCACAGGTATGTATTAACAGTACCGCCCTTTATTAAATAATGTTCACTTACCGTTAAGTTAATACTTTTATCAGTATTTGAACATTAAAACAAACGGAGAAAAACTGTATAAAGGCTAGGATAAACTTTCTTTAGCCCGGTTAACTTTTTCCTCTGCAATATTTTTTAGTTCTTTAGCCTTGGCTTCAGCTTTGTGTTTTCCTTTTTCAAAAAGGTGACTCACGGTGTCAGCCCAATCGCCGGTAGTTTTTTTAATTTTCTTACGCATATCTTTTCCTTTTTCAGGAGCCAGTAACATACCTACTACTACACCGGCTGCAGCGGCGCCAATTACACCTAAGAGTATTTTGTTTCTATTAGTCATAAAAAAAACATTTTATAGGTTAAACAATGTTGTTTGACTAATACTTATAAAAAACCATACCAAAATCAGCTTACCCATTTGTTAATTAGGTAATTTGACAATTTACCCGGTGGCAATGATTGATTTTAACGTTTTTGTATTGCTACCCGCTACAGGCGTCAGCCAGCGTGAAGGATGGAAGCGGCATCCTTTTGCCGCGGGCGGCCAGGGCAGCGTAGTGCAAAAGATATAGCGGACAGCCTGACCCTGTTATATAAACAAGGGATTGACTTATACACTGTTATTAATACACTTCCGTAGTTATGTAACAGGGGCACGCCATTATTACTTCTTTCCTGTAGGGCAAAAAAATAAGGAGAATCACTTCTCCTTATCCGATCTTTATTTTACTATGGGGTTAATCGCCCCAGATATTGTCTTCGCCGCGTAACCATTTTTTTACCAGGTCGGTGGTTACTGATTTTGGTCTTTCTAAAGCAAAGCCCAAAGCCCTGTCCCAGCAAAGGCTGGCCAGTACACCCAGTGCACGGCTCACACCAAACAGCACGGTATAGTATTCATATTCCTTCAGGTCAAAATGTACCAGTAAAGCACCGCTATGCGCATCAACATTCGGCCATGGGTTTTTTACTTTTCCCAAAGACTCCAGTATCGGCGGTACTACTTCATATACTTTCCAAACCGTGTTTACCAGCTTATCGTTGGGCATATGTTTTTTACCAAATTCCATTTGCGCGGTAAAACGGGGATCGGTCTGGCGCAGTACAGCATGGCCATAACCCGGTACCACTTTCCCTTCGCTTAAGGTTTTACGTACATAGGCTTCAATTTCTTCTTTGGTAGGATCATCGCTCTTCAGCTCTTCCTGCATTTCAAAGATCCATTTGATCACTTCCTGGTTAGCCAGTCCATGTAAAGGCCCTGCCAGGCCATTCATACCGGCGGCAAAGCTTAAATAAGGATCGCTTAATGCCGAGCCTACCAGGTGGGTAGTATGAGCCGATACATTACCGCCCTCATGGTCGGCATGAATGGTCATGTATAAGCGCATCAGTTCATGAAATTTCTCATCTTCAAAACCTAACATATGGGCAAAATTGCTGGCCCAGTCCAGTAACCCGTTAGGTTGTATATGATTACCGAATTTGTATTTACGGCGGTAGATATAAGCGGCAATATGTGGCAAACGGGCAATCAGGTCCATGGAGTCGTCAAATACCGCTTCCCAGTAATCTTTTTTGCTCATGCCGGCGGCATATTTTTTCGCAAACTGGCTTTCGGTTTGCAAAGCCATAATACCCACCACAAACTGTGTCATGGGGTGTGTATTTAACGGTAAGGCATCAATGGTATGAAACACATGTGTGGGCACATGACTGCGGCGCTGCAATACGGCACTTAAATGATGCACATCTTCTTCAGTAGGCAACTCCCCTATTAACATCAGGTAAAATAAACCTTCCGGCAGCGGCTCAGAGCCACCCGGCGCTTTGGGCAGTTTTTCCCTTAACTCCGGTATGGTAAAGCCGCGAAAACGGATACCTTCCTGAGCGTCCAGTAACGATGTTTCGGTAACCAACCCGGTCATGCCACGCATACCCTGGTATATCTGCGATAATTGTACTTCGCCTATTACTTTATTACCATGCTCTTTCAGCATTTCTTTAATCTCAACAGCCGTTACATCAGCCTTGGCTTTAAACCTGTCTTTGATTATTCCCATGACAAACTATTTCGTGTAAAAATAAATTTAGCTATCGCGCTAAAGATAGCCAATGGACAACGGTACAACAAAAAATGAGGGTAAAAGTTTGTAAAAAAAAGACAATATCCGGGGTTAATATATTATTAACACGGGCTAATATTCAATCAGCGGTAAATGTTACCGGCAATACTATTTAGGTGCTTTGCGGTATAACAATAATGCCACTACCGAAAACACGATATTGGGCATCCAGGCGGCTAAAAACGGGGGAAAACTGCCCTTCGTCGCAAATACGGTTGAAAACCTGTCCGATACAATAAATAAGGCCGCAATAATAATACCCAGGGCCAGGTGCATGCCGCTGCCGCCTCGGGTTTTACGGCTGGCAATAATAACCCCTATCAGGGTGAGCAAAATAACGGAAAAGGCAGTGGCGGTACGGCGGTAACGTTCTACTTTTAACGCATTCAACCCCTCATTAGCCCTCAGTTCTTCCTTGGCTATAAACTCGGCCAGCTCGGGAGTGGTTAATTTATCTTTCAGTCCTTCATCACTCACCAGCTCCTCGGGCTTTAACCGCAGGTCCAGGGTAAGCTCCTCAAATGTACGGATGCGCTCCTGCATGCTGTCTATTGTACGTTCGGTAACCGATATGGCCCGCCATTTATTTACCGTGGTATCCCATTTAATACTGTTGGCCCTGATATTATACACAATTCTTTCGTCCTTCACCTTGTTCAGGAAAAACATCCCGCCGCTTTGCGATTCGGCATTAAAATTTTTAAAGCCGGCATAAGTGGTACTGTCCAGCCTGCGGAAAAAGCAATTCCAGCAACCTGAATGGTTATCGTTTTTGGTGGGGTCGTCCTTATCCAGGTATTTGGTCTTAAAATCAACCTGTATGCCATTTGCCCGGGGCAATACATAGCGGCTGCCCAACCATAAAATGGAAGCCAGGAAAATGCCACCCACCAGGTAGGGTCTCAGGAACCTGTTAAAACTGGTGCCACTGGCCAGTATGGCTATTATTTCTGATTTTAAAGCCAGTTTACTGGTAAAAAAGATACAGGCAATAAATACAAACAGGGGAAATAACATACCCCATATAAAAGGTACAAAGCCTAAATAATACTGTTTAAAAATTTCCCAGGAGGACAGGCCTGTTTTTACAAAATCATCGGTTTTTTCACTGGCATCAACCGCCACGGCAATGGTGGTAAACAACAACATACAAAACACAAAAGCTGTGAGAAATTTATTGAGTATGTACCAGTCTAATTTTTTCATGTATAAATGCCGATAGTATTTGCGGCCTCAAAAGTAACTGAAAAATTGTTGTGGATTTTATAAAGCGGGTGAGAGAATGAAAAAGTGAAAAGTAAAAATTAAAAATATAATCCATCAACCCTATACTTTATTGCTTACTCCCTTAAACCTTTGGGGCTTTCGGCAGCAGCCACTCCGGTCAGCAGCAGTTCCGGCTTTCCGCTGTACCCCTCACTATGTTCGGGGGTGCCGCTGCAATCCGGCAGCCCGTCGCCTGTATATCTTTTAACAGCAGGCTAGTTTTAATAAACAATGGCAAAGGCGCTTATGCAGCGGTTTTTACCCTTCCATATTAGCCGTCATCTCCGTTACCGGAGATAATGGTTCGTGAGACACGAACCATGGCTTTGACGCTCTTCTGTGCTACTCTGTGAAACCCCTCTGTGTACGCTGTGGTAAAATCTGAATTGTGGAATGCAAACCATGGCCTGTTCCTCAGTGTTATACTCTGCCCACTAAAACATGGTTCGTGAGACACGAACCATGGCTCGAACCACGGCTCTTTCCCTAGGCTAAAAATGAAAAGCGACCCCTTTTAAGGATCGCTTTTGCCGCAAATAAGCAGTTAGTAATGCGGAAAATATAAAAAAATTTAGGTGTGATCTGACGGTGACGTTTATAATAGGGAACTGATCAGCCGGGTCGATGCCCGACAATTGCAAAGACAAAAGGGCTTTTGAATTTGCTGCACAGTTTTTAAAAAAAATTTGGGGCAATTCTAAAAAAATTGCCCCAAACCTGTTAAAATAATCATAATTAGTTTATAACCAACTACCTATGAATTTATCATTAACCTTATATTTTTCCGGATCTTTTTTCAGTCTCGCTGCACGGCGCCTTACTTTTCGCTTATGTGTTACCATCGAAATGATCATTAAAGGAATGAACAGGAAGATGGCCGGCGGAATTCCCATAAAGGATATCCATTTACCACCAAACTGGTTGCGCATCGGGCGGCGTAACCTTTCGGCTATCAGGTACATACTGGGCACCAATACCAGGGTCATAAAAAAGGCGAACGCCAGGCCGAAGATGATGGTCCAGGCCAGCGGTTTCCAGAAAGAAGCATTGTCACCACCAAAGAAAATATGGGGATTCAGCTCCGAGAACATGGTAATAAAGTTAATATTAAAGCCCACCGCCAAAGGCACCAGGGCCAGTATGGCAGCCAAAGCCGTTAACAATACCGGGATGATACGGGTTTTACCGGCCTCAATCACTGCCTCCATGGTTTTCATACCACGGCCACGCAGTTCATCGGCAAACTCAATTACCAGGATACCATTTTTAATTACGATACCCGCCAGGCCTAATATACCCACACCCGTCATTACCACGCTCACCTGCATACCGGTAATGGCATAACCCAATAACACACCGATCACACTGAACACGATCTCCGTTAAAATGATCACAGGTTTACTGATCGAGTTAAACTGTAATACCAGGATGAACAGGATAATTAATAAAGCGGCAGCTAAAGCCAGGCCAAGGAAATTAGCCGTTTCGGCCATCTGCTCCCCTTCACCGGTTTGTTTAACCGTTACACCCTGTGGCAATTGTTTAAAGTCGGCAATGGCTTTTTTCAGTTCTTCGTTCACACCGGCGGCAGTATACCCCTGCGACTCCAGTACATTGGACACCAGGGTGATCACCCTTTTCTGGTTCTTACGTTTTACACTTCCTAATGTATTAGTATAGTCAACATCTACCAGCGATGAAATAGGTACACTTTTAAAAGCGCCGGACGACATGTCCATGAACGCGATCTTCATATTCAGCAGTTCTGTTAAGTTCCTGCGTTGCCCTTCAATATTACGTACCTGTATCTTATACTCATCCTCGCCGTCTTTTATCTTACTTGCCTCGTTACCAAATACGGCAGTACGGATCTGCATACCTATCTGTGCCGATGATACACCTTCCGCCATTGCCCTTTCCCGGTTTACGGTAAGTGCAATTTCAGGGCTTTTCAGGTCCACGTCCATCTTCAGTTCTTCCACACCCGGTGTACGAACACTATCCAGGTAGTTTTTAAGATTAACCGCTGTTTTTATCAGTTTATCAAAATCCTCACTGGCAACTTCAATATTTACCGGTGGTTCAGTAGGCGGACCACTGGCTTCCTGTGCTACCGATAATTCCACACCCGGTATACCTTTCATCGCAGCACGGATACTATCCAGGTAAGGGGCTGATGATTTTCCATGGCGTTTTTCGTAGGCCACAAAAGATACCTGTATACGACCTAATTCAGGACGCGTACTGCGGTCACCTGTGCTAGGGTCAGCAGCACCTACTGCTACGTTAGCGATCACACTTTCCACTATCGGGTTCAGTTTACCCTTTTTAGGGTCCATATCCAATACCTTGTATACCCTGTTTTCTAAAATACGGGTAATGCTGTCAGTATATTCTACTCTTGTGCCGGTAGGTAACTTGGCATATACATATATCTGGTTAGGATCACTGTTAGGGAAAGTAACCACCGATAAACCTCGCACACTGAACAAGAAAATAGAAACAAAGAATAAACCTACCGCGCCTAATAATAACCATACAGGGCGCCAGCCTTTCAGGGCCCAGCGTAACAGGTCCTCATAATGTCCCATGATCCAGGGTAAGGCCTTGTTCTGGAATCCATGGATCCAGTCATCAAAGAAATACCTGTTCAGTAATATACAGATCATGATAAAGATGAGCAGGTTACCCACAAAAGTGTATCCCATCAGGTCAAAAACAATACCTACACCAATGGGTATCCAGAAAGAAGCTTTTTTAAAGATGGCTGACTTCGGTTCTTTTTCATGTTCGGCATGGTTCATAAAGTCCACGGCAAAAACCGGGTTCATGATAAAGGCCACGATCAGTGATGCGGTTAAAGTAAAGATCAGCATCAGGGGCAGGTAGATCATGAACTTACCGATAATGCCCGGCCAGAATAATAAGGGGAAGAAAGGCGCCAGCGTAGTTAATGTACCGGCCAATACCGGGTACCATACTTCACCGGCCGCAATCATGGCGGCTTTGGTAGAGCTTATCTGTCCCTTACCTTCCACAAATATCCGGTGCGTATTCTCAATTACCACAATGGCATCATCCACAATAATACCCAAGCCGAACAGCAGGGCAAACAGTACAATGAAGTTCAGGGTAATGGCCGATCCTACCACAAAAGTACCTGCCGGTAAAAACAGGAAGGCCACAAACATACTCAGGGGTACACTCAAGGCCACAAAGAAGGCATTGGTTACACCCATAAAGAACATCAGGATCAATAATACCAGTATAAAACCAATAACAATACTATTTACCAGTTCGTCAAAAGAAGCGCGGGTACTGTTACTGCTATCGCCGGTAATACGCACTTCGAGGCCGGGAGGAAAAGTGCTTGCCTTTAATTCTTCGGTGATCCGTTTTACATCATCACTCGTTTCAATCAGGTTTTCACCGCTACGCTTGATAATATTCAGGGTAATTACATTCTTCCCATCCAGGCGGGCATAACTCTCCTGGTCTTTAATAGTATCCTTAATAGTGGCAATATCTTTTAAATAAATGGGGTTCCCTTTGCTGTTACGTACAATCACCTGCTCTATATCAGCGGCTGTTTTAAACTGCCCCTTTAACTGCAGGTTCCGTTGCATATTACCTACTTTGAACTGGCCACCGCTGATATCCATATTCTCGCTCTTAATAGCGTTGGAAATATTATCAAACGTAATACCCGCAGCCTGCATACGGTAATTATCCACGTTTACCTGGAACTCTCTCTCCGGGGCGCCTACCAGGTCAACCCGGTTTATCTGTGATAACTCTTCCAGTTTATCCTTTAACTCATCGGCGTATTTCTTTAAAGTAGGACCATCATAATCGCCACTCACATTCACATACATGATGGGCATTTCAGAAATGCTCATCTCCATGGCCGTGGGCACCTGGGTAAGGTCTGTAGGCAGGTCCTGTTTGGCTTTATCAATGGCGTCCTTTACTTTCTGCAGCGCCACATCCACTTTTACATTGGTGCCGAACTCTACAATAATGGCCGAAAAGTCGTTTACCGAAGTAGACGTTACCTTGGTGATCTTGGCGCCGGTAATACCCTTGATCTGTTTCTCAATGGGCTGTGTCACCAGGTTTTCAATATCCTTGGGCGAGTTACCCACATGAATCGTCGATATATATATCTGTGGCATTACCACATCGGGGAATTGTTCCTTAGGCAGTGTAACAAACTGGAACACCCCTATTAATGTTACAATCAACATTAACAGGTAAATGGATGTTTTGTTTTTTACCGACCAGCTGGTAGGCTTAAATTCCTTGAATTTTCCTGTAAAATTTTCAAGTGCTGACATAAACTTTTATTTATCAAACAGCATTCCTTTCCGGCAGGCTGTTCATTGTAAATCTTCTATTATTTTTTATCAACTGTGTCCCCTATCGCCGTACCACATAATGCATTTTATAATTTCCAGTATTATAAATGCGGGAATGTAGCGGCTGCGGGGTTATGTATTACTTGCTTAAAGTAATGGCTTGTCCG
Source organism: Terrimonas rubra (assembly GCF_042686025.1). Taxonomy (NCBI): domain Bacteria; kingdom Pseudomonadati; phylum Bacteroidota; class Chitinophagia; order Chitinophagales; family Chitinophagaceae; genus Terrimonas; species Terrimonas rubra. The sequence goes on from NZ_JBHUOZ010000001.1 coordinate 20,770, forward strand.
TCATACACATTCTGAAAACCATCGGTAATGATCTGGTCGCCCTGGGCCAAACCGGCTTTCACTTCAATCTGATCACCATATAATTTACCGATCTGTATTTCTTTCTTGCGGGCTATCAGTTTACCATTTTCATTGGCCGCCACTAAAACAAACTTGCCTTTATCGTCGGTTTGTAAAGTATTCAGCGGAATAGTAATGGCTGCATTATTGGTATAATCCAGTATCTGTACTTTAGCGATCTGGTTTGCTTTAAGTGCTTTATCCTGTGGCAACCTGGCTTCAATAAAGAAGGTCCTGCTTACAGGGTCAACCAGTTTTGATACAACACTGATCTTAGTGGTTACCACTTTATTATCCAGCTCAGGGAAAGTAACACGGATAGCAGCTCCTTCTTTCACATTGGTAATATAATTTTCAGGAACCTGTACCGCCACTTTTAAATCACCTGTATTTACAATCCTGATACCTGTTTGAGGCATAGCTGCGGATTGAGGAGAGAAAAATTCGCCTACTTTCACATTTACCACATCCACTACCCCGCTCATTTCGGCATACACATTTGCCTGACCTGCTGCTTCGCGTGCAAGCTGTACATTGGCTTTGGCAGCACTCAACTGTGCAGCAGCATTCTCTGCATTTGTTTTAGCCTGTAATACCTGCACTTCGGTACCAATATTATTTTTCCAAAGATTCTGTTGTCTTTCATAAACACTCTGTGCCAGCTTAACCTGTGCTTCAATACCGGCGATCTGTGTTTCTGCAGCAGCCAGTTGTTGTGAGGCTAACGCATTGTCTAATCGTAAAATCAGCTGGCCTTTACTTACGGCCTGTCCCTGTTTAACATTCACGGCACGCACTACACCACCTTGTCCCCTTGGAGCTACCATGGCCACGTTTACGGCGTCTACCTTACCCTGTAAGTCAACAAAGTGAGAAAAGGAATCAGTACCAATAGTGCTCACACTTACCAGTTTCGCGTTTGCGTTGGCAGCGGTAGGGTCCAGTTTAGCGATCTCATCTTCCAGTTTACCAATCTTGTCGTTCAACGCAGATTGTTCTTTCTTTAATTTTTCCAGTTCTACCTTCTTATCGCCCAATGCGCTTTTCCCTTCTTTTTTTCCACCGCCGCAGGCAACAAATACCAGTACCGTTACCAGGGCCATTGTGAGTGTTAATATATTTTTCATGTTGTTCATTTATTTAGTTGGTTTCAGTGTTTTAATTATTATAGTTTACCGGTAGCTTTTAAGTAATCAACTTTAGCGACAGTTGCATTGTACATGGCGTTGATATAATTGGTTTGTGCCATTTTTAAATCATTCTGCGCCGTATTAATTTCAGTCTGGCTACCCGTACCTACTTCATATTTCTTTTTAGTTTGCTGGTAAACTTCTTCTGCCAGTGCCATATTTTGTTTTTGATAATCCAGGCTGTTGATTGCAGTAACAAAATTGTTTTTTGCTGTCTGTACTTCGCTGTCAATGTTCAACTTCAAAGCCTCGGCCTGGTTTTTTGACTTCTGCAACTCGATACGGGCCTGGGCTATTTTTGCACTGGTAGCAAATCCTTTAAAAATCGGTATGTTCAGGTTTAATGTAATGGCCGAAATATCAAACCAATCTTCACCTGATTTAAAGAAGTTAAATTTATTACGCTGAGCACTCTTGCTATACATACCATTTAGAGATAAAGTAGGTACTGCACTCAATTTATAACGTTGAATATCGTACTCACGGAGTTTAATACCCAGCTCCGCATATTGGTATTCTTTACGTTCATTGTAATTAAAAATTCCGGCTGCCAGTATATCCTGTTTAATAAGGTCATCATCAATTTTATCAACTAAAACCAATGAATCAGCTACCGGCATACCCATTAACACTTTCAGCCCCAGGTAACCATTTGCTACCTGTGTCAATACATTATTTTTTTCAGTTTGCAGGTTGGCAATTTGTACTGTGCTTTTATTTATATCCAACTTTTCCGCAAACCCGTTATCATACATAATTTTTGTATCATGCAGTAATTTGTTTAGCAGGCTTATATTGCTGTCCAGCAATTCTAATTGCGTTTTACTTACTACCAGTTGATAGTATATTTTATATACGTTTGCTTTGATAGACTCTTCGGTCACTTCAACATTTTTCTCCGCAAAATCAATCAATGTTTTACGGGCTTGTAAACCGGTAAACACCTGGCCGTCAAAAATGATCTGGTTAAGTGATACACCACCGCTGGCAGACCATTTTGTTCCAAACTGGGCTGCTATAAAATCAAAGCTTCCTGGCATCTGTATCGGATTACCATTGCCATCTTTTACGCCTTCCTGTACCAATACCTGGTAGGTAGCAGGAGATATAAAATTGGGAATTACCTGGGTGGCTACATTAGGATTATAAGTAGTACTTACCGAACCGCTGATCTGTGGATAAGCCATACCCGTAACCTCCCGGTTTACCTGGGCTTGTTTTTGTACATCCAGTAAAGCATTCTTTACCTGTACATTATTTTTCCGGGCATATTCTACTGCCTGCGCCACCGTAAACTGGTGTACTACCGGGGCGGCAGTCTGCTGCGCCTGTATAAATAATGGCAGGCTTAATAGGGTAATTACCCACCATTGTTTGCTAGTTGGTTTCATGTATTTGTTTGGTTTTCGTCTGTTTGCTGTATTTATCAATAAGTTTCTGTCCTTTGGGGGTGGTTAGTCCGTTCAGGAAATTCATGGTCATTTCGGTAAGTACTTCGGCTATATTAAACTTATCAGCCGGGAACAGGTGCTGATCAAATAATAAAAAAACCGAAGCCAGCCTGAATTTGGACAGGATATGGGTATCTATTTCCGGGCGATACAGGCCAAGAGCCTTACCCTCATCCAGGTTTTGTTTAATAATACCATATAAGAAAGTTTCCTGGTGGTCCCTCATTTTTTTAAAAGCACCGGGGTGGTATTTCTGCATATCGTAAATAATAGAGGGATTCATTACACGCAGCATATCCTGCACTATTTCAACGGCCAGGTATATTTCATGCACGGGGTTCTCGCACCTTTCCTTATGACTCATGCACTCGTCCCTGCTACAGTTGATCTCTGTATCAATAACACCGTGCACCAATGCATCTTTATCCGTAAAAAACTGGTAAATGGTCTTTTTGCTCATGCCTAACTGAGAGGCAATCTCATCCATGCTCACACTACGAATACCATAACGTAGAAAAAGTTCATGTGCTTTCTGTAATATTCTATCTTGTGGTTCCAATTGATCTGCGGCATTTCCTTTTTTGAGTAGTTTTCAGGAAATCGGGAGCAAAACTATGGAAACTCAAATCGTTGCCCAAGTTTCCATCAAGATATTTTACCGTTTATCCGAAAAAAACCTAAAACGGCTGTTCGTTTATTTACGATATGACAATAAGATTACATTATACTCCTACACACATATAAATAAACAGTAATATCTACAGTTCTTTTTGCTCCGTTTTAGCAGCCGGAGGGTTAGGTTGCCGGATACTGATATCGGTACTGCCGCCCGATATTTCCATACCAAGATCCTGGACCAGTTGTAATACCTGCAGGTTGATCTGCTGTTTCAGGGTATTAAAGTCGGTCATGGTAATAGGGCCCGTATAGTATTCCACCGCTACCAGGTAAGAGGAAGGGGTTATATCCGTTAAATACGCGGAGGAGTTCTGAATATCGCCCTGGGTAATAACCCGGCGCACTTCACTTACAAACTTATCCAGTTGTTCTGCCGTGGCTGATAAACCGATCTCTAATCTAAGATCTGCCCGGCGCTGGGTACGCATGGACAGGTTATCAATAATGGTATCTACCATTTGTTTATTGGGTACCGTAATAAAGGTTTTCTGATCGGTACGGATACGTACACTGCGTAAACCGATCTTTTCCACTGTGCCGGTAAACGTATTCACCTTTACCACATCGCCTACATGAAAAGGCTTGTCAAAGAAAATAATGAAGGAGGCGATCAGGTTTTCCAGGCTTTCCCGTAAAGCCAGTGCAACAGCCGCACCTACGATACTCAGGCCGGTTAACAGGTTACTGATCTGGTAACCAAATGCATATTTCAGTATCATCAGCAAACCGATAATACCAATAAGCACCCGGAAAAATTCTTTAAAGAAAATGATCAGCTGGTCATCGGTCGGGTCCACGGTACGCTCTGCTTTCCGGTGCAGGATCAGGGCAACAAAGTTCACAATACTGATGATAAGCCTGAAAAAAGAAACAATGAGTAAAATAGTGGCGATTGTCTCGAGCAGGCCATGAAAGTCGATCCGGTAGATTTTAAAGTTCAGCACCTCCGGGTAAGTAAGTTTATCGAGGCTTACAATGGTAACAAAAAGAAACAGGAACATGCTCAGCGGCTTTGCCACCAGGGATTTAAAGGAGGGCTTATCTACATCCTTCCATATCTGGTGAACGCCCAGGAACAAGAGGTTGGCCACGTAATGCGCCACATATTTTTTTATGCCCAGCATTACCAGTATTACCAGTATCACAATGAAATAAGACTGTACCGTATTTTCAAACCAAACCTGGTTCAGGAAGTCGTTCATGTTTTATCCTTTAATGAATCGCAAAAATATAAAAACGGAAATGGAACACCATGCCGGTGTTCCTTACCGGAAACCGTACACATTAATTCCCTGGTCGTTCAGCACATATAAGCGGTTAGCGGTAAAATAAATTTTCCTGGCGCCCGCAATAGCGGCAGGTACAGGCCATTTATCGTAACGGAAAGTGGTGATATTATAGCGGTATATAAAAGCTCCATCCGTACCATATATATATTTACCTACTATTCTCACATGTTTCCACTTAGTAATAAGTATTTTATTTTTTAAAGCCCCGTAGTAATCAAACACAAAAAAACCCTGTATTGAATCGTAGAGGTAGACCAGTTTATCCTGGTCGAAAATATTTTGTGGCTGCGCTGTCTGGTTAAACAACAGGCGGAAGTCGGGCGTTTCTAGTAATAATTTGCCTTCATCATCAATTTTCTTCAGTTTATTCTGCACTTCATCATATACCCATATTTTACTGTCGTAGGACAGGGCCACCGTGCCGGCCTGCAAAATATCGGTCTTACGCAGATCGATGGCCGTGCGCATATTTAACAAACGGTCCAAAACCACTACGGTTGAAAAATCGCGGTAGTATAATAATATTTTCAGCGGGTTGGAAACATCGATCAGCGTGGCTTCGCCGTATTTTTTTACATTGTTGAATACCGCCAGCGAATCCCCTTTTTCGGTCAGTTTTTTTAACTGCCCGCTGCTGTTTAAAATATAGAGGTTTTCCAGGTTGTCCACGGCAAAGGAGCTGATATTACCGGGAATGTTTTTTTGCAATGTAAACAAACTATCATCCTGTGCAGAAAGTATAGAGAAGGTGCTGAAAAACACCAGTAGGCTGACAAAAGTATACCTGATTGTGTTGACCATTATTGGCTGATATGATGATAGATGATTTTATGCTCCATATTGTTGTATGACAACAGCTCAAATTTTTCACCGTCAAACACCGCATAGGTATAATACCTTATCCAATCGCCCAGGTTAATATAATAGCTGTCAGGCTGTAACTGGTAATAAATAGGCAGATGCCGGTGACCAAACACAAAGTAATCGTAATGTTTTTGCTGCAGTTTGTATTGACAGTATTGGACCAGCCATTCCTTGTCGCCTCCCAAAAACACTTCCTCCACCGTACCGGTTTGTGCCCGGCTGCGGCGGCTCATATAATTGGCCACGCCCATGCCTATGGCAGGCGGCAGTATACCAAATAACCACTGGCATACGGGGTTGCGGAATATTTTTTTCAGCCGCTTATACCCATGATCGCCGGGGCCTAAACCATCACCATGACCTACCAGCATTTTTTTGCCATGGAACGTAAATTCAATCGGGTCAAAATACACTTTAATATTCAGTTCTTCGGTCAGATAATCCTTCATCCACATATCGTGGTTGCCTACAAAAAAATGTACAGGAATACCGCTATCGGTTATCTCCCCCAGTTTTCCCAGGATACGTACAAAACCTTTGGGCACCACTTTCCGGTATTCGTACCAGAAATCGAACATATCACCTACTATAAAAATTTCGGCCGCATCTTCTTTGATCTGGTGCAAAAACTTGACCAACATTTTTTCACGTTGTAAGCTGGTGGCATGGTCGGGTGCACCCAAATGAAAATCGGAAAGAAAGTATATTTTTTTATTGGTCGACAAGAGGGAAGAGAAGTTAATAATTAAGAATTAATAATGAATATTTTTCAAACCTAAGGTTTATAGACCGTAACAAAATTGTTCATTGCCGCTGCTCAATAGCGAACCGAACGATGAATGGAGCGTCGCAACATCAGCTCAATCAGGGAACTACTGCCGGTAAAAAATTAATTATTCTTCTCCATCATATAGGTCAGCACATCTCCCGAATGAATAACCGGTTTATTACTCACATCGCCATTGAACCAGTAAATATTGGCCGCTACGGTTTCATTGTTTACAGTAACCGGTACCGTATCACGACGGTATAAAGGCGTTTCGCCTACTTCGGGTACGGCACCTTCATAATCGTCCAGTTGCCCGATGGCCCAGGATAACTCGGCGGGGTTCTTGATCACATATAACTCGCCTTTTATTAAGGTACTGCTGTCATTGGCGGGTACGGCTGCCGGGTAATTACCCATATCTACCAATATTCCCGGTACCGTAGTAGCACCTACCAGCAGGAAGTAACGGCTTATATATTCGTAAGCCGGACTTTTAAAGCCGCTTAATAAAGAACCGTATACAAATAAATAGGGTGTTTTCATTTAATCATTATGTATTAAAGATGAAGCCATTTATTTATAATTGGTTTCAAATGGCATTAAAATCGTCAGGCATCTACTAAAAACACGTACACTTCCCGGGGGCCGTGCACGCCTACTACCAGTGTTTTTTCAATATCGGCAGTACGGCTGGGGCCGGTAGCAAAAGTAATTAATGACGGCAATTTATCCTGATATTTATCTTTTATTAACGTTAAGGCATCCTTAACATCGGTTACCAGCTGATGGGTATAAGCAATGCAGATATGAATAGGCGCATATACGCTGGTATTACGGCCGCTTTGCTGCCCGGCACTTAATACAATACTACCGGTACGGGCTACCAGGAATTCACAGCCGGTAATGGCTACATCGCTATCTTTTAAACCGGTTTCCACCAGCCTGTCCGCCACGGCAGCGCTCAATTGTTGCTGCAAGGCCGGTTCCACACAATATACTTTCTGCCAGTCCTGTTTTTGTATCAGGCTGCTCAACTGGAAAGCCAGCTCCTGCTGGTTAATACAGTATACAAACCTGCCCTGCAGTTTGGAGAACTGCTCGGCAAATTCAATTTCATTTTCCTGTTGCGGTGCTTTATATACAGAAGCATTACCCTCACTGGCCGGAAAAGGTATGGCCGTAGGATGACTTAATGCCTCCCTGATCTTTTTTAAAATATTCTCTTTTGCCGGTGATATACTCATATTTGCAACTAACTATAGCCGCTAAGGTACTGAGTTTTTAGGCAATGGACAATGAGCAATTGACAGTTGACAATGGATAAAATGCTGAAAGCGCAAAGCCTAAAGCTAAAAGCACAATTCATCATTCAGCATTCATAATTCTTTTCCCTTCACCACCACTTTAGGTGGCATTAGCTTGTAAATAACCGGTGTTACAATACGGGATAATAAGGTAGAGCTGATGAGGCCGCCGATCATTACAATAGCCAGGGGCGATATTAACGGGTTACTGGACATAGCAATGGGTAATAATCCACCGATAGCCGTAAAGGTTGTTAATATAATAGGTAAAAATCTTTTTTCGCCGGCTTCCTCAATGGCCTGTAATAGCTCCATGCCTTCTTCCCGCAGCTGGTTAGTGAAATCAACGAGCAGGATGGTATTCTTGACCTCGATGCCCGCCAGTGCCACAATACCGATGGTTGCCACAAAGGATAAGGAATTACCCGTTACCAGCAGGGCCAGTACTGCGCCTACTATTCCCAAAGGAATTACCGATAAAACAATGAGCGTACTTTTAAAGGTCCGGAACTGTAATACCAGCACCGCAATAAACATAAATACCGTTACCAGTATAATACTGCCAAAGCCGTCAAAGGATTCGCTTTTGCCTTCCACCTCGCCACCCATAGCATAGGTATAGCCGGCCGGCAGATCCGTTTTATCCATCTGTTTGATCACATCATTAATAACGGCATCATTTAAAAACCCTTTACGTACAAAGGCATTTACGGTTACCGTTCTTATTTTATTAAAGTGGTTGATGCTCTGGGGCGAGGTTTCAAAACCAATGGTAGCCAGCTGCGACAGGGGAATGGCTTTGCCTTCATTGTTGTTCACAAAAATATTATCAAACACTGTGATATCCGGGTAGGAAGCCCTGGGAGTGGTGAGCACAATGCTGTAATCATCACCGTCCGCATTGGGATTGGTAAAATTGCCTACCGGTATGCCGGCAACTGCCATGCGCACTGTGCGGCCAATGTTTACCGTAGGTACGCCCAGTTGCTGTGCTTTTTGTTTGTTAACGGTAATACGTATATCCGATTTTAAATTGCGTACAGGGTTGTTCACATAAATGGTTCCTTCCGTTTTCTTCAGCATCTCCTCCACCCCGGCAGCCAGTTTACGCAGGGTATCCAGATTATCGCCTAATAACCTTACTTCCACCGGCGATATCATGGGTTGTCCCTGTTCAAAGTTTTTTACTTCTACTTTAGCACCCGGATAAGGCGTCCATTTGTTGCGCAGGCTTTCAATGATCTCTACTTTTTTATTGGGTTTGATATTTGGCTGCAACTGTACAAAAATTTCGGAAAAATCACTGCGCTCGTTCTGCTGGTTTACATTGTAGTAAATACGCGGGTTACCCTTGCCTACGTTGGCCGCAAAGTATTGTACTTCCGGTATGTTCTTTAATTCCTTTTCAATTTGCCGGGTAATGGAATCGGTATAGAATATATTGGACTGTAAGGGGGCCGAAACATTAATTAAGAATTGTGGTTTTTCCGAGGAAGGGAATAAACTGGTGCCAATTACCGGGATTAATAATAAAGAGCCTACAAACACGGCAGTAGCAATAATGAGGGTTATTACCGGGTGTTTCAGGGCCTTGTCCAATAATACGGAGTAAGTACCATGAATTGCTTTTTGTAAATATTTCAAAAATATATTACCATGTTCATTAGCACTGGGTTTTAATATAATACTGGATAAAAACGGCACAATGGTCAGCGCCACGATCATAGAGCCAAAGATGGTGCTGATCACCGAAACAGGTAAGCTGCGTATAAACTCACCGGAAGCTTCGGGCATAAAAGCCAGTGGCATGAAGGCAATGATCAGTGTAGCTGTACAGCCCAATACCGCTTTGCCGATCTGGTTGGTAGCTTTAATGGTTGCCTGCAAACGGGAATGCCCTTCCCGCATCCAGCGTTCTATATTTTCTACGACCACAATGCTGTCATCAACCAATAAACCCAGGGCCACAACAAGACCTACAATACTTAACTGGTTAAGGTTATACCCAAACAGGTTCAATAAAATAACACCTATACCCAGTGATAAAGGAATGGATATCATTACTACCAGGGATGCCCTTGTACCCAATGGCAACAGTGTAATTAATACCAGGCCGATGGCTATTAAAAAATCTACGCCTAAACTGCTTAAGCGGTTAGTTACCTGGGCCGCCTGGTCAAAATGCAGCTGCAGGTCAATATTGGCCGGTAATGTTTTTTTAAAGTTCTCAATCACGGGCAGGTAAGCATCCTGTGCCTTGGTGATATTCTCCCCTTTCTTCAATGCCGCAATGACAAATACCGCCCGGTGCCCGTTAAGCCGGGTAATATGGGTTTCGGCAGCATAATCAAAATATACATCCGCTATGTCCTTTAAAAAAATGGTGCCTTCATTGCGGCTTACTACTACGGTATTTTTTATTTCCTCAATATCCTGGTAACTGTTATTGGTTTTAATGTTAAAGCTTTTATTGCCTTCATTAATATGACCGCCGGGAATATTGGCAATTTCGCTTTGTAATGCCGATGCTACCAGGGGTACCGGTATATGCAACTGGGCCATTTTATCCAGCTGCATATTCACCCTTACAATGCGATCGGGCAACCCCTGTACTTCCACATTTTTTAGTGAAGTAACTTTTTCCAGGGCGCTTTGCAGATCGTCGCTGGCAGCAGTGAGTTTATCACGGGATGCGTTTTCCGATACCAGGGCAATCTGTAAAATATTTACATTGGAGGGATCTATTTTCTGTACTTCAATATTGTAAATATCCTGTGGCAGCTGGCTGCGTAAACTGTTCACCTCCCGTACCAGCTCCTGGTATTTATCGTCCACCTTAACATTATACCGGTACTCCACGGCCAATACCGCCAAACCATCGTGAATACTGGTTTTGATCCGTTTAATATTCTCCAGGCCATAAATATTTTTCTCCAATGGTTTTACCACCAGCTCTTCCATGTCTTTGGGACTGGTGCCGGGATAGACCACTACCACCGGGAATATGGGTGCATTTAATTCAGGGTCCTCTGAACGGGGCATGCCCAGCAATGTGGCAATACCCACCGCTACTACCATTAACACCATAATGAGGGTGAACTGGTTATTCTTGATTGCGTACTCAGATATTTTCATGATATAACATGAGGTTTGAGGTTTCTGGATCAACAGGAGTGTGCCTGCAGCGACCGTCCGTACAGCCCTTCACACCAACACTGCCAGTTTTTTTAATTATCAACTAATGAGTGTATACTATTGTATCACTTTAATTTTTGAACCTTCGTTCAGGTAAGCATTGCCCGATATGATCAGGTGTTTAACGTTTTCCAGTCCGCTCTGGATAATCACTTTACCATTGGTTACATTACTGATCTGTACACTGAGTTTTTGTACCGTACTGTCATCGTTAGTTACAAAAACATAACCGGTGTTTTTATCGCTGTCCAGTAAGGCATCGTAGGGAATGGCCCAGGCTTCGGTGGTACGGGAAGGGGTAATAATGGCCTTGCCAAATAAGCCGGCGGCAATCCCTTTTTTATCAGCATCAGTTATTTGTAACTGGATAATAAAAGTGCCGCTCATCGGATCAATAGCTTCTGATTTTTTTATCACTTTAGCAGCCAGGGTCCTGCTATCCATGGCATCGGTAGTAACAATGGCTTTATCGCCTACTGTTATGGCCGACCATTGTTTATCACTTACACCCGCTTTCAGTATCCAGTTGCCATTGGCGGCACCGTTTATCTGTAATACCGGAGTACCGGGACCGGCGATCTGGCCTTCCTGCGCATACCGGCGTAATACATAACCTGACTGTGTGGCTCTTATTTCAGAATTGTTCTGGTTAAAGCCGGCACCAATATATTGCTGGCGGGCAATGTCCAGCGCCGTCTTGGCATTCTGCATTTGTTCCAGGGTGGCTACGCTGTCCTTATATAAATTCACGGCTCTTTCATAATCACGCTGGGCCTTGGCATAACCTAAAGATGCCTGTTGCGACATGGCATTGATCTCTGTCAGGTCAACGGTAGCCAATAGCTGGCCTTTTTTAACCACATCACCTACATCTACATATATCTTCCGGATAATACCACCGTTTTTAAAGGACAGGTTGGTTTCATCATCAGTAGTAAACTGGCCTGATGCATGAATGGTTTGTTCCAGGGAGTCCATCTGCAAGGACATTACTTTTACCGGTATAATATCATCCGGTATTGACTCCGCCTGCTTTTTGCTTTTACAGGCCACCAGTACCAGCATGCTGCATAAAGTCACTATCAATGTTTTTCTATTGTACATATCAGTTGGTTTTTAGAGGTATAGTTGCCGCTTCTCTTTCCAGTACAGCCGCAGCAATTAAAACTTTATATTGTTGAATATTATGGGCGAGTTGCGCCTGGGTAAACTGTCCCCTGGCATCTACGGTTTCAATAAAAGTGTTGGTACCTTCTTTGTAACCGCGGTCAATTAAACGCTGGTAAGCCGCCGCTGCTTCCAGTTGTTTGGTGGTAGCTGTATAGGTTTGCCAGGCAGCCAGTAAATTATTTTTTGCTACGCTGCCTGCCAGGTTCAGTTGTTCCGCTACCTGGGCCTTGTTGATCTTTGCATTGGCCACATCCAGCTCGGCCTGCTTTACTTTATTTTTTGTACGAAAGCCGGTAAAGATGGGCACATCCAGCTGCAGGCCTAACATATAGTAACGGGACTGGCTGTTGAATTTAAAATTTTCTGCCTGCGATCCCAGGTCTAAAAAGCTGTTCAGCTTAGGATAATAAGCGCTTTTGTTCATGGCCACTGCTGTTTCGTTTAACTGCACTACTTTATCCAGTAAGGTTATTTCTTCCCGGCTGGAATTATTGTATTCGCGGAGTAATAAACCACCGGCCTCTTCCATATTTTTAGCAACAGGATAGTCCGTGCTGATGGATGCACGTAAAGGCCGGTTCAATAAAAAATTAAAATACATCATGGCATTGGCAGATTGTTGTTCAGCTGCATTGATCTGTGCATTGATGTTCTCTATTTCACTTTCCGAACGCAATATATAGGCATGCAGGCCTTTACCATTGTCCAATAGTTTTTGGTTAACCCTTTTACTTTCGTTAGCAATTTCCAGTGCCTGTTTGTAAATATCAATGGCCTGTAACGCCGTTAAGTAATTATAGTAGGCTTCTTTTACGTTTTTGATCAGCTCTCTTTTATATACATCAATATCCAGTTCGCTTAATGCTATCTGCTGGTGGGCTATTTTTTTATTGTAGTAAATATCCTGGTTGTACAGGGGCATGGTGGTGCGCAGTTTGGCATCATAAAAATTCTTCGGCAAAAAATTAACCTGCTGGTTTTTTAACTGCGGAAAGTTATTGCTGCCAGTCAGCTGGTTCAATGTACCATACACGCCGTTCAGCAGATCGCCCAGGGGCAGGTTGATATCACGACCACCAGCAGCAGTCTGGTACCCTGCCTGGAACCCGAGGTTAGGATAGTAATAACTTTTGGCAATGCTTAATGCCAGGGTGGCTTTTTCCAGGGAGATGTTTTTTTGCTGCAATACCCGGTTGTTGGTCAGTGCGCTATCAATATAACCATCCAGGCTGTTTTGAGCCTGTACCAATACAGGCAATAAAAAGATAAACAGCAACAATTTTGGCTTACTCCTAAATACCGTTATCATTATTTACAGTGTTAAGTAAAATGAAAAAAAATTATTTTAGCCGTTCCAGCATCTGCATAAATGTTTCATAGGATTGTCCTACTATATTCTCCATCTGTTGTAAGGAGGGCTCATGTTCACTCATATGATCCAGGTGTCCATGTAACTTTAAACTGCATATTCCGTGTAAAGTGCTCCAGGCGATCAGGGCCACTGCCGTTGTATCCAGGTTTTTAAAATAACCCACTTCCTGGCAGGCTGCTATATTCATCATCAAAGCCTGGAAAGCTTTTTCGCCTTCTTCCCAGTTTTCATATACGCAGCTTCCTTTCAGGTGGGCAATGGGTTCCTTTAATACAAACATTAACTCATAAAAGTCACTGTTTTCAAGGGCAAAACGGATATAGATATCCCCATGGCCTTTAAACGTTCAAAAGGGTCCTTAACATGTTGCAATACGCCGAACCGGGTGGCCAGTACTTTAAACCCTTCCACATGCAGGGCATGGGCTATCTCGGCCTTATCCTTATAATACAGGTAAATGGTGGTAGGACTAAATTCAATTTCGGCGGCAATCTTCCTAATGGATGTGGCGTCGTAGCCTTCTGATAGGAAAAGCTTTTTAGCCGCGTCCAGGATGCTCTGGCGCAGGTTTTCTTTGTGCTTCTCTTTTCTTTCTTTAATACCCATTATAAATAATTACAGCGCAAATATACTTAACACTGTTAATTTTCAAATTATTTTCCGGTTTTTATTTTATTCAATAATGAAACCGCTTTGTTCCTGCATTTTCTTTTTTTCCTCCGGTGACATTTTTTCCCTGATCACTCTTAGCGTATAACCGCCCCTTAATTTATTGTTGGCCAGGTACATCCAGTCACTGATACGATCGTTGTTCACCGTTACCGTATCACCAAACTTTACCTCGGTGATCACATCGGGTACATTATTTACAATCCCGGTATATACTCCATCATTTAAACTAACCTCGTTTAACCAGATATGTTCACCATACCCGTCCGGCATATCATACCGCACTTTAAGGGAAAAACTTTGCAGGCTATCGGCACCACTCTTTAAGGCAGTGTTAAATATCCCGAGGCTTTGCCTGGCCGTGGCAATGGCATTGTTCATGGCTTTATCCTCGTCTTTTACCTGATAAATATCCGGTTCTTCCTCCCGCTCAATCACTTTCATACCATTGTCATTATTGTTACAGGCCATAAACAAGGCCGTCGCTACACACGTAGCCATTACCATGCGGGAAAAGGTCATTTATCTAATTTTAGGAGTTAGCAGGTAAGGATAAAAGATTGTTTAGAAGTTACGGTGCGCTTTCACCCAATCCGTAATATAACCGGTAATATCGGCGGTAGTGGTGCCGGGAGGAAATAAACGGCCCACACCCATTTGTTGCAATGCCGTCATATCGTCTTCAGGAATAATGCCGCCCCCGGTGAGCAATACATCATTCATACTTTTTGCTTTCATCAGTTCAATGATCTTAGGAAAAACGGTCATGTGTGCACCGGATAAAATACTTACGCCAATGGCATCCACATCTTCCTGCAGTGCAGCATTCACCACCATTTCAGGGGTCTGGCGCAATCCTGTATAAATTACTTCCATACCGGCATCACGCAAGGCCGTTGCAATTACTTTAGCACCACGGTCGTGCCCGTCCAATCCTACTTTAGCCACTAAAACGCGTACCGGTCTGTTCATGTATTTTATTTATACTAACAAATGTAAGGTTTTTGACATTATCCCTGCCCGCCTGTAAACGAATTGCCCGGCAATAGCCGGGCAATTTTACCTGGTCACCAGTATCGTATTAAGCCAGCAAACCTAAGGTATGCTGCATTCTGTTAATCGTTTCGGCTTTACCTATTATTTGGGCAATATCAAAAACATGCGGACCAAATTTACCACCCACTAACATAATACGCAGGGGTAACATCACATCACCGGGTTTTAACTGGTTAGCCGCGGCCATTTCTTTAAAGCCCTGCTCCAGTTGTGCTGCATCCCAGTGATCAGCCAGTTCAAACTGCCGGATCACTTCTGCAAAAAACAATTGTTTAGCTTCGGACCATTTGGGCTGAATGGAAGCAATATCTATCTCCTTCGGTTGCTGGAAAAAGAAACCTGCCTGTTGTACAAAATCTGTCAGTAATACACAGCGGTCTTTTACCGCGTCAATCACCTGTTGTGCCACCGCATCATCCACAACAATAATATGGTTATCGGCCAGGATATTTTTCACAGCTGGTAATAAGGTTGCCGCATCGGTACGTTTGATCCATTCGGCATTAAACCATTTGGCTTTTTCATAATCAAACTTAGCGCCGCCGCTATGCACCCTTTCCATAGAAAAAGCATTGATCAGCTCTTCCTTTGAAAACAGTTCCTGTTCGGTGCCGTCATTCCAGCCCAGTAAGGCCAGCAGGTTAATAAACGCTTCCGGCAAAAATCCTTTCTCAAAAAAACCTTCTGTCAATTCATTGGTTTTGGGATCGGTCCAGTTCATGGCAAATACCGGGAAGCCGTATTTGGCGCCATCACGTTTACTCAGTTTACCGTTAGGTCCCAATATTAAAGGCAGGTGTGCCCATAAAGGCATCTGGTCCAGTCCAAAAAGATATTTCCATAATAATATATGTACCGGCGCACTGGGCAGCCACTCTTCCCCACGGAATGCATGCGTGATCTGCATCAGGTAGTCATCTACCACCACCGCCAGGTGATAGGTAGGCATACCATCAGCCTTTAATAATACTTTATCATCTACCAATGATGTATTAAAACTTACTTCGCCCCGGATCATGTCAGTGAAACTAACCGTTTCATCATCCGGCATTTTTATACGCACTACATAGGGCGTACCATTATCCAGCAAAGCTTTTACTTCGGATTCTGTCAATGCCAGGGAATTGCGCATTTTTAAACGCACATTCCGGTCGTACTGCGGCGAAGGGTTTTGTTCGGTTTTATATCGGCTGCGCATTTGTTCCAGTTCTTCCGGGGTATCAAAGGCATAATAAGCATGACCATCTTTTACCAGGCTATCGGCATAACGCTGGTAAATGCCGGCCTGTTTTCTTTCGCTCTGGCGATAAGGACCAAAAGCACCCGGGTTCAAAGGACTTTCGTCAGGTGTTAAACCTGCCCATTCCAGGCATTTAAATATATACTCTTCTGCACCGGCCACATAACGGCTCTGGTCGGTATCCTCTATACGTAATATAAAATCGCCCTGGTGCTTTTTAGCAAACAAATAATTGTATAAAACGGTCCTTACACCACCTAAATGTAAGCCACCCGTTGGTGAGGGTGCAAACCGTACTCTGACATTCTTACTCATAGGCGGCAAAGTTAATGTATAGAATGGAGAGAGGAGTATTTAGACTTTAGTATATAGATTCAAGTATACAGATCATAGTATATAGATTACAGTATATAGATTATAGTATACAGGTATAAAGTAGGTATCGGCCGTTTAGCGATTGATAAAAGGACTGTTTATCTTTGCGGGGCAATGAAAAAGTATTTTATTAAAACGCCCTGGTGGTTAAAAAAAATTTACAGCCGTTATACCTGGAGTTTACCTACCTCGGAAAAAATTTTATACCTCACTTTTGATGACGGCCCCCATGCGACCGTTACACCTTTTGTACTGGATACCTTGCAGCAATACCAGGCCAAAGCCACTTTTTTTTGTATCGGGAAAAATGTAGCGGAACAACATGCTGTGTATAAACGTATACTGGAAGAAGGGCATGCAGTAGGCAACCATACCCATAATCATTATAATGGCTGGAAAACGGATGACCAGGTATACATTAATAATATACTGGAAGCAGCCAAATGGATAGACTCCCATTTATTCCGCCCGCCTTATGGTCGCATCAGTGGTTTCCAGGCTAAAAACCTGCAGCAACTTTCGCTGAACAAAAGCACCCAAAAAACCAGTATTATCATGTGGGATGTGTTATCCGCAGACTTTGATACTACGATCAGCGGCGAAGATTGTTTAAAGCATGTAATAGGGAAGGCGACCAAAGGTTCTATCATTGTATTTCATGACAGTGAAAAAGCATTTCCCCGTTTGCAATATGCTTTACCCAAAACACTCGCTTATTTTAGTGAACAGGGATATAGTTTCAGGGCCATCACCAAGGTATCGTAAAACTACGATAGCCAGCAAAATGCAGGACACGGATAAATACCTCTTAAAAAAAATAGGGCCGGGGTAGAAACCCTGGCCCGTTTTTAATCCGTACCCTATGAAAACTGTATTAAAGGTATAATAAATTTTAAATTATGCAAACAATTTTCAACTTTCTTGACAAATTTGTGTTTGCAATACATATCACCAAACCCCTTAAAAAAGCTCATGTTTATTGATACTCATGCTCATATCTACGCCAATACGTATAAAGATGACCAGGAAATGATGTTGAAAAATGCAGCAGCGAATGGTATAAATACGATACTCATGCCGGCTATAGATAGTGAAACCCACCAGGCTATGCTGGACACGGAAGCCGCCCATCCCTGGTGCCTGAGCATGATGGGCATACATCCCTGTTCGGTGAATGAACAATTTGAGGAAGAGTTAAAGATAGCTGAGCAATATTTGGAACAACGGTCTTTTATCGCCATTGGCGAAACCGGGCTGGACTTTTATTGGGACCTTACGCATAAGGAACAACAGTATATCGCATTCCGCCGCCAGATTGAATGGGCACTGCATTATGATGTGCCGGTGGTGATCCATTCCCGCAATGCCAATGATGAATGTATTGAAGTAGTGCGGGAGTACCAGAAAGGAAAATTAAAAGGTGTATTTCATTGTTTTTCCGGCAACCTGGAGCAGGCCAAAGCCATTACCGATATGGGCCTGTACCTGGGTATCGGCGGGGTACTGACTTTTAAGAATGGCGGGCTGGATAAATTTATTACCGACGTGGATATGAGTTATGTAGTGCTGGAAACAGATGCCCCTTACCTGGCCCCCGTGCCCTACCGCGGCAAACGTAATGAACCCGCCTACCTTACCCATGTGGCCCAGAAGCTGGCCGACCTGCATGAGACCAGCCTGCAAAGCATTGCCCATATCACCAGTACCAACGCCAAAAAATTATTTAATTTATAAATTTTTGTCTGTAAAGCAGTACATTTGCTGCCCCATACAGAGAGGTGTCCGAGTGGTTGAAGGAGCACGCCTGGAAAGTGTGTATACGGGAAACCGTATCGAGGGTTCGAATCCCTTCCTCTCTGCAAGTAGTAATACAAAACAAGTTAAAACGCTGCAAAATCATTGATTTGCAGCGTTTTTTCTTTGGGGCAGTATCAAACAAAGACAACAATTCTTATTCCTTCAGTAACCTGTTCAGAAAGTGAGCAAACAGGTCACTGATATTTCACTGAAACCTCTTTTTTGGCAAGTAGTTCAGCAATTGAACATCTTGTTTGCTGCGGATAGTAAAAATAAATTTGTAATCTTTTAAAGTTGCCGCCGATGAACAAAACATTCTGTTACTCTTCTATGTAAAGAAGGCAAAAACAACTGCCAAGGGCACCGCTCCCATTTACCTGCGCATTAGTTTTGAGTTTATAGCCGATGGTTTCACCGTCATACATCGCTATAGCCGTGGGCAGTTGTACCACTACCAGCCCCGTATCTTTTGCTTCGATGATCTCGGTACCGAAAGCAGCCACAAACATTACGGCAACGAGTGCAACGTTATGACCGAGATTCTCCTGACACGTTACGACCTTTTTATAACACGACAGCTACGCACCCACATCACCACCAACCTGTCGGCCAGCGAGCTGGAGCAATACTACGGCAACCGTCTGCGCAGCCGCCTCCGCGAAATGCTCAATCTTGTAGCCTTCGCACCCGGCGCAGCCGATAAGCGGGAATAGAAATTCGTTGCAGGAATATATCTGGCTTCAAAAAAGGATTAAAAGTGTCACGTTATGCGGATAGCAACATCAATATTAACTAAATTTTTGATTTTCATACATTTAGGCATACGCTACAGTTAAATTATTAAGAAATGTATTCAACCTCTTTCAAGTATCTTTGTAGTTCAAATAGTGATAAAGATATGAGGCCCACTACGGTTTTTATAAGTTATAATCCGGGCAACGATTTTGAGCAAACGTTGGCTGTAAGATTGCATACCATCGGTGCAGTGCATGGATTCAATATGCTTATGCCGGATCGTTTTTCAGCTCCGGGGCAAATGAATAACGAAACAGCATACCGTATAAAATCATCCGATTACTTTATTCTGTTCTCTACATCTCCATTAACCAACATAGTGCAGCAGGAGATAAACACCGCCTTTGCGCAATTAAATGATAAATCAAAAATCATCATCATTTACAACAAGGTTAAAAATTTAAAGCACAACGCAAATTGCACAGAAGTATTTATTGATGCCAGTAAAGACTCACCGCAGGTCATACTGGATAAGGTAATTCAGCAGATTCAGAAAAGCCAGGCAGGCATCAAAAACGCACCTGTAAAAAAGGGAGAAGATCCTGCAACAGTTTTAGGTGGTATTTTGCTGATTGGTTTAGGTTTATTGGCATTAGATTCACTATTTAATGGTAAAAAATAACAACCATCACCTTGCATCAGTCAGCAGTAATTGATAACGCTTCGCTTGTTTACCTGAGTCATTTGCACAAACGCAAATCGTTTTTCTATTACCTGCAGAACCTGTTTCACACCATTTATTTTCCTTCGGAAATAGTTAAAGAATATGCCAGGGGTTCGGCCGCAGAGCCTCACAGGGAATGGATTTTACAGCGCTTACATCCCGAGCAGGGCTTTTACAGGCACTGCAACACCTACGATTCCATTGTATTGATGACACTTGAAACACAAAAAGGAATTGATAAAGGAGAAGCAGAAGCATATGCGCAGCTTAAAAAAGTAAACGCACAACTGATTATATCAGACGATAAACCCTTTATTGCTGCGCTAAAACAGCTGGATAGTACCATTAGGGTATATACCACGCTTCACCTCATTTGTTGGCTGGAGCATTTGAAATTTATTCCTGATTGGAATGCGCTCGTAAAAGAATTATGCCAGCTCCGGCCGTTTTCGTCCAAAGATTTAAGAGAAGCATACCTGCAGATTGCCGGGCAATTAGGGTTAGACATTCCTAAAAAAACAGTCAGCTTAAAATGTAGCCTGTCTAAAATCCTATAGGTCTCTTCTTCCAATTTCCCTTTTTAAATTACAGTGTGCTTCTTTGAAATAGCCTGATGTCTGGTCAGGAATTCGGGGAACCGAATAACATGCTCTACACCCCCTCAGTTAATACTGATTACCTTAGAATTGGTCAGGTTATTTTTGTTATATTGCTATTTAACAAATAGAAACCATGAGCGCCACTGCTTACTACGACAATATTCAAAATTACTTATTTGCCTACGCAAACCATATAGCGCACTCAAACTCATTGGGCTTGTCAAATGGGGCTGTTCATGCAGAAAATCTATTTTGCGTACTGTTGAACAAAGCATTTGGTTGGAATCTGATAAATGCAAATGCAGCTGATAAAAATCGGGATAGTATCGATTTAATCGACGAAGAAAGAAAACTAGCAGTTCAGGTCACTTCTAACAAAAAATATACCGATAAGATTAAGAAAACATTATCCACATTTAGAAGCAATCCCGCAAACTCAAGTATTCAGCACCTTATCATTCTGTTCATTTCCCCAAAATGTCCAAAAAGTGTATTGAAAGAAGTACACGATAATGAGTTCATTTACGAAGTCTATGATATCCCCAAACTGCTGAGTAAAATATATTATGAAGCACAGTTACCCGCACAGTTAAAAGAGATAAACCAAATACTGGAAGAGGCAATAGCACCGGTATTGCTTAACTCACCTAATACTGTTAGGGAACGCATTACAGCACCGCCTGCACAGGTGGTAGCTACTAACAAAAGCGGCATTTATATTGAGCGTAAAAAGCTGACCCGGGATATGTTCACATTTGCGCAGGCTGCTAACGGTCTAATCATTGGTGGCCCTGGCGCCGGCAAGAGCTTTACTATTGCAGAACTGCAAAAACTTTGTCACAAAAAGCAGATCCCCTGCTTTGTAATTAGAATCAACGAACTTATAGATGGTACAGACGAAGAAATAAACAAAGAGTTAAGCACCGGTAGTTACTGGTTAAAAGCCCTGACCCAGACACCGTTTCAGGGCAACGATTTTAAAGGATTACTCATCTTTGATGCATTTGATACTGCTAAAGACGAACGGGCAAAAACAAGAATACTCAAGCAAATTAAAGAGGCCATACAGGAGCTTAAAGATAAATGGAATATCCTGGTAAGTGTCAGGATATTCGAAGCCGAAAAATCAACACAGCTACGCGAACTGTTTCCGAAAGAAAATGTAAACGGCCAGCTTAAATGCAGGTCTATAACCATACCAGATTTGTCAGATGAAGAATTTGAGCTGGCTGTTAAGAAGGATAAAAAATTGTATCACGCAATACAAAAATGTACAGCCGAACTAAAAAGCTTTCTTAAAATACCTTACTTCTTAAAGTTGTTGGAAGAAATAATTACCGGTGGTAATGCCTTCAAAACAGAAAACTTGATTCACATTGAAACCGAGCAGCAGCTATTAGCAGCCTTTTGGGAGGCAAAGATAGCCACACAAACCAATAACGATATATTCCTGGACAAGCTAACCTTGGCTTTAATAACAAACGGAAGCCTGTCTTGCTCCAAAAGAGAAGTCCTTACTGAGTCCAACTCAGCCACCTTTGACAACCTTATTAGTTTAGGTATTATTGTCGAAAGCTCAGCCACAAAGCAAAACATCTCTTACAGTCACAACATTCTGTTGGAATATGCAGTAGCCAGATATTTGATACCGGAGAACATAAACGAGCTATTCACCTACCTTGATAAAAACGAGAAACTGCCTTTTCTGTTCCGGCAGAGCTTTATTTACTTCTATAGCAAACTATGGGACCAGGACAGAAGCTTGTTTTGGCAACATTACTTCAGCGTCCGGAAAAAAGAAACACCTTTATTCAGGTTATATCACCAAACCATACTCAACTACATCCTGGGAGGATACTATAAAAGTGAACAAGATCTTTTGCCCGTATTTAATACCTCCGATGCCATCGATAAAGCAAATACAATAAGGAAAATACTGGAAGGAATCAGGTTCATCAGCAAAGAGAAAACACGGCAAAAAGACATACTCTTGTTTGCCGAAATATCAAAGTCCATGCACGAAATATTCTTATGGGAATTTGGATTGCTGATAAACCAGGCCATTAAAGCTATTGCCGCCAACCCGGACAAAATATTGTATGCAGCAATTTCAAAAGCGGCTCTAAACTACATGGCCTTTGTGCTTGAGGCGAGAAAAACCTCATCCTATAAGTCCATGCTTGAAACAAACGGAGCTCATTGGGGAACACTCAACCTCTGTCAAATTATTGGCAGTAATAAACAGGCCGCATCCAGGCAAATAAAACAGATTCTTGAACTCCTCAAAGAGCCCGACTTCCCTTTGAGATTCTTTTATATACTCACTGATAATTTGCAGGCAATTTTTAAAGCGAATAAAAAGCTTGGGTTGCTAATCTATGAAACCTTATATCGTCACTCAGAAAACAATGATACACAAACTATCCTGGGAGGAAGTGTCGTAATCAATTTGCGTAGTACCCGAAGGCAGGACTTTCAAATGATTCATCACAATTTAGAGAAAAGCTATAGCGGGTTAATTCAATTAGACCCGGCATTGGCTATTCCCTTAGGCCTTAAAATTGCCAATCAATACAGCGCTCGCCGGTACTTCCGTGGAGCGCGCAAACCATTCCTTCTAAATATTGGAGGCATACAGGCAAAACTCTATCATGAATATTCCTACTTCGGATCAGACGACGATAGAGAGTTTGGCCCCATGTCTCATGTTCAACACATTTTTAAGTACCTGGAGCAACCCATTCAGGAGAAAAAACATACCGATGCCCGTAAGGTAATGAACATCGTTTTCTCCAATACCGAATCAGGAGTAATCTGGGGCATAGCAATAAAATTTCTCACCCACCATCCGGCCATTTTTAAAAAGCAGGTTATTGGACTATTACACAACCCGGCAATACTTCTGTCCGATGAAACCAACTACGAAGCGGGAGAATTAATAAGGTCTGTTTGGAGTCTCCTCACTACTACTCAAAAGCAGTCACTGGAATCTACCATCGTAAACCTGACAACATCAAAGTTGATTAACGAACCAGAGGCTGTGGCGGATAGAATAAAAAGGTTGTTAAGTTGTATACCAACGAATCAGCTAACGCCTCAGGTTTCTGGCCCTTACATGACAGAAATCAAAACAGTAAAAAACGAGCCACGAAAAACCTCTTCTATACTGCAAGCTCATTACCCGTCCACAGAAGAAAAAATAAAGGACATGGGCGTAAACGCTGCCGATACAAACGAATTTACAGCATACATGCTTATTCAGGCGATTATGCCCTTCAACGATAAGTATGATTACAATAACTCCGACAGTCCGCCACCGGCAGAATATGAGCCACTGATGCTTACTGTGACAGAACTGCTGCAGCTTCGGAAAAAGCACACAACATTTAGCAGAAAGCTGTTGGTTAATTGTGATAACACAATAAGCCGCTTTGCTAAAATCGTAGCAAGAAATAAAGAATTAGATAAGGCCACCAGAACTTTTGTGGAAACAATAGCCCACTACTATATCGGACACAATCTGTATATGGTACCGCAATACCAGGTAGGGAATATTATTGAACGTTTCAATACACATTCTCCCACTCCCAGAACGCAGGCAGCCGAAACCATGGTACAGTTACTAGATGCCGACAGCTCCGGCGCATTAGCTCCCCTGGTACTTCAATTAATGAATGACAACGTGCCGTTTATAAGATTTAAAGCGCTACATGCGGCTAACTACTATTGGGAAAACCACAACTCCGATTTTTGGCACACCCTGAAAGAAAGAGCAGCACAGGAAAAAGACACTTTATGTATTAGGTATCTTATTAGCCGTATTTGCAACAATAATATTGTCAAAGCAGATCAGCAGAAAGTAGAAGAGCTGGCGTTGGTCTTAATGGAAAATTTTAAAAATTCCGGCAGTATTATATTGAAAGATATCTGGGAGAGCTATGTTGTTCTACTTTTAAGGCTTGTTATAAGATACAATAGTCAGGTAGCGGCCGATATTATTCATGCAGAGCTGGGTATTCAGGAATTTGCAAACCAGCTTCTTTTTCAAATTATAAGAAATGTTATTCCTCACGGCGAAAAAAACAACTATGTTGCTGAGCCTGAAAAGAACACCAATCTCATCCATATTGTACATGCCATTATCGCTTTCAGGTTTAAAACCATTGCAGTCAAAGGATGGAATAACGAGAGTGCAAACGACGACTTCACAATTATTGATGGTGTTATTCAAAAACTGTTTTTCTCACTTAGCGATGGTAAAAAATCAGCAGAAGCGCAGGCTAACAAAAATGCTTACTTCAATAAAATAAAGCCCTTACTCAGTTTTATAGTCGATGAATCATTAAAAATCGGTCCCGGATTTATGGTAGCCCATACCGGTTTTTATTTCATGCAGCTCTTAAATTCTATGCTATATACAGATCCTGAGTATGTACTCACACTGTCCTCCGCTATTGTTACCTGTGCTGCTGCCAATGGATTTACGTATGACCAGACCACATTGGGTCAGATTGTACAGCTGACGGAAAAAATCCTCTCAGATCACAAAGAGCTTTTATCTGACAGCAGCCATTTCAAAAGTCTCATTACTATACTTGACCTCTTTGCCAATTCCGGCTGGCAGGAAGCACTGGAGCTAACCTGGAGATTAAGAGACGCTTTCTAACTCCTCAAACAAATACAAATTACCTACGTAGCGGTCAACAATACCCCTCACTTAGCGTTTTCGCGCCCCATACCCCACAATTGTCAAATAAGCATCACAATTCAAAAAAAGGGGTTTTTCCCTTTTTTTGTTCATTAACCTTTTTATAATTTGTACAGGTAAGTGTTTGTAAAACGTGTGTTTTCCCTCGTCTTTTTTTAAAAGGAGGAAATACTTTTACGGACAATTTGCATTAAAAATTGAAACATAAAAAGCGCCATTATTAAAGCCACCATATATGAGTTACAAGATATTTTTAAGCTACTACGAACAGGAGAGGCCGCTTGCCGAATTTGTAAAAAACATGCTCACACGTATATTCAACGATCATGTTGAGGTTTTTTATGATGTTATCAGAGGAGGCGACAACTGGAAAAAAGTAATACAAAATGGTCTCGAAGATTCAGATGCCATCCTCACCATATTAACGCCAAAATATCTCCAAAGGCCCTGGGCATATATAGAGTGGTCTGCCTTTTGGTTAAAAGACAGAACCCGGTTTTTATTACTTACAGATGATGTAGAAGTAAAAGACATTATAGAGCCCATGCTTGAGCGGCAGAGTACCAGAATGTTTAGCAAAGATGACGTAGAAAAGCTGCTTCATACAATCAAGCGAGAGTCAGGTTATGATGCTTACACAGATATTGATATTGTCAGCGAGTTTTCAAATACATTGAAAGCTATTTATGAAAAACTACTGAGCGACGAGGAGCGCCAGAAGTACTCCATATATAAAAATGCATCCCGCCTGTTGCCAAACGACGATTTTAAAAAAGTAGAGATCTTCTGGTATTTCTATGAAAACGAATCAGATAAAAGTACGGCAGCAGAAGTATTCAGGAACATAAAAGACAACTCCATCAAAGGCAATCTTTTGAATATGCTTTTTGACAGAAGTGATCTCGGGTTTATCGAAACTATTTATGAGGCAGTGGAACTTAGAGAGAACCTCCTGCCTTTAATAAAAAGCCTTGTAGACAACGATCATGAAAATTCCGAACTGGTAGAAAAGATGCTTTCCTATATCGCTTCCAGTCAAACCTCTTTGCGTCATTTTTGCGAGTACCTCGTAAAAAACAGAAGAGTAGACAATAAAGCACTACTAAACGCTATCCCGTTATTTTCTAACAGGGCAGAGCTGCGTAGATTGGGCGAAGCCCTGGTTGATAATTTATATGTCAGAGACAAGGTTTTCGATAAAGTAGTACAGCATTTTTATGGTCACAATCATGCAGAGCTGCAAAAACTATTGAAATATGTAATAAACGGCGAACAGTACAACAGAGAAGAAATGATAGAGCAAGTAGTAAAGCTTGCAGCCAACAACCAGCGCGAGGCAGGAAAGGTACTTGAAGAATTAATCACTAAAGACTTGGAGGCAGTACGATATATTGTTTATACACTGAAGGCAATTACTAACCCGGAAGTATTAGCAAAAATAGAAGCTTTAATCAAACAAGCTGGCAATTCTTAACGCGCTAAAATCATTACTCATGAAGTACAAATATCAATTGGTGTTACTTGGGGAAAACGATGACCTGTTCAATAAAATAAAGAAAGAGCTCAGCAATAAATTCGATGAACTCAAACTAATACAGGATCTGCTCAAAATAATCACCAAACACAACATAAGTGAATATACTGGTGCCGAGCCGGCTTATGTTATTTACTCCGGGCATAAAGATCACCTGGATGCAGAAACAGAGCATATCCTCAAAAGTCAAAAAGCTGATGGCAATGCCATCCTACCCGTTTATATAAAAGAGTTTTCTGAAGAAATGCCCGACCTGCTGACCAATCAAAATGGCCTAAAGCTGGACGACAATATAAAGAAGATATGCAACCTCATTTTAGAAGCTTTTGAATTATTAAGAAAGACAAGGAAAATATTTATTTCCTATAAAAGGAGCGAATCCAGCAACGTAGCCATTCAGCTATACGAAGCTTTGGAACAAAACAACTTTGATGTATTCCTCGATACCCATGCTGTAGATAAGGGTGATGAATTTCAGGAAGAACTATGGCATCGGATGACCGACTGCGATGTAATACTCATGCTCAATACAGAAAAATTTCTCGAAAGCCAATGGTGCAGCCAGGAGTTAGAAAAGGCCCACCTGAAAAGAATCGGTATAGTTCACCTCATTTGGCCCGGTTGTCCCTTCAATGATTTTGCCCACCTTGCTTTTTCAAAACAACTTACCGAATCCGATTTTGATAAATTACCGCATACCGGCGCCACGGGAGGCAAGCTGAACCCTGGCGTCATTACCGATGTCATCAACCTTATCGAAGGCACAAGAGCCCGCAATTTGGCTTCCAGGCAAGATGCCCTTATTACAGAGTTTACCAGGGCGGCATACAACAATAAAATAGAAGTAAACCTGCAATATAGCAGGTATATTACCCAGGATGTAAGCAGCGGCAAGCGGATAGTATATATACCTACTATAGGCATCCCGCAGTCTGTCAATTGCCATAGCTCAGAAAAACTGATCTCCAAGATTGAGAAAAATAAAATAGAGTCAATTCACCTGATTTTTGACGAAATGTCGGTAAGAGACCGCTGGCTGGAACACCTTGACTGGCTAAACAAATATTTGAATATCCAGACCATAAAAAAGCAAAAATTCAACGACTGGTTCTCTAAATTTTAATCAATGAAAAATATTTTTTTATCGGCCAGTATTCCCATTCCCGATCGTGATAAAAAATATTACGATACAGCTGATATCATAGCTATCCGGGATGCTGTAATAGCACTAACTACTATCTTATTGCCACATCACCGGCTTATATGGGGTGGTCATCCGTCTATTACACCTCTTATTTATTATGTTATCGAAAGGACAATCATTAATAAGCTGGAAAGGACCGATTGGGATATACGCTTATCCGAGGAAGAGTGCGAAATCGTCAAAAGCGAGCTCAAATCAAAAGTGCAAAACCACGTTACCCTTTATCAATCGCTTTACTTCAAAGAAATCTTTCCGGAAGACAACAATAAATTCGAAAACATTGTATTTACCCCTAGCACAGGAGACAAGCTGGATAGTATCCGGCTTATGCGGCAAAATATGTTAAGCGAAAATCAGTTTTCCGCCGCTGTTTTTATTGGTGGTATGGATGGCATAGAGGCAGAGTTCAACATGTTTAGAGAGCAGCAGCCTGATGCACTGTTACTCCCTATAGCCAGCACCGGAGCGGCGACCAGGATTGTTTACAATAATTTACTTCAAGAAAAGTACCAGGACGAAAGACTCGTAAAAGACTACGGATATATGAGCCTGTTTCAAAAACTATTAATCGAAAAAATATAAAATGGCAAAGCGACAAATTTTTTACAGTTTCCATTACGACAACGATGTGTTCCGGGTGCAGCAAATACGCAATATTGGAGCACTGGAGGAGAATCAGCCGGTTAGTATCAATGATTGGGAGAAGGTAAAGCAGGGCGGTCCCCGGGCCATTGAGCAGTGGATAGATAGTAACCTGAAAGGTAAAAGTTGTTTAATTGTTTTAATTGGTACAGAAACCTATAGCAGACCTTGGGTAAAGTATGAAATTGAAAAAGCTTGGCGGGATGGAAAAGGGGTATTGGGCGTATATATCCATAACATCAACTGCATGAAAAATGGGAGATGCAACCAGGGCCTCAACCCCTTTGAATACACGTATACTCCCGGGGGAGTTAAGCTATCAGGTTTGGTAAGAACGTATAATCCGGCCGCGGGCAATGCCTATAGCAATATTGCGGATAACCTTGAACAATGGGTAGAAACAGCAATAAATGATAGATAGCTCATGCCAAGACATACCTTTTTCAGTTTTTCTTATGAAGACGTAAAAAACTTTAAAGTAAACGTTGTTCGCAAAAGCGGGCTCTTTAAAAACAGCCCTGAAGCATTTATAGATGGCTCCATCTGGGAAACAGAGAAGAGCAAAGGAGCTGCTGTAATCAAAGCACTGATTGAATCCGGGCTTAACCAAACATCCGTTACCGCTGTACTCATAGGCGACGATACCGCCGACAGAAGATGGGTCAAATATGAAATAGTCAAGAGTTTTGAAAAAGGTAATGGCATTTTAGGTATTCACCTCAATCGTATTCGTGACAATAAACAAGCTATCACTTCAAGAGGTACCAATCCATTGGAACGCCTCGCTTTTCAAATTTCAGAAGATGGCAGAAAGATTCGTTTCCTGGAGTTAGTGAATAGAAAATGGCGTGTGTTTGAAGATTTGCCGGAGATCAATAACAAAAAAACAAACACCCTTTACTTTCAAAATAGCTTTTGCGAAAAAGTGAATTTGGGCAAAACTTTCGTTTTTCGGATAAGTTTAATACCTACTGCTGGTTTTTTGACCAGGGGTACAACAACTTTCCTGCCTGGGCAAATCAGGCAGCAATACAAGCAGGCAGATAGTTATAGATTATTTATGCATTGACTCCACTTAAGTGCATAAATCCTGCTCGTTAATTTATAGGCAACAATATTATTTGATAAACTTAAACCTCACAGTAGTATGACAAAAAGCGTAACTCAGGAAGAAGTTAAAATTGCTTTTTCAAAACTTCAGGCCAATGTGTATTTTGACAATTACGACCTTATTTTAAGACAAAGAGTAGCTATTTATAAAAAAAGGTTGAATTCTAATATCACTAGTTTCATAGCAGAGAGCCGATCAAATAACGCATTTGGCAGTGTTTTAGGCAAAATGGATTTTTCAATTTTACCAAAGAAAGTTAAACCCCGGCATCTCAACTTTCATTCTAACTACTATACCAATAAGATATCATCTGCCAAAACCGAAATAGCAAGACCAAATGTTCATTGTGATTTTCCGATTGAGCTACATTTAATTGCTACAATTTGGCTAATGCGATACGGCGCTTACCTGGAAGGTTTAGTACCGGCCACTTCATTTGGAAACAGGCTTGCTATTGATCAAAGCACCAATAAAACTGAAGGAAGATCCTTATTCAAACCATATTTTAAACAATTTCAAAATTGGTGGTCTTTAGCAATAAAAGCTACTAAAAATGCCCTAAATAAAGAGCAGAGTGTTACAATATTGAACTTTGATTTAAAATATT
Organism: Terrimonas rubra; assembly: GCF_042686025.1. Taxonomy (NCBI): domain Bacteria; kingdom Pseudomonadati; phylum Bacteroidota; class Chitinophagia; order Chitinophagales; family Chitinophagaceae; genus Terrimonas; species Terrimonas rubra. The sequence continues at coordinate 51,113 of NZ_JBHUOZ010000001.1, forward strand.
TTTATCATGAAGTAAGGTTCGATTTTGATAAACTTGAAAGTACACTGCTTAAAAAATTCCCTGAAATAGAGAACGATGTGATTCACATTGTCCTTAAAAAAATTCATATTAAATATAGAGGTCTTTTAAAAGTAGTCAAACCAAACCTGTCAATTGAAGAAGATAACATTGTCCCCCTCCCTATAGGATTATTTACCTCTCATGTTTTGGCAAACTTTCATTTAAGATCATTAGATCGTTACATTAATAGAGAATTCACCCCGCTATATTATGGACGGTATGTAGATGACGTATTAATAGTACTTAAAAATACAGTACTAGATGAACAACTGATCAATAATGAAGCGCCAAAACAAGGCAATAAAGATGAAATTATTAAAGAATATCTTAAAACTCAATTCCCAAACCTCTTCTCAGTTCCTGAAGACTCACAACCCATTACATTTAAGATTGCGAGCCTAAAGAATCTAAGGCTCAATATGGATAAGTTATTTATCTACCAGTTTGACCACGATCATAGTCCCAACCTAATTGAAAAATTTGTTGAAGAACAAAAAGAGAGAAGCAGCATGTTCCGGTTCTTATCGGATGAAGAAGATGAATCTTTTGACGATTTTGAAAGCCAGACCTTCGAATCAAATTTCGACAATGTAGACCTGAACAAAGCACGGTTTAAAAACCTGGAGGATAATAAGTACAAATTGTCCACTTTTTTAAGCAAACTAATCAAAAGGCGTATTCAAAGAGGTGCCCTGTATAAAGAGGCCGAAATTGATAAAATAGGAAAATTTTTCAAAGGCGGGTACCTGATAGAGCATTACTTCTTTTGGGAAAAACTATTTACCCTGTTGGTAGTATACAAAAGGATGGATGAGCTTTCTGATTTGGCAAAAGAAATTCTTGATGAAATAGAATCGATACAAATATCTGAATCAAATAATGAGCAGGATTTCAACATCACTGCAGACGATTATAAAATCTCCCTTCGCCTGCACTTTGAAAATGCCTTGGCTATGTCTATAGGATTAGACCTGAATATGTTGCGAAAAAATCCATCATTAGTTAGAACTTTAAAAACGATACTTCCAAGTATTGAAAAAAAGAAAGCTGAAAATAGCTATCACTCAACAGCTGATTATTTGGAAGTTAAATACACGGTATTTCGAGACACTGGTTTACTAAGAGGGGGTTTTGTTTACTATCCCTTATTTCAGTTTACAAAATTCGCATTTGATTATAATGTTGACTTAACAAGTCCTGAATCTATTTTTGGGATATTGAAGACAGAAGAGGATATCACTAAGTCATTTGGTATTCGGAGAATAGATTTTATACCCTTCCGAATTAAATTTTGGCAGGCTGCGATTCTAACTTATTATAAAAACCTACTTGAATGCGAGAATCAAACAGATAAAAAATGGTTTACTGATAAATTTTCTTCGCACGAACTGCTGAATACTGCATTCGATTTATTTTATGAAATCAACAAACCCAGTGTACCTAAAGAGTTGCTCAAAGATGAATATTTTCAAACGCTAAAAACAGATATCCAAGAAGACGCAAAATTAGTTATACCTGAAAAAAGAGAGCACAATTACTATATTCAAGAGATATATACGCCAAACGGAGGACAGAGTCAGGACACATACCGTGTTGCACTTATCAATAAATATGTCGATGCTAAAGAATATTTGTCAAGCCTTAATGGAAACCCTGTTGTTGATTCAGAAAAAATGGAAATTTTCGACAGGATACTGGATGAAGTATCCGGTATTAAGAAATGTGACCTTTTTGTAATGCCGGAACTATCGTTACCACACCGTTTAATAGCGAGATATACTGACCAGGTTGCCAGGAATCAAATTGCTTATATTACCGGCATTGAGCATCTAAAAATCAGGAATATTGGGTTTAATTTCCTGTTTACAGTATTACCTATCAACATTGCAGGAGACAAAGATGCAATTCCCGTATTAAGACTTAAAAATCATTACGCTCCTATTGAGGAAGACTGTATTTGGGACGAAAAGGAGCGTGGCGAAAAAATGGCCGTTCCCAAACCCCGTCCTTATAGATACGACCTTTTTGAATGGCGGGGATTCTATTTTTCCTCATATTATTGCTATGAATTAGCAGATGTATTTCACCGGTCTATTTTCTTTTCTCAAGTCGATGCTATAATTGCCCCGGTTTGGAATGCCGACACCCATTACTACAATAGTATCATTGATGCCGCTACCAGGGACATGCACAACTACTTTATAATAGTCAATACTGCACAATACGGATTTTCAAAAATAGCTCGTCCGCAGGATCATGTTAACAAGGAAAAGGTAATTGTAAAAGGGGGGACAGAGCGTGACTATAATTTTACAATACTGGTAGGCGATTTAAAGATTAAAGATTTACGGAATTTTCAAAAACTAACCCATGATCAGCAGCGGGAAGGAAAGAAAGAGGCAAAAAGAACAGGAGTCTATCCCCCCGAATTAAAATTTAAAGCTACACCACCTGATTTCCCTCCTGAAAATGTAGAGACAAGAGAAAACAATGACAGATTTTATATCGACTACATTTAAGCTTATGTACTTCAAAGCCGCAAAGATCCTCTGTCTTTGCGGCTTTGTATAAAAAATTAACTACAAATTACCTCTGCTCAATCAGCCGTTCCAGCCTCGCCATCATCTCATCCTTTTCCTTTAGCATACGTTCATACAAAGCAATCTTTTCTTCGTGCAGTTGAGCTAATTTTTCAATAGGGCGGAAGGTTGGATTTTCATTTCTTTGAAATCCTATACCATAGTCGCCAAAGGTATTCGCAATCACATTAACTGCCTGCTCCTCATCAAAATTCTGAATGGCCTCTACCGGTATTTTAAGAATGGCAGCCACCTGGTGCAGGATGTTGCTTTCAATAGTCTCCTTTTGCTCCAGCAGCGATACCTTTTGCTGGTTCCAGTCATCACCCAGCTCATAAGCCAGCGCATCCTGCTTTATGCCCAGCATTTCGCGGAAGCGTTTTACATTGCGGCCTTAGTGTATCTTATTGTTGCGGGTTGTAGTATGCGTCATAAAGCAAATGTAATTTTTAAAACTCATGTAAATTACAAATTAATCGGGTAACATACCCGCAACTTATATGTATTAACGCATGAGCCGCAAAGTGCCCGGTGCCGTTTGTAAACCTTCAGTACTAGGGTATGGAGTAAGGGAAACGGCATCTTCCTCGCCGTCATGCCTCCGGAGGCTGTCGCACATAGCCCACGCTTCGCCGGTAAAAAGGTGTTCGTCACTTGTCGTCAGCAAGCAGCCCGCCAAACCATTGCACCACGTTCGTAGCCTGGCAACTGCTTCATGGCCGGGTACCCTGCCTCCGCACCTGGCTCATCACTTTGCACCCGGCCATTCGCAAGCCGGCGCTACTATACTCACCGGGTTCCATTATGCTCCGCTACGTCATGCATTCGCTTCATTAGTGTACAGTCCACCTGCTGCCCATAATTTTGCTCGCCGGCTGGCCCACTGCGGCTGCGTTCGCCTTGCGCCTGCTAATTGCTCATTCGTGCCTCATATCGCAAAGCACCGCTAAGGCTTACTTGTATAGTTCAGCCGCCGCCCCAGTGCCTGTCAGTGGCCAGCGCACCGGTGGCTTCCTATGGAGCCTTCCACCGTGCTTCCTGCGTCAGCCCTTTACTGTCCGGCCCCTTCGTGGGCGCTCGCAGGCCCGTCCGCTCGTACCTCACTCCCTGGCCTTCATGGCTCGCTACGCTTCCACGCTCATTGCGGGCAGGTGTGCTGCAAGGCTAACGCTTCTTTTTTGCCGCAGGCGCTTTTACCGGCAGCAAGGCAATAGAGATTGAGAACTACTTATTATTTTAGTAGATATTTATATCTTGAAATTATTCATCACATGATTGACTTATTTAACACCATCATTAAGGAAGAAAAGCTACATCGGAACTTCAAAAAAGTTCGTGATGATTTTTGGGGCTATGAACCAGCCCGGAAAACTTTGAATGAAGTCTATAACTCAATAACCGACATAGACCCTGATTTCTTGAAACAATTTCAGGGAGAAGGATTTGACGCTCGGATATGGGAGCTTTATTTAGCCGCAACTTTTCAAGACCTACAATTCAAAATCCATCGGAATTATGCCAGACCTGACTTTGAACTAGAAAAAGACAACAAGAAAATATTTGTCGAGGCAGTGACCTCCAATCCTGGTACCGATGATGAGCTAAAAGATAAGACAGACATTTTTGCCGATTTAAACGAAAAAAATATCATGCAATTTATCTATGATTTGAGAGAGAAAAGCATGGTAAAGCTCGCCGGTGCTCTATATAACAAATTGAAAAAAGAATATTGGAATCTGGAATGGGTTAAAAACAATCCATTAATACTCGCAGTAGAGCCCTTTCATCATAGCATGGCTCATTTGTTATCAGATAGCAACTTAAACGAGTATCTGTATGGGGTTAAATACTTCCACCATTACGATGAAAAAGGAAACTTGCAAGTCCAAGCAAGAACAGTAATCGAATATCAGATTGGAAATAAAATAATTCCGGCTAATTTCTTCAAACAACCCAATGCTGAGTTTATTAGTGCTGTAGTTTTTAGTAACTCCGGTACAATTGCAAAGTTCAACAGAATGGGTAAACTGAAAGGTTATGGCGACTCCAATATAAAAATGATCCGTATTGGCAATCAACATTTGCACGATCCAAATGCCACAGACCCATTACTCTTTAAGTATACCGTTGGAGAAAATGGCCCCATGGAATCATGGGCACAGGGAATATCTATGTATCATAACCCTCAGGCAATACATCCCATAGAGCGCAAACTATTTCCCGATATTTTACATGGATATTTCGATACACATTTTTATGCCCATGTTCCACCATTTTATCCTTACCAATCCGAAACGCATGTAATAATCCCCGAAGAATACAAAGACAAAAAGAAAAGCTAACGGCAGGTATTTTTCTTACACTACTTTGCTCAACTTCTTGGTATAAAAAACCACAACAGCTCAACAAACATAGTAAAAAGCAGATTGGCAAAAATCTGCGGCATAAAAAAGCCGGGGCCAAAAGCCCCGGCGCTCAGCAAATACAGTTACAATACTATTCTTCCACCACACCCGCACCGGGTGCATTAGATTTCACCGATTCAATACCATTATCCCTGCCCGAAGATGATTCATAAATCTCACTCGTGCCAATGATCTGGCCATTAGCAGCCTTCAGGTTAAAATAATACTTCTGGTTTGTAGACACCTTCTTATCATACCTGCTATCATCCTTAGCATTGGCCTTTACCGAATCAATTCCGCCAAGGCAGGCAGCTTTGGTTGTATAGCCCTCGCTCGATAAAATTTTCTGTCCGTTATCAGCCTTCAGGCTGAAATAATACTGACCGTTACTTCCGGTCTTAGTCACAAACTTAACCATAGTTAGCGTTTTTGATGAATATTAAAAATAGCATCTTTTGTATTGAAAACAATCAACAACAAAATCACAAATAAAAAATGCAGCAAAATTAGCAGGCTGGCACACCGCCTCTGCCAGCCCCCCTGCAAGGAACTACGGCATAAACACAGGTTTGCCCGCTTTACCGTGCAAACCTCCATCAGCGCTGCCGGCCATCCTTTATCCCGTTCCTACTTGCAGGGCCTCGACACGCCTGCTGGTGTCAAAGCTTTCTTTTTCTTTTTCCCTTTTTCTTTCTCTTTTAGTTCATATACCCCAGGGCATAAAAAAAAGCCCCGGTCTTAGCCAGGACTTTTATAAGCTTCCGCCGGAAGTCGCCACACCAAACCGGCAGAAACTACTTTTTAAACCACCTTATCGCCGCTTTAAGGCATACCGTTACACAGAAACTCACTATTGCACCAATACCGGCCAATACCAGCGTTTTCAACACATCCGCACTGCTGATAAAAACAAACACCGTGAGCAGCGTGCCCCCTGCAGTACCGGCTTTCGTAGTACCATCAAAATACTGGTTCATCACTCACCCTCCACAGCCGTTTGACTTACCGCACCGGCAACACCACCAGCCACAGCCAGGTGACCGGCAATTTTAATTACCCCAGCAGGCAGCGCCACCGGGGCCGCCGCCACAGACGCAGCTACCGCCGCCAGCACCAGGCCAATATTCCGCAGTCTTTTAAAAAACTTTGGAGTAGGGGCCGCCGCCCTTTCCATAATACCTTTCATAGTCGTAAAATTTAAGCATGAAAATAGGTCATTCAGCAACCGCTCCGGGAGCAATACACCTGTGTCATTAGCACCCACAGGCCGCTCACCTTTACCAAAGCCGGGGCATTAAAGCCGCCATTCTTCAGCGAATACAGAACACCATTTACCTCCTGGTAAAACGCCACACCCAGTGCCAGGAACAACGGGCTAGTACTATTAGGCGTCACCGCATTAGACAAGGTAATAGCGGCAGTCAAGCTGCTGTCCCAGCGCATCAGGGGTGTTTCACTCGTAGCCGACACATAACTTTCCCGTTCAAAATCCACCTCCGAGCCGGCAGAGATGATCTTAAAATGCGTAGTACCGCCCGGAGCCGTAATCATCTGAGCAGGAATAAACCCTAGAATCATTACAGACAACGCTCCCGCTGCCCGGTCAATAGTGAGCGTAAAAGGTGCATACAGCGTAGTGCGCAACTTGCCCTGGATATTAAATTCAAAGCCTTCAAGCAGTTCCGCCTCCCCGTCAATCACATTACGCAGGCCCCGTACATTAGTACTATCCGCCTGTATCACCTCCACCATTTTCTGAGTCAACCGGCTCACCATCCGGCTGTCGCTTGCATGTTGCAGCAAGCCTCGCAGCGAAGTGCGCAACACCTTACCGGCATTGCCTGCCCGGCCAAACTCACTGCCATTTTCCCGCGTACGTTGAAACGCCGGGTCATTAGCAATACGTGCAGCATCCACACCGCCCTTTTCCCGGGCCAGGTAGCCATCCTGGCTTTTATAGAAAGTAATATCACCGATAGTACCCTCCAGTTTAATAATACCCTTTTGTTTTGCCATTATATCAGGATTTAAAGAGTTTACAAAAGAAATGTTCAGGCACACTTCATTAAAGCCATCGTGACATCACCGGTACAAAATTTGGGTAATAAACTCATCAAGCCCTTTCCGGTACAGACTTATATTGCCGGAAACAGTACATATTGCTGTAAGCAACTAAGTATACCTATTTGTATTTTTGCATCATGCCGCTACACAGAGAAAATACGGAACCTTAATAACACCGCTCAGTTAAAGGCAAGGATAAAGCATGAAAACACAGCAGACAAGGCTATGTATTTACCCCAATGACATTCAGCGCATCACCGGTAAAAGCGAGCGTTACGGGCGAATGTTGCTACAGAAAATCCGGCAATACTTTTCAAAAGAAGGGCACCAGTTTATCACTGTAGAAGAGTTTTGCCAATACACCGGCTTCAAAAAAGAGGACGTTATCAGCTTTCTGATTAGTTGAAAGAAGTACAAAAAACAGACAAGTTTACTTGTATAAGAAGCGCAATTTCAGTAACTTTAAGCTACCGATTTGCACCAAAGCTATTAGGAAAGCTGGTGAGTTATTAGGTGAGTAAAGAAACATAAACATCCGAAAGGGTTGATACTAAAGGATAGTAAAGGGTAGTACAAATCCCTTCCTCTCTGCAAGTAGTAATACAAAACAAGTTAAAACGCTGCAAAATCATTGATTTGCAGCGTTTTTTCTTTTTTAGCCGGGCATCCCGGGTATTAAAAAACAAACAATCAGCTTTACATCAAAATAAAGCTATTGCTTTAACTCACCTCCCGCCCAACCTATACCCATTTCCAACACATTAACAAAAAAAGCTCCCCATTACGGGAAACCGTTTTTCTCCTTGTCCGCTTCATCCTACTTTAGTTTATGTAATCATTGATATACAACTAAACCAATATCATTCCCGTGTTCCATATCCTGAACATAACCATACCGATCATTGCAGGTAGCCTGCTCTACAGCTTTGAAGGGCCACTCCGCAATTACGGGCCCGATGCCCTCTGGGCCTATGCTTTCACCTTTTCATTACTTACTATCTGGGGCGGTATACACAAAACATGGCTATGTGTACTGGCCATGGTATTCATTCTTTTTGAAGTATTGCAACAGGTTCATATCGTGCCCGGCACTTTTGACCTGTTAGATATCCTTTGCTATTTTTTATCTTCTATCATCTCAATTTTTATTTATGAAAAAAACAAACCATTTTCTTTCCATCCTCGTCGTGATCGTATTTTTTACAGCGGCCATCGCCAGCTCAGATGAAAAAGCTACCGAGAAAAAAGTAGCCAAAGCGGAGGCTGAGAAACCAGCCATCGCAATAACCGCTGCTGCATTATCAAAAGCCTATCACGACAACGAGGTAGGGGCCGACCAGCAATATAAAGATGCCGTTCTGATTGTAACCGGCACCGTTCAATCCATCAGCAAGGATTTTACCGATAAAATATATGTTATCCTGGAAGGGGATGACCGTGATTTTTCTATTGCAGACATACAGTGTTATTTTTCCGATGATCATGTGAATGCGGCATCCAGTCTTAAAAAAGGACAACGGGTTACCGTAAAGGGGTTGGGTGATGGCCTGGTAATGAATGTTATCCTGCGGGGCTGCAGCCTGGTACCCTGAGTTGGCTGAAACACATACACATTAACCATCATACATAATTGCGGGGCAGATGCTCATAATATACTTCTACCCCGCAATTTTATACAAGCGGTTATAATCTCCTTCTTTTTTATATACCCTACCAACCGGTTATCCTAACTTCGCAGGCATGGAAATCCTGGGTTACTTATCGGCTTTGGTAGTGGGCATTTTATTAGGCCTAATGGGCGGCGGCGGATCAATCTTAACCGTTCCCATATTGGTTTACCTGTTGGGCATCAATCCACTGCTGGCCACTACCTGTTCACTCTTCATTGTAGGTGTTACCAGCTTTACCGGTGGTATACGCGCCTATACCCGTAAGATGGTGGACTTCAGGGCGGTTACCGAATTTGGTATACCCTCCATCTTTTCCATCTTTATTACCCGCCACTACCTGTTACCGGCTTTTCCCGATACCTTGTTTACCATTGGTAATACTACGGTGAGTAAAGAGATATTCTTAATGGTATTATTTGCCCTGTTAATGTTAGCAACATCCTTAAGCATGTTGTTCAATAAAACAGTGGAGAAGAATGTGGAACAGGAAGGCCGTAAGATAAACAAGCCTGTACTGATGGTATTGCTGGGTTTGTTTATTGGTATGTTAACGGGTATACTGGGGGCCGGCGGAGGTTTTATTATTATCCCTACCCTTGTATTATTATTACATGTGCCTATGAAAACCGCTGTAGGCACTTCCCTATTGATTATTGGTATTAATTCCCTCTTCGGCTTTTTATTTACCCTTAAACAATTTACGTACGATTGGGTGCTGCTGATCGGCTTTAGCCTGCTGGCCATTATCGGCATTTTTATCGGGAGTCATTTTACAGAGAAGATACCGGCGCAAACCCTGAAGAAAAGCTTTGGTGTATTTGTACTGGTGATGGGTGTTTTTATATTGGTAAAGGAATTACTATTTAAGAACTAGGCCCCTTAAATATCTTCCCCCTGGTTGGTATTCACCCTTTCCGATACATCTTCAGGAGCCGAGTTCTGCCAGTCCGGGTCATACTTTACAAACCAGGAAATCCACAGGCTGCGGCTTAAACGCATTAAGATGGGTTGTAAACAAAACAGGAAAACAGCATTAAAAATAAGCCAGTAAATAAAACGGTTATCATATATAGAGAGGCCAATGAATATCCACCAGGCAATTAAACTGGCCACGCTCAGGGCCACGGTTAAAGCATAACTTACATAACTGGTCCCATAATAAAAACCAACTTCCAGTTCGGTGGGCTGTCCGCATACCACACAGGTTTTATGCATGGCCAGGTTCCGTTTTAATTTTATGCTCAACGGGTTTTTAAAAAGTTTGCCCTCCCTGCACCGGGGACAACGGCAACCCAATGTTGATGCTAAATACCCCCTGGCGGCCCTGGTATCACTCATGTTATATGAACTTTGATGAAAGGATGCAAAGGTAAGCAATACAATCAAGAGACGCAAGTGGCCGCCGGATGAACTAGCCAATGATCTTCTCCATCTGCATACTCCGGCTGCCTTTTATAAGAATACTGGTATTATCCATATCCTGGCCCGTATACCATTCCTTTGCTTCGGCCGCATTGTTAAATTGTAAATAGGGATGGCTGAGCTTTAAAAAATCACCGCCTACCAGCACTACCTGTTGCCAGTTATACTTACTGATGGTATCAATAATAGCCTGGTGTTCCTGCAGGCTTTCCGCACCCAGTTCGGCCATAGCCCCCAGCATCAATACTTTTTTGGTTTCCGGCTGACGGGAAAAGTTTTCTATGGCCAGTTTCATACTGCTGGGGTTGGCATTGTAGGCATCCATAATAATATGCGTAGCGCCTTTTACCATCAGTTGTGAGCGGCTATTGGAAGGTGTATATCCCTCCAGTGCCGCTTTAATATTTTCTGCTGTTACCTTAAAGTATTGTCCTACTGTAGCGGCTAATAATACGTTAGGCAGGTTATAATCGCCTACCAGTTTGGTTTGCAATAAACCGGTATAATTACCACTCAGCATATTCACCTGTAAAAAGGTATCGCTGCTTACCACAGTACCCACTACCATGGCATCATGCGTACCATAGGTTATAACCTCACTGATTCCCTTACTCATTTCCTGCAGGTAGTCGTAATCGTTCATAATAAATACAGAGCCTTTATGCTCCCGTATATAATCGAACAATTCGCCTTTTCCTTTTTTCACGCCTGCTTCTCCCCCAAAGCCTTCCAGGTGGGCCTTCCCGGCATTGGTTATTACACCATGAGTGGGCAAAGCATACTTACAATAACCCGCTATCTCCTGCTGGTGGTTGGCTCCCATTTCAATCACGGCGATCTCCGCATCGGCTTTTATTTTCAGGATGGTTAAAGGAATACCGATATGATTGTTCAGGTTACCTTCTGTAGTATAGGTTTTGTACGTGGTGCTTAATACCGCATGTACCAACTCCTTTGAAGTGGTTTTACCGTTACTGCCGGTAATGGCAATAAAAGGTATATTGAATTGCTGGCGGTGGTATTTAGCCAGTTGCTGTAAAGTGGTCAGTACATCCTCCACCAGGATCATCTGGTCATTGATCTTATACGCTGCATTATCAATAACGGCATAGGCCGCACCTTTTTCCAGGGCCTGGCCGGCAAAAAGGTTGCCGTCGAAATTATCGCCTTTCAATGCAAAATAAATATCGCCGGGCTGCAGTTTACGGGTATCGGTCTGTACCGAAGGGTGTTGCAGGAACAGGTTGTATAATGCCGCTATTGTCATGCAACAAAGCTAACTAAAAGGAATATAGCAAGTTATCCTTAGCAGCTAAAAAAACAGCTCCTGTTGTCAATTAATAACAGAAAGATTTTATGGAAGGATAGATAATTTATCTACTTTTATACCCCCTCTCTGCCAAAACAAATCATTACATTTTTTAAACATCAACACCATGTTAGATCAAATTGCGCAATTAGTAAAGGAATATGGTAAGGAAACTGTAGTAGAAAACCAGGCCATTCCCAATGAAGAAAACAATGCCATACTTGCAGAGGCAACCAAAACCGTTTCATCGGGCTTACAAAACATTTTAGCCGGCGGTGGTTTACAAAACATTTTAGACATGTTTACCGGTGGTGGTAATAACGGTCAGCAAAACAATGGTGGCAGCGGTATAGCCGGTTTATTAAAGAACCCCATTGTAAGTATGATGATCGGGCACTTTATCAGCAAGCTGACCACCAAATTCAACATGGCCCCTGCACAGGCCAGCAGCGTTGCCAACAATTTAATTCCGAATGTACTGGAATCACTGGTAAACCGTACCACCAGCCAGGCACCGGAGAATGATTCTTTTGACCTGAACGACCTGATCGGTTCATTAACGGGCGGCAAAGTAGCTACTTCAGAAAATGCCGGCAGCAATGGCTTTAACTTCCAGGGATTACTGGACCAGTTTACCAACGCCAATGGCGGCAATGGTATTAATATCCAGGACCTCATTAACCAGGTAACCCAGGGCGCTGTAGAAGAAAAGGGACAACCTGCCAGTAATGCAGGCGGTATTGGCGGTATTACTGACTTAATTAAAGGCTTCTTTAAATAAACCGTTTAACGAAGAAATGAATAAAAGGAGAACCCGCGGTTCTCCTTTTTTATGGTAAATACCCAAAATGTTAATGTTTTGTTTTGTGCAAACCATTGCACGAAGCACTTGTTATTTATATAGAATCAGTTCTTAGAAACAGGCGGTTAACAGAAGTATTAAAAGAAATGTTAATACGCAAAAAAATTGCTAATTCATCCTCTTCGTTTAATTTTTGGTATGAATTATGCAATATCCTAAGTACAAGCAGCAAATAGCTACCTGAAGATCTTTGATGTTGTTGATAATCACAGTACAACAGTTAAAAAATGATGTTAGTTGGGATGAACGGTAAGATAAGAAGATGAGCGGTTTTTCAGAAAATTAACACAGAAATCATTCTTTTAAACTTTTATTAACAGCATATATGCATCCTTTAGCAGTAAATTTGCGTTATATAATAAAGCACACAAATCTTTAAAAAAAGATTTTACATATTTTCTCATAAGCAGTTAGTTTTGGTTGCGACCCCTGTTTCCACAGGGGTCTATTTTTTTATAAACCTGTACCACGCGTAGCCCAGGCCGCACAGTGCGCCAACTATATCTGCAATAATATCTCCCACATCAAAAGAACGATGGATCACCAGGTTTTCCTGTACATACTCCATTCCTATTCCGTAAGCACAACTTAAAATAAAGACCCAGACAAAAATTTGTTTCAGCTTTTGTTTTGGCCTGGCCGAAAACCTGGTAATACCCCAGCACCATAAAAACACCATCATGGCAAACATGCCAATATGTACCCATTTATCAAATGCAATAGCGCTTAACCAATTGGAAGAAGGAAACTGAGAGCCCGGCAAGGTTAATAATATAACCGACAATATCAACCAGGCTATGGCGGGGAGTAAATACTTCATGCAGGAGCGGGAATAATGTTTAGGGCGGTAAGATAAAAAAAACGCTGTACATTCCTGTACAGCGTTGTATGATTAATTTGTTGCGCAATAGTTTTTGATCGTCCCGTAACATTACCTGTTACAGGGGTATAAACTATTTATTCAACCGTAATATTATATATTGCCTGAATTAAACCTGGTTACTTAAGAAACCAGTGCTTCGTAAGCGGCTGCGTCCAACAAACCTTCTACTGCCGCTGCGTCAGTAACCGTCATTTTGATCATCCAGCCTTCGCCATAAGGATCGCTGTTTACCAGTTCAGGCTCATTGGCCAGGGCAGGGTTTAATTCATCAATGGTGCCGGCTACCGGTAAAAACAGGTCAGAAACAGTTTTTACTGCCTCCACTGTACCAAAAACATCACCTTCATTCAGGGTTTGTCCGATGGTTTCCACTTCTACAAAAACTATGTCGCCCAGCTCTTTCTGAGCAAATTCGGTAATACCAATGGTGGCTACATTGCCATCCAGCTTGATCCATTCGTGATCTTTTGTGTACTTTAAGTTGGCAGGAAAACTCATGATAGAAAATTTTATTTCGCAAATATGAGTAAAACCGCTTGGAGTGCAAAGATTATTTTGTTTACCGTCATTCACCCGCCTTTTTAAACCGTTTGCATCAGTTAGCCCGATAAATCCTGCCGTTTAACATAGTTTTCACGCCATTCATCGGCAATCGTTTTTCCCGAGCATACCCGCAAAATATCTTTGCCTCAGAATAAAACCTAAAAAATGAAATTTTTCCTTTTTCTAACTGCATTTGGCCTCTCGGTATTCAGTGCAAAAGCACAAAAAGTAACCGGTTCCGTTCAGGACGAACAGAACAAAGCCATTGCCAGCACAACTGTTTCCTTATTAAAAGCAACTGACTCTACCCTTGCCAAGCTTTCTACCACTGATAATAGCGGTAACTATAGTTTTGATGGTGTTGCCGCCGGTAAATACTTTGTAAGTGTGACCAATGTGGGCTACCAGCCCTATATGAGCAGTGCTTTTGAAGTAAACGGCGCTCCTGTAGCCGTTCCGGTTATTAAGTTATTAAAGGCCGAAGCTACTATGGAAGGCGTAACCGTAACTGCCCGTAAACCGATGGTAGAGGTGAAAGCCGACAAAACCATTTTAAACGTGGAAGGCACTATTAACGCCACTGGTAACGATGCGCTGGAATTATTGCGTAAAGCACCAGGTGTAATGGTTGATAAAGATGACAACCTGACCATGGCCGGTAAAAACGGGGTGCAGGTGTTTATTGATGGTAAACCCAGCCCTTTAAGCGGTACAGACCTGGCTAATTATTTAAAAACCCTACAATCTTCACAGGTTGAAGCTATTGAATTAATTACCAACCCTTCGGCCAAATACGAGGCGGCAGGTAATGCAGGTATCATTAATATTAAACTGAAGAAAAACAAAACCTTTGGTACCAACGGTTCGGTAAATGCCGGTTATAATATTGGTACTTATGCCAAATACAACGGCGGCATCAGCTTAAACCACCGCAATAAAAATATCAACGTTTTTGGTAACTACAACTATAGCCAGGGCTTAAATGGTAACTGGCAAAACATGTACCGTGAGCAGGCCGATACGGTGTTTAACCAGAACAGTACCATGAAGTTTTATTACAATACACACAACTTCAAAACCGGTATCGACTACTTCCTTTCTCCCAAAAGCACCATTGGCGCCATTGTGAACGGTAATATTGCCGATATTGACCTGAGATTAAATGGCAATACCTCTATTACCAAACAATCGACCAATGTAACGGACAGGTTACTGAACAGCCGTACCACCAACGATATGAACCGTACCAACCTGAACTTTAACCTGAACTACCGTTATGCCGTAACGGGTGGTGCAGAATTAAACGTAGATGCTGACTACGGTATCTTTAACCTGCGCAGCAACCAGTACCAGCCTAACTTTTATTACGAGCCTGATGGTGTTACGGAAAAATACAGCAATATCTACCGTATGATAGCGCCTACTGATATTACTTTATACTCTGCCAAAGTAGATTATGAAACCAATTTCAAAAAAGGCAAGCTGGGCGTAGGTGGTAAAGTAGGCTTTGTAGAAACGGACAACGATTTCCAGCGTTACGATGTAACAGGCAGCGGTGATGTATATAACAAAGACCTGAGCAACCGTTTTGCCTACAAGGAAAATGTAAATGCCCTGTATGTGAACTATAACCGCGCTTTCACCGGCTTTATGTTCCAGGTGGGTTTACGTATGGAGAATACAGATTCAAAAGGTACATCTACAGGTTTGAAGTATAACAGCAACTCCTCCTCGTATGTACCCTACGACTCTACCCTGCACCGTAACTATACCGACTTTTTCCCAAGTGCGGCCCTGACCTTCAACAAAAACCCGATGAGCCAGTTTGGCGTAACCTTCAGCCGTCGTATTGACCGCCCGGCTTACCAGGATCTGAATCCTTTTGAATTCAGGCTGGATGACTATACTTTCCAGAAAGGGAATACACAATTAAGGCCCCAGTACACCAACAGCATTGGCATTACGCATACTTACAAATACATGCTGAACACTTCTATCAACTATAGCCATGTAAAAGACATTTTTGCACAGCTGGCTGATACAACTGAAAAGTCAAAAGCATTTATGACCAAGCAGAACCTTGCTACACAGGATATTGTTGCCTTAAACGTAAGCTATCCTTTCCAGTACAAATTCTATAGTTTCTTTGCCAACCTGAATGCTTACTACTCCTTATACAAAGCCGATTTTGGTGGTGGCGACCGTAAAGTGAACCAGGATGTATTTGCCTTGACTTATTACATGCAAAACACCTTTAAGATCAATAAAACCTTAACGGCCGAATTAAGCGGCTTCTATTCATCACCCGCTATCTGGCAGGGTATATTTAAAAGCAGGGAAATGTGGGGTATTGATGCCGGCTTACAGCAGCAGGTGTTAAAAGGTAAAGGTACTTTACGTTTAACAGTAAGCGATATTTTCAAAACCATGCGTTGGGCAGGCAGCAGCAATTTCACCGGTGTGTATGGTATTGCCAGCGGACGTTGGGAAAGCCGCCAGTTGAAACTGAACTTTACTTACCGTTTTGGTAATACACAGGTTAAAGCGGCCAGACAACGTAAAACAGGTTTAGAGGAAGAAAGCAAACGTGCCGCTGACGGAGGCGGAGGTTCTACTCCTGCTAAACAATAATAAATACTTTACAGGCATAAAAAAAGCGGACTGCAAAATGTAGTCCGCTTTTTTATTTATTAATTAAAGCATCAGCTATAGTACAACACTCAGCTGCAGCATCCCGCTTTCCGCTGCAACCGGCCCCGCCGCCTGATACAAACACCTTCAACCTTCCATCCTTCTACCTAAAACCTTTCACCCAATGCCTTATACCTTACCCCCTCCCTACAGGTTTCCGCTGCAATCGGGGCTATGCTCAGCAGTAGTACAAAACCCGGCTTTATTACTTGCTCTCCATTTTTATTACCGGTACAATCATCTCCTCCAGGCTAACACCGCCGTGCTGAAAAGTATTACGGTAATAATTTACATAGTGATTGTAATTATTGGGATAACATAAAAAACTGTCTTCCTTGGCAAAAATATAGGAGGAGTTAATATTCGGTACAGGCAAACCGGCTTCTTTGGGGTCGCGGAAAGCCAGTACTTCTTTGGGTTCGTAGTTCAGGTTACGTCCGTGTTTGTAGCGCAGGTTGGTAGTAGTTTGTTTATCGCCAATCACCTTGTAGGGTGTTTTCACCCTTACACTGCCATGATCGGTACCCACTACTACCCTTACATTCTTCTCCGCTATTTTTTTCAAAGCCTGGTGCAATGGTGAATGTTCAAACCAGCTGGCCGTTAAACTGCGGTAGCTCATTTCATCCCCTGCCAGTTCTTTCAATACTTCCATCTCGGTACGGGCATGGCTCAACATGTCCACAAAATTATACACGATCACGTTCAGGTCGTTCGTCAGCAGGTTATGCATATTATTCACCAGGTCAAGCCCTGCCTGGTTATTCAATACCTTGGTATAGGAAACTTTTAAATCGCCCTTACCCAGCCTTTTTAAATGGGCCCTTAGCAGATCCTCCTCGTGCAGGTTCTTTCCACCTTCGTCATCATCATTCTTCCAGTATTGGGGAAACTTCTTTTCTATCTCCATGGGTAACATGCCGGCAAATATGGCATTACGGGCATACTGTGTGGCTGTAGGCAATATGCTGTAAAAAGTATCCTCCTCCAGTATCCTGAAACTCTCGGCAAATATGGGTTGTATGGCCCGCCACTGGTCAAAGCGCAGGTTATCTATCAATACAAAAAACAGGGGTTTGCCCGGCTCCAGGTGGGGCAATACTTTAAACTGCAGCAGGCTATGGCTCATTACCGGCGCATGACCGGTTTTATTGCCGATCCACCCGGCATAATTTTTTGAAATAAACTTAAAAAACTCGGTATTGGCCTCGCTTTTCTGGCTCTGTAATACTTCCTGCATTTCGGGGCTATCGCTCTTCTGCATCTCCAGTTCCCAGTACACCAGCTTTTTATACACTTCCATCCACTCGTTATAATCGGGGCTGCTGTTCAGGGCCATAAATAAATTACGGAACTCCTGCTGGTAGGCGGTGGTGGTTTTTTCAGCCACCAGCCTGCGGTTGTCAATAATTTTTTTCAGGCTCAGCCAAACCTGGTTGGGGTTCACCGGCTTAATCAGGTAATCGGTTATCTGTGAGCCGATGGCCTCATCCATCAGGTTCTCGGTCTCATTCTTGGTGATCAATACCACCGGTAGTGATTGCCGTATTTCCTTGATCTTGGCCAGGGTTTCCAGGCCGGTAATGCCGGGCATGCTTTCATCAATCAATACCACATCAATGGCATTCTCCTTTACATAATCAATGGCATCAAAACCATTGGTAAAGGTTTTTACCTCGTAGCCTTTATTTTCAAGGAACATTTTTTGCGACTGCAGACTTTCTATTTCGTCATCTACCCAAATTATTTTAGCTAAAGCCATATTGATACATTATTTTAAAACCTAAGTACTAAAGGTAAGCATTATGAACAGGTATAATTTGAAAGAAATGTTAAGTAGGCCCTGAACCGGAGGGTTCCGCGGCCGCTATTATTTTGCCGGTGGTACATAATTGTACCGCCTTATGTTTAAAAGTATAATCTTTGCAACGCAATACAGGCCTAATTAATGCCTGTACTAACTATCCCATTCATGAACACAGTACGAAAAATAATCAACGACCCGGTTTATGGTTTTATCACCATTGACCATCCGCTGATCCTGCAGATCATATCACACCCTTATTACCAGCGCCTGCGCAATATTCACCAGATGGCTTTTGCCTACCTGGTATACCCCGGGGCGGTACACTCCCGTTTACACCATTCGCTGGGTGCCTACCATCTAATGTGTACGGCACTGGCCGAGATAAAAGGCAAGGGCATTGAAATAACCCCCGAAGAGGAACTGGGCGCCAAACTGGCTATTTTATTGCATGATATTGGCCATGGCCCTTTTTCACATGCGCTGGAAAGCGAGGTAATTGCGGGTGTACACCATGAAACCCTGTCGCTCCTGTTCATGGAGCGGTTGAACCAGGAGTTTAACGGGGCCCTGGATACCGCCATTGCTATTTTCACCAATAAACACCCCAAATACTTCCTGCACCAGCTTATTTCGGGGCAGCTGGATATGGACCGGCTGGATTACCTGATCAGGGACAGCTTTTTTACGGGGGTGGCCGAAGGCGTGGTGGGTTATGACCGCATTATTAAAATGCTGACGGTTAAAGATAACCAGCTGATGGTGGAAGAAAAAGGCATTTACTCCATAGAGAAATTCCTGGTATCCCGCCGCCTGATGTATGTCCAGGTATACCTGCACAAAACGGTGATCGGTGCCGAGATGATGCTGATCAAAGTGATCCGCCGGGCAAAGGAACTCATTGCAGGCGGAGTAACCCTAATGGCCGCCTCACCCGCTTTTAACTTTTTTTTACACCAGCCGCCGGGCAGCATTTTCACGCCTGACCAGCTGGATACCTTCTGCCAGCTGGACGATCACGATATTATGACCAGTGTAAAGAACTGGATGGCCCATCCGGACAAAATATTATCGCTGCTTTGCCGTTCTATCACTGAACGTAAGCTGTACAAAACCACCCTGCAGAACGAGCCGTTTTCCCATGCTACGGTGGCCGAAAAAACCCTGTCCCTGGCCACATCATTAGGGCTGACAGCGCAAGAAACAGGGTATTTTGTATTTACCGGCGAAGCCAGCATTACCACCTATAATGTGGATGACGAACGGATCAATATTTTATTTAAAAACGGGGCGGTAAAGGATATTTCGCAGGTGGATAATGCACTTATAAGCAGGAATATAGAAAGCACGATCAAAAAATATTACATTTGCTATTGGAGACACTAAACCTTTAAACCGGTTTGACCATGCTCTATCTTAATTAAGAAAAACATGACATTTAACGCTGCGCAAATTGCTGCGATCATAAACGGTAAAGTAGAAGGCGACAATAATGCCGCTGTAAGTTCATTTGGTAAAATTGAGGAAGCTACTGCCGGCCAGTTAAGCTTTTTAGCCAACCCCAAGTACGAAGATTATATTTACGATACCAAGGCAAGCATCATCATTATCAATGAATCACTGGTATTAAAACAGGTGGTTAGCCCCACCCTGATCCGTGTTCCGGATGCCTATACCGCTTTTGCTGCTTTACTGACCAAGTACCAGGAAATGATGCAGCAGCAACTGAATGGTATTGAGGAGCCCAGTTTTATTGCAAAATCGTCTACCTACGGCGAAAATGTATATATCGGCGCCTTTGCCTATATCGGTGAAAAATCGAAGATCGGTAACAATACCAAAATATATCCCGGCAGTTATATCGGCAATAATGTAACCATTGGTGATAACACAGTAATACACCCTGGTGTAAAAATTTATAACGACTGCGTGATCGGCAACCATGTTTCCATTCATGCCGGCACCGTAATAGGCAGCGATGGTTTTGGCTTTGCGCCCCAGGCAGACGGCAGTTTTAAAAAAGTACCCCAGCTGGGTAATGTGGTGATACAGGATTATGTGGAAGTGGGTGCCAATGCCACTATTGACCGGGCAACCATCGGTTCTACTTTAATTAAATCGGGCGCCAAGCTGGATAACCTGATACAGATTGCCCATAATGTGGAAGTAGGCCACAGCACCGTTATTGCGGCACAGGCCGGTGTAAGCGGCAGTACCAAATTAGGCAACGGGGTAATGATCGGCGGCCAGGCAGGGATTGTAGGTCATATTCATTTGGGCGATGGCGCTAAAGTAAATGCCCAGAGCGGTGTAAGTAAATCGGTAGAAGCAGGTAAAGCCGTAACAGGTTCACCGGCTTATGACTATACATCGGCATTACGCAGCCAGGCAGTTAACCGCCGTTTACCCGACCTGGAGAAAAAGATTAAAGAGCTGGAAACCTTATTGAAACAAGCATTGGCCGAGAAAGTATAATATGCCGGTAGGTTAAATATGTTGGAAGAGAGGGTAAACACTAATTACCCTCTTTTTTTGTGTCAATCTTAATCTCCCGGAGTTCTCCCATTGGAGGAGGTGGTAAAATAAAATCGTTGTCTTGTATAGTTTTAATGATACTTTTTGCATCCTTTATTTTTTCCGATGTTACATATTTAGCGGATAATACTATGGCAGAGGGAGATCTTTTGTTTAAGACATATTCAGCCTGGCCCAAAAGCAATATTTGCTTTTTATTTTTTTGATAAAATGTTTTTACAATAGTAACAGTTCCGTCTTCATTATTTTTCGAATTAGTTTCTCTTTCAACTTTTTCAGTATTAATAAGCTTATTTATTTTTGTTATATCACTGGCAAATTTTTTATGTGTGGGGAAAATTCCGGATAATCTCTTTTTTTCCTCAAGTGACGAAGCATTCAAACGGTCCAATATGTCAAAAACAGCATTTTCTCCCTCTATAATGTAACTCTCTGCATAGATATCTTTAATACTTCTATAGAAATAATCAGTAATCGACTTACAATCAGCAAGAAGAGTGATTCCACTAATCTTCATGAGTATATTTTTATCGGCAAGCATATTAAGAGAAACTGACTGGGCCACTTTTTGCATAAAAGTATTATCATTTGCCATTGTATTCGTGCATTTCTGAACCAGCTCACTAAACTCTTGTTCCTTTATTCCGTCGGTACCATGTTGTTTAAAACAGTCGCAATAGTATTGTGTAGTTAATGCAGCATATTTTCTTACATTTTGTTCAGCCGCATTAACTTCTTCTGGCAGTAAAACATTTATAACATAGTAATATAAACTATCATAAAAAACGCCGGCGATTTTTCTATAGGATAGCTTTGTTCTTAATTCCTCCTCTTTAATTGCATCACCCAGTTGTTGATTACTTTTATTAAAAAATAGTTCAAAAGTCATCATAAATTCATTCACCGGGTCGCCGGTGTTTTTATCGGTTTGGTAATACTTTACTATAGAATTTTTCAGAGCCGGCAATTGTTTTTTGCCAATTTGTGCATACGTATTAAGGGTACTGATAATTACTAAAGCGCAAAGCAGTATTTTTTTTCTCATCTAGGTATTATTATTAAGGTTGGTTCTGAACGTTGAATAGCTGCACAATATATTTATGAAGTTGTTTACAAGCAAGGATTAATTATAAATAACTCAGCCACCATTTTTGTTTATTGGCTTGTTTATACCGGTCGTAACGATAGCAAGGATAGTACATAGCCACAACAATCCCAATCCATATAAGATACACTACCGGTAATGAAAAGCCGAAATTTACCGGCCTGAACAGGAAGGGGCTGTTGGGGTCCGCAACCGGTGCGCCAGGTGTAAGGATAAAAAATAACAGCATACATACTATATGGATCAACAAAAAGTGGAACACGTAGTAAAAGAAAGGTACCCGCCCGTAAACGGTAACATAACGGGTAAACCTGTTTTCCTTTGTTTCAAAAAAGGCAAGCACCAACAAACCTATACCCAGTGTCAGGCAACTGAATTGTAGAGAAACCGGGTACTTGGTTACATTTAAAAAAGAGAGCAGCGTATACACGCCGTTTTTTTGTGGCTCCCACGGAGACGGATCGCCATATACATTTATAACCCTTAACAATACAAAAAGAAGCAAAAGACCAAAACCAGTAGCTATTAAAAATCTTTCCCGCTGCAAAGCAGTCACTTCTGTCCTGTAAAGATAACCCATCGCATATCCCAGCAACATGATGCCCGTCCAGGGTAATACAGCATAACTGCTCACTGCCAGGTGTGAACTGCCAATGGGTAATATGGTTCTTGAGCCGGTGACCAGGGCTTCCACAATAAAACCGGCTGTACCGGTGAATGCCGGCAGGTGGTCAAAAATATTATGACCAAAAAACAGTACTAATCCAATGCCCAGTATCCATTTATACGATAGCCTGATCAGAAGTCCCAAAACGATCATACTCCAGCCGATGGCCCACAATACCAGCAGGAAGATAATATTATAGGAAAGGTTGAACGTAAGTATAAAAGACATGACCACTATCTCCACGATAATTAACCAAAGACCACGTTTTATTAAAAAAGCGCTCATTTGTGTTTTGGTCTTATTACGGCTGCTGATAAAGGCCGATAAGCCTGAGAGAAAAACGAATATAGGTGCACAGAAATGCGTGATCCAGCGGGTAAAGAACAATGCCGGTGTAGTGGTGGCTAAATCAACAGGATTACCGGTAAGCGCATCAATGTGGAAATAATCCCGTACATGGTCCAGCGCCATAATGACCATGATAAGCCCCCGCAATATATCAATAGCCGCAAACCTTTTAGTAGTTACAGGCATAAGCCGTTTTTCAGCAATTTACCCTTAAATAATTAAACCATTGCGTATTAGCCGGTACTAACCTTCGCCTACTTTAACGCTAAACCTTATCTTTGCCCGGCTAATAATATAAACATGAGTGTACGATTTAATCCAGATAAGCAGCATACTTTAAAGTCAGCAGTAAGTATTTCAGGTACCGGTTTACATACCGGCATCCTGGTGGACCTTACCCTGAACCCCGCCAGTCCCGGTTTTGGGTTCCAGTTCCAGCGTATAGACCTTCCTAATCAGCCCATTATAAAAGCTGATTGCGACCTGGTAACTGATACCAGCCGTGGCACCACCCTGGAAGCCAACGGCGCCAAAGTAAGCACTGTGGAACATGTACTGGCCGCACTGGTAGGCATGGGTGTGGATAACTGTTTAATTGAGGTGAACGGACCGGAAATGCCTATTATGGACGGCAGCTCCTGGCCTTTTGTGGAACTGATTGAAGAAGCCGGTGTACTGGAACAGGATGCCGCTAAAATATGGTATACTATTGATGAGAATATTTTTCATACCGACGAGAATAAAAGAGTAGAGATGGTAATTATGCCCGCCGTGGAATACCAGATAACTACCCTGATTGATTTTAACTCGCCGGTACTGGGTACACAGCATGCGCAACTGAAGACCATGAAGGATTTTAAGGACGAGATATCGCACAGCCGCACTTTTGTGTTTTTACATGAGCTGGAGATGTTATTACAGCATAACCTGATAAAAGGCGGTGATGTAAATAATGCCATTGTTATTGTAGATAAGGCAGTAGGTGAAGAAGAGATGGAGCGCCTGCGCCAGACCTTTAAGAAAGATAATATCGAAGTAAAAAGCGAAGGCTACCTGAATAACCTGGAATTACGTTTCCCCAACGAGCCCGCCCGTCATAAACTGTTAGATATTGTTGGCGACCTGGCCCTGATAGGCTACCCGGTTAAAGGACGCATTATTGCCAACAGGCCCGGCCACAGCAGTAATGTTGCTTTTGCCAAAAAGATAAAACAGCATATTAAGAAGAACAGGCATACCAAGGACGTACCGGTGTACGACCCTAACCAGCCGCCTATTTACGATCACCAGTATATTGCCAAAACCTTACCGCACCGCTACCCTTTTGCGCTGGTGGATAAGGTAATTGAATTAACGGATACCAAGATCATAGGCGTAAAGAATGTAACTTTTAATGAATGGTTTTTCCCGGGCCATTTTCCTGATAACCCGGTAATGCCCGGCGTATTACAGATTGAAGCGCTGGCGCAATGCGGCGGTATTTTAGCCATTAATTTAAGCGGCGACGGACAGTACGACACTTATTTCCTGAAAATTGACAACTGTAAGTTTAAACAGATGGTAAAACCCGGTGATACCATGTTGTTAAAAATGGAACTGATGGCGCCTATACGCCGCGGTATTTGTGAAATGAAAGGTACGGTATATGTAGGCGGCAAGGTGGCTACCGAAGCCGACCTGGTAGCGCAGATTGTAAAAAGATAATAACAGCTAATTTCAGAACAGATATTAAACCGCTTCGGCGGTTTTTTGATGCCCTTATTTCAGCTCAAGCCAGGGTTCGTGTCTCACGAACCATTTTAAGCCACAGCGGTACACAGAGCTGTTTCACAGAGGTACGCGGAGTAATACGATACCTATCCCCCTTTTCGAGTTCTGATTCCTTTAACGCTGTGTAGATAAAGCCCTGGTTCGTGAGACACAAACCAGGGCTTACCACAAAGACATAATGAGGGATTATACAGAGGTCACAAAATAAAAATGGGCAATACTAAATTTCTCCGGGCTATTTTAGTGGTGAAGTTCAAAGGCTGCCCGATTGCAGTGAAAAGCCCGGAGCCTGACGCAGGAGGGCGAGGACTTGTAACGAAAAGCGGGGACTGCTGCTGATTGTTGTTCCTGCTGCCGGGAGCCCCTAAAACAAGTACAAAAACGGCATTTTATCCCCTTAAAAAGCTGGATAACGTGGGTAAAAAAGGTTTGGAGAAAACCCTGTAACCGCGGGTATTTTCGTAAATTTGTAAGTATTTATTTTTTCCGGATTTAAAACGAAGGATCACTTCATTTATGAGCACAGAAACGACTGAAAAAAACATCCCGGCGCCAAGCGGCGGTTATGGCGCAGATAGTATTCAGGTATTGGAAGGATTGGAGGCTGTAAGGAAACGTCCGGCCATGTATATTGGCGATATTGGCGTTAAAGGTTTACACCACCTGGTATATGAGGTGGTTGACAACTCGATTGACGAAGCCCTGGCCGGTTATTGTAAAAATATTGAAGTAACCATTCACGAGGATAATTCCATCTCGGTTCAGGATGATGGCCGTGGTATTCCTACCGGTATTAACAGCAAAGAAAAAAAATCGGCACTGGAAATTGTAATGACCGTATTACATGCCGGTGGTAAGTTTGATAAAGACACTTACAAGGTATCGGGCGGTTTGCACGGTGTGGGTGTGAGTTGCGTAAACGCACTGAGTACCCTGCTGCATGTAACCGTACAACGTGAAGGAAAGATATTTGAACAGGAATATAAGATTGGTATTCCCCAGTATGATGTACGTGAAATTGGCACCAGCGAGAAAACCGGTACCCGGGTACATTTCTGGCCCGATGGCAGCATTTTTACCTCTACCACCTATAACAAAGAGATCCTGGAAGGCCGTTTACGTGAGTTGGCCTTTTTGAACCGTGGTGTACGTATTATACTGAATGACGTACGTGAGAAGAACGAAGACGGCACCGATTACAGCGTTACTTTTTACAGCGAAGGCGGTATTACCGAGTTTGTGGAACTGCTGGATAAAAATGCAGGCAGGCAGGCGCTGATCCCCAATATTATTTCGGTGGAAGGCCGTGATGAGAACACCAATGTGGCCGTAGAAGTAGCCCTGACCTATAACGACAGCTATAACGAACATATTTACTCGTACGTAAACAATATCAACACCATTGAAGGTGGTACACACGTATCGGGCTTCAGAAGAGCTTTAACCCGTGTGTTTAAAAGCTACGGCGATAAGAACGGCTTGTTTGAAAAAGCCAAAGTAGAGATTGAGGGCGATGACTTCCGTGAAGGATTGAGCGCCATTATTTCGGTAAAAGTACCGGAGCCACAGTTTGAAGGACAGACCAAGACCAAGCTGGGTAACAGCGAGGTAATGGGTGTGGTAGACAGTACGGTGAGTAAGGTACTGGACGCCTTTTTGGAAGAGAACCCCAAGGAAGCAAAGAATATTGTTGCCAAAGTAATATTAGCGGCCCAGGCCCGTGCAGCGGCACGTAAGGCCAGGGAGCTGGTACAACGTAAATCGGTACTGACGGGCGGCGGCTTACCCGGTAAGCTGGCTGACTGCTCGGACCGTGACCCTGAAAGATGCGAGTTATACCTGGTGGAAGGTGACTCGGCCGGTGGTACTGCCAAGCAGGGCCGCGACCGTAGTTTCCAGGCTATTTTACCCTTGCGTGGTAAGATATTGAACGTGGAGAAAGCCATGGAGCATAAGATATATGAGAACGAGGAGATCAGGAATATGTATACCGCCCTAGGTGTAACGGTAGGAACACCCGAAGACCCCAAAGAGCTGAACCTGGCCAAACTGCGTTATCATAAGCTGATCATTATGACCGATGCCGACGTGGACGGTAGCCACATTGCCACCTTGATACTCACCTTTATTTTCCGTTACATGAAGGCCCTGGTAGAACAGGGTTATGTATACCTGGCCCAGCCGCCTTTGTACCTGGTTAAAAAAGGAAAGGAACAGGCTTATGCCTATAACGAAGAGCAGCGTAAAGCTTTGATTGAAAAACTGGGTGGCGGTAAAGAAGATTCAGTAACCATACAGCGTTATAAAGGTTTAGGTGAGATGAACGCCGAACAGCTTTGGGATACGACCATGGACCCTGAAAAAAGAACCCTGAAACAAGTGACCATTGAAAGCGCTGCCGAGGCCGACAGGATATTCAGCATGCTGATGGGCGACGAAGTAGGCCCCCGCAGGGAGTTTATTGAAAGTCACGCCAAGTACGCTAAACTTGACATTTAATATATAAAACTTTGTTTTTAAACACTTTAAGCAAGGTTTTATTCGTTCACTAATATGTACAAAACTTTTGGGTGGCCAAAACCCTGAATTTTTGTAACTTCAATTAAATAATTTAAAAATTTGAGTCATGGCAGAAGTAACATTAACAGCGTATAACGTAAAAACCAAAGAGAAAGGAGTACCTATCCAGGAGGCAGTGATCACTAAAACTGCCAGGGGTGCATATATGGCGCAGGGTCATGACGGAAAAGGTAATAAGCTTACCACGTTATTGGGTGAAGAAAAAGCACTTGCCGCCATTAAAGCCGGTATTGCCAAACAAGGTTGGTAATTTTTTTACTACATATTTTTTATGAAAGCAGCCCCAGGGCTGCTTTTTTAGTAATAGTACGGCTTATAACTACTCCCGGGAATTATTTTATTGCCCTCTTCCGGATATTAACTTCCACTTTAGTCGTTTTCCGGGTTTCCCCGATATATATTTGCGCCGAAAAATTTTAATCATTAAACATCAACATTACATGAAGCGTCACCTCTTCATTGCTGCACTGGCTTGCAGCGGCCTCAGCGTATCGGCACAGGACCTGCCGGGTTTCAGAACCAGTAATTATAACGGTGTAACCGGTATTTTCAGCAACCCTGCCAATGCAGCCCAGAATAATTATAAATGGGATGTTAACCTGTTTGGTATTGGCGTAGGTGTGGGTAATAATAATGCATCTTTCGGCTTAAAGAATATCGGTGAGCTGGTAAAAGATGATTCGCTGATGAACCAGTTCATCGGCACCAGGGGCAGATCGACCAACGCCTTACTTGGGGTTGATATAAAAGCACTGTCAGTATTGATAGGGCTGGATAAAAAAAGCGGCCTGGCCTTAACCACCCGCGGACGTATGTTACTGAATGCCACCGACCTGGACGGCACCTTAGGCAAACAAATTATTGACGGCAATTCCGGCGATGGTATCACGTTTCCGTATACCATTAACTCTGATAAAAATATGCGGGTTACGGCCAATGCCTGGTCGGAAATAGGATTAACCTATGGGCGTGTATTGCTGGATAAGGGCGATCATTTTATTAAAGCCGGTGTAACGGCCAAGTACCTGGCAGGTGTAGCCAATGCTTATGTAAACGTGAACCGTTTACAAGGCACCCTCACCCAGAACCCGGTAACGGATGAAGTGTATTTATCCAATGCCAGCGGAGGCCTGGAGATAGGTACAGGCGGCATTTCCCTTGACGATTTTGACGTGGCAGCATTAACCTCATTTAAAAGCAGTGGCTTTGGCGCCGACCTGGGCCTGGTATACGAGTGGAGACCGGGTTATGAAGCGGGTACTGAAACTGCCGGCAATAAATATAAACTACGCGTTGGCGTATCTGTACAGGATATCGGCAGTATTAAGTATAAAAAAGACATGGCCAATTCAGGCGGTTATACCATTGATATCAGCGGCGTGGAAGCCCTGAACCTGAATGAACTGGGCGAACAGCCTATTGATGATATCAAGGATTATTTAGACAGTAAACCACAGTTTTTTACACCCCTGTCCAGCACCGGCAGTAATTATAAAGTAAGCCTGCCCACTATGCTGAACCTGGACGTGGACTACCTTATTCTTGAAAACCTGTATGTAAATGCAGCAGCACATATTAACCTGGTAGCTACCGATAAGAAGTTTTTTAATACAAATTATTATAACTCCTTTTCCGTAACACCCCGTTATGAAACAAGGAAACTGGGTGTATTTTTACCCCTTAATTACAGCGCACTGACCAGTTTTAATGCCGGTGTGGCTTTTCGTTTAGGGCCGGTTTACCTGGGATCGGGCAGCGTGTTGACAGCATTGTTTAATTCATCCAAACAAGCCGATGTATTTTTAGGTGTCCGTTTTGGCGGCTTAAGATAACTGATCTTTTTATTGATAAAGCGGCTGCTCTTTTGAGTAGCCGCTTTTTTTATTCATGTTCCCTGGGCGTAACCGATCTGTTAAGCCAGGCATTGTTCAATGCTTCAAAAGCTGCCAGGTCATCCGCTGTAAAGGTTTTATTGGTAAGTGCTTTTAAATCGGGCTGTCCTGCATTTACCCAGGCCGTGTACCAGAAGCTGGCCACAGCATAAATACTTTGCCGCATGCGCCGTTCCACCATACCTTTCATACAGGCATCGTAAGCAGTTGTATAGGCCGTGGAATATTGTTTGATAACCACACCATTTCTTTCCTCAAATGCATATTTCTGATCAGCGGGAAATTCAAGGGAAAGCTCTTTTTCAAAACGCAGTACCGTATCTACCGCTGCGGCGCTTTCCAACACCCTGGCCCAGATAAACTGACCGGGGTTATGAATATAATCGGCTTTACCGATAAAAAAATCCCAGTTTTTTTCGGCAAACAGTTCAGGCACGCAGCTTTCCCAGAAACCATGAATACCTTTCTGACCGGTATACTGGCCGTTATGATTTTTGGTGGCATGCAGGGGCACATGTGCATCGGCAATATAGTGGCCTAACTCGGCGGCATATTTCAATACCCTGGCTTGATTTTTATCTTTAAAAGCCTGTGTAAGCCTGCCCAGCATGGTTTGTACCCACCAGGGTACAATGCCGTATTGCTGCAGGCTATCCTCCCCGTATTTTTGAACGGCCTGTTGCCAGCCACGTGGCAGTGAGTCGTAAGGGTATACACCATAATGATCAATATCGATATAGTGCCGGGGCGCTTCGGCAGTAATAGCATAGCGGCGTTTGTCCGGGTCCACCGCATGTTCCTTTAAAAATGAGATCTGGGGCTTAAATAATACCAGCATATCGGCCGGCAGCAGGAAAACGGCATATTCGTTAATGAGCCGGTGGCCAAAAAAGCCCCAGCTATGGACCTGGTTGTAATAACAACATAAGCCCCATAAGAGGATGATCTTTTTCATAAGCAGGAGGTGTTTAGGTTATTACCGTAATTTACAAAATACCGGTGATTGTGCTATACTCCTGTTATCCTCAATAAATGATAAACTTATTTAATACGCCCGGGATTTTTTTTGATAAAATCCTCCCAGCCACCGAAGCCTTTTTTTAGCTGCCCGACTACTGAGTTTAACTGGTAGTGATGACACATGGCTACGGCCAGAGCATCCGTAGCATCGAAGTATTGCGGCTGTTCTTTAATGGCTAACAGTTGTTGCAGCATTTTCCATACCTGTTCCTTATCGGCATTACCATTGCCGGTGATGGCCTGTTTTACTTTACGGGGTGAGTATTCGGTTACGGCCAGTCCTGCACGCATGGCTGCTGCAATGGCCACTCCCTGGGCACGGCCCAGTTTCAACATACTCTGTACGTTCTTCCCAAAGAAGGGGGCTTCGATCGCAAATTCTGTAGGCTTGAAATTATTGATCAGTTCTTCAATTTTATTATGGATCAGGTGCAGGCGTTCGTAATTATCTTTTTTAGCACTCAGTTTCAGTGCATGCATTTCCAGGGGCTTTATTTTGCCGCCTTTGATTTCAATGATACTATAACCCATTAACAGTGTGCCGGGGTCAACGCCTAATATGATGGTTGCAGGTGTACGCAATGACTATAATTAAGGGTCAAAAGTAGTCAGATAAATTGAGAATATGCTGATGGGATAATATGCCGGTGTGCTAATGAAAAACAAGCGATGATAATAACAATGCGGTTGCCGAAACGTACCTTCTCTTTACAGAACAAAAACGGTGAGAAAAAATCTCACCGTTATCAAATTATTTCTTTTTAATCAGGGAGGTTAAGGGATGTCGCAGGTTTTCAAAACTCATCATATCTATTTTTACCTTACCCACCACAATAGGGCTTTCAATACGCACTGGTACGTGGTTGGCATCGTCAGTTACCCATACGGTCATGTTCTCGCCGCCTTCAAAGATGGTGCCTTTAATAAGCATAGGCTTGAATTTAATGGCTTTGAATTTACCGTAACGGGTGGTCACTGTTTCCTTGCCTAAATAACGGATATACATATTGTACACTTCGTTATCCAGGAACATGGAGAAGGCAATTTTATCGTTGGGACGCAGAATGGAGAAATCAATATTCCGGGCATAGAAAACCGAACTTACCACATCCTGCACACAGGCCGGTACTTTAAACACCCCATCATTGGTGATAGCCGTATTGGCTGTTTTATTAAAAGTTACCAGCTGGTATTTTTTATGATTACCCTCATGCACATTGCGCACAAATTTCATGGCCTGCATGGTGGTGGTATCAATATAGGTTTCGTATTTATCACGCACTTTAAATATCCAGTCGTAGGAGTCATTGGTTTTACCCTCACCCACAATATGGTACACCG
The DNA here is from genome assembly GCF_042686025.1 of Terrimonas rubra. Classification (NCBI taxonomy): domain Bacteria; kingdom Pseudomonadati; phylum Bacteroidota; class Chitinophagia; order Chitinophagales; family Chitinophagaceae; genus Terrimonas; species Terrimonas rubra. The sequence goes on from NZ_JBHUOZ010000001.1 coordinate 82,663, forward strand.
GTTTACCATTTAAGGTTTCCAGCGTATTGGTAAAAGTGGCAATGCCTGCGTTTACATATACCCCGGCTACATTGTAGTAAACGGTAAACGAAACTTTTTCACCGGCCTTGAATGCTACATTTTTAATTGTACAGGCATCGTTGGTATAGGTTTTACCCTCGTCCGAAGCAATGCCCAGTACCATGAGTAATAAAAACGGAGCAGCAAAAAATTTAGTTTTTTTCATTTCTATTATTAAACACTTTTTTTACACTTAATATCAGCAAACTGCCTGCCAATGCCGGGATAACCAGGTTAATTAACCAAATACTTATGGTTGTGAGGGTTATTCCCAGGCCATTGGCGCTGAAAATTCCTATCAGTTTAAGGCTGATCTCCCCTTTTAGGCCCAGGTCGGTAAACAAGGCAATAGTAGGTACCACGGCCATTACCAGGAACATGAGACTTACACTTATCCAGGCCTCGTGAAACCCGATGGTTACCCCGAAGAACCGGAACAGTAAATAGTACTGTAATATAAATACTAAAAACCGTATTACAGATAATGACAGTAAGCTAAACAGTATAGTTGCATTAAAGTTTTCCAGGGCATTGATAAGCCAGGTAAATTTTTTAATGGCGGGTATCTGGTCTATCCGCTTCACCAGCCACGACAGCCTGAAATAAAATAAAGTTAAAATTACCAGTACCATACATACCCCGCTGGCAATCATTTTGATCCACAGTGGTGACAGAATATGCTGCTGTGCCAGCACATCGGCCATGAATAATAAACCCACCAGGCCCATTAGCAGGGTGACCATTACCTGGCTGATACTGCCCACCACTGTCAGGGATACAGCTTTGAGCTTATTGCCCTCGTTCATATACAGGATACGGCCCAGGTATTCGCCCACCCTGTAAGGCGTACTGATAGATACGGAAACCCCGGATAAAATAGCTTTGAAAGCCGTTTGAAAACTCACTTCCTGCACCGGCTTTACCGATATACGCCATTTAACCGCTTCTATACCCCAGTTAAGGAGCATCAGCGCCACCGCACCAATGACCAGCCATATTTTTTTACTGTTAAAGGAGTCCAGTATCTGTTGCCAGGCCAGTTCAATATCAGGCTGACGGGAAATTTGTGTGTAAATAAACCAGATAAGCCAGCAGAATAACAGGGGACCTAAAAAGTACCTGATGAATAGATTGATGTATCGTTTGTATTGCCCGGTTATTTGCATGGTTATGAGTACAAAGAAACTGGTTATTGACCATAATTGAAAACCGTTTGTACATTAGCTTTTGCCTTTGCGTAAAATCTCTTTATGGTTTGCGACGATCATACGTTATTGAGATAGGTAATGAGAGCATCTAAAAGGTTCGTGAGACACGAACCATGGTAAAGGTAATGAGCGTATCTGAGAGGTTCGTGAGACATGAACCCCAGCCTTATATATCGGCGAGTTTAAAAGTTTCTTTCAGCCTGATACCCTTGTCCGTCTGGTGAACGGTACAACATTCATTCACCGGATCATGCTCCAGGAAAAGGATATAATTGTTGTCCGCCGCTTCCTGCAGAAAAGATTTTTTTTCATCCAGGGTGGTCAGCGGGTACATATCGTAGGCCATTACATAAGGCAGGGGAATATGTCCTGTTGAGGGTAACAGATCGGCCATGTACACCAGGGTTTTGCCCTTGTATGTAATTTGCGGCAACATCATGGCACTGGTGTGGCCGTTGGCGAAACGGATACTGATGTTTTCAGAAAAGATCACTTCGCCTAAGCCGGTTGTCAGGTCTGTGGGGGTAGCTACGAATTTTAATTTTTCTGAAGCCTGGATGGGTATAATATTTTCCCGCAGGAAAGAAGCTTTCTCCCTTGCATTGGGTTCTACTGCCCACTGCCAGTGCAGTTCATTACTCCAGTAAACGGCATTTTTAAAAGCGGGCACCAGGTTGTCGCCTTCTTTTTTAATGGCGCCGCCGCAATGATCAAAATGCAGGTGGGTTAAAAAAACATCGGTAATATCATCAGTTGTAAGGCCGGCCTGTTGCAAAGATTTCTCCAGGCTGTCATCGCCGTGCATATAGTAATGGCCGAAGAATTTTGCATCCTGTTTATTCCCCATGCCTGTATCAATTAATATTTTCCGGTCGCCCTCTTCTATCAATAAACAACGTAAGGCCCAGCTGCACATATTATTTTCATCGGGCGGGTTTAATTTGCTCCAGATACTTTTGGGTACTACACCAAACATAGCACCACCATCCAGTTTAAAGTAACCTGCATTAATAACCGTAAGTTTCATGTGTATATTTTTTATTGCCTTTTGGGCACATGGAATTTTGCATAAAAATTTTCATCGCTTTGGGTATGAATTTGCTCGAAAATTTTTATGGTCATTTCATATGACGAATATTTTCCGGCTATGCCGGGTTAAACATTTTATTTTCATTCCTGCACCGGGTTCAATTGCCCCAACAATGATTCTTTTTTCTGTTTGATCCAGGCCAGGTAGAGCCAGAAAAAACCAATAGCAAAGAATACGATCAAAGACAGTACCGAGTATTTCATATTGCCCGTCAGCTCATCTATATAACCAAAACTGAATATACCGATCACGATGGCTATTTTTTCCGTTACATCATAGTAACTGAAGAAAGAGGCCGTATCTTTTGTTTCGGGCATTAGCTTGGCATAGGTGGAGCGGCTCAGGGATTGAATACCCCCCATCACCAGGCCTACGCCAATAGCCAGCGCATAGAAACAATATTCCACCGGCGCCTGCATATGCTGAAAGCTGGCCGAGTAGGCATCAATTTCCTGTTGTTTAGCGGTGAATGCGGCCGATGTTTTATCCAGCACATCCCGCTCTTTTTCCATCTCGTGCACTTTATCGTGGTATGGATTTAAAGGAGCCGCCATATTAGCGGTATAAAAAGCCGCAAGGCAAATAATAACCCAGAAAGCTACTACGCCCATTAATACTTTTAAGTTACCATATACGGCTGAAAGTTTTGACATGCCCCAGGCACCCAGTACCGCTACCAGCTGAATTAATACAACAGTTAATATTAATTTAGTGGAAGGCAGGTTTAACACTTTACTACCAAAGATGGTAGCCGCCAGCATAACCGTTTGCACGCCCATGCTGTAAAAGAAAAAGCCACGCAGGAAACGTTTTAACACGGGCAGTTTAACTACCTGGTGGTATACTTTTTTTATTTCGATGAAACCATCTTTTAATACATTCCCTTTTTTTGCCGGCTTAATGGTTGTTTGTGGTAAACGGGCAAAAGTGATCTGTGCAAAACCCACCCACCAGAAGCCTACCAGTAAGAAAGTGATCCGGCTGGCAAGGCCTGCATCACTTAAAGTAAGCACCAGCCCAAAACCAATGAGCTGCATCAGTACGCTACCCACATAACCAAAGGAAAAACCACGGGCGCTGATCCGGTCCCTGTCTTTCGGTGCGGCTATTTCCGGTAAGTAAGCATTGTAAAATACCAGGCTGCCCACATAACCCATGGCCGCCATCATAAAAGCAATAATGCCCAGCCCCAGTGTATCCGATTTAAAAAAGAATAACATGGAACAACCCAATGCGCCCATGTAACAAAAGAATTGCATGAAGTTTTTCTTACTGCCCCGGGTATCGGCAATAGAGGTAAGTATGGGATATAATAAGGCTATAAATAAGTAGGAAGCTGCCAGGGTATAATCGTACAGGGATGAGTTAACAAAACTCCGGCCCAGGAACTGTACTTTATGTTCGTCCGTATTACCCTTGGTAACGGCTAAAAAGTATAAAGGGAAAAAAGTGGTGGTGATAACCAGGTTGTAAACAGAGTTGGCCCAATCGTACATGGCCCAACCGTTCACAACTTTTTTTGAAGCTGTCTGCATGGTGTATGCTTTAGGTAAAAATAGGGAATTAATGAGAAAATGCCTCTAAGTGGTCATTAGTTCTGCGTAATGAATGATCGGCCGGGAATTGGAATGATGAATTATGAATGTTGAATGATGAATGGATCAGTGTTCAATAATATTGAACGCAAACAATGCCAAAAGTATAATGCCGGCAATGATACGGTACCAGCCAAATACTTTAAAGCCATATTTTTTCAGGAAGCTGATAAAGAATTTGATGGCCAGGATAGCTACTACAAAAGCCACGATATTACCGGTAATAAAAGCCACGATATTTTCCTGCGATGACAGGATGATATCAAATCCTTTTACCGGTGCATCATCCGTTCCCCAGTTTTTAAGGAACAGTGAATACCCCGATGCGGCACACATGGTAGGCACGGCCAGGAAGAAAGAAAATTCGGCCGCTACATTGCGGGTCATTTTTTGCTGCATACCGCCGATGATGGAAGAAGCACTGCGGCTTACTCCGGGTATCATGGCCAGGCATTGCCATAAGCCGGTCATGAATGCATTACCATAAGAGATCTGCTCATCACGGTGTATGCGTGGATGATTGAATGCCCTGTCAACAAATAGTAAAATGATACCGCCCAGGAGTAAAGACACAGCTACAACAACAGGACTTTCCAGTAAAGCATCAATCTGGTCGGAGAAAAAATAACCTAATAGTAATGCGGGCAGTACACCCACTATCAGTTTGGCATAGAACTGCCATTCGTTGAATTTGAAAAATTTACGCCAGTACACCAATACCACGGCCAGTATGGCTCCCAGTTGTATGGCCACCTCGAACAGTTTGGTGAATTCTTCCTTATGAATACCTAAAAAAGAGCTGGCAATGATCATATGGCCGGTAGAAGATACCGGTAAGAATTCTGTTAACCCTTCAATTATAGCTATAATAATAGCATCGATAATGCTCATAATGGGGAATGAAAGGGCGTTCGCTTATTTTTTTGCTGTTTTAAAAATAGCGAACACTTCAATAGCCAGGCCCAGCAAGATAACGAGAGGCGCTACCGTGATACGGGTTTTGCTGTACACTTCCTCCTTGTTAAATACAGCAGGATCGGTACTGGCGCCACCGCTCATTAAAAACATACCAATGGCGATCACCACAATGCCAATCAGCATCCAGATATAGTTATCCTTGGTAAACATGGCCTCTTTAGCATTACCTTCTGACATATTTGTTTGTTTTTAGGGTTGCAATATAATAAAAACGGGGCTAAAAGAGGTGAATCCTTTGCCCCGTCCTGATTTATAATTTGGTAAGGACTAATATAGATCGTCCAGCTTCATTTTCAGGTATTTAGTAACGCTGCGATTGGTACTGAACAGGCTGATGAGAATACCCAGCAGGATCAATATGCCAAATAACATGGCCAGCATACCGTTATCGCGGATGGTTTTGAAATCGGGGATCTGGCTTTCGGCCAGGATCACCAGCAAATAAACGGCCACGGAGGCAATTACCCCGCCAATAGCACCGTTAATGATAGCCCTGATATTCATAGGGCGTGCAATGAAACTACGGGTTGCACCCACCATTTGCATGGTTTTGATAAGAAAACGGTTACTGAACATGGCCAGTTTGATGGTATTATCGATCAGGATGATCACCACTACAGCCAGGATAATGGCAAAAACGATCATCCAGATACTGATCACCCGGATATTATAGTTCATTTTACCCACCAGTATCTCGGGATATTCCACATCGCTTACATAGGTCTGCTCTTTTAAATCGGCTTTAATAGTAGCCAGAGAGTCGGTTTGTAAATAACTGTTTTTAACCTTGAAGAATATAGCGTTAGGCAGGGGGTTATAGTCTAATATTTTATCCCAACTGGTATTACCGTCGGCAATAAATATTTTCTTGCCCTCTTCCTTGTTCACATATTTGATCGTTTTTACATAGGGCTTGGCAGAGATATATTCCATCAACGCCACACTGTCCTTGGGGTTCAGGTCACCACGCAGGTAGGTACGCACTTCCACACTTTCCTTGAAGTAATTACCAAGTTTGTTTGCATTAATTACCAGCCAACCAACCAGGCCCAGTACGAATAATACTAGGGTTACCCCTAATATGGACATAAAGTAAGAAGGTTTGCCACGCTTAATGGAAGCTTTGTTAGGGCTTGACATAAGTGAATAATCTTTTAAAATGAATGGGTTGTCGCAAATTTAGCGGATAAAGCGCTACAATCAGTATTTTTGCTGCCATTTTAACGCCGCATACAGGCGGCTTATTGTAAAATGCTGCGTGTAAACTGTTAAAAGAAGTTTAAGGATGGAGGTTAATTAGCTAATTTGATCATGTGCTGATGTGCTAATGAGAACAATTTGATAATTAGGTAATTTGAAAATTTGGTAATGAAGATTGCTGATAAAGCGGGAAGCCGTTATCTGGTCTCTAGCATTAGTGCACTCTAATTAAAATACGGAGTACTGCATTTTTGGCCAATAGCATTGATGCACTCCGATTAAAATACGGAGTACTGCATTTTTGGCCAATAGCATTGATGCAGTACAAGTGTGCGACGCAACAGGAGCCTGACCAGGGCGGGAACGATGACAACAAAAAAATAAGAATAAAATACGGCCGGTTTCATGGCCGGCAGTTAAACCCTTTAGGAGGGATACCGGGAGGCTTTTATGGAATATAATTTTAGAGAAATTGAGAAGAAATGGCAACAGGACTGGCGTGATACACATGCATACCGCGTGCCGAACAAAAGTGAAAAACCAAAGTATTATGTATTGGACATGTTTCCTTACCCCAGTGGTGCAGGGTTACATGTGGGACACCCGCTGGGTTATATTGCCTCGGATATTTATGCCCGTTATAAAAGACTGAAAGGCTTTAATGTATTACACCCGATGGGTTATGATGCCTTTGGCCTGCCTGCCGAACAGTATGCCATAGACCATGGTGTGCACCCTGCCGTATCAACCCATGCCAATATTATTAATTTCCGATCGCAGCTGGACAATATCGGTTTTTGTTTTGACTGGGACCGTGAAGTACGTACCAGCGATCCGCAGTATTATAAATGGACACAGTGGATCTTTTTACAATTGTTCAACAGCTTTTTTAACCGGCTTACCAATAAAGCTGAACGTATTGACAGCCTGGTAAAAGCTTTTGAAGCTGAAGGTAATGCCAGCCATGTAATGCCCGGCAGCGGCTTTACGCCCGGCAGTTTTACCGCTGAAGACTGGAAAGGTTTTGATACCAAAACACAGCAGGATATTTTAATGCAGTACCGCCTGGCTTTTTGCGGTTATGGCGAAGTGAACTGGTGCGAAGCACTGGGTACGGTACTGGCAAATGATGAAGTAATTAATGGCGTAAGCGAACGCGGCGGTTACCCGGTAGTAAAAAAGAAATTACGCCAGTGGTACCTGCGTATAACGGAGTATGCCGACCGTTTACTGGAAGGCTTACAAACCGTTGATTTCAGCGATGCTATGAAGGAGATGCAGAGCAACTGGATCGGTAAATCGTCCGGTGCAGAGATTGAGTTTGCCGTTAAGGACAGTGCCGAAAAGCTGAAAGTATACACTACCCGTCCCGATACCATTTTTGGCGTGGACTTTATGGTGATAGCGCCCGAGCATGATATTGTGCGTAAGATCGTTACGGTGGAGCAACAATCTGCGGTTGATATATACCTGGATTATGTGAACAGCCGCAGCGAAAGAGAGCGGATGGCCGAGAAGAAGATCAGCGGTGTGTTTACCGGCGCTTATGCCCTGAACCCTTTTGACGGCCGCCAGATACCGGTTTGGATCAGTGAATATGTACTGGCCGGTTATGGTACCGGCGCTATTATGGCCGTGCCCTGCGGTGATGAACGTGATTTTAAATTTGCACAACATTTTCATATACCGGTGACCAATATTATCGGCAGCCATTTTAATGGCGAGGAAGCGAATGCTACCAAGGATGCCGTACTGGAAAATTCCGGGTTCTTAACCGGCATGGTGATGCGTGAGGCCATGGAAGCTGCCATTACGCGTATTGAAGCCGACGGTATTGGTACCCGTAAAAGAAATTACAAGATGCGTGACGCGGCTTTCAGCCGTCAGCGTTACTGGGGTGAGCCCTTCCCTATTACCTGGAATAATGGTGTGGCCCGCGCCTTACCGGAGAGCGAATTACCGTTGGAACTTCCACAGGTAGAGACCTATAAACCCGGACCGGAAGGAGAAGGCCCGCTGGCCAATATTCCTGAATGGGTAAGCCGTGAGCTGGAAACCAATACCATGCCCGGTTACGCCGGATCGTCCTGGTATTTTTTACGTTATATGGACCCGCATAACGAAAATGCTTTTTGCGACCGCAGCATATCGGATTACTGGGGCCAGGTTGATTTATATATTGGCGGTACGGAACATGCGGTAGGCCATTTGTTATACAGCCGTATGTGGACCAAAGCCTTGTATGATTTAGGTTATATAGGCTTTGATGAGCCGTTTAAACGGCTGGTAAACCAGGGCATGATACAGGGCAGCAGCCGTTTTGTATACAGGGTGCGTGCTACCAATAAGTTTGTATCGCAGGGTTTAAAAGATAAGTATGAAACCGATGAAATACATGTGGATGTGAATTTTGTGGACGGTGTGGAACTTGACCTGGATGCTTTCAGAAGCTGGAGAGAAGAATACAACAATGCCGAGTTTATACTGGAGGATGACAAATATATCTGCGGTACACTTACTGAGAAGATGAGTAAACGCCTGTATAATACCGTTAACCCGGATGATCTTGTACATAAATACGGAGCCGATACTTTCCGTATGTACGAGATGTTCCTTGGGCCGGTAGAGATGAGCAAACCCTGGGATACCAAGGGCATTGAGGGTGTTCACCGCTTTTTGAAAAAACTATGGCGTTTGTTTTTTGACGAACTGAAAGGCAAACAATGGAATGAAGAGAAAGCAACAGAAGCGGAATTAAAAGTATTACACAAAGCTATTAAACAGATAGAGGACGTTACAGAACGTTTTAGTTTTAATACCGGTGTGAGTGGCTTTATGATCGCGGTAAATGAATTATCGGAGCTGAAATGTCATAAGCGTGAGATACTGGAACCCATACTTGTTTTATTAGCACCATATGCACCGCATATTGCAGCGGAGTTGTGGAGCCTGTTAGGCAATGCCAGTTCGGTATTAGATGCACCCTACCCGGTGTTTGAACAAAAGTATGTTACGGAAAGTTCAAAAGAGTACCCTATCTCCATTAACGGTAAGTTACGTACCACCATGGTGATTGCTTTAGATGCGGCACAAGCCGATGTAGAGGCCCTGGTACTGGAGAACGAGGTAGTGCAAAAATGGCTTGAAGGAAAAGCACCGAAGAAGATAATATTTGTAAAAGGTAAGATGATCAACGTGGTGATATAAACCATGACTATAAAAAGTAAAGGCGGTTCAAATGAACCGCCTTTTTTATATTTTACCGCAAAGGATCGTTCCTTTATAAATTGCCAATGATCTTTTCCTGAAAAGCTTTCATTTCTGTTTCGCTGAAACTCATTTTAGCCTGTGTAAAGTTCAGGTCGTTGGCATTGTTAATGGGTATAAGGTGCACATGTGCGTGTGGCACTTCAATACCCACTACACTGATGCCGCAACGTTTGCAGTCGAATGATTTCTCAATAGCCCTGGCAATAGGTTGGGCAAACTGCAGTATCTCTGCTAAATAATCTGCCGGCAGATCGAAGAGTTTATCCACTTCAATTTTAGGCACTACCAGTACATGTCCTGCACGCAATGGAAATACATCCAGGAATGCAATGAATTTATCATTCTCCGTTATTTTATAGGACGGGATTTCGCCGGTAATGATTTTAGTAAATACGCTCATACAAAATATTTAATGCGGGTAAAGTTAGGGCAAATTGTTTAGCTGCACCGTATAGCTTTACTGTATGTGCACAACAATTTCACCGTTACCGAACAGGCCATAACGGTGCCGCTACGATATAACGCATATAAAAAAAGGCCGGTATTAACCGGCCTCTGATCGTTTGTTGCGGTTTATTATATCGTAATATCTTCAATCTTGAATTTGATTACTCCTGCCGGTGCATTTACCTCGGCGGTCTCTCCCACTTGTTTACCCAATACACCTTTACCTATCGGAGAGCTAACAGATATTTTACCCAGTTTCAGGTCGGCTTCGTTTTCGCTTACCAGCTGGTAAGTCACCTGTTTTTTGGTTTTCAGGTTGGTCATGGTCACCTTGGTAAGAATAGATACTTTACTGGTATCAATAGACGTTTCGTCAATGATACGTACGTTGGCAAGCGCACCTTCCAGTTGTGCAATTTTAGCTTCCAGCAAACCCTGGGCCTCTTTGGCTGCATCGTACTCCGCATTTTCCTTTAAATCCCCTTTTTCCCTGGCTTCAGCAATAGCACGGCTGGCCGCAGGCCTGTCTACGGTACGGAGCTTATGTAACTCCTCTTTCATTACCTCTAGCGTCTCTTTGGTAACATATTGTATGCCACTCATAAAAAACCTCCTTTAATAAAAAATAAAAAAATAACAACGCCTCGGTGGTTCACCGAAGCGTTGCACTATTGGTTTGTATTTATACAAAGTTACTAAAGTAATCGGGTTTACCAAATAATCTTGGGTTTTAACATAAGCTTGCCAATTAATGACAAACTCATGGCTAAACGCCTGTTATTGAATGGCCCTGATCTTCTTATACAAAATTTCACTCATTTTATAATGTGCTTCATGGGTATAGCCTGCTATATGCGGGGTTACCATTACATGCTGATAACTCAGCAATTGTTGTAATTGTTTATTTTCTGCAGGGGTATAGGTTTTTAAATTCTCGTTTTCCAGCACATCCAGTGCAGCACCGGCTATCTGTTCATACTCCAGGGCTTGTAACAGGGCTGCTGTATCAATTACCTTACCGCGGGAAGTATTAATGATATATGGCTTTTGCTCCAACGCGTTAAAGAATTTTGCATTGGCCATATGATTTGTTTCAGCCGTTAATGGTAAATGAAAACTGATGACCTGTGCATACCTTGCTATCTGTTCAAGATTAGCTTCTTTAATATAACCGCCACCAAAGCCTGCACGGTATTTATCGTAAGCAAGAATAGTAACATCAAAAGGCTGCAGGAGTTTTGCCAAAGCTTCTCCCGTATTTCCATAGCCTATAATACCAACGGTTTTACCGGTAAGTTCAATACCTCGGTTCTCGTCCCGCAACCAGATACCCTGTTTTACTTCAGCAGTGGCCCTTGCCAGGTTGTTGATGAGTTGTAGTAACATACCCAGTGCCTGTTCGGCCACGGCGGTACGGTTACCTTCGGGGCTGTTGACACAAACAATATTTTTGGTAGCCGCATAGGCTACATCAATATTTTCCATGCCGCTGCCCAACCTGCCGATCCATTTCAGGTTAGTGGCAGCATCCAGTAAATGTTTATCTACTAAAATACGGGTAGTGAGCACGAGGCCCGTTAGTGTAACTATTTGCGCATACAGTTCATCGTATGTGATCTGCGGCAGGTATGCCACATCGTATCCTTCATTTGTTAAAGCCGTGGACAAGTATTCGTGTGCATTGCCCGTAATAATCACCTTTTGTTTCAAGTTAGTTGGTTTTCATGTTAAAGGTAAGGCGGGCAAAATCATCTATACTTAACTGTTCGGCCCGTTTATTAAAAATATCATCCTGCAAAGCGGTATCGCTAAATAAGGAACGCGTAGCATTGCGCAATGTTTTACGACGCTGGTTAAACGCTGCTTTTACCAGTGTGAAAAAATGTTTTTCGCTCAGCATGGCCGGGACATCATCACGCAATGTAAGACTGATAACACCACTCTTAACTTTAGGCGGCGGGTTAAAACTGTTCTCACTTACATCGAACAGATAATCCACTTTATAAAAAGCCTGTATCAATACACTGATCACACCATAAACTTTTGAACCTTCTTTCGCCGCTACCCTTTGTGCCACTTCCTTCTGGAACATGCCCACCAGCCAGGGTACCTGCTGCCGCCAGTCCAAAACTTTAAAGAGTATCTGTGTGCTGATATTGTAGGGAAAGTTACCGATCACGGCAAAGCTGCCGGTAAACGGTGCCTCAATATCCAGGAAGCTCTGGTTGATGATCCTGTCTTTCAGCTCAGGATAAGTTGCCTGCAGGTAAGTTACTTTTTCTTCGTCCAGTTCTACCGCCTTAAAATCGATGCCCGGCAACTGAATTAAGTATTTGGTAATAGCGCCACCACCCGGACCTACTTCCAATAGCTGCGTGAACTTTTTTTGCTGCAAAGCATCAATGATCTTACGGCAGATATTTTCGTCCTTTAAAAAGTGCTGGCCCAAAGACTTTTTGAGTGTGTACATGGGGCAAAGATAGTACGAAAAAGGTCGCCCAACAGAGCGACCTTTTTTGCAATTTAAACAGGTACGGTTAAAATAGTGAAGGTAACAATGCAGCTACCGGGCATGAGCCCATTATTGTTTCACAAACTTTTCAGTAGCTACAATTTTATTATCCTTATTTACCAGGCGTAATACGTATATATTGGCCGGTAGTTCTTTTATATTGAAGGAGATAGTACCATTATTGGCCGCCACATCGGTTTTTACATAGACCATTTTACCGCTGATATCGGTTACCTGCAGCAGGAGCTTTTCCGGCACCGGTGTAATAACCCTGATATTGAGCATATCGTGAACGGGGTTAGGGAATGTGCTGATCCTAAAGCCGGTAGGCGCTTTGTTCACCGATACGTTTTTACTGTAACTGAATTTACCGTCAATATCGTATTGTTTGATGCGGTAAATATTGATGCCGGTTACCGGTGAGGGATCGATGAAAACAAAAGGATTATTTTTTACTGTACCGATTGGCGTGTAGGTTAAGCCGTCAACCGATTTCTCCACTTCAAAGTAGCTGTGCTTGTTATCTACGATCGCTTCCCATTTCACTTCTACCGTCTGGTTGGCTAATAAAGTGGCAGCCACACTTAAAAACTCCACCGGTAATGTTCTTAAAGGTACCGTAGATTTCAGTATTACAAAATTGTCGATATAAAAGCCATCATCTTCCTTAAAGGTGAAGGTATCGCTAGGCGTGTTATCGGAGGTAAATACCAGGCGGACCCTTAACTGTGATTGTCCCAGGTAATCCGTAAGATCGAACATTTCTTTTGTCCAGTCTTCCCGGATACCCGTAAGGGCAGGCTGCCCGTCTATAGTACTGCCATCAACGGTTCCGGGCTCCTGTATAGTGTATTTACCGGCAATAGGCACCCAGGTAACGCTATCGGTAGATACCTGGACCTGCAATTTATCATGAAAATTTTCGGCCTTGTGTTTCACCCAAAAACTGATATGTGCAGCCGTGGCATTGGAAAGATCCAAACGGCCTTTGTACACCAGTATACGTGTGGTATTGGCCCTGTAGTTACCGGCAGGAGATTCGGTTAACGACCTGGAGCCGGCAAATTTATCGTTGGTGGTATAGGCCCAGTTTTCATCGGCCACATTCACATTTGAACCGTTACGATAGGTAGAGGCACTAATCCAGTTGTTGGAGAAAGTACCTTCCATATCATCTTCAAAAAGTACCATGGAAGCCGGGGTAGTATGATAATATTTTACAATGGTATCGAGTATGGTAACACCCTGGCTTTCCACTTTCCAGGCAAATTTTATTTGCTGACCGCTGCTTAAAGAAGCCGGTAAAGTGTACGTAACACTTCCATTAAACATATCGCCGTAATTGGCTAAAGTACCGGCTGCAATAGTAACAGGTGTACCCACCGAAGCAATATTCTGAATAGGCACCAGTGATACGGTAATATCGCCATTACCTATACCATAGCGGGCAGCATCAAAAGCAAAACTGCCTGTTTTGGTACTTACTACCATATTGGATTTATCCTGTAAACGGGCAAAGGTACCCGACATAATGAGCAACTGCAGGTTCTGGAACACCATGCCTTTACAAAGATTGACAATTTGTTCTTTCGGTGGCCAGAAGCTGGCAATAGTACCGGAGGCACCACCACCGGCACCGCCTTCACCGGTCATGCCGAATATTTTTGTTTTACCATTGGTGCCAATATTACCCTTCAGCATCCAGTCTTTCACCCCGCCGGCTACTTCGTATTTCAACGCTTCGTAACTATCACCGGCACGCATGCCATTATAAATACCCATTGCCGAAGAAACGTGGGTATAAAATTTCTTATCGTAGGGGTCCATTACATTGGTAGTAATGCTTGGGCGACCAAAGGGCAGCGAATAGTAAGGGCCATATGCATGCTGATCGATCATGGCCACAAAACGACGCTGGTAGGTGAAGTCACGTATGGCCTGCGTTTCTTTTTCCGAGAAAGCCGAAGTACCATAATAAGTGCCGGAAGTACTATTGCTGCTACCACAGGAACTGGCATTACCCTGGATTGGTGCAGAACAGTTACCCCAATTCACCCCCCAGTTACGGTTCAGGTCTACCCCGTTGCCATTCCTGTTCTTACGCCAGTCCCCGCCACCATTATTATTTAATGTATAGTTATATTCCCATCCATCCGGGTTCATGCAGGGTATGATATAGATCTGCCGGTTATCGACCAGGTTTTTTACACGGGCATCCGTTGCATAGTTTTCGCAGAGGTACTGCATAAAAAATATCATACTCGCTCCTCCGATAGCTTCACGGGCATGCTGTAAGCCTATATACAAAACCTCGGGCTCACCGGTCTCATCCACCGTTACGTTATCAGATATTTTTACAGCCCATATGTCCCGGCCGCCGCTAGTCTGTTTGGCAGTTGTAGGTGTAAGGTTTATTTTACTGGCCAACGTAGGATAAGCGGCTACCAGCGCATCCACCGCTGCTATCATTTCGGCATAACGGTAATACCCGCCAAAGCCGGTTTTAACCTGGAAGGCAGCAGGAGTAGGAATGATGGCATCGATGGTTGATTTAGGCTGTTCGAAAGCCAGGCGCCCGGAAGCTCTTTTTAGTTCATAGTCATTATTTTTTTTCACAAGATCCTCGGCCACATCATCCACCAGCACTTCATATTTTAAACCGGATTGCCTGAGCACCTGCATTTCCCGCTGACCGATCTGTGAAATGATAGCGCCGTCCGCAGATGTAGTAAAGTGATCGATCTCGAGCATGGCAATTGCCTGCCCGCGGATGATTTCATTTTCGGAAACAAATACTTTAACGGTACTTGTTTTGGCTCTTTGAGCCATAAGGTCACCAGATAAAATTGTACTGAGTAATACACATAATAAAGCCAGCCTGAGCGTGTTCATAATTTTGGTTTTTCGATTATACAGGGCAATTGATTTGTACAGCACTTACCGGAGTGCCGTACAAGTTGTTAAAGGATATTGGTTACCCGCATTGTTACGGGTGTTTATTTAAATATGTTGTTATCGTTTAATAATGATCTTATGTGTTTCGGTATTCACCCCATCCGTTACCTGCACAAAGTAGGTGCCGTTATTCCAGGTTGCAGGCACCGCCACTTCCAGCTGGTTTTTACCGGCATTGATCTTTTTAACCTCCTTCAGCAAGGTAACACCGGCGGTAGAAAGTATACGTACGTCAATGGATCCACGTTGGGTATTATTATCACAGGTTATTTTTATCCTGTCAACCACGGGGTTTGGCGCTACGGTAAGCCATTTACCTGTTTGCGGGAATTCCACGGTTCTTATATCGCTGGTTTTGTTGCGGCCGTTTGACTGGCCGATAACGATACGGTACCGGTTGGTACCACCTGCAGGACTATGATCGATAAATTCGTAAGCCGTTTGGTTATTTGTTTTTTTGCCGGGTACATAGGCTATACTTTCCCATTTAGTACCTTCAGCGCTTCTTTCAATGGTATACCCGAAAAACTGCAGGTCGTTTTCTCCGATGGCCGTCCAGTCCAGTTTCACCGCATTACCCGATTGTTTTTTTGCATTAAAAGATAGTAAGTAGGTAGGTAAAGGAGCATTGTCCACTACTACCCGGTAATCTTCCACTTCACCGTTACTGTAATAACCGGTAGGGTTGTTTACTGTTATGCCGTTACTGGCCGATGTTAACCTTAAACGCAGGTAGGTATAGGTTCCCGGAACCAGGCCTGGATGGATGGTGATACCTAACCAGTATATCCATTGCGCCTGTAAGGTGGGTGAAGAAGGGAAGGTAAGTGTACGTCCCTCAGACGGATCAAATACACCATTATTATTAAAATCGACCCAGGCTACCAGGGTGGCATCGCTGCCGGTATTATTCATTACGTTCACCTCAAAAGCATAGTTGGGATTACCCGGTGACAGAATGGGTACACCATAAGGCAGGCCGTCATCATAATCATCGTCATAGGTGGTAAGTCCTCTTTTCAGCCATTCCACATTTACATCGGGCCCCAGCTTCAAAGCTCCCCTGCTGGTGCCGGTATCATGCACGGCAGGCGCCCATACCGGGTCGGCTCCTTCATAGGACAGCGGCGCATCACCAAAGTCCATGTAAGGACGAAAGGCTTCGGCAGCATCGCCTAAACTAGGTATAGCCGGGATGAAGGGCGAGGCGGCAGTCATATTATACTTTGTACCAATAGTACCATTCATATTATACTCTGCTATATAGGGAACAATAGAAGCGCTTGACTGAGCAAATGTTTGATATACTTTACCGTCCCAGCCTACTGATACCTGGCCAGGTATCCAACCTGATGCGCCGGCACTGGAAATAGGTCCGTAAGTATTGAGGATCTGGCCCGTCATAAGATCGTGGTGAAGGATATAACTACCGCTGGAAGATCCGTTAAAGTCATACAGCATACCATCCACTATGCCAAAGTCGGCCCAGTCATGTATATTGGAAGAACTGGTGCCATTATCAGCCAGAGCGCCGTATACCTGTGAAGCGTTGCCTACCACATTGCCGGAGGCATCAAAATTGATTTTCCATACACAGGATTTCCTGCCGGCCGCATAACTGCCACCACCCGAAGTGCCGGTATATCCTTCTATACCCAGGTAAAGGGAACCATTGTAAAAAGCAGCACCCCCTGATATCACGCCTTCTTCGTAAGTAGCAATACCAATAGTCCTGACATCACTGACCACCACACTGATCAACCCTGTTTTTACATCGTATTTACGCAATGCACGTTCGTTCCTGTCCGCAGTGGCATTAGCCATTAAGCTATAGGTATAATATACGATACGGTTATAGGGATCGTAAGCTGTTGAATTGATATTGGTATGCCCGGCATCGGTAAATAAGGGCCTGGAATTGCCATTGGCGGTGTTGGTTTGGTATACCGTATTTCCAAGCACCGTTAATACATATTGCGGCTGGCCGGTAAAGGGTCGGGACACACCATAATAGTTATTGGGGAAGCTGCCGGTAACACAGGCCCAGATATCGGATAAGTATACTTCCCGGTCAGGAGCATCGGTACCCATTGCCAATACCGTTATGGTAATGGATTTTACCGGACCATCCACACGGATCACGACAGTTCCCCGGTTGTTGGCATTATCTGTTTTACTGCTATTTGCAGTTATATCCCTTGAAGTTGATGAACCGCTAACAGTAAGACGTGAACCGGTATAATCCAGGTCGATATTTTGTGCCACGCCAAGCCCGTTAACCGCTGTTACCCGGTATGAGGCATTGTTATCAATATCATAGAGGGCAAAACGGGCATCCTGTACCAGGTTTTCAAAAGTGATGGTGAAGCTGCTATTATTTGCTGTAGGAATAAAGCGTACATCGGCACCTGCATAGGTTACACTATTAGCCGTAATATCACCTGTATGTGCTGTCTGTTCTCCATCGAGGGTAAAAGAAGAGGAAAAGTTGAAATTAACTGTATTAGTACCCAGTGCAAAATTTTGATTATAAGCCGAAACCGCACCGCTGTAATAGTCTGTATAACGGTTACCGGTGGAAGGTAAAAAGTCGAGGTTGTCCCAGTTGGTCTGGGCGCGGGTATAACCCGTACCGCATTGGGCGTTTACATAGGTGGTAATAACCATAGAAAAGCATGCAACAAGCATTAGCTTTACTACAGCAGTCAGGTGGCGTTTCATAAAAAAGATGGTTTAACATAACCGTGATGGAGGCTTCCCGATCATGTAATGATATTAGATTTTGATTTTATTTGTAAGATTATGCCAATAATGGATTCCCTGCAAGCATATATATTATCATTTTTTTGATTTTAAGTAAAAACTCGTAACATGCAATAGTAAGTTTACTTATCGCCACGCCTGCATACTAAAAACAAAATGATTACTTTTACCAAATTATAAAGTACACAATATGAACAGTCAACATAAACCGGTTATTGGGATCAGCTGTGGCGATATTAACGGCATTGGCCTGGAAATAATTATTAAGTCTTTTGCCGACAGCCGTATACTGGAGCATTGCACCCCGGTAGTATTTGGCTCAAATAAAGTACTTAATTTTTACAAAAAGGCTTTCCCGGAGCTGCACCTGAATTACCAGCATATTAAAGAGTTTGAAAGGATCAACCCTAAACAGTTAAATATTTTTAACTGCTGGGAGGAGGATATACAGGTTACACCGGGCCAGCTGACCGATGATGGCGGCAAATATGCCGTTTTATCGTTACAGGCCGCTGTACAGGCTTTGAAGGACGGCCATATTGACGGGCTGGTTACAGCCCCTATTCATAAGAAGAATACCTATAACGATAATTTTAAGTTTACCGGCCATACTCCTTTTTTAAAAGCCAGCTTTAATGCCGATGATGTGGTAATGATGCTGTATGCCGAGCAGTTCAGGGTGGCCCTGGTAACCGAACATGTGCCGGTTGCCGAAGTGGCCAAACATATTACCCAGAAGAGCATTGTAAAAAAACTGCTGTTACTGAACGAAAGTTTAAAGACCGATTTTTTAATTAATACGCCCCGTATTGCGGTTTTGGGCCTCAACCCCCATGCCGGTGATGAAGGGTTGATTGGTACCGAAGAAGAAACCATTATTAAACCGGCTATTAAGGAAGCAAAAAATAAAGGTATACTGGCCGTTGGTCCATACAGTGCCGATGCATTTTTTGCCCGCGGCCATCATCACCAGTTTGATGCCGTACTGGCCATGTACCACGACCAGGGCCTGATACCGTTTAAATCCCTAGCTGCCGGCGACGGGGTTAATTATACGGTAGGCTTGCCGGTGATACGCACATCGCCCGACCATGGCGTAGCTTTTGATATTGCCGGTAAAGGCGTGGCAGATGCCGCCTCCTTCACCAATGCCATTTTTGAATGTATTGACCTTATTAAACGCAGGAATGAATACGGCGAACAGCGCCGTAACCCCATTAAGCGCCTGAACCCTGAGATGTTTGCCAGGATGGAGGACGAAAAGATAGAGGAATAAGGCTTTATCACGCCGGATTATTTTCATCGTTTTTACCCGGGTTTGCGCCAGGGATAGGAGCAGGTACCCCGCAAAGACGGTTTTGGCAGGGAAGGTATGTGTAAAGCCAAAAGCGGCTGCGGCGTACTGCGGATAGCCCGCCCGGGCGCCATAATACTATCTTTATTGTTTGGCCTGATGCTTGTTTAGGAAGATATGCGGGCTGGTTAAAAATTTTCTATTCCGATCAAAAGAATTTAACTTTAAGTACCCGATGTCCTGAATGCCGGAACAGGTTTTACTTTAATTTGAAATTGAATAGTATGAGAGGCGTAAACAGAGTAACATTAATTGGCAATCTTGGTAAGGATCCGGATGTGCAATTACTGGAAGGAAATATTGCGGTAGCCAAGTTCCCTTTGGCCACCACCGAAACCTTTAAGGACCGGTCGGGTAAGCTGGTATCACAAACCGAATGGCATACCGTGGTACTGTGGCGCGGCCTGGCCGAACTGGCCCAGAAGTATTTGCATAAAAGCAGCCTGGTATATATTGAAGGACGCCTGCGTACCCGCAGCTGGGATGATAAGGACGGCAACCGCAAGTTTGCCACCGAGATTGTAGGTGATAACCTGATTATGCTGGACAAACGCAACGATTTTCCCAATGCAGGCAATGCAGAGGGTGAACAGGGCCCCGAAACCGGCAGCGATGCCCCGGCCGATGTACCGCCGGATGACCTGCAATTTTAGGATGCGCCTGAAAGAGCTTATTTTTGCCGGCGAATTGTTTTTATAACTATTACCGGGCTGTTATAAACGCAATATTATAGTACCAAAACCTATTTTCTTGGATACCCATTCGGTTATAAATTTTTCATTTGACTCGTTGTTATCTGTTTTACTGGCCATAGAGGCCCAGACACCCATTTTATTAAGTATACTGGGTGTTTTGCTGTTGTTAAGCTTTGTTATTTCAGGTGCCGATGTGGCTTTGTTTTCCCTGAATAATAAGGATATTAATATGCTGAAGACCAAACAGCATAATGCCGCCAAGAAGATCATTACCCTTTTGGAAGAGCCTAAAGAAGTGTTTGCTTCTTTATTGCTGGCCAGCACTTTTACCAATATCTGCATCATTATCATCGCCAATTTTTTTATTAATGAATACCTTGATTTTAGCCATTTATACCCCGCTGCAGTGGTATTAATTAAAGTCCTGGTCATTTCCTTTGTCATCCTTTTTTTCTGCGAGATACTACCCAAAGTATGGGCCACCCAGAGCAACCTGCGTTTTGCCTATGGCGCTGTAGGTGTGGTGGATATTATTCATTTATTATTAGGCCGCATCAGCCGCTGGCTGGTAAGCATTGCCATGCAGGTAGGCAAACGCATGGGAGGCAATAAACTGGAAGCCAGCAATATCAGGGAACTGGACGATGCCATTGATATTAAGAGCGAGGAAGAAGCATCGCAGGAAGAGAAGAATATCATGAAGGGCATTGTGAAGTTCGGCACCATATCGGTAAAACAGATCATGAAAAGCAGGCTGGACATTAACGGTATTGAGTACAACACCACGCTGCCCGAACTGCTGAAAAGAATTGAAGAGCTCCATTATTCACGCCTGCCCGTGTACAAGGATAGTATGGATAATATTGTAGGCGTACTGAATACGAAAGATATTATTCCCTTTTTATACGCCGCAGATGATGCAGACTGGCACCCGGTGATACGTACCCCGTTTTTTGTACCGGAGAGCAAACTGATAGAGGACCTTTTGATTGACCTGCAGAATAAAAGACTTCATTTTGCCGTAGTGGTGGATGAGTTTGGCGGCACCAGTGGTATTGTAACCATGGAAGATATTATGGAAGAAGTGATAGGCGAGATCCGTGATGAGTTTGATGACGAGGAAAACAGCCCCGTGAAAGTAGATGACAACACCTATATTTTTGAAGGCAAGACCATGATCCATGATATGTGTAAGGTAATGAAGTTACCCATACATACTTTTGATAAGGTGCGTGGCGAGAGTGAATCGCTGGCAGGACTTGTGCTGGAAGTAGCAGGCGCTTTTCCCGAAGTAAACGAGGAAATAGCCGTTGGCGATTTTATTTTTGTGGTGCTGGAAACCAGTACCAACCGTATTAAACAAGTTAAAGTAATTATTAAAAGATCAATAGCTTAGTATGCCCCCTGTAAACCGGTTAATATCCCTTAAAACCTGGCCGGCACCCGTTGTTTGTTTAGTTGTTTATTTAATGGCCCTTGCCTGCAACAGCCCCTATACTTTTAAGAAAAAAGGTTATTATAAAATAGATTTTCCCGAGAAGACTTACCGCCTGTTTGACCAGCCCGGATATCCCTATACGTTTGAATACCCCACCTATGCCACGGTTGTAAAGGACAGTACTTTTTTTGAGGCCAAGGCCGGCGATTGGTGGATCAATATTGATATTCCCCGGTTTAACAGCCGGATATATGTAAGCTATAAGCCTGTTACCGGCAGTAATTTTGATTCGCTGATACAGGACGGTTTTAAAATGGCTTACCGTAAACACACGGAAATATCCAGCGGTATTACTGATAGCCTGATCTCGACGCCCAACGGTGTAGAAGGTATTTATTTCAGCCTGGCCGGTAATACGGCCACTGCCAACCAGTTTTTTTTAACGGATAGCACCAAACATTTTTTACGCGGCGCCTTATATTTTGATGCTACTCCGAACGAGGACTCCCTGGGTATTGTAAATAATTTTTTAAAGCAGGACCTGAAACACCTCATCAATACGCTGAAATGGCGGTAATTTGTCCAGGTTTACCTTCATCGTACCAATTAACCTGTAACGATTAACCAATAATCCTCCTCCCGGTCATCTCCTGAGCTTTTGTATCTTTACTACATGAGATACCTGTTCCTGTTATTGAGTATTTTTTTATTAAGTACCGGCTGTAAGAAGAGCAGTGCCGAAGATGATAAAGAAATGCCGGTGATCGTATTAAGCTCCCCGGCAGATAATGCTGTTGTGCCGGGCGGGAACACGGTCAGTATTGCCGGCGACGTAACGG
The DNA here is from genome assembly GCF_042686025.1 of Terrimonas rubra. Lineage (NCBI taxonomy): Bacteria > Pseudomonadati > Bacteroidota > Chitinophagia > Chitinophagales > Chitinophagaceae > Terrimonas > Terrimonas rubra. Next base: position 105,067 of record NZ_JBHUOZ010000001.1, read on the forward strand.
ATAATAAGAATATTTACATGATACATGTACATATATCGGACTATACCACCGGCAAATTATTAATTGATATTCACCGGTATCCGAACAGCGCCGGTTATAAACTTGCAGAAAGTTTTACCGCTAATGCCGGCATTACTTACCAGGTGCAGGTGCGGGCCCGCGATAATGCCGCCAACGAAACGGTAGTAACCCGTATGATCTCTACCAATTAAGCAATTAGATTTTGCAGTGCCGTTACATGTAATACATATACTTTACCCTGCTTGATCTCGATATGGCCTTCACTTTTAAAATCGCTTAAGGTACGGATGAGTGATTCTGTGGCCGTACCTATATAACGGGCCAGGTCATCCCTCGAAATATCAATGGGGTTGATCTCAGTACCGGTATTGTATTTTTTATGTAGTTCTACCAGTCCCAGTGCTACCCTTTTACGCAAAGAGCCATAAGCCAGGTTAACCAGCCGTTCTTCTTTTTCTTTCATGCTTTGCGACATCATACTGATAAAACTGGTAGCCAGCCGCATATCTTCTTTGATCATGCTGACAAAGTCTTCCCGGGGGATCAGTAAAAGTTCCGCATCTTCCAGCACCGTAGCCGTATCCTCATAGGCTTTTTCCTCCACCACTGCGGTAAACCCTATAAAGTCGCCGGTAACTAAAATATCAGTGATATATTCTTTACCATCCTCGTTTATCTTGCTGCATTTTACTTTACCGCTTAATATATAGTAGAGGTAGCGGGGATGACGGCCCTCCTGGTAGATGACCTGTTTTTTGGCGATGGTTTCGGAACTGTATTTTTCTGATAAGGATAAAAAACGTCCGTTCTCTTTGGCATCTTTTACAAAACGCGATACACCTTCACCATTCGGTGCATACCGTGAGCGGTAGATATCTTCTCTTTTCAGGCGAACTTCTATGGCGTTTAATAACTCAATATCATCAAAAGGTTTGGTAAGGTAGTCATCGGCCCCCATCTCCATTCCCTTCCTGAAATCGGCCCTTTCGCTTTTGGCTGTCAGGAATAAGAACGGAATATGCGAGGTTTCGGCATTCCGCCTGATAAGGTGTAACACTCCATAACCATCCAGTACGGGCATCATAATATCACAAATGATCAGATCCGGCTTTTCTTTAATAGCCAGGTCCACGCCTTTTTTACCATCTTCGGCCACAAAGGTTGTATAACCTGCGAGCGTTAAAATTTCGGCTGTATTATCACGCAGATCGGCATTATCATCAATAACCAGTATTGATTTCATACTGTTTCAACTTTTAGTTCTTAGGTATTATAATTGTTACGGTGGTGCCTTCATGTAAACGGCTTTGCAAATGTACCGAACCTCCCATTATCTCCATATAACGGTGCACAATATGCAGCCCCAGGCCGGTACCCTGTATGTTTTGTGCATTGCCAGCACGGTAAAAACTACCGAAGAGGTATTGCTGATCGTGCTCACTGATGCCGATACCCTTATCGCTTACCGACACGGCATATTTATTTCCCTCCGCCGTTACCTGTATATTCACCTGGCTATCTGCCGGCGAAAACTTGATCGCATTACTCAGCAGGTTGATCAGCACGTTTTTCAGCAAACGCTTATCCGCATGCAGCTGTATACCCTCCGCCCCAGATAAAATGATCTGCTGCCCTTGTTTTATCATCACGTTCATCTCCTCTATCGTTTCCTGCAATAACTGCTGCAAAGAGAAGTCCTCTTTGCTGGAAACCACCTTCCCCTCATCCAGGCGGCCTAATGATAAGAAGTCTTCGAGAATATCATTGAGGTGTTTTACGGATGACTTTATTTTATCCAGGTGTTTATTGCGTTTATCCTGGTCTTCGGTCTGGGTATATTTTGAAGCCAGGGAGGCGGAAGACAATACCGTACTCAAGGGTGTTTTAAATTCATGCGAAGCCATAGATACAAAGCGGCTTTTCATCTCGCTCAGTTCCTTTTCTTTTACCAGGGCTTCCTGCAATTCCTTTTCCGATTGCTCCAGTTGTTCCAGGGCCTGTTTTAAAACCAGGGTACGCTCTTCCACTTTATGTTCCAGCTCGGTATTCAACAAGCGGATCTCTTTACCAATACGTTCCAGTTCATCTTTTTGTTTCAGGATATTCAGTTCGGTCACTTTACGCAGGGTAATATCAACAATAAAAGCAATGACATAGGTCTCGTTTTTTTCGCGGTAATAACTCAAACTCACTTCCACCGGAAATTCCTCACCACCTTTCTTCATTGCATGCAGGTCTCGCCCCGCCCCCATGGAACGGTTGGAGGGACTTTTATGAAAGTCGGCCCGCAAACCCGCATGCATGGTTTGTTTACGCATCGGCAATAACATGTCCACATTCCGGCCCTCCAGTTCTTCCTTACTATAATTGAACATTCTTTCTGCCGCCGGGTTAGCCAGTATGATATTTCCGGCAGCATTGGTTACAAATATTCCCTCCGTTGCATTTTCAAACAGGGAGGTCATGTGAATACGCTCAAAGTCCAGGTGTTGTTGCAGTTGTTTTAAATAAAAAACAAGGAGTACCGCAAATATTACGAGCAGTACTGAGAAAACATTTTCTGTCAGGACCTTAACAGCCCCACCGGTTTTGTTTAAAAACAGTACAGTAAAGGTCATGATTGCAATGCCCAATGAAGCTACCAGGATGGTACTGGTTCTGCCCTTGATAAAAGTGGTGAAAAAGATGGCGATCAGCAGGCCGCCCACCATTACCTCGTAGGTTTTTAAAACAAAGCTGAAAAGCAAGGTGAGTAATAGTATAGCTACAGCATATATAGCTGCCTGCCTGCTGCTGATCTGTGGCATCCGTTTATCAGGGGTTTAAAGCGGTGAAGGTAATTAATACCTGTTATAAAGCCGCGGCTTAGCACCGTTAAAGATGGAATATAGACAGCCTACAAATTCCGTATGTAACGGGTTAACAAGCCATTATCCTTACAGCCATATATCCGCCGGTATATTGAAACTGATAATAATCATGTTTATGCCCACCCAACCTCATTCCTATACCGGGATGAGGCAAATAGTTTTGTCCGAACAAAAAAGAAATCAATGATGCCCGCTAAGAAAGAAGAGAATTTTACCCCCAAAGGAGCTATTGCGCTTTTCCTGTTACTGGTACTTACTACTTTTTTATTCTGGTACGTTTTTAAACTCATCATCAATTATTAACAATAATAAACCACTGGCCAATCGATAACAACAGTATACTTATACCGTTATATGCAAGTAAGTAAATCCTTTAAACAACTGGTCCTTTTACAACTGGTCATACCCGTTGTGCTGCTGGCTATTGCTGTTTACAAGGGCTTATCCGGGGTTATGTACAAGGCCGGTTTTTTACAGGATAAGATGCAATCATTGCCCAACCCGTTATATGCACTTACAGGCAAAAGCATGTTGTACGCCCTGGCTTTAACCGGTTTTTTCACTATCGCCTTAGGCCAGGCGCTCATTGCTTTTTACTACCGGCAAGAGCCGGATAAAAAGGTATCATGGGCAGGTTGTATATTGATGATGACCGGCCTGCTGTTATTTCTCTCAACAGGGTATGTAGCCGGCCCGGAACCGGTAGCATTACCTGAGCCACACCCATTATTTTACACCGGGGTTGTTATATTCATCATTGGCTCATGGACCTCCCTCCTGGGCTGGTTAAGTTTACACCGGCAATGGAAAAAAAACAACCCGGCCACTGTTATACCTTTAGCTGTTTCCGGCCTGGGAGTATATGCTATCATATGGACAGCCTGCTCGTTAATGGTTACCGCTGAAATTTTACTTGTCCTGCTGCCAGGTTCTCTTGGATTGTTGCCTTCACCGAATACAGGAGTTTTGCCAACTATAACGGGATATTTTCATCATGCGCTGTCCTTTTGCTGGATAATACCCCTATATATACTGTTATTGACTGTTTTACCTGTTGTTGCAGGCGGAAAACTATATTCCGGCCTTGCCGGGCGCATGGTATTATGCAGCCTGTTAATCATATCCATTCCCGTGGTAAACCAGCCTTCTTTACCCGGCATCTTAAATTACGGTATTGTTATCACCGGCTTGATAACGGTTTTTATACTGACGCTTTCGCTTGAATACGCGGGCAGGAAAAACGGGGCTAAAAGAAATATGTTCAGCTGGGCTGAACGGCTTCCGTATTTTGATGAAGGCAGGTACCTGTTTGCCTACCTGTTTTGCTCACTCACCCTGCTGGCCACAGGATCTGTTTCGGCACTGAGCCATATTCCATTGAATGATCATACCACCTGGACAACTGGTAGTTTTCATATCACCGTTACCGGACCGGTTATGTTAAGTATGGGCGGCATGAGCTTATACCTGTACAGCTATTTGAGCGGTAAAAAAATCAGCTGGCCAAAATTAAATGTCACTATCCCTTATTTATGGGTGATGGGCATATTGCTTTTTTCTTTTGGGCTTAACTGGGGTGGCTTACTGGGACAGCCCCTGTATAATTATACCGGCCAGCACACACTGAAACCGGATGCCTTATCCTTCCGCACTGAATGGCTGCAGGCCAATACACTTACCTTATTGGGCGGGCTTATATTACTGGTTGCGGGTATCCTGTTCCTGCTTGTTTTTGCCGGCACTATGCTCAGCAGGAAAACCGCAACATCTTTACTCTTCATCCCCGTTTCAACATCCTATTATCCTGAAAAACCATTTTTTTTATTTAACCGGTTAAGTCCCTTGCTGCTAATTGCAGGGATATTGATTGCCGTCACCATCCTTCCTCCTTTAATTGGCAGAACCGGTTCCCATGAAGAGCAAGCCATGTTATTTTCCGATAACGGCTCCATCAAACTGCCCGCTCAGCCGGTTGTACAGGAACCGGCGCCACCTGTTAAAAATGATTCCGGCCTTTTGCTTGGCTTTTTAGCCGCTGTAGGTGTTTTTATTTTAATACTCCTGTTCTGTGTGCAGGCCAGCGGCTTACAACGCAAACTAAGGTCACAAAAAACTTCCTTTCCTGGATAAGGGTACGACGAGTCCCTTCAATGTCCGCCCCTGATTCTTCAGGGGCGTCTTTTTTAATGGCAACCGTTCGTGGTTAATAGTTAATGGTTAATAGTTAATGGTTGATAGTAGAGAGCGCATCCTGCTACCCACAAAACCCTTCGTTTATGCTAATACAAGAAAGACGCCATATAGAAAATAAATATTGACTGAGACTGGTACCCCTGTTCTCATTTATCTTTGCACCATGCATATCGATATATTGACAGTATTACCGGAGTTATTGCAAAGCCCTTTTGAGCATAGTATCATGAAACGTGCCCAGGACAAAGGCTTGTTGAAAGTACAGGTACACCAGCTGCGTAAATGGGCCGTGAATGAGTACGGCATGGTAGACGATTACCAGTATGGTGGCGGTGCGGGTATGGTGATCATGTGCGAACCGCTGGCCAAAGCTATTGAAGAGCTGGGTAAGGACAGGAAATATGACGAGATCATTTACCTGACCCCGGACGGGGAAAGGTTAAACCAGAAGATCGCCAACACTCTTTCCCTCAAAGGAAATATTTTAATGATCTGCGGCCATTATAAAGGCATTGATGACAGGATAAGGGAACATTATGTGACCAAAGAAATATCGATAGGTGATTACGTACTGAGTGGCGGCGAACTGGCTGCCGCCGTATTGGTAGATACGATAGGACGTTTGATACCAGGTGTACTGAACGATGAAACCTCTGCCCTTTTTGATTCCTTCCAGGACGATCTCTTAGCGCCTCCCGTGTATACCCGGCCGGTTGATTACAACGGCTGGAAGGTACCTGATATACTTATGAGCGGTGACCATAAGAAGATCGCTGACTGGCGCCACGAACAATCCATCCAACGGACCAAAGAACGCCGCCCGGATATACTGAAGGATTAATAGATCACCTTAAGTATTGTGCTATATAGGTCATGAAAGGCTCACGGTAGTTATCACTTACCGGCACTTCCACATTCCCAATTGATACGGCTTTGCGGGAAGCTACCGTTACCTTGTTCAGCGAAATGATATAGGACCGGTGAACCCGTACAAAACGCTGCGGGTCCAGCATATCTTCAAAGTATTTAAGATTGTGTAATACCAGTAATGGATTATTGGAACTCTTCAGGTGCAGCTTGGTATAATCCTTATACCCTTCGAGGTAAACAATATCATCGATAAATATTTTATGCATCTTGTGCGATACATTGATAAAGAAGAAATCGTTCTGGGGTGCTTCTTTTTTTGCCTGCAGCTCTACAAAACTATTTACCCGTAAACAGGCATTCATAAATTTTTCAAAAGAAATGGGTTTTAATAAATAGTCCATGGCCTTTAGTTCAAAACCATTGATGGCATATTCGCTGTAAGCCGTGGTAAATATCACCTGCGGTTTCCTGGTTAAGGAACGGTAAAAATCAATACCGGTGATATCGGGCATTTTTATATCCAGGAAGATCAGGTCAACCTGCTCTTTTTCCAGTACGGTAAAAGCCTGCATGGGCGAGTCGAACTGACCCAGTAAGTTCATGAAAGGGATCTTTGCAATATACCCTTCCAGCAGTTGTAATGCCAGGGGCTCATCGTCAATTAAAATACAATTCACCATTAGATGGAAATTTTTAAGCTGACAGAAAATTGTTGGGCGTCATGTGTGATATGCAGCTGATGCTGACCAGGGTAAAGCAGTTCCAGTCTTCGTTGTACATTTTTCAGTCCGATACCGCCCGAAGCGAAACTATTATTTTCCACGACCGGGTTGGTTACTTCAAGCGTTAATGTTTCATCAAAAATCCGGATATTGATCCTGATAAGGCATTGCTGCATATAACTAACGCCATGTTTGAATGCGTTTTCAATAAAGGTTATGAGTAACATAGGAGCTATTACCTTATTATCAGCATTCCCGGTAACCGTATAATCAACCTTTACTTTATTGGACAATCGCAGGCGCTGCAGGTCAATATAGTTATTGATATAATCTATATCCTGCTGCAGTTGCACCTTACCTTCGGTTGTTTCGTACAATGCATAGCGCAGCAAACCGGATAATTTGAGAATGGCTTCATCGGTTTTATCGGACTTAACATTCGCCAGTGAATAAATACTATTCAGGGTATTGAACAGGAAATGGGGGTTTATCTGCGCCTTTAACAGGTCAACCTCCGCATTGAGTGTGGCATTCTCCAATGACTTTTTCTTGTTCTCGCTCTTTAAGAAGGAATAGGCCAGCCTTAACATACCACTGAGAATGAGCATGAAGAAACAATTGGATAAGGTACTGCTGAGCGACATTAACAGCGCAGGCTTGGGCATACCAAAAATAAAAGTATGATCCAGCACCATTACCGGCGGAAATCCATTCCGCCCTGCAGGCATTGGCAGTGCCCGTGTATCACTGTACATTACAGGAGCCACGGCGGGCCTTACAGAAGGCAGATCCATCAATTGTGGGGTACTATCTATGCGGATATTAACGCCCGGGGCGTTATCTGAAAATAAAACCGGCCGGTTACCACGTACCGCCATAGCAGTTCTGAAAAAATTATTCCCCAAGGTTTTCCTGATAACAATATCAGTAGCGGCCATGGATATAACAACAGATAATACCAGTAAAAAGTAAACGCCCAATTTTCTTTTCTCAAAAAAACGGGGCAATAAAAAATAATAGTTCAGGTAAAAAAAGCCAATCGGTAAAATTTTGATAGCCAGTTCCCTGTACCAGAAAGTATCGCCAATGAACCGTGACGGATAAAACAATAACGGGATCCCCAAAAAGAACACCCAGGCCAGCACATGAAAAGCGACCACCGCCAGCAGTTCGGTATTACTTTTAACAGGCCTGAACCCGAATATGGTAAAAAAGAAATGATTTATTTTATTACGACTCAGCATGTATTTATTCCGCAAAAGAAAGAATTAATGTTATTTCGTCTTTACTCAGTACCGGTAATTGGCCCTTCTTTAACTTTTCCACCACCATGTCCGCCGCCCGGGCGGCCTGCTTTTCACTGGCAAAAGGCTCCCTGCCCGTTTTAACCGGTATAAATGTTTGCTGTATATACAGTTCTCCTTTTTTATAAATATCATAACCCCAGCCATTGGCTACCTGGTACACTTTACGGTTCCAGGCAACCGGCATAACGGGCTTGTAATATAACTGTACCATACACCATACGATCACCGCCACTATGAAGGATACGGTTAAAACAAGCAGGTTCTTTTTTTTGTTTGCGTTCATTGGTCCCGGCAATTGTTAATCGTTATCAACCTGTTCCGCATCCGGTAAAAACTCGTAGGCATTATCCTTGACATCGGAGCCGGAAATACCGGTTAATACAAAGCCCCTGTTGTTTAAGGTAAATGATACAGCGCCTTCGCGGGCAGCGCCCTCGAAGCCTGTCTTCTGCAGCCACCTGTCATTGGCCGGATCGTAACGCCAGGTAGTACTGGTTAAAGAGGAACTGTAACCTGTAGTCAGGTAAACGTAATTGCCCATTACCACTGTGGTACCATTGTACCGGGCTATACCGCTGTAGTCATCATCAAATGTATCATCAGTGTAGTTGTATATTTTATTTTTTTCTGTCCATTCATTTGCCGTAGGGTTAAAGGACCACAGATCGGTAAGCAGCTCACCGTTGTTATTACCGGAACAGATATAAGCTACGCCATTTACCACGAAAGCCTGGGCAGCCCTGCGTTTGGAGCCACCCACACTGGCTTTTTGGATCCACGAGCCGGCATCTCCCGCTGAAGCGCCCGGCGTAAACTCCCATACATCCTTTAAATAGTTACCATCATACCCGCAGGCAATATACCCTTTACCACCTACTGAAAAAGCTACCGCATCATAACGGGCCGTACCGGCAAAATCGGCTTTCCTGCTCCAGGCATTCGCTACCTGGTCATACTCCCAGAAATCATTTAACCGGCTTACACCATCATAGCCGGTACCTACATATCCTTTAGTACCAATGGCAAATGCCACGGCGGAGTTACGGGCATTGCCGGGCAGTTCGGCCATTTGTGTCCAGTAACGCCTGTTTAAGTTGTACTCCCACAGATCTTTAAACCTCTCGGTAATGGTAGAGCCTGTTGACACATAGGCATAATCACCAATGGTAAAAGAAACGGCTTCGCCCCTTGCATTACCTTCAAAGTCATCTGCTCTTTTCCAATTACCGATCAGATCTTCATCGCTATCGGTACTCTTGGAACAACCCACCGAGAATATAGCCGATGCCGTTATCATTGTAGCTCCCATCAAATACGCATGTATCTGTTTCATTACGTTAGTTTTTATGTAATAGTTAAAAATTTATGTTTTTGTAGCAGTCTTTTGACATACCGGTAAGCATTAAACGCAATAAAAGTATAGGCAAGGCTTTGGAAGATATTCTTAAAATAGACTAAACAGTAGTTTGTATAGACCAATTCGGGCAGGAACTATATCGGGTATTTTTAATCACCATAAGGTCATTTTAGCAGGGAAAAAGCTTTTATAGTGCTGCAAAATAGTTTCGCAGATAAAAAGCGGCTTTTAATATACTATAACAAAACCTGAGGCAAGGGTGACAATAAATTGCATCGCTTATACTTAAACAGCTATTTATGATGCAAAGAAAAACAACGGGTATTTTTTTATGGTTAACAACCATTGTAACCATTGCCTGTACCCGTAACGATATCAGTTTTGGCACCACCCCGGAGAATGAGTACACCCGCCTTAGTTATATTGATTCGGTGGAAATAAAACTGGCCACTGTTTTTGCCGATTCGTTTCCTACCAGTGGTAATACAAATTTTTTACTCGGGCAGTATGATGACCCTTACCTGGGCACCATTACCGGCCATAATACATTCCAGTTAACTGTTCCCGGCAGTATAGCGGAAATACCCGCCACAGCGATTTTTGATTCCCTGTCACTCATCGTAAGGTTAAACGGGTATTATTATGGAGACACTACCCAACCCCTTAATATACAGGTAAAGGAGTTGGCCACCCCTATTACTTATAGTTATAATAATAAGTTATACAATACCAGTACCATTGCCACCAGGAGCGGCACACTGGGTGAAAAAAACGGCCGCATTTATCCCGGTATCTTTGATTCCATCCTGATAAAGCTGGATGATGCCAAAGGCCTGGAGCTGTTTAACAAACTGCGGTCAAGAGCTGCCGAAGTAACCAGCGAAACCGAGTTTTTAAATTATTTCTACGGACTTACTTTAACCACCGGCAATACCGATGCTTTTATGTTGGGTATTAATGCCGCCGCTTCGCAAATAGTGATGCGGGTACATTACCATAAAACCATTCCCTATCATGAAAAACAATTCATTGATTTCCCCTCGGTCACTAATGATTATGCTTTCAATCATCTTACAGCCGACCGTACCGGCACCGGGTTGGTGAGCAGTGGCGCCGGTATTAATATTACCGAAATACCTGCCGCACAAACCAACCATGTTGCTTTTTTGCAGGAAGGCATGAGCACTTATACCAAACTAACCTTTCCTTCTTTAAGAAATATACTGGTGGCCAAGAGCAATTATACCGTAAAGCTGATCAAGGCCGAACTGATATTAAAACCTACTCCGTTATCCTATAACAACAGTATGTACCGGCTGCCCGACAGCTTATACTTATCCGCAACCGATGCCAGCAACCTGGTGGGTTACACCCTCACCGATTCCACCGGCACCGCTACACAGTATGCCCGGGCCGTAATAGATAATTTATATGGAGAAGGCACGTACTACCGCTTTAATATAACATCCTATATCGGCAGCCTGTTAAGCAACCTGGGTACCGAACGGCAGGGCTTGTTTCTCAGGCAGGCAGGAGGTGTTACCCCAAATCTAAACCGGTTAGTATTATCGGAGAGAGGTAAAGACGCCTATAGTTCACAACTTTTATTAACGGTAATGTATATCAACAAATAAATATGTTTATGCGCATCATTAAAAACGTTCTCACAGGTTTATCCATTACATGCAGCTGCACCCTGTTACATGCACAGAACATGAGCAACCCCTATTCTATTTACGAACTGGGTGATATTGATTTCAGGCATTATAACCGTACGGCGGGCATGGGACATACCGGCATTGCTTTTCAGTCCAACACTTCCTTTGTTGATAATAATCCCGCTTCGATCACTTCCCTTATAAAAAGTGTTTACCTGGTGAATGTGGCTGCTACCGGTAAAAGTGTAACTTATAAAGGCGACCCGATTGGCCTGGATAATAGTAACAGCAAGGATTTCTGGATCAAACGGTTTACCCTTGCATTGAAGCTGAATAATTTCTGGGCCAGCGGCATTGGTTACCGGCAGTTCAGCAATATGAATTATAAGTTTACCGGCAACAAAACCATTGAAGGCAGCAACCAGACCGTTAGCACCATATACGAAGGCGATGGCGGCCTGCATGAATATTTCTGGACCAATGCCTTTGCTGTTGGCAAAAAGAAAAGACTTTCCTTTGGTGTACGCTCATCACTCATTGCCGGAGGAATGAACCATTCCGAGATCATTGCAGATGCCTCACTCCCTAATACCTTTACCACCAAAATACAGGATTATGTAGGCAAACTGCGTTTCCAGGGCGGCGTATTGTACCGTAAGCCGGTATCGAAAAAATGGGATATAGCCTTGGGCGCTACTTATGCACCCGCGAGCAATATTACCTCGGAAAGAACAGTGACGGTTTTAGAAGGCAGCAGCGAAGTGAATAGTAACGAGTTTACCGGTAATAAAGTTTTTCATTTACCGCAGACATTTGGCCTGGGTTTATCACTCACTAAAAATAATAAAACCACTTATGCACTGGATTTTGTACATGAAGACTGGGCCTCGTTTAAAGTAAAGGAAACAGGATGGCAGTTAGTGAACAGTAACCGCATTTCGGGTGGTGTCAATTTTTCGCAGTATACTTATACCCGTAACGGCCTGGTGGAGAAAAGAAATTTCCAGGTGGGTAGTTTTTTTAATCAGTCCTATTTACAAATACGCAATAAGCCCATTTACGAATATGGCATAACGGCCGGCATTGGCGGCATATTAGGACAGGGCCTGTTGTATAATGTAGCGCTGGAGGGAGGCAGCCGTGGTACCACACAGCAAAAACTGATCAAAGAAAATTATGTACAGCTTACATTGAGCTTTACCTATCGTGATATCCTGTATACGAAGGGCAAAAAATACGATTAATTATTTACCGCCCTACACCTTTCCGTTTTTGGCCGGGAATAGTATAACCAAGTTTTAACTGGAAGGTAAAATAGGAATCATTGTCTTTCGGGTTACCTCGTTGTTCACCGGGGCCCGGCCTGTAGCCGTTCTCAAGCATCATGGACCTGTTGGCCAGTTGTTCGGCAATAGCAGCCTGTTCCGCCGGCAGATGGTTATAAAAAGCTGCAGGATCAATATAAGTGCCGCTAACATCATCAAGATAATCGGTGAACAGGATACGGTGTACCAGCTCGGCACGGATGAAGAGGTTTGTCTTTATTTCATAACGTAAACCAATACCCAGCGGAACATTTACCTGGGTACGTTTATATTGTTTTTTCCCGGGGTATTCGGCAAAGCCCTGCCCTTCGGTACGCAGGGGTTGCAGATCGTACCACTTCCCGTTCAATTGCGCCTGTGGATTAAAGTTAAACAAACCAATGCCGGCCACCAGGTAGGGCGACCAGAAAGGCGCTTTATTTTCTTCATAATATTTTAAAAACAAAGGGTGTAGTTCAAGGGCCAGCTGTACATCACGTACAGGGCTTTTAAAACTGAGGTTACGTTCGTAACGTCCCTGTGTACTGGCGGCCACATTTTGTAAGATACTGTCATACCCGTGTACCGTACCAAAAGTGGCTTCCAGCCTTACGGCCAGCCATTCCCTGTAAATAGCTGCTGCGTAGAACCCGGCACTGGGCCGGGTAGTTTTCATAGTTAAATCTTTTAAAAAGCCCTTGCCTTGCCCGGAGCGGCCGCCCAGGTCGGTAAAGCTGTTCATGACACCAATAGCAACACCTGCTTCAATCACCACATCATTGCTATAATGTTTATCATCACGAAAATAATATTGCGAAAAACCCTGCTTAGCGATTATACAAATACATAATAGGCTCAATCCCTGCTTGATTGTTTTTTGCATAGTTCAGCTATGTTTATTTGTTGAACCTTGCCCAGGGGAAATAATGATGGTGTCGTATTACACAGACGGATGCCGTGTTGCCTGCATCATAGGAACGGAGCAGTTAAGGATAAATTGTATAATGTGCATAAGTAAATGATCGCTAAAAATTATTTACGGTCTACATAATTGGCCCTGAAGTATAAGCAGATATCCTGTAAGCCGCAATCCTCGCATTTGGGATTACGCGCCAGGCAGATATAACGGCCATGCAGTATAAGCCAGTGATGGGCTTTATGTACCAGTTCCCGGGGGATGTATTTGATCAGCTCTTTTTCTACCGCCAGGGGCGTAGTAGCATTTTTACTAACCAGGCCTAAACGATGGCTCACCCTGAACACATGGGTATCCACGGCCATATTGGGTTGCTGATCGATAACCGAGGTAATGACATTAGCCGTTTTACGCCCCACACCGGGTAGCTGGATCAGTTCATCCACCGTCATGGGTATATTACCGTTAAAATTATTCACCACCTGTTGAGCCATGCCAATAAGGTGCTTGGTTTTATTGTTAGGGTAGGAAATACTTTTGATAAACGGAAACAGCTCGTCAAAACTGGTTTTGCTTAATGCATATACATCGGGGTACTTTTCAAAAATAGCCGGTGTTGTAAGGTTTACTCTTTTATCGGTACACTGTGCCGACAGAATAACCGCCACCAGTAACTGGTAGGGATTATCATAGACCAGTTCGGTTTCGGCCTCGGGAGCAAACTCCTGGAAATAATTAATTACAGCAGCATAACGTTCTTTGCGGGTCATGCTGCAAAGTAAATGATTTTATGGATGATAGTTCATGGTTCATGGGGCCGTCTTAAATACTCTATACTAAAATCGATATATAGATTAGGGGCTTTCATCAGCAGCAACAGTATAAATCATTCAAACAAAATAGTATATAATATTTCTCAGTATATTTATAAATAAAAATTTATACCGGAATACTGTAGCCTGGCAGACATATTATAAGCCTAGTTCAGCAGCAAGTCCGGGACATTAGCAGTGACTTTATGCGAATCTCACTAACGATATTAGTCTTACTTACTTCAGCACAATACTCATTACCCAAACCTGTATAATTCCCATTTTTAGGGACTACAATTTTAATTCACACTACACAATCATATAAGTTATTTAATGAATCAATTCTTAGACAAATTTGGCGAATCTATAAGAAACTATTGGGAAGACATTTCTGAAAGCCTCAGACAACAACTACTAAAAGATATACTTGAATATGCCAATACCAATCCGCAAACATTCAGGCAAGACGTCGGTAAAATTCAATTTGATTACGAACTTATGCCATTGCCAGTTATTTTAGAAGCCTTATCAAAAGACACAGACAATTGGGGGCAGTTCTTTGTTGATACGTTAGATGCAATATTTAAAACAGCAGAAACTGCCGTTAAACCGCAAGTGATACTACGTTTCCTTTCGGAATTTACTTATATTGAAAATGATGAAAGGCCCTTTGTTCAAAAAATTGTTGACCGGCTTTACAATGAAACTGATACTGATAACCTGGCAATAAAATTGGCAGCACTTTGGATGCTGCCGGTCTTTTTAACTAATCCATCGGTTAAAAATAAATCACAAATAATAGACGCTTTGCAGCAAAAACTAAATGACAAAAATTGGAAAGTCCGATACGTCACATATAAATCTTTAAGCTTTGACGACCTGTTACCTGCTGGATATAAGCTTGCAATGGTAGATCGTTTAAGAAAATATATTTTAGGTGCCCCGCCTACGGTTTAGAAAAGGCAATAAAATAGTCTGTATTACATTGGGTTTTAAACTGCTGACACCAAACATTACATCACCCAGTCTCTTATTTAAATATACCTGGGTTATAACACATTTATCCAAGTAACATCACGTTTAATATCAAACAACTCATATAGTTATATCATTTAAAATGTACCTGAGTTTACAGCAAGCCCCGGCGCTCCATTCACAAAAACACGAATAGTGCCGGCCGGAGGCAAGGTATTCCCCGGATCACTGCCTTTGCTGCGGAGGTAGAGCGTGTTTTGAAAATCCTGGATACCATTAGCGGTAAGGGTTCCGCTTAATACATTGAACTGTTGTACACTGATACCCGAGGGAACCGATGTTCTCAGCAAAAAAATGGAAAACCGGTTGCCGCTTCCCGAAATGTAAACAGACACAGGTGTCGTACTAAGTGTTCCGGACGGTATAGCTTTTTGTTCCACCAAAATGGTATAAAGGTTATTATCCTGGTTAGAGAACCTGAATTTATAATCTGTAAATAATGTTCCCCTGAAATTTGCCGGTGAATTATCATAAATACAACTATCCGGATGCATGAAATAAATACCATTCACTATTGCCGGACTGGTGCCGGAATAAACTGTAGCACCGGCTGCCCGTATAGAATCGATCATACTTTGCGATATGATATTGGCGATCGGTGTGGGAAAAACATCTTCCTTTTTTTCTTTTTTGCAGGACGTGATGATACATCCGAACAGTATTGTCAAAAGAGAAACCCTGGATAGGTTGATATATGTATGCATAGCTTTAAAATTTGTGTCATTCAAAATTAACATGTCACATATCCGGGGGCAATACATAGTTTGTAGTACTAATTTTTATACTTCTTAAAAAATAAAAAACCGGCAAAAAGCCGGTTTAAAAAGTTAAGAACCTTAGTTAATAATCATTAAGCGCCTGAAACCTTAGCTGTATATTTTTCCCTGGCATAGTTCAATACCCGTAATACAGAGGAGGTCCTGGGCTTTTCAATAATTGTTGTTAATCGCTTCATGGAAGTTTCTAAAACTGCTAGTTTTTCACGTAGTGTCCAACTCTGTTCCAACGCTTCTCTAATGGCGATTGTTTGTTTTGGGGATGTTTCTTTGTACAAATACAGTAAAAGATCCTCAGGTGTGAAATTGTCCATTAGTATCCTGATTTATAATCCTTGAAAAATTACGTCCGCAATAATTAACGCCAAATTAATACGGATATTGCCTTTTTCAAATAGTTTAGGATAAAATGGGGAAAAGTTAAGTTATTGAATGATAAATACATCCTCATTGTCCCTTTTCATGAAGTATTTTTCCCGGCTCAGCTTTTCCAGCGCATTCGGGTCATTTTCAAGCCCTTGGCGTATTTTTTTAAGCGCTTCTACCTCCTGGGTATAATGTTCCTTGCTCTGGTGCAAACGATAGAGTTCCTTTTTACGGTCAATTTGTGTAAAAACATCGTTTTTGTCAAAAAACAACAAAATGATGGCAAAACACAAAATGGCGATCAGGTATTTGTTACGCAGGAAGGAAGGGATAGCAATAAAGCCCCTTTTACCAAGGGGCTTATTGTTATCAGGTATATTAGTTGCTGTTTCCATGCTCTGGTATTGAAGAATTACTTACCAAATTTAATCTTTCCTTTCGGATAAATTGCACTGGCGCCTAATTGTTCTTCAATTCTTATTAACTGGTTGTATTTGGCAATACGGTCGGTACGGCTGGCTGAACCGGTTTTGATCTGGCCGCAGTTTAAAGCAACCGCCAGGTCGGCAATGGTCGTATCCTCCGTTTCACCGCTGCGGTGACTCATGATGGTATTGTAACCATTGGTCTGAGCCAGGGAAACCGCATCAATGGTTTCGGTAATGGTACCTATCTGGTTTACTTTAACCAGTAAGCCGTTCGCGGTATTTTTATCAATACCCTGCTGTAAACGTTTTACGTTGGTCACAAACAGGTCATCGCCCACTAACTGGCATTTGCTGCCAATGGCATCGGTCAGGTTTTTCCAGCCCGCCCAGTCATCTTCGGCCATTCCGTCTTCAATAGATACGATCGGGTATTGTTTTACCCATTTTTCCCAGTATTGTACCAGTTGGTCGCTGCTTAATACTTTGCCATCGCTTTTATGGAATACATATTTTTTCTTCTTGCTGTCCCACAGTTCACTGTTGGCTGCGTCCATGGCAATTACGATCTGCGATCCTGCTTTGTAACCGGATGCCTGGATAGCTTCCATAACGGTATCAATCGCTTCTTCATTGCTCTGGATATTGGGTGCAAAACCACCTTCGTCACCTACGTTGGTGCTGAAGCCTTTTTTCTTCAATACGGTTTTCAGTGTATGGAAGATCTCCACACCCCAGCGTAAACCTTCGCTGAAAGTAGGGGCGCCTACCGGCATAATCATAAATTCCTGGAAATCTATCTTGTTATCAGCATGTGCACCACCGTTCAGGATGTTCATCATCGGGATAGGCAATGTTTTAGCATTGGTACCACCTATGTAACGGTATAAGGGTAAAGAGGCTTCTTCAGCAGCAGCTTTGGCCACCGCCATACTTACCGCTAATAAGGCATTTGCGCCTAATTTGCCTTTATTCTCTGTACCGTCCAGTTCAATCATCATCTGGTCAATACCGGTCTGGTCGGCAACATCGTAACCCAGTAAAGCCGGGGCAATAATATTGTTTACATTCTTTACGGCTTTCAATACACCTTTTCCAACATATTTTTTCTTATCGTTGTCACGCAGTTCCACCGCCTCGTGCACACCGGTACTGGCACCGCTTGGTACGGCTGCACGGCCAATAGCTCCTTCGTCGGTAATTACATCTACTTCTACGGTAGGGTTACCACGACTGTCTAAAATTTGTCTGGAAAAAATCTCTGAAATGTAGCTCATAAAATTTTTTGTAGTTTGTTGTTATAATTAATTGGCCGGTAACGTTCCCGGGGGTCGGGGTAATGTGTTGTAACAACACCTCTTTCCGGCGTTGCAAAGAAACAATCTTTTACAGAAATATGGATAAGGTTTTTTCAATAAAACCTGAACAGGTGTTAGTTATTGGCTATTACAGCATAAAACCATTATTTAATACCGTTATTTTTTTATTACCATCGTCCCGCCCCTGATTGAGCTTTCGTTGTGTCACTCACTGCATCGTCCGGTAATGCTATTGGGCATTGTGCAAGTTCTCCCTAATGGTGTAAAATATTTAACCACTGAGTTGCACAGAGGATCTACACAGTGTTTCACAGAGATGCCGTCAAAGAAATGCTGTCAATCGTCACTTTTATTACTTACTATTACCAATTCACCACCATGAACCATGAACTATTAACTATTAACGATGAACTATTAACCATGAACTATTAACCATGAACTATTAACCATGAACTATTTTCAACTTATGGCTACTTTTGTATAACAACACTTGATTCATGAAAATAGCATTAGCTCAACAGAATTATCATATTGGCAATTTTGAAAAGAACACCGAAAAGATCATTGAAGGTATTAACCGGGCCAAGGCACAGGGTGCGGACCTGGTGGTATTTTCAGAATTATGTATTTGCGGCTATCCACCCCGCGATTTTTTAGAGTTCAATGATTTTATCAATAAATGTTATGCCGCTGTTGATGCTATCCGTCAGCACGCCGATACCATCGGGGTACTGATCGGCTCACCGGCCCGTAATACCATTGCCGATGGTAAAGACCTGTTTAATGCCGCTTTCTTCCTGTACGAGCAGGAAATAAAGGCCGAGATCCATAAGACCTTATTGCCTACTTACGATGTATTTGATGAATACCGCTATTTTGAGCCTGCCGACAGCTGGAGCGTTATACCTTTTAAAGGGAAAAAACTGGCTGTAACCATTTGCGAGGATATCTGGAATATGGGCAATAACCCCCTGTACCGCATTACGCCCATGGAAAAACTGATCGCCCAGGAACCCGATCTCATGATTAATCTTTCTGCCTCCCCTTATAACTATGCGCAGGATATTGTACGCAATAGCCTGGTAAAAGCCCATACGCTGAAATATCGTTTACCTATGGTGTATTGCAATACCGTAGGCTCGCAAACGGAAATAGTATTCGACGGCGGTAGCCTGGTATACGATGCCAACGGGAACAAAGTACTGGAGATGAAATATTTTGAAGAGGATTATGGCCTGATCGATACCAATAAGCTGGCACCAGCCTTACCCCTTACCGAATTAGCGCCCAATACCGAACCGGTTTACTTTTCCGCCATGGAGGTGGGTGTTGGCGAGAGCACTTTGCAGTACCTGAACAACGAAAAAAACATTGGTGAAATATACCAGGCCCTGGTACTGGGCATAAAGGATTATTTTGACAAGATGGGCTTTACCAAAGCCATCCTGGGCTCATCCGGGGGCATTGACAGTGCCGTAACCCTTGCTATTGCAGTTGATGCTTTGGGCAAAGAAAATGTAAGAGCAGTGCTGATGCCTTCCCACTTCTCTACCTCCCACTCGGTAGATGATGCTGTACAACTGAGCAAAACCCTGGGCAATCCCTATGATATTGTACCCATCAAAAATATATACGATAGTTTTTTAACCGAACTCCAACCCATTTTTAACAACCTGCCTTTTAGCCTGGCCGAAGAGAATATCCAAAGCCGCACCCGGGGCAATTTATTAATGGCCATCGCCAATAAGTTTGGTTATATACTGCTGAACACTTCCAATAAAAGTGAGCTATCTACCGGTTACGGCACTTTATATGGCGATATGGCCGGTGGCCTGAGTGTATTGGGCGATGTATATAAAACGCAGGTATATGCGCTGGCCCGTTATATTAACCGTGATGCAGAAATTATTCCCAGCCATATTATTACCAAAGCCCCTTCGGCTGAGTTAAGGCCCGACCAGAAAGACAGCGACAGCCTGCCCGAATACGATGTGCTGGACAGTGTTTTATACGAGTATATTGAGCGTCGTAAAGGACCAAAGGAGATCATTGCCGAAGGCTTTGAGCCCTTACTGGTAGCCCGTATTTTAAAGATGGTGAATGTAAACGAGTATAAACGCAACCAGTTCTGTCCCATCATTCGTGTAAGTATGAAAGCCTTTGGTATGGGAAGGCGTTTACCGATCGTTGCCAAATATTTATCTTAATTAATGAGTAATTAAGGTTTAATAATTAATAATAAAAAACGCACGCTTCTTTTAACCTGGACGTAAAGTTGACAGCAGCCTGTATCATACAACCCAATAAGGTACTAAACAGGCCCCGGTTAACCGATTAAATAAAAACTTCTGCTTTTTTGCCAATTATTTGGCTTATAACATAATATCGGCAATTTTTTTGCTTATACTTACAAAGTAATTTTATAACTAATTATATAGTCATGCTTAAAACCGCAGAAGATATACGGGTATTGAACGAACGTATTACCCAGGCCGGAAGCTTTATAGATAAATTGAGGTCAGAAGTGGCACATGTGATCGTAGGCCAATCGTACATGCTGGACCGTTTGCTGATCGGGTTATTAAGTAATGGGCACGTATTGCTGGAAGGCGTACCGGGCCTGGCTAAAACACTTACCATAAAATCATTGTCGCAGGCGGTGGATGCGCATTTCAGCCGGATACAGTTTACACCTGATTTGTTACCCGCCGACGTATTGGGCACCCTGATCTATAACCAGCAGCGCAATGAGTTCATTGTACGTAAAGGTCCCATTTTCGCCAATTTTATACTGGCAGATGAGATCAACAGGGCCCCGGCCAAAGTACAATCGGCCTTACTGGAAGCCATGCAGGAGCGCCAGGTAACCATTGGCGACAGTACCTATAAACTGGATGAACCCTTCCTGGTACTGGCTACCCAAAACCCTTTGGAGCAGGAAGGAACCTATCCCCTGCCCGAAGCACAGGTAGACCGTTTTATTATGAAGGTAATTGTGGGGTATCCGCAAATGCATGAGGAACAGCTGATCCTGCGTCAGAATGTATCGGGCACCAGGCCACCTGCTGTAAATAAAGTAGTAAGTATACAGGAAGTAGTTGCCGCCAAGGAACTGGTAAGGGAGATATACCTGGATGAAAAAATAGAAAAATACATTCTAGATATTGTGTTTGCCACGCGTAACCCCGAAGCTTACCAGTTACAAAGCCTCAGCCCGCTTATTTCCTATGGTGCTTCGCCCCGGGGAAGTATTAACCTGGCCCTGGCAGCCAAAGCACAGGCATTCTTAAATAAACGTGGCTTTGTAATACCGGAAGATGTGCGCAGCATTGCCAACGATGTATTACGCCATCGTATTGGTCTTACTTATGAGGCCGAGGCCGAGAATATGAGCGTGGAAAATATTATTGATGATATACTGAAACAAATAAACGTCCCTTGATCTGAGATCTTAGATCACAGATGGAATATATGTTAACGACAAAAGAAATATTAAAAAAAGTCCGCCTGCTCGAAGTAAAGAGCCGCAAGCTGGCCACCGACCTTTTTGCCGGTGAGTACCATAGCGCTTTTAAGGGCAAGGGTATGTCGTTTAAGGAAGTAAGGGAATATGCGGCCGGTGACGATATCCGTTTTATTGACTGGAACGTATCGGCCAGGTTCGGGCATCCTTACAGTAAGGTTTTTGAGGAAGAAAGGGAACTCACCGTTATGTTACTTGTTGATATCAGCCGCAGTAACAATATAGGTACGGTATACGCCCGCAAAAAAGAACTGGCGGCAGAACTGGCAGCAGTGATCGCTTTTTCCGCGGTAAATAACGGCGATAAAGTAGGTGTTATTTTTTACACAGATAAAGTAGAAGGTTATATTCCGCCCAAGAAAGGCAGGCAGCATGCTTTATATATTGTACGGGAACTGATCAGTAAAGAGCCCAAGGGCAACGGCACCCAGACCACCGCAGCATTACGTTATTTCACCAATGCCACCCGGCAGGTAAGTATTGCTTTTATCTTAAGCGACCTGGTTGACATGAACTATGAGGATGCCTTGAGAATAGCGGCTAAAAAACATGATGTGATCGGTATAAAATTGTATGATAAACTGGATATGGAACTACCCGATATCGGGCTTACACAAATGACCGACGCGGAAACCGGCGTTTCAAAATGGGTGGACAGTTCCTCGGCCAGGGTGCGTTACCATTACCAGCAGGCATTTTTTAATAATACCAACCAGGCCACACAGGTGTTTAAAAAAGCCAACAGCGACCTGTTACATGTGCGTACCGGCGATGATTATGTGAAAGTATTGCAGCGTTTCTTTTTAAGCAGAAATAAATGATTGATGTAATTACATGACAGGTTTAATACAATATAGGATATTACTGGTATTATTTTGTTTCATCAGCGCATCTGCGTTTGCACAGCAGGCTACTACTATTAAAGCAACGGTTGACAAGAACAAGATCCTTATCGGCGAACATTTTTCTTTAACCATTGAAACC
Organism: Terrimonas rubra; assembly: GCF_042686025.1. Taxonomy (NCBI): domain Bacteria; kingdom Pseudomonadati; phylum Bacteroidota; class Chitinophagia; order Chitinophagales; family Chitinophagaceae; genus Terrimonas; species Terrimonas rubra. The sequence continues at coordinate 127,525 of NZ_JBHUOZ010000001.1, forward strand.
ACCATACCCGAAAACGAACCGATCCGTTTTATTGCCATTGACAGTATACCCCATTTTGAGTTTATTGGCGAGAGTAAGAACGATACCACTAACAAAGGCGGCAGCACTATTATACGCAGAAAATTACTGGTCACCAGTTTCGATTCGGGTCAATGGGTTATCCCGCCCTATGTAATGGCTGATGGTGTACAAAGTGACAGCATTGCTATTGACGTAACATTTTCGGAGTTTGACAGAAACCAACCGTATCACGATATTAAAGATGTGGAGGACGTGCCTGAAGAAAGAGAGCAGAATATGACCTGGTGGATCGTTGCGGGCATTGCCCTGCTATTTGTCATTATTATGGTATATGCGCTTACCCGTAAGAAGAAAGCGCCTGCTACCGTAACTGCAGTACCGGCCTTAACGGCATACCGGATTGCCATGCAGGCCCTGCAAGCCTTACAAACCAATAAGCCGGATAGTAAAACCTTTCATACTACCCTGTCCGATGTTTTACGTGACTACCTGGATAGCCGCCTGGCCTTACATACCAACCAGCAAACCACTAACCAGTTATTGCATAGCATAAGCGCCTATTTATTACAGGAAGCCACTTATAATAATGTAAAACAGGCTTTGCTGTTAGGTGATTTTGTAAAGTTTGCAAAGTTTACCCCGCAACCTGCCGAAGATGATTTTAGTCTGGAAGCCATCACGGCTTCTATACAACATATTGAAAATTTGCAGCAGCAGCAGGAAGCCGCTGCCCAAGCCCATAAAAACCCGAGCAGCTAATGGTGTACGAGTGGTTTAGAAATATTGATTTTGCCTGGCCCGAAAATTTTTTATTATTGGGACTGCTGCCATTACTCATATGGCATTACCTGCGTACCCAGTATAAAGCCAGGGGAGCCGTTTTAGTTACCACTACCAACACCTTACAGGTTACTACCGCCAAAACCAAATTACGTCATACTGTTTTTATACTACGCCTGTTAGCCATCACCTCCATTATTGTTGCCCTGGCCCGGCCGCAGGAACGCAGCGATATCCAAAAAACACAGGGCGAAGGCATTGATATTATGTTGTGTATTGATGTAAGCGGCAGCATGGGCGAAAGAGATATTCCTCCTTCCCGTATGGAAGCCGCCAAACAAGTGGCCGAGGATTTTGTACGTAACAGGCCGGTGGACAGGATTGGCCTGGTTATTTTTTCCGGCGAAAGTTTTACCAAATGTCCCATTACGCCTGACAAAAACACCCTGATCAAACAGATACGTTCACTGGATCTCCGGGATGGCGGTTACCTTGAACAAGGCACTTTGATCGGTGAGGGCCTTGCTACTGCCGTTGACCGGATATCGTCCAGTAATGCAAAGTCGCAAATAGTTATTTTACTGACTGATGGTAAAGAAGACGCCCCGGTTACACGCCTCATTGATCCCCTGGCCGCTCTGGAAATAGCAAAAGTAAAAGGGGTGAAAGTATATACCATTGGTATGGGTGCCGGTGCTGCATCCACATCGGAGTTAAGTGGGGAGACCAATAAAGCCACTGATGATTTTTTAGATGAAGGACTGTTGAATAAAATAGCCGTTGAGACCGGCGGTTTATTCTTCCGCGCCACCAATAAAAAAGCGCTTACAGATATCTATGCCTCCATTGATAAACTGGAAAAATCGAAAGTAGAACTGGTAACCTATAAAAGATTTAAAGAACAGTATATTCCTTTTCTGCTGGCAGCACTGGCCTTTTTATTATTGGAGCAGTTGTTAAGGATGACTGTTTTCAGGAGACTGCCGTAGGAAAATTTAAGATTGAAGAGTTAGATATTAGAATTCAGACTTTAGTATTCAGACTTCAGTATTCAGATATTTTTCTACACTATTAAACTCCGTGTTATTTTCTAACTTTCCGGCTTCGCTATTTACGGACTTCCCGACCTGCGGTCTTTCTGACTTCCGGACTTAGCAATATACAGACTCCCGGCCTCAACGACTTTCTGTGTTTTTCACTTTTACTTTTCCTACTTTTACCCGATGAAAGCAACAGTGTATAAATCTACCGGCAGCTGGTACCAGGTAAAAACGGAGGACGGGCAATGGTTACAGGCCCGTATGAAGGGGGTGTTTAAGATAGATGAGGATATTACCAGTACCAATCCTATTGCTGTAGGTGATATAGTAACAGTTGAGGCAGAGGATACAGCCGAAAAAACCGTGATGATCACCGGCATTAATGACAGGCGTAATTATATCAACAGGCAATCGCCAAGGCATAAATACCAGCAGCATATTGTAGCAGCTAATCTTGATCAATCCATATTAATTGCCACAATTAAAGAACCCCGCACATCCACCGGCTTTATCGACCGTTTTTTAGTAGCCTGTGAAATGTACCATGTACCGGCCATTATTGTGTTTAATAAAAAGGACCTGTACAAACAGAAAGAGCTGGACAAGTTTGAGGAATACAAAAGCATGTACGAAGCTGTGGGTTATAAAGTGTTATGCATTAGTGTAAACGAACAAACCGGCATGGAAGAAATTGATGCCCTACTGACCAACAAGGTATCCCTGGTAAGCGGGCATAGCGGTGTAGGTAAATCCTCTTTTGTGAACAGCATTTTACCGGGCAAGAATATTAAGACGCAGGACGTGAGTAACTGGAGCGGCAAAGGGATGCATACCACTACTTTTGCCGAGATGTATGACCTGCCCAATGGCGGTAAATTGATTGACACGCCGGGCATGCGGGAGTTTGCCTTACTGGGCGTAGAAAAGGATGAACTGTCTCATTATTTTCCGGAAATGCGCAGCCGCTTACAGGATTGCCAGTTTAATAACTGCCAGCATATCAATGAACCCAAATGCGCCATAAAAAAAGCTGTGGCGGCACAGGAGATACATGAAGACCGTTACCTGAGTTATTTAAGCATTTATGAATCCATCGGCGCTGCCAATTACTAAGCTGCACATACATTACCGTTATCAATAAAAAAGCCGGAGTTATACACCCCGGCTTTTTATATAATTAAATCCATTGTCTTAGAAAGGACGGAAATGTGGCATACTCCAGGGAATAGCAAACAGGATCAGCAACAGGGCAATAGTAAACCAGATAGCCATGGTCTTAAATTTAGCCTTATCAGTTGCCTGGCGTTTGGTTTTTGAGGAACCAATGGTGATCAGCACCACTGATATCAGCATCAATAAAGCATGTTCCATGCCTACAAAACGCAGGTCCTTATCTTTCATGCCAGCACCTACATTATCTAAAAAAGCCGTTACCCTTGGGCTAACAAAATATAATACAATACCCAGGATAAACTGGATATGGGTAAATATTACGGTAAAAACCCGGAAACGGTTATCAACAGCACCAAACTTTTTATTGCCTAACCAACCGCGCCAGGCCAACAGGATGGCAATTACTAAAAAGATAAGTACTAACCAGCGGACTACATTGTGTGTGGCTAAAAGATGTGGATACATAATTATGTAATTAAGAAGTAAGCAAAAAATGTAGCGCAAAGGTAAGTTTTTATTCTTGTCACCGTCCTCAGTAAACCGTAAAATATTGGAAACGGGAAGAGGCCTTTATACCGACAAAGCCGCTTGCACTGGTAAGCGTTCAATGCATATCACAATTTTTCAGACAATTGATGTCATTGTAGATGGCTATACCATATAACTTTTCCTTCCGCATTAAGTTTATATCCCATACACCATTATTATCAATAGGGTTCATGTGTGTAAATTCACGTACATGTAAATCTATCCATATCCAACCAGGGTACTGTACGGTAATACATCGTGCTTTTTGTAAAAAAAGTCCTCTTACAAATATTTTTATATAACCAGTAGGCAGTTTAGTGATTAAAGAATCCAAAGGCTTTCCGATGTAACTAATTTCATTAATAGCCATTAAAGAATCAACAACAGGACTTTGGGCCTTGCTACTTTTAGAGAATGATAGCCCCCAAAAAATTGTGCTAAATAGTATCATCTTTTTCATACAAAGTATTTAAGGATTAAGCAATATAAAGTTATCAAAGTTTGGGCCATCAGCACTATAAAAACCAATGCCATTATTTGTAATACTACCAATTGCATTAGTAACACATAGACTTCTCAAGTGTTGTATTGTACCCGACTGAGGGCCTGATGGTAGTTTATAGTTACTATAAATTTGAAGTTCATTATTATTAACAAAAAACTGTTTCGCTTTAACCACATCCGTAATGATTAAAGCAAAACGTTTATTACCACAATCTACAAAAGAGATGAAATTTTTGGTGGCAGCATGTCGTCGCAGATAATCAATATCGGCATGTGAATGAGGCATCCTGGCTGTTTCTGCACCGTTTCCCTGGTGACCATGCCACATACCAATGGTTTGCCATCCGGGTTTAACCATGTTTTTTGGAGTAACGCTATTCTCCTGCTGGTCTGTTCTCACCATCCCGGTTGTAATATTCTCATTTTTACCAAAAATAGGGAACATATACTCCCAGTTGTTGGGAACTGACAGTTGCTTATAAATAGAATCAGCCAATTTATTAATAGCCAAAGAAGCCTTTATCAGCGCAGAATCCGGTGTATTACCGGACCACTGATTTTCATCCGGAACAATCGGTATCCATCCACCACCACCGCTGCCGCCACCGGTTCCGCCACCCCCACCGCCGCAGGGCGGAAGCCTGGCGCCGATTATCCGGCCCCCTCCGCAGGGATTACCCGGACCCGGAGGATTGGTACCACCACCCTCACCTGGATTTGGCAAAGAAGGCCCTTCACCACCGCCCGGACTGTCATCCTCCCACCACCCTGTACATACCCTTTCTGTTGTCTGGCAATAACCCGGGCAGTTATCGCAGGTAGGCTTACATTGAGGAGCAGTAGGAGTTGTACAATTGGTACGGATAATATCCACACATAACTCCACATATCTTAACCGTCCTGTTATATTATTTCCCGGTTCTCTTAATTTAATCATCATCCCGGCCTTTGCCGTATCATTCGGAATATTGCCAGTGAATAGTCTTTTATCGGTTATTTTAAAGTCGGTATAATTAAACACGTGTTTATTTAACCGCATAAATTGCAAAGCCAGCTTTTCAGCCTCGCCTATACCATTGTTCACGGTATTGCCAAAAGCAAGACCTGTATAATGATCTTTTGTATATATCGCTAAACTGACCATATCGCCTATCCAGGCTTGTAAATAAGCTGTAACCTCTTGCGCATTACCCGGTACAATCGGCACAATAACAACAGCATCTACACCACTGTCCACACGGGTATTATAAGCAGGTGATTGTATAGAGGAATAAGGTAATACTATGCTTTTATCCCATAACAGTTTCCCGTATCGGGCAAAAGCTCCTTCGTTAAGGCCTCTTTGGCTCAACTCCTTAAAAACTTTGGCAACCTGTTTATTATTTTTCCCGGTTAGCGCATGAGGCGCTGTAGTTATAAGTTCATCCTCAGCAGTCACATCCTTGTCCGTTTTTTTACAAGTCTGAAATAGTAATGCCCATAATACACAGAGAAGAGCTGTAAAGCCGGGCAGGCTTTTGGTGTAGTGGCAGTTCATTGGTTAGGTTAATTAAAGGTTAATAGTGAACCTGAAATTAACTCTTTTGAAACCAATCCAAAGAAAAAATTATCGTATATTAATTATTAATAACATTAAAAATGTCAATAATATAAAAACTCATAACGCATAACCAGTCAATACATAAACGTTATAAATAATCTATCAGTATCGCTGTTATTTCGGCTTATACTTTGCATCGTCCAGTATTTCCTGCGGTGTTTTTTTCATGATCTCGTCAATGGTCAGTGAGCTATTGTTAGCTGCAAATTTTCTAACGATCTGACGGCCAAACCAGGGACCAATATTACCGGGCGCAAATTCCTGGGAGAAAAACTGGGTAAAAGGCGCATCACCGATAAAGGTTTGTATAGTAGGCCTGTCAGTTGCCTGCAGGTTAACATTTTTAATAAACGATGCCCATACGGCACCTTCATTATGCTCGACCCATTCTGTTTGCAAACCGGTATACCCTGTTTTTAAAGAGTCTGCCGTATGCGGCATAAGTTTATCCAGCAACCACCATCTTTTTCCTTTTTCTATTATCTGGCCTATCAGGGGCAGGGCCTGGCTTTCGTCGGGATACAGGTCGTCAACGATCAGCTTCATTACATCCGGAACGATATATTGTTTCTCAAAACGGCGGCTGATATATAAGGGCGCTACATTATTAATGAAGTATTCAACGTTGTACAAAGAAAAATCTTTGCCCAGGTAAAACTGTAAACTGATGCCTACAAAGTCTTCACGCCCAAACACAGCAGTATATTCACCATTCGCCTTACGCGGCAGGTCATCAGCCGCATTCATAGGGCCTACAATAGGTATTATCCGGCGTGGCAGTTCGTAGGCAGGGAAGTAGTGTTTTACATACCGGAATGACTGACCTATTTCTTTGGCAATACCATCAAAATCGGGAAATGCCTTTTGCACAGAATCATACACCGGTTTGTAGTACTGGTAAAAAGAATTTACACCGGCCGGGTCAAAAACACCGAGTATCCCCTGGAGATACAGGGGCAGCAGTACCGGGTATTTTTCCTGTAAGGCAACCATACCCGATTCGGTATGATTGGTATCTAATGCAAAGAAATCCCGGTCAAACCTTTCCACTTTCAGGTCTACACTGATATTAGAGACATCCGGGGCTTTTGTTTTATTTCCACAGGCAGCCAGGCCAATAACAACAATAAACAGGATAAGGGCTTGTTTCATCCGTATTTTTTTATTTACCAAATACCGCATGCCATTCCGGTGCAGAATAGTCATGACTGTTTTTTATGCATCCTATAACGCAAGGTGATGCATTTTATTATTTACTGATAACGGACGCAAATATACTGTTTACCTGTTATTGTATCAGGCAGGGGTATCCAGCAGCGGCTCCAGCTGCTCCAGTTCATCTTCGGTAAAAACCTTTGATTGTATAAAGAACCTTAAGCCCAGCGGTATTTCCAGGGAAAAACTGCTGCCCCGGCCGGGTGTAACATCAAGGGTGAGCTGGGTATGTTTCCAGTACTCGAACTGGTCGGCATGCATATAAAATTTACAGCCTGCTATTTCACCCAGGCAGATATCGTTGCCACCGATTTTAAACTCACCTTCCGGGTAACACATAGGTTGGCTGCCATCGCAGCAACCGCCGCTTTGATGGAACATTAAAGGGCCGTGGGTGTCTTTTAACCGTTGGATGAGTTCGAGCGCAGCGGGGGTGGCTAATATTCGTTTGATCATGAGGAAGTAATTTGGTGATTAGACAATTTGGTAATTTGGAAATAAGGCTTGGTTCATCGTTAATAGTTAATTGGTTCCAGCCGCGGTTCCTGTCCCACGAACAGAAATGGCCGATTAGCATTACCGGACAGCCCCGATTGAAATACGGGGTACTGCAAAAGGGCCAATAGAATTAATTCGATATTAGTTATTGGATTAGCCTCATTGATGCATAGCGTTGTTGCAGTACAAGTGAGTGACACAACAAAAGCTGATAGTAGTAATACAGCCGGCAAATAAAAAAAACTGAAACAAAAACAGCGGCTTACGCCACTGTTTTGCTTTTTAACATTGCTTGCCTTGCCTTTAAAAAAAACCAAGTTTTTGTTTGCTATAGGAGATCAGCATATTTTTTGTCTGGCGATAGTGGTTTAACATCATCTTGTGGGTTTCGCGGCCAAAGCCCGATTTTTTATAACCACCAAATGGCGCATGTGCCGGGTAAGCATGATAGTTGTTCACCCATACACGTCCTGCCTGAATAGCACGTGGTACCTGGTATAGTTCATGTGCGTCCCTTGTCCACACACCGGCTCCCAGGCCATATAATGTATCATTGGCAATGGCTATCGCTTCTTCCGTTGTTTTAAAAGTAGTTACAGCAACAACAGGACCAAATATCTCCTCCTGGAAGATACGCATCTTGTTATGCCCTTTAAATATGGTTGGTTGTATGTAGTAACCATGCTCTAAACCGCTGTTCTGGTGAAAAGCCTCTCCACCGGTCAGCACTTCGGCTCCTTCCTGTTTGCCAATATCCAGGTAGCTCAATATTTTTTTGTACTGGTCTTCTGAAGCCTGCGCACCCATCATCACTGTACTGTCTAAAGGATTACCTAATTTAATAGCCTTGGTACGCTGGATTACGCGTTGTATGAATTTGTCATAAATTTTTTCGTGTACCAGTATCCGGCTGGGACAGGTACATATTTCGCCGCTGTTGAGAGCAAACATCACAGCACCTTCTACTGCTTTGTCAAAGAAATCGTCATCGGCATCAGCAACACTTTCAAAAAATATGTTGGGGCTTTTTCCTCCTAATTCCATGGTAACCGGGATCAGGTTTTCCGATGCGTATTGCATGATTAACCGGCCGGTGGTGGTTTCACCGGTAAAAGCTACTTTGTTGATGCGTGGCGATGATGCCAGGGGTTTACCCGCTTCCACTCCAAAGCCCGTTACTACATTTAATACACCTTTGGGTAACAGATGACCTACCAGTTCCAGTAACACCATGATGCTGGTGGGTGTTTGTTCGGCAGGTTTTACCACAATGGTGCAGCCGGCGGCCAGAGCCGGTGCAATTTTCCAGGTGGCCATTAATAAGGGAAAGTTCCAGGGAATAATTTGTCCCACCACACCGATGGGTTCATGCAGGTTAATACTGACGGTGTTTTCATCATGCTCACTGATAGTGCCTTCTTCGCTGCGGATAACGCCGGCAAAATAACGGAAGTGATCTATAACCAGCGGTAAATCAGCGGCTTTGGTTTCTCTGATCGCCTTGCCGTTGTCAATGGTTTCAACCGCCGCGAGGTATTCCAGGTTATCTTCGATCACCTGCGCTATTTTCAATAATATATTACTGCGGGTGGCAGCAGGGGTTTTGCCCCAGGTTTCAAAAGCTTTGTGAGCGGCATCTATCGCCTTTTCAATGTCTTTGGCATTGCCGCGGGCGGCCCTGGTAAAAGCTTTGCCATCCAGTGGTGAAATATTATCAAAGTATTCACCGCTATCCGGCGTAACCCATTCACCGCCAATGTAATGTTCGTATTTTTCTTTAAAAGAAGGTCTTTTTACCGCGCTTGTTGCAGGCGCAACTGCTGTTGTAGTACTCATGGTCAAGCTTATTTTAAATCGTTAAACAATAGGCTAATTTTGTTTTTTTAGCAACAAAACCAGCGCATAATTGTATTTAGTTGTAGTACGATTGTACCCCAGATGATGATCGTACTAATTAATAGCTGTAACTTGACTGTACATTCTTCAACTAATATTTTATAACTGTGCCGGTAAGAAATTTTTTGCGGAAAATAGACCTGACGCACCCGGATAAGCTGGATACGTTAGTAGAGAACAGGCGTGTGTTTAACCTGGAAAATTGTGAGCTGAATGTTTTTGAATGTTACCAGCAAACCTATCGCCTGCCGCTTACCTTTAATGATTTTGTGATCACGAGTATGGTGCGTGGCAAGAAAATCATGCACCTGTTTGACAAGCCCGAGTTTGCTTATTTACCTGGTGAGTCGGTTATTATTCCGGCGAATGAAACCATGGTGATCGATTTTCCCGAAGCCACCACCGAAACGCCTTCTCAATGTATTGCCTTAGCCGTGGATGGCAGTTATATCAATAATACCCTGCAATATTTAAACACCTATTACAATACCGAGGAAAAAAACAGTGGCAACGATTGGAAGCTACAATTCAATCAATACCATTTTGCGAATGATACGGAAATTGCCGACCTGATCAATAAACTGATCCGGGTATGCAGCAGCGCCGATACGGCTAAAAACATTTTTGCAGACCTGAGCCTGAAAGAACTTTTGATACGCCTGGTACAAAGCCAGCATTTGTTGCAGATAGAATCAGAATCTGCAGCCAATACCAACCACAGCCGTTTACATTATGTATTACATTATATACACGATAATTTAACCGATAAGATCTCGGTAGATGTATTAAGCCGTAAAGCCTACCTGAGCCGGAATATGTTCTTTAAATGGTTTAAGGAGCAGTTTGGTATTACACCCCTGGAATATATTAACCGTGAGCGTATTAAACTGGCCAAACAATTGCTGGCCGATAATAATAACAGCATTACCGATGTTGGCTTACAGTGTGGCTTTACTGATGTAAATTATTTTGTACGCTTATTTAAAAAAACTGAAGGTATTACGCCTGGTACTTACCAGCATTCCTTCAAATCTTAAATGTGAGAGTGAAAAACCGTTTGCCGTAAAAAAAATCAGATCCTATTCCAGGATCTGATTTTTTTATTCCAGGTGTTTTTATTCCTGTTACACTGTTATTTTGCCCCCAAGGGAAGTTGATAGTACTATTCACTTCATTGTTCAGTAATCCTACATTTCCAGTTCGTGAGACACAAACCGTGGCCGAAACCAATTAACTATTAACGATGAACCATTAACTATCCCCCACATTTCCAAATCACCAAATTAACTAATCACCAAATTATCTAATTATCCCCTATATACCCCAACGAAGCCTCGCTCATTACCACTTCATCTGCCAGGCGTACACCACCATCCCTGTCGTCATATTCACTGATCAGCTCGGCTACCAGCGCTGTCCAGCCGGTTTGGTGTGAGGCGCCGAGGCCACGGCCTGTATCGCCATGAAAATATTCGAAATAGTTGATGAGGTGTTCATTGCCGGGCTGGTTGTAAAACCAGTTATAGTCACCAAATAAACGGCGGCCATTATCCCCGTCACGTTCAAATATGCTCACTACCCTTTTAGATAATTCTTTAGCCACCTGCTGCAGGTTAAGTTTATTGCCAGAACCGGTAGGATATTCAACCTGCAGGCTATCGCCATAGAAAACCCCATACTTCATAATGGAACGGATGATGATAAAGTTGATCGGCATCCATACCGGTCCGCGCCAGTTACTGTTACCGCCAAACATATCTGAGGTTGAATCACCCGGATCATAACGGATGCTGTAGGTATTATTCTCCAGCATTACCGAATAAGGATTCTGCTCATGGTATTTTGACAATGCCCTGATACCTCCTTTGGAGAGAAAACCATTCTCATCAAGTAAACGCTGTAACAGGTCTATCAGCCGGTCCTTGGGTACCAGTGATAATAAAATCTCTTCATCCTCACTGCGTTCCTCGTTGGGCCAGAATTTGTTGTTCTTCTTCCTGAAATCCTCGAACCAGGTAATACGCTTTTTAAAATCAGGCAGTTTATCCAATTTATCTTTACTGATGGTAGACACGGCATATAAAGGAGATATGCCTACCACAGATTGAATGCGTAAAGGAACCGGTTCAGCGCCCGTTACACATAGAACGTCATAGAAGAACCTGTCTTCTTCATTCCATAGCCCGTGTTCATTTAAAGATTCAGCGATCAGTACAAAGTGTTCAAAAAACTTCGTAGCGGTATCTTCAAAAGAACGGTCATGAATGGCAATTTCAATAGCGATATCCATCATATCCAGTGCATAGGTGCCCATCCAGCTGGTACCATCTGCCTGCTCTAACTGTATCTCGCCGGGAAAATGAAAGCTGCGGTTAAACACCCCGATATTATCCAGGCCCAGGAAGCCGCCTTCAAATATATTGTTGCCGTTAACGTCCTTGCGGTTGATCCACCAGGTAAAGTTGATCAGCAGTTTATGAAATACCTTCTTTAAAAAATCAACATCCCCTTTTCCTTTTTGTTTCTTTTCAATATTGTAGATCTTCATGGCAGCCCAGGCCTGTACCGGCGGGTTTACATCACTGAAGTTCCATTCATAAGAAGGTAATTGTCCATCGGGTTTCATATACCACTCCCGCATGACCAGCAATAACTGGTGTTTGGCAAAAGTAGGGTCTACCACTGCCATGGGAATACACTGGAAAGCCAGGTCCCAGGCGGCATACCAGGGGTATTCCCATTTATCAGGCATTAAAATAATATCCTGGTTCTTTAAATGTTTCCAATCGTTATTGCGGCCCGTTAGCTTTGACTGGCTCACCGGTGTAATGCCATCGCTCTGGGTTAGCCATTCTTCCACATCAAAATGATAGTATTGTTTGCTCCAAAGGGTACCGGCCAGTGCCTGGCGCTGTATATTGGCTTTATCGTCGTTAATTCCTTTGGGTAAAATGGCCGCATAAAAATCATCTGCCTCCCCTTTGCGTAAAGCAAAAACATCTTTAAAGTTTTGGGGGAAGGGTTTGTCCGTTTGTTTATTACTTAACCGGCAATAAACCGTTGTGGTAGCGCCACCCGCTACATTCATTTTATATACCGGTGAAAATTTAGTGCCCGATTTTTTACGGGTGAGTGCATTCAGGTTCTCGCCTTTTATAATGGCCGTATTAAAAGCATCTTTTGTATAAATGCTTTCGTTGGGCTTGTTCATCACGATCTCTGTGTTTGTCTCGTTCTCTGTAAACAGGGTTTTGTCAGCTGGCTGAAAATAGAAGAAATAATCTTCCATTCTTTCATGGGTAAGTTTTACCGAGGTTTTATCCAATGCCGTAATAACAGGTTTTTGCTTAAAATTGCCACGCTGCCAGCGGTTATAAAACCATACGGTGGGCAGTAAAGTAATATCAGCAGCTTTTGAAAACCGGTTGGTGATATCTATTTTAATAAAAATATCTTCTGCAGATTGTTTGGCATAAGTTACTTTAACATCAAAGTATTCGTTCTGTTTAAATACATCGGTATCCAGTATTTCAAATTCGGGCTCGTCCTTACTTTTTGCCCTGTTCTGGTCTCTTAGTTCCTGGTATGGAAATGCCTGCTGCGGGTATTTATACAGGTATTCCATATAATAGTGGGTAGGAATATTATCCAGGTAGTAGTATAATTCTTTTACATCCTCACCATGGTTACCCTGCGGGTTACCCAGGCCAAATAAACGTTCTTTCAGTATCTCATCTTTGCCATTCCATAAAGCAATAGCAAAACATATATTGCCAAAATAGTCCGATATTCCTGCCAGTCCATCCTCACCCCATAAAAAGCTGCGGCAATGCGCATGTTCAAAAGGAAAATAGTGCCAGGCATCGCCATTCGTACTGTAATCTTCACGTACCGTTCCCCACTGTCTTTCGCTCAAATAGGGCCCCCACTGTGCCAGGGGAATAGGTTTTTTGGCGTTTACTGCCAAACGTTGGTGTTCTGCTGTCATCATGTATAAAACTCCACGCGTGTGGTTTGGTTACAAAAGACAAAAATAAAAGGAAATAGGCAAATAGGCCTTATTACCGGATCACCTTCAGTAATTGGGGTACAATTGTTCCATTTTATGAATATCCGGGTACAAAAAAGCCCCTGGAAGGGGCTTTTGTTTATTCCATTATTTGTTCTATCCGGGTCATGCGTCCGTCGCGGGTAATACCCTCAATCACTACACGGAAGGATTCACTGATATCGTTATTATAGAAAGTAAAACTCAGCTTATTATCATGCCCGTTGGTAATTACCTGCGGGTTCCAGAATAAAGTGGTGCGGAGGTCTTTTTTGTTATTATCCGGGGTAAAATTATCGTAATTAGGAGAATAGAATTGTTTAATAGCCTGGTAACCTTTAGCTGTACCCGAGGCCAGTCCTTTACCCGGCTCACGTTTTACATCATCACCACGACGCGTATAAATAGCAATGGCACCGCCTGAGCCCCCGCCAAAGCCGCCCATGAACGGTGGACGGAATACTTTTACATAAGCGATATCGGAAACTGGGGTACTGGCCACCATATCCGCATCTGTCTGCATTTCGTTGATGTATAACTGTGGTGTACCGCCGCGCCAGCTCATTTGCACATTCGCCCCGGTTCCACTGATCTGTAATCCCGCCACACGGCTTTGCAAAAAGGCAAAGATATCCATGGCTCCCAGTGCACCGGTTTCATTCGTTATATCAAACTGGTAACCATCACCGGAGAACATGCCACTGGTATATTTTTCATCCATCTCCTGTACACGTGTTTTTGTTTTGGCCTTCACTACTACCTCATCCATTAAAGCACCTTCATATTGACGCAATAGACTCGCTGCCTCGTCGGCCCAGAACCAATGATGCCCCATGCCGGTTGTATCACCAAACTTATCATTATACTTACCACTGGCCACCATTGTTTTGGCTAGCGGCGGCAAAAAACCGGGCATGAATTTAACCAGCGGCTCACCGAATTTATTTTTCGCACCTATCTGGTAATTTACTTTTACTGTATCAAATAATAACAAAGAAGAATCTATAAACGTACCATTGGATTGTAATGGCAGGTTAATAATGTCCGGGGCCTTGTTAGGATTAGGCAGTAACATGGTAATACTACCTGCTTCCCGTATCTGGGCCGGGCTTAAACCAATTACCTGTCCCGACAGGGTCAGGTACATACTATCCATAGGATAGTTAATTTTAGGGAATTGTTTTTGGGTCACCATTTCCCAGTTAAACCGGCGCCAGCCATGTGTCAGCATCACCAGGTCCAGGTGTTGCGCGGTGGTTTCATCGTTCTCCTTAAAATAATAGGAAGGTTTGTATACCATGCCTTTTACTTCACTGGTCAGTAATAAATGGGAATAAATATTATTGCTGCTGTCACTGTCAATATTTACATCGGTAATAGCAATGGACAGATTGGCCACCAGGCTATCCGGCACCAGTATATCAATTTTATTACGGGCTCGTTTACTTAAACCCCAGTGATCCACGTTAAACTCCGGCTTAAAAGTATAATCATCATTATTAATAAAGGATATCCTCTCTGCCAGTGGCTGCATGGACTGGTTAAACACCGTTACGTTCAGTATGCCTGTAATTAAACTATTGGTTGGTACCACAGCCGTGGTGCTGCCGCTGCTGATGTCCTTTACCACTTCAAATACTTTGAACTGGTGCATGGTACCTACAATAATTACTTTTTGCAAAGCTTCCGCATCTGCCGCATTAGCGGTTACATTAATGGTTCTTTTACCGGCGCCATTGATCACTGCCAGGTTAACGCCACCGGTTTTAGCCGCCGGTAAAGCGGTAGTATAATCTTTACCTTTTTCATCCTTCCATTTAGCCGTATACTTTTCCCCGGCTTTAGGTGTAAGTGCAAACCAGCCCATTCCATCATGTAAAGTGGTAATATCCGCTACTTTGGCACCCGCATTATTCACCACAGTGCCGGTTACTTTTACGGGTTTACCCCATTGATCATTGGCTTTAAAAGCTATTTTACCGCTGATGCCATTTACTGCATCACCACCTTCGGGGAAAAACTGTATTGCCGGAATAACTGCCGGCAATGGTTTGGCATTGGCAGGCCGGCCCGCCAGTATTTTAATATCCTTATTATATAAAAATGCGGTATCAAAATTCAACATCCACTTGGTATAGGCTTTTACGTGCAGGTATTCGCCCTTATAAGCAGTAGGAATATCAAAATTCCCGAAAGCCCCGCCCTCTACCATGGGCATTACATTATGCGCCAGCAGCTTGCCCTTGTCATCAGAAATATCTACATAAAAACTTTTACTATCAGTAGCTGGTAATATGCCTTTCAGAACATACGCTTTAAACCAGATGGTTTCACCTGGACCGTAACTGGATTTATCATAATGCAGGTAACAGCGTTCATTGGTAAATTCGTTGGCGTACCTGTTCAGTACATCATCTAACTGTTGTGCTTTTATTGCAGATAATCCACAACATAAAAAGAGCAGGAGAAATATAGTACGCATCATCATTATTTTAGTATTGGTTATTATACCGGTTTACCAACCTCCGCTTCCGGCTTGTATATCCCCGAAATTAAGGCGGTAATGATTAAAAACAAGTAACGTTAACAGTTTAACAACATTTGGGCAGTTCCGGTTATTTATTGGTATTTGGCCATTAAACTGGCCAGTATTTTTTTATCGCTTTCATTCAGTGTTTTACTGCTGTCCTGTGGCGTAAAGTGTAACCGGTACGATTGAATGGCCGCCTGCGGTTTGGCAATATTATATCCCACTATCCGTAATGCCTGCAGCGGATCAAAACCCGGCGCTACCTGCACATTGGTGGTATCGTACCAATACCCGAAGCCATTGCCTGCCAGCTGCTGCCAGGGAAAATGATTATTGGGGTCTACCTTACGGCCCGGCGCTATATCCGCATGACCAATAAAATTGCCGGTAGGTATCTGGTAGGCGTTTTTCAGCCGGCCCAGCAGGGTTTGCAGGCTACCTATCTGGGCATCGGTAAAAGCTTCCGAGCCGTTATTGTCGATCTCTATGCCAATGCTGCTACTGTTCAGATCAGTTGTATTGCCCCATTTACTTACACCGGCATGATGCGCCCGTAACAGGTCGTTCAACATATGATGCACCGTACCATCCTTGCAGATCACATAATGTGAACTTACCTGGGTACGGGGCAAAGTGAATGTTTTTAAAGTTTGCTCGCAGCTATTCTGGGCCGTATGATGAATAACCACATAGTTGGGCTTACGCATACTGAAATTGGTGGTGCCTACAAAATCTACCGCGTAAGGCAGGCCGGCAGAATCTTTTAGCGGGTAAGCTTTCAGGATCGCCGCATAGGCAGCCGCCTGCTTTTTATATTGTTTATTGGTCTTACTATATGGTTTGGAACTACTGCAGGCATATATAACAATGCTTACAAATAAAAAAAGGACAGATTGCTTCATGAAGCGGCTTTTAAACCTTAAAAATAAGGCATTGTAGTAAAAGATGAGCCGGTAATGATATGGAGGAGGGTGTATAGCTTAAGATGTAAGGTATAAGGTGTAGGGGATAAGGTTTAAGGTTTTACCCGGAGAGAGCCTTACCTTTTATTTTTTGTGTTTTCAGCAACAATTTTGTGCAGGCGGGTAAACCAGTTAAATTTGCAGGTTTATGATGACGTACAGATCGGAGGGAAGGAAAACTTTACAATTAGCATTTCCCATTATTTTAGGTGAGCTGTCGCAAATGTCGCTGCATTTGCTGGATACCGCTATGATCGGTTTTGTGGGCTATAAAGAACTGGCTGCCGCTTCCCTGGTATTGCAGGTTATTAATATCCCTTTTATTTTCGGTATTGGTGTTACGGTTTCCGTGGCCCAGATGGTTTCTATGGCCCAGGGCCGGCATGACCGGCAACTGGTATCCCACTATTTTTTCAACGGTATATTATTATGCCTGGTGGCGGGCCTCTTAATATCGCTCGGCCTGCATTTAGGTAAAAATGTACTCTGGCACCTGGGGCAGGACCCGGAAGTAGTGCAACTGGCCCTGCCTTTTATGGACCTGATGAGCACCTCTATCATCCCGATGATCCTGTTCATGGCATTGAAACAATTTGCCGATGGATTACAGTATACCAAAACAGCGATGGTACTTTCCTTGTCCGCTATACCCATTAACTTTTTACTGAACTGGTTACTGATATACGGCAACTGGGGCTTTCCCCGTTTAGAACTTGTGGGAGCCGGTTATGCCACGCTCATCACCCGTACACTTATTTGTGTGGCACTGGCCATTGTTATTTTAAAACACCGGGTGTTCAGGCCCTTTATGGCGGTTAGAAAGAACCAGTGGAAACTGCGTCGCACTGCCATGAAACAGTTATTGAAGATCGGCATTCCAAGTAGTTTACAAATTGGTATGGAGGCCGGGGCTTTTGCCGTATCGGGCATTATCATCGGTACCATCAGTGCACAGGCACAGGCTGCCCACCAGATAGCTTTAAGCTGTGCGGCTTTCACCTTTATGGTATCCCTGGGCTTGTCGCAGGCCGGCTCAATCCGTGTAAGTAATGCTTTTGGCGCCAACCAGCTTACCAAGATTAGTTTTATTGGGAAAAGCACACTGGGCCTCTCGCTTATGTATGGGGTGCTCTGCTGTATTATTTTCACGGTATTCCGCTGGCAGTTGCCTACTTTTTTCAACCATGAAACAGAAGTGATCACTATAGCTGCTACGCTTTTATTATTTGCAGCCATCTTCCAGATTTCCGATGCGTTACAGGCCATTGCAGCCGGTTTATTACGTGGGGTAAAAGATGTAAACATCCCTACCCTTTTCATAGCCATCGCGTATTGGGTACTGGGCATTCCTTTCGGCTGCTTGCTGGCCTTTTATTATAATATGGGCGCCAATGGTATCTGGCTTGGGTTAATTGCGGGGTTGAGTTTTTCGGCTATATTTTTAACACTGCGTTTTTTAAACTGGAATAAACGAAACGGTGTTAACCGTTAATTGTTATTGGTTAATTGTTAC
Source organism: Terrimonas rubra (assembly GCF_042686025.1). Classification (NCBI taxonomy): domain Bacteria; kingdom Pseudomonadati; phylum Bacteroidota; class Chitinophagia; order Chitinophagales; family Chitinophagaceae; genus Terrimonas; species Terrimonas rubra. The sequence goes on from NZ_JBHUOZ010000001.1 coordinate 145,833, forward strand.
CTGATGTAGTTTGAGTTTCAATAACCATTTTTCATAATACCGTTAATAAGTTAACACATTACTTTACCTGCACTAAAAGCTTATGGTGGTAAATATGTTTCTTATTACCAGTTAAAACGCATTATTTCAAACTCTCCGCTTTGGTTATCAATGCTGATATTTTGTTGCTCAATGGTTTGATTAGGTTTACCATAATTCCTGTATATGAATACCTGCACCGTTTTCGGCGCTATATCCGGCCGGCTGTAATTATAGTAATACCTGTAATCATTGTATTTTATGCGAAATTTATAAGTACCTTTCGTTGCTTCAGACAACATAAAATCGTATGCAAAATCACCGGTCCGGAATAGAAAATGAGGTGTCCAGTCTATTTTTTGGAATGTATAATCACCCGGTTTCCGTACCGATACAGATTCAATGGGCTCTTCAGTACTTATTACGACCCTTATATCCGCCACAGCGCCTGTAACATCTAAACCAGCCACCGGTTCAATTTTTCCTGCATTCACATTAACCATGCCCATAAGATCCTGTAAAAAAACTGCCCGGGCCTCTAACCACTCGTTCCCCAACACTTCTTCTGTAATTAAGTCATACAATATGTTTATTGCCTTCTCCACATTTCCATTGCGGTAATAACACCAGGCAAGCAGCCTTTTTATACCGGCGCCAGGTTCAATTAATTGTTCATAAAACTCAATAGCCTGTCCATATTCACCCCAGGCAGCAAACACCTGGGCAACAGTTGCTTTTGCCGATTGGTTATTCCCGGCTTCAATCGCATTTAAAATAATGCGCCGGGCTCCTTCTTTTAATCCAATGCTGTAAAAATAATCCGCTACGTCTATAAAAAAACCCACATGTTCACTATAGGTTTTTCGTAACTCATTATAGGTATCAATCTTGTTGGCGGCTGATTTCAGTTCCTGTAAATAATCCTCATCCTCCATATCGCTCAAACGATAGGGCCTTGTATTCACATAGTTTTGAGACTTTCCTTTTTTAGTAAATACCAGTATTACGCCATCGGCTCCGCGACTCCCCCAAACGGCAGTTTCAAAAGGACTTTTTAATACCTCGACATAGTCTATATCAGATCCTATAACGTAGTCATTTATATTACCATCAACCGGGATATTATCCAGCACCCATAATGGCCCTCTAACAGCGCCCCTGATACTTACTGTAGCATTATTAAAGAAACCCGCAGAGGCGCCGGATACCTGTACACCGGCTACCCTGCCCTGTAATGCCTGTTCAATGGTTTGTGCCGATGTAAACACATCTCCTGTTCTGCCAACAACAGTTTTTGTCCCGGATACCTTATAACGAGTTACAACGACAGACTCGTCCAATTCATTATTTATAGAGAGGCCGGCGGCACTGCCTGACACCCCCCTGATTGAAACCGGTAAATTATTTCCCGCAAGCTGCGAAAAAGAGCCAGTGCCGCTATTTTGAAATCTGGCAGGTAATTCTTCAACGGCCGGAAGCATTTTATTATACTTTTTATTAAACGCCTCAATTACCCTGTTTAACTGTTTTAGCTTTTCCGCTTGTTCCGTATAGATATATTTATGTTGGGTATGGGTATAATTCACCTTAGCAGCGGCCTCGTACATATCAGGAGGAACGGCAATATCATATTTTATATAATCTTCCAGCCTTTCCAACACTATAAAAGCCGTATAAGGGGTAACCACCCTGAACTCTATACCAAATTTCAACAACGTTTTATATTGCTGATACCAGGGAGCTTTTTGCAGATCGTTTAATGTTAGTATGATATTTAATTTATTAAAGTAGCTTTTATCGTAGCGTGTTAAGCCGCCCTGCTCCTGGTTAACTGCGGTAACACTCTCCCCTGGTATAACATAAACAATATCGTTAATAATAGTTTTTACCTCGTAATTCACCGGTAAGTCTTGTGTAGCATATTGTAATGGCTGACGGATAATCATACTGTCCAGATCACCGGATGCAATATTTACAACAGCGTCTTTTGTCAAGCAGGTAAATGCTTTCAGCTTTTCTACATTGGCATAACCGGTAGTTATAGCCTTTATTGGCCCGCGATAAGGTTTTATATTTTTTTCAAGGCTCACCCCCCCGTCAGAAAACAGTAAGGTGTAATCAACATCCACTTCAAACATATTCAATGCTTTATAAGATGTAGCCCCGTCATAGGTTAGCTGGCGCAGGTATTTCTCTATGTTCTTCTCCTTTGAGTAAGGGTGATCAAATATTTTTTCTTCATGTACCTTATCCGAAAAAACAAGGAACCGGACAGTTTCCGGCTTATGCAGTTTAATAAACTTTTGCAAATAGGTTATCTCTTTGTGTAGACTCCTCGATTTCATACTTGCCGAAACGTCCCACATAATCAATAGCTTATTTAGTCTGCCTGGCAACGAATGCTCCTTCGTTCTCACTAAACGTCCAATCACTCCTGTATCACCGGCAATAAATACCAGGCCCGGAACCTCCATGGTAAAAATATCCTTTCCTATTAATGTGTTGTTATCTACCACTATCTGCCTTTGGTCGTTCCACTCATATTCAGGCGACAACTTGATATGTGTTTTATCTTTAAGAAGCAGTTCTATTTTCCCTTCCCGGACTATATCAGTAATGGCAAGAGGGAGAGAATACACAAGCCTTCCGTCCTGAACCGGTAATACCTCATCAATGGTAATTTTTATTTTTCTGGTGCCGTTGGCCGGCATCGGGTATATATTTAAACGGTATTGATGGTTATAATCTTTTACCAGTAATGCGGGGTCAATCCTTTTGCCCACAATTTCCCGGTACGCTGTATTAGCCTTCCATTTTTCTTCAATTGTTGCGTCCCTGTACTTTCCGTCCAGTTCCAGTTGCATGGCCGTAACCACCTGGTCGGGCAATAACTTAAACGTATATAAGCCCTCTACTATAGTATTTTGAGGGTTGATAAACTCAAATTCGTAGGTAGTGCTGGCAAGCAGGTCCTTTACCTCAACCTGTATATTCACGGTTTTAATACCCACCTTTTTATCCCAGTTATTCTGCCCGTTTGCCAATGTACCGGTAAACAGTATGAACAGTAGTAATAAGTACCTCATAAACAGCATTTAGCTTCATGATGCGGCAAAACAAACAATTACATAATTAATTTTGAATGCTGCAATAACAACCATTCCTGCCTGTTGAAGAGGGAATACCGCGAGGCATTTTTAATATACTACATCCGGGAGAACGAAGCTTTTCACCACAGTGTACACGGAGTTTTTTCACAGAGGTACACGGAGTTTTCATGTATGTTTGATAAAAGTTCTATGCTCCATTTTTTGTACAATAGCATTACCGGACGATGCAGTGAGTGACACAACAGCCGATAAACAAATTATTACCAAAAAACAAAAAAGCCCCTCACGGGGCTTTTAATTTTATTTACTCAGGTACATACTCCTGTCTTTGTATAACTGGCGGAAGTACGGATCGCGTAAGTCCTTAATGAAACGGATGGCTTCACCCGTGCTTTTCATTTCAGGGCCCAGCTCCTTGTTAACGTTGGGGAATTTGCTAAAGCTGAATACCGGCTCCTTGATAGCAAAACCTTTCAGTTTCTTTTCAAACTTAAAGTCTTTCAGGGTATGTGTACCCATCATGATCTTGGTCGCAATATTCAGGTAAGGTATCTGGTAAGCCTTGGCAATAAACGGAGTGGTACGACTGGCCCTTGGGTTAGCCTCAATTACGTACACATTGCTGCCTTTTACCGCAAACTGTATATTGATCAGGCCTTTGATATTTAAAGCCCTGGCAATTTTTTCGGCATAAAACTCCATGGTCGTTACTTCCATCGGGCTCAGGTTAAAAGCAGGTAACACCGCATTACTGTCACCACTATGGATACCGGCCGGCTCAATATGTTCCATCACACCCATTACATGGAAGTTCTCACCATCAAACAGGGCATCAATCTCGGCCTCCTGGCAACGATCCAGGAAATGGTCGATCAGGATTTTATTACCCGGTATATGTTTTAATAAACTTACTACCGCGCTTTCCACTTCTTCATCATTGATCACGATACGCATACGCTGTCCGCCCAATACATAGGAAGGACGTACCAGTACCGGGTAACCTACTTTATTGGCTACCTGTATGGCTTCATCCACATCGTAAGCGGTTCCGTAATCAGGGTAAGGAATGTTCAGGTCTTTCAGCATATCGCTGAAACGGCCGCGGTCTTCGGCAATATCCATGCTGTCGTAGCTGGTACCGATTATTTTAATGCCACGTTGCGTTAATTTCTCGGCCAGCTTTAAAGCGGTTTGTCCGCCCAGCTGCACAATTACCCCTTCAGGTTTTTCGTGTTCAATTATCTCCCACAGGTGTTCCCAATATACCGGCTCAAAGTATAACTTATCGGCCATGTCAAAATCGGTACTTACGGTTTCCGGGTTACAGTTTACCATAATGGCTTCGTAGCCACATTCTTTAATAGCCAGTAAGCCGTGTACACAGCAATAGTCAAACTCAATGCCCTGGCCAATACGGTTGGGACCGCTACCCAGTACAATGATCTTCTTTTTATCGGTCACCTTGCTTTCGTTGGCCAGTTCACTGGTACTGCCGTCTGCGTTGGTAGTCTTACTTTCAAACGTACTATAGAAATAAGGTGTTTTGGCTTCAAACTCGGCACTGCAGGTATCTACCATTTTGTACACCCTTTTTATGCCCAGTTCCTTACGCTTTTCATATATCTCGTCTTCGGTACCGTTTTGTAAAATGCGGCTTAACTGCTCATCGCTGAAGCCGTTCACTTTGGCTTCCTGTAACAACTCTTTGGGTAATGTTGCCAGCGAATATTTTTCCAGTTGTTTTTCCAGGTTACATATTTTCTGGATCTCGTACAGGAACCAGCGGTCAATACCATTGGTAGCTTTGGAAATACTGCCAACCGATATACCTGCCATCAGGGCATCCTTAATACGGAAGATCCTGTCCCATTTCGGGGTTTTAATATATTCCAGCAGTTCCTCGGCATGCATCAGGCTTTTACCATAATAGCCCAGACCTACTGCGTTGTTCTCCAGGCTCTGGCAGGCTTTCTGTACCGCCTCGGTAAAGCTGCGGCCAATGCCCATTACCTCACCCACACTCTTCATCTGTAAACCTAAAGTATCATCGGCGCCTTTGAATTTATCAAAATTCCAGCGGGGTATTTTCACAATTACATAATCCAGCGCCGGCTCAAAATAAGCCGAAGTGGTCCTGGTGATCTGGTTTTCCAGTTCATCCAGGTGATAACCTATTGCCAGTTTGGCCGCAATTTTAGCAATGGGATAACCCGTTGCCTTACTGGCCAGGGCCGATGAACGGCTTACCCTTGGGTTGATTTCAATCGCTATAATTTCTTCATTAGCCGGGTTCAGTGCAAACTGCACATTACAACCACCGGCAAAATTGCCCAGGTTGCGCATCATGGCTATGGCCGTGTTACGCATCAGCTGCATGGCAGTATCGCTCAGGGTCATGGCCGGGGCCACGGTAATGGAGTCACCGGTATGCACACCCATGGGGTCAAAATTCTCTACCGTACATATAATACATACATTATCGGCGCTGTCGCGTAATAATTCCAGCTCATACTCCTTCCAGCCCAGCACGGCCTGTTCTACCAGCACCTCGTGTATGGGTGATGCCTGTAGACCGCGGTTCAGGGCTTCGTCCAGCTCGCTTTTATCGTGTACAAAGCCGCCGCCGGTACCGCCCAGGGTAAAGGAGGGGCGTATAACTAATGGAAAACCAATTTCCTGTGCAAACTCTTTTCCTTCTAAAAAGGAGTTGGCCGTTTTGGCCGTAGCCACCTGTATGCCCATTTCAATCATCCACTGGCGGAACAGTTCCCTGTCTTCTGCCTTATCAATGGCTTTAATATCCACCCCTATCAGGCGAACATTAAATTGTTTCCAAAGTCCCAGGTCCTCTACCTCTTTACACAGGTTCAGGGCAGTTTGTCCGCCCATGGTAGGCAATACGGCATCAATGGGGTTGCCGGTATCCTGCGCTTCCTGTAAAATCTGTTCAATACTTTCTACCGTAAGTGGTAATAGATACACTTTATCCGCCATCATGGGGTCGGTCATAATAGTGGCCGGGTTACTGTTAATTAAGGTAACACGTACACCTTCCTCACGTAAACTGCGGGCTGCCTGCGAACCGGAATAGTCAAATTCACAAGCCTGGCCTATTACAATGGGACCGCTGCCGATGATCAGCACGGATTTGATGGAATTATCTTTGGGCATTTTAAAAAACTGGGGGGTTAAAACCTTAGCGAAAAAACAAATCCCGCAAAATTAAGGGAAAGCAGTTTTTTAGCGGCGGTTTTGGGGATTAATATTTTGTGAGGGGATTTTTTTGGGTAAAGTAGGTTTTAACTAACGGATGTTTGGGTTTGAGGCTTAAAGCTAAAAGCCGAAAGCTTAAAGCTTGACCCATTCCTATCTAATATCTATATACTAATGTCTACATACTGAATACTATATACTATTTGGGGCTCTCGGCTGTAGGAACTCCGGTCGGCAGCAGTTCCCGCTTTCCGCTATACTTTGCCGGAGCCCGGGCTACAGGCCTACAGCAAAGTGCCGCTGCAATCGGGCAGCCTTAGATCTGTTGGAATTTATTCACTTATCCTTTTAGAATTATGCGTTAGCTTCAAAAGAGACGTTTTCTTACTGTTATAACTTACACTCAACATATTTGTATTGTAAAAAACTTAAATTATCTTCAAAATTGAAAAAACAATTTGAATTAATAAAAAATTTATGGTACACGATAAAATTACTGCTTTTACGGATGAAGTAATTCAAAACCTCTTTGGCAACGAAGCTGCCGAGGATGAAACATTTGAGAGGCTACAAGCATATTACTTAAAAAGTGATACACATGAAAAAGTAATTGCTGATTTACCATTAAGAATTGTTGTGGGACATAAAGGCATTGGCAAATCTGCAATCTTCAAAATTGCAATGAATGAAGACATAGAAAAAAATAGGCTCTCAATACTTATTAAACCGGATGACATTGCAGATTTAGGCAAAGACACCTCTGATCCCTTACAAACTATTAGAGATTGGAAACTTGGACTAATAAAAATTATTGCAGATAAAGCTTTAGAAGCTGTCGGAATGTCAAATAAGGCTGGTATTATCCGTACTCCTCTAAATATTGCGGGTCAATTATTAACTTTTTTGAAAGAAACTTTCAAAAAAATTATTGAAGAAAAAGCGGATTTATTACCAGCTCAAAAAAAAATTGTTGAAAAATTTTTAAAATTCTCTAAAATCGTAATTTATTTAGACGATTTAGATAGGGGTTGGCAAAGCCGCAAGGAAGATATAAATAGAATTTCTGCATTAATGAGTGCCGTGAGAGATTTAAGCAATGAAACTAGAGGATTAAATTTCAAAATAGCTCTTCGATCAGATGTTTACTACTTAGTTAGAACATCAGACGAATCAACAGATAAAATAGAAGGATCTGTAATTTGGCATAAATGGTCTAATCAAGAAATATTAATTCTTCTTATAAAAAGAATTGAATCCTATTTTGGACGAGAATGCAATATTGATATTTTAAAGCAAACACCCACTAGGCACTTAAATCATTATCTGGAACCTGTATTTTCCCTACGATTCAACTCTACGGGTATTTGGGCGAATGCTCCGATTCATCGCGTATTGATGAGTTTAATTCGTAAACGGCCAAGAGATCTTGTTAAGTTATGTACATTAGCAGCAAGAGATGCTTACAATCGAAAATATACAATTATTAACACGCAAAATTTTGAAACAATTTTCGAAGAATATTCGCAAGGTAGAATACAAGACACAATCAATGAATATAAATCAGAATTGCCTAATATTCAAAGGCTAATTTTTGAAATGAAGCCAAGTCGCAAGCAAGTAACAGAAGGAAAATGGTTTCAGTATAATACAACAGAATTAAGGTCGAAACTTAAAAATGTCATGGAACATGCGACCTTCCGTTTTGCAAATGGTCAAAATGCTAATCAATCTGACCTAGCGCAATTTCTTTATAAAATCAACTTTATTACTGCGAGAAAAATGATTATAAATCGAGATGGTGAAGAATTCATTGATAGAAAATATTTCGAAGAAAATAGGTATTTATCATCTCAATTTGTAGATTTCGGCTATGAATGGGAGGTACATCCTGCTTTCCGATGGGCTTTACAACCAGATAAAGCACTATATATTTTTGATTCAATTCCTAACTATGCAGACAGTTAGCTCTTTTAAAAGAAAGCGGTATGACAATAACTATCATACCGCTTTTCAATAAAATATAAAATCTTTTATTGTGGATTATTCTCCTTTGGCTCTTCTTCCACCGGTACCGGTACCGTTTCTACCATTGCAAAATCATCTTCTTTCTTTTTACGGAAACGCTTGAATAAAAAAGCCCCTAATGCTCCCAAACCGATCAGGATGAACTTGCCGAATTTGGCCAGTAAGGCAAAAAAACCGGCTTTGGCCAATACTTTACCTGCTACCAGTCCGCCTACGGTATAAGCCGCCACGTTATCCGTTTTACTGTCAAAATCTTTATAGGTTTCGCCGCTGGCAAAAGTAACACTGCCAATTACTTCATTCACAGTGGGCTTTACTTCGTTAAACTCATTCATACGCGATATGGCATTTAACATATACATCCCTTTACGACCCAGCACCCGCAGGTTATAGTTCAGGGTGTTGCTGGAGTCACCGCCAAAATTCAGTTCACGTGCCCAATGCAGGGTATGTGTCTGCTCGTCATAATATGGTTTGGATGCCCAGCCGATGATATCAATAGCCGGATAACCCTCTTTGACACGCTGTATATTATCAGTTTCCTGTTCCTTTTTCAAATCTTTCAGCAGGTCATCATAATTGATTTTCCTGGCATCATCATCCTTTACATAGCCGATAGCATCGTAAGAGATGGAAAACACCCAACTGTCATCAGCCAGTACACCCCTGCCCTCAGGCACCAGTAACCCGATAATACTGGCATCTGCAGGGTTGCCCCATAATTCTTCCATCACATACTTTGCCTGCTCCTGGTCTAAAAAACGAAAACCCTGTGGTACAACCAGCGTACCATTCCCCTGGACCAGCTTAATAGTGCCCGTTTCATACTTCAGTGAATTTTCAATCTGTTGAATAAAAATTTCGGTGGAATCTTTTTCTGCCCTGGCAACGGATACGGCCATAAAAAACGAAAGACAGATCGCAATAATTTTTCTCATAATATATCTTGGTGGTTATGCGCCAAATATATCTAAAATACATGTAAACATATAACCCCTTACCCAAAAGATAATATGATTGTAGTGAACATATGAACAAACTCAATAATTCTTAATAACTTCTTGTATACTTACCGGTATGGATAAAAATTCCTAAGTTTATTTGTAAAACTAAAAACCGTATAATAATTCATCTTCACCGGCCTCTGAGCAAGCTATCCATATATGTCCCCGAAAAAAAAGCATAAACTGTTATTCGCATTAAGTTTTCTTATCCTATTACCAATAGTACTGGAATGGAATTTTCTTTCTGTAACCAGTCCTGAAATCATTACTAATCAAATCTCTTATGGTAGTGGGCGGGTTAAAGTACATAAATTATATACAGATAAAGGCCGGATTTTTAGGGTCAATAAAATTCTGTATGATTATACGGGGTGGGATGATACCATACAGGTGACACACACCACCATCACTAACCGATTACAGAGCGTGACAGCCTACATATTCGACCGAGACAGAACATTCAAACTCGGTTTTTAAACAGCTCTTTCGGGCTAATCACCATACCGGCCATTATGCTGGGCTCATTTTTGTCGATTATTTTTTATAATTATATCAACCCGCCGGGACGATCACAACTTGCCTGGTTTACACTTGTTCTTAGCATAAGCCAGTTAATCTTCTATTTATTACTTTAATAAGCCTTATAGACAAACAGTGATTATTCATTATTGATGTCACACCAGTACTAAAAAAATGTTAAAAAACAGAACGTCCGTTTAATGCTGAAGCTATAACTAACCCAACGCCTGTCTTAACAGGTTTGAAATATATTATGTATACTTTTTTTTGATTAAATTGTTCTGACAACTTCTGTTACCCTTCCCGGTTTTTAAAACAAGCCAACCAATAACATCATATTGTAACATATGAATAAATTAAAATTCACCAGGGACGAAGGCTCTGACTTTTACAAAGAACTTACAGAAAGAGTGGAGCAATACTTTAAGGACAAAGGGATGCGTAAAACAGGTAATAAGACCATGTTTTTTAAGATCTTTCTCTATTTCAGCCTGGATATCCTGTTTTATGTGTTAATGATCACCAGCACCACCACCTTTGCCTTTTACACTTTCTATTTATTAATGGGACTTTCCGTGCTGTTAACCGCTTTTAATATTTCACATGATGCGGCCCACGGCGTAGCGGTTAAAAGTAAGTTCTGGAATAAAGTATTATTTTCTCTCAGCTTTAACCTACAGGGAAACAATGCCTATGTCTGGGGGAAGAACCATAACGAATCGCATCATTTATATACAAACATTGAAGGCAGCGATATTGATGTACTGAATAACCCATTATTCAGAATGACTGACAGCCAGGAATTAAAATGGTTTCACCGCTACCAGTTTATTTATGCCCCTTTCCTTTACCTGCTTTACTCTATCAACTGGTTCTTTTTCCGCGAAACCCTGATGCTTTTCAATTATTCCAGCCGTACCATCAAGATTGTAATTCCCCGGAACGAAGTGATTAAACTGGTGCTTTATAAGTTGCTCTATATCGGGTATATGATCCTGCTGCCCGTTTACCTCCTGCCCTTTGGCTGGTCAACTGTTTTATTGGCTTTCCTGTTAAACCATTTTATTATTTCCATCTTGTTTGTAGGGGTCTTAGGCGTTTCTCATTTGTCGGACTATGTGGCACACCCTGTTCCGGATAAAGACAATAAACTGGATATGAGCTGGCCCAAACTGCAGATGTGTACCTCGGTGGATTATAACACCGAAAGTGTATTTTTTAACTGGACATTAGGTGGCTTTAATGCCCATGCACTCCATCATTTATTACCGAATGTCTGCCATGTACATTACCTGGGCATCCTCCCCATTTTTCGTGAGCTGGCACAAAAGCATGGCCTTACTTATATGGAAATGCCTTACCATCAATCGCTGGCATCTCATTTCCGGTTTTTAAGAGAAATGGGACGGCAACAAACTTTTAAACCTATCCCCTTTGAGAGATAAACACCTGCATATCCCCCAGGACAGCGAATTATTAAAATCCATTTACCGCCAGGTAGAGGAACAACTCGTTATTGACCGTCGCGTTTTCCTGGTTAAAATATGGGTAAAATTTATTTTCTACTTCTCTGCCTCCGTTTTCTGCTATTCACTTTTGTATACGGTTAACAGCCCGGTATATTTTATCCTAGACTTTATACTATATGGCTTTGTGTCGTTATTGTTTGCCTTTAATTTTTCGCACGATTTTTCTCACAACACTATATTTAAAAGCAAAAAGCTAAACAATCTTTGTTTTATTTTTATTTACACGATTGTAGGCGCACATGCCGAAGCCTGGAAACAAAGGCATATCCACTCTCATCACTATGCACCTAATGTGGAAGAGTATGATTCAGACCTGAACATCACCAAACTCATCCGGGTAATTCCGGGCAGCGATCATTACTGGTATCATCGTTACCAGCATATCTATGCCCCGCTTGCCTACACTACCTATTCTCTTTTCTGGATCTTTATAAAAGATTTTATTATACTCTTTTCTAAAGATCCGTACACCGAAAAGAAAGGTTTTAAATATCACCTGTCATTTTGGGTACAAAAGATTGTTTATCTCGGCTTTATCCTGGTATTACCCCTGCTTTACTCCGGCCAGGCCTGGTATATTGTTTTATCGGGATTCTTATTGATGCATTTAACGCAATCGCTGTTTTTACTGTTCACCTTTTTTATGACCCATCATGTGGAGACCACCGCTTACCCTACTACTGATGAAAAAGGTTATATCAATACTTCCTGGTTAATGAACCAGGTAAAAAGCTCCAATGATATGCACCCTTTCAGTGAAACGGCCAATTTCATTCTCGGGGGCTTTAACAACCATATTGCCCATCACCTGTTTCCGCATTATCATCATATCCACTACCCAAAACTCAACAAAATTTTATACCAGGTATTACAATCTAATAATATCACCCCTAACCAGACCAGCTATTGGGGCGGGCTTATTTCCCACCTCAGGCTTTTAAAACGTATGAGCCGGCCGGAAAGCCGGTAGATACGTTTATAAATTTCATTGGTCAATTAAGAAGAAGTGCGGATATTTGCGCCCTTTAATAAACGGCCTCCTCTCTAAACAAGTATTGAACATGAAGACTATTGGTTTATTTTTTACACTCCTTCTATTTATTACAACCATTTCTGCCCAGGAAAAACAAAAACAAGTCAGTTTTGACGCAAAATTCAGAAAAGCCCACCAGGGGAAAGTAAAAATTGAGATCCATGAAGTAAAGGAATTGCTGCATATCATGATCGCTATCACAGCATCAGGTTTGGAGAATGATGACATGGTGGCTCAAACCGGCAATTATTATAAAGACGTTCTGAAAGATTTTGAAGCGTTTAAGCAGGAACCCATCATTTTAACTTTCGATTCGTTAATGAAAGCCAACCCGCTTAATTATATTTTTCTCACCGGCAACACCCTGAGCTATCAATTCAAAGGCAACAAGCTAAAGGCCGATAAGAACTATTTATTCCCGGCCCAGAACGTTTCCTCACATACCACCATTACAGTGAACCCGATCACTACCTATAAAAAGGAAATTGAACAGTTTGCTGTCAAAACCAGATTCAGAAAGTTTTATAAACAACATACAGCATTTTACCGGCAGATCGTTGCAGACTATAACAATTTTGCTAACCTGCAGCAACAATGGGACTGGCTGGAAAAAAACTTCAATACCCGGGTTAACAACTATACCATTATGTGTTCACCGCTGATCAATGGTTTAAATTATACCACCAGTTATACCGATAATGACTTTAAACAGATCATGATGGTATTACCACCCTTAGAAAAAAATCCGGCACTGACTGATAAACAAAACCAGGTTTTCAATACCCGGATCATGTTTACAGAGATTGATCATAATTATGTAGGTGCTCCCACCAAAACCTATAAAGAACAGATCAACATAGCTTTACAGGACAGGCATAAATGGGTGGATACGACCAAAGAAGGAACGGAGTATTACCCCAACCCCAGCCGCGTTTTTGATGAATATATGACCTTTACCACATTCTATCTTTTCTGCCAGGATGCCTTTGCAGGCGACAACGCTGCTATCAAGTATGCTTATGACGATATCAATGCCGTTTTAAAGATCCGCGGTTTTATGAAAGTGCAGGCCTTTAATGATGAATTGTTAAAATTGAAACAAAACAACCCTGGCAAAAAAATAGATGAATTATACCCCCAACTAATAGAATGGTGCAAGCAGCAGTAACAAAGCAACAAAACCGGTATCTTTAATCAGGTAATTACTTCATTCTTAAATATTGGAAAATGCTGACAGCTGTTAACCCCAAACTCCCGATGCGGGATAAAGCCGCAACCAGGGATTTTTATGTAAATAAATTAGGCTTCCGCGAATTGGGCGATCCCGATTTTGCTCCCTACCTGATGATCGAGAAGGAGAATATCGAAATTCATTTTTTTGAATTTAAAGACCTGGATATTACTACCAATTACGGTGGCGTATATATCCGTACCGATGATATTGACAGCTTATACCAGTCATACCTGGATAATCATATCCCTATACACCCCAACGGGCCTTTACAAATAAAACCCTGGCGTCAAAAGGAGTTTGCCCTCCTTGACCCGGATAATAACCTGCTGACCTTTGGGCAAAGTTTGTAAAAACTTCCGCCTTTTATCATAAAACTCATTGCGCCTTTAACCCGCAATGGAAAATTGAACCTGAGGAGCCCCTGAAACTTTACAGTATTTCTGTAACGTTTCAGGGGTTCTCTATAGATAGAAATACCTGAACTCATTTGACTGGTACCTTAATGAAAACAATAAATCAGTCAAGTTAAAGGCCTGCCATTTTATTACCGGGCAACTGTCAACTGTAACATTGTCAAAAAGTTATGCTCAAAACAGCAGCCCCTGTTTGTTACTCTCGCTACCCTTTCTCTTCTCCACAACAGATCGATCAGCCAGCCGCTTGCGCTTTATATTGCAAGACCTGGAATTTTATTAAATACTATCGTGCCGATTTTCGACTCCGGGAAATTAAATGTGGATAGAAGATTGCTCCTTTGAATCGGCTTCTTTTACATTTATTGTACTTATTGAGTATTTTATCAGTAATTATACTAATCAACAATGTAAAATTATTTTTCATATATACTTTTACACTGTTCGTATTAAACTGCACGTTCAAAACAGCACTTTTTTTAAACTAATCTGCTTATTCAGCCTATAAATACTATCGTACAATGACAACTATCAACCAAAAATCAACATCATTAAAATATAGTATAACTACTATTTTTATTTTTTTGCTGTTAGCTTATTTGCCAAAAAACATTGCTGCACAAGTAAGTGTAAGCGGTACAGTGTACATTGATAACAATAGCCTTACCGGCGGCATAGATGCCGGTGGCACTGGTGGCGGCACCTGGGCTACAGCCAACCAACTGTATGTAAATGCCGTAAAGGACGGACTGGTAATTGCACGGGTTACCGTAAGCAATACCGGTGTTTTTACATTTCCTGCCGGCGGTGCTTTAATTACCGGTGATGTGGTAACTTTTCAATTAAGTAATGTACAGGGCACTGTAGGCGCTGCCCCTCCTCAAAAAACATTGCCAAACGGCTGGGGTACTGTAGGCGAAAGCACCACTTCGGGACCAAGCGATGGCACCCCCAATAATGAGTTTGTGCTTACTATTCCTGGTACCAATAGTCCCGATAACACCACTAATCTTTTCGGCATTACCCAACAGAGTTATGTGGATGTGGGTGTAGGTTTTTTACCTAATAAAACATATGCCTGCGGCAGAACTATGTTTGCCGTAGATATGCGCTATGTTAACCTCGCTACCAATGCACCTGCGGTTCAACTACAAAATAATGTTACTATTACCCTCCCTGCTGGTATTACAGTGGTTAGCGGAGGAGTCCAGGGCTATAATACAGCCACAGGAACATGGACTACCGCTCCTGTTTTTTCTACCACCACTAACAGTATAACTATTAATGCGGGTGCTGTACTAAATGATAATTCCAACACCAGCCGTGGTACCCAGGGTTTTATTTATGTTGAGGTACAGGTGTGTAATGCCGGTACAGTAACCTTACCTGCCAATAGTTTCAATTTTGTACAAACAAGCGGCACTTTGTACACTTATACCAATCCTATCAGGGATGTAGAGCCGGTTAGTATTGCACACACTGCCAACCCTACATTGACCAAAACATGCCAGTCACTGGATATAGGTATTTTGCTGGATGCTACCGGCAGTATGTCGGTTCCGGAGCGTGAGCAGATCATTACCGGTATTAAAGGTTTGCTGGATGACCTTGAAGCACATTATACCAATGGGCTGGTTCCTACGCCATTCAGACTACGTATTGGCAAGTTCGCTTCCACCGGAGGTTATGCACAATTTATAGATCTTACAGAAGTTACCGCAGCTAATCGCCCGCTGTTTGATAATGTATTAAGAACCGACTGCGGCAGCCCTACAGCCTGTTATGCTTATGAAAACACAGGTACCAACTGGAATGACGGGCTCACCAATTTCAACCATACCGGGCTGGATGTAATGTTCTTTTTTACGGATGGTACACCTAATCAACCGTATCTTGAAATTTTGCAGGCCTCTGATGCTACCAATGATTTTGTAGAAAATGTAACCAATGCTTATGATGCGGCCAATGCCATTAAAGCTGCCGGAGTACGCTTGTTTACTATTATAAATGACGAAGAATTTTTCTTTACAAGTGGCATGGATGCGTCACCTGCTACTCCTTACGGATTAAGCATGGTTAAATCTTTAACAAATGGCGCCAATGCACTGCCTTATACCAATGATTTTAAAACACAGGATTACTATGTAGGCCCTTTCTCCGGTATTAGTAATTTTTTCAACTCCGTTGCCGCTAATATATGCAGCATTACCCCAATTATCAGTGGTAATGTTTTTAACGATGCCAATGGCTTAAACGATATCCCTACCGGTATGGTAAATGGTAGCGGCACCAATGCCGGCGGACTGAATGCTATTTTGTACAACAATACCACCGGAGCCGTGGTGGCTGTGGTTCCTGTAAACGCTGATGGCAGCTACACCTTCCCTCCTGCTGTGGGTGGGAATACTTATTCGGTATACATCACTACTGCTACGGCCACTGTTGGTCAGCTGGCACCTCCGGTTGTTACACTACCTGCGGGTTGGGTTAGTACCGGCGAACAAAACTGTGAAAACGCAGCAGGCTGCACCGGTAGCGATGGAACTGCGAATGGCGTATTGTCCCTGGGCCCGGTTAACAACGATATTACCCAGGCTAATTTTGGTATTGAAAGAACGCCCAATAGTGATAATGTTTCGCAAAACATTTCAACCCCAACAGGAAATGCCATTCCTGCCGGCACTATCACAACCAATGTTAGTGGCTCCGATCCTGAAGATGGCGTTCTTGGCAATAGTAGTACCTTCACTGTTACTCAATTACCATCTAATGCTACCATGTTATATAATGGCACACCTGTAACCGTTAATCAAACCTTTACTAATTTCAACCCGGCTTTGTTATCCTTCACAGGTATCAGCAATGGCTCTACCAATATAATTTTCAACTACGCTTTTACTGATGCTGCCGGAGTTTCGGACCCCACTCCAGCCACCTATACCATCATCTGGTCTACTGCGCTACCGATTGTTTTGAATAATTTTTACGCTACAGCCATCACCTGTAATAAAGCACAGTTAAACTGGCAGGCCAGCGATGCGGTAAATTTCACTCATTTTGAAATTGAAAAAAGTGTAGATGGTATGTCTTATGCTAATCTGGCAACAATTGCTTACAACGAAATGGAAAGCAAATACAGTTTTTACGACAACCAGTTAAGCAGCGGCAATACCTACTACCGGCTGAAACTGGTAGACGCAGATGGCACATTTAAGTACAGTAAAGTTATTTTTATCACATCCAGCTGTAACAGTAAAACCATTACTGTTTTCCCTAACCCGCTTACTACTGATGTAGTAAATATAACAGGGTTAAATGGCAAAGTGCAGCTGGAATTGTGTGACATTTCAGGCAAAATAATAAGCAGGCAAACTTCATCTAACTACCAGGAAAGAATTGATATGACTGGTTTAAGCAGCGGTTTATATATATTAAAAGTTATTGACAAGAAAGGCAGGTTAATACAATCTGTCAGGATAAACAAGTTAAAATAAAATAAAAAAAGAGGCTGTCTGCAAATTTTGTGAACAGCCTCTTTTTTTTATTATAACTACTACCTGAACTCATTTGACTGGTATCTTACAAGAAAACGGGTAAACCAGGTAAGTTAAAATGCTGTCATTTTATTCCCGGACAAAATTTTAGCCGTAACATTGTTAAAAAAATATGCTCAAAACAGCAGCCCTCTGTTTGTTACTTAGTCTTGTTACCCTTGCCTCTTCCGCACAAAAGATCGATCAGCCTGCCGCCTACGCTTTATATTTCAAAACCTGGAATTTTATTAAATACTATCATCCTGATTTCGCTTCCGGGAAATTAAATGCGGATAGTATATTTCTCAGGTATATTGATGAAATAGCAAAAGTGCAGGACAAAAAAACATGGAATAAATTCCTGCAATCCTCTTTACTTCAATTTCCCTTACCCGCTGCCATCGCAGAAAAGGATACGGCCGCCGCGGGCAACCTACTTGATAAAAATGTAAACTTCAGCTGGTATACAAAAAGTACTTTGCTGGACAGAAAAAATAAAAAAAGACTTGCCGCTATTTTTAAACACCGTTACCAGTCCGCTAACCACTACTATTTACCGGCTTTAAATTTTAATTCGGATATCCCAAATGAAAAAGTATACAGTTTTCCGAAGACAGAAAACATACCGGTACCGTACCGCTTACTGGCCTTAGCAAAAATGCAGGGTGTTGTTGATTATATGTACCCACATAAATACCTGATGGAGCGAAATTTTGACAGCCTGCTGTTAACGCAAATAATACCCGCACTCGATTGTAAGGACAGGAAGGCTTACGAGCTTATATTGTTAACGCTCTCGGCTACTTTACAGGACTCACATACTTACTCCTTTTACGAGCAACTGGTGCATAAAAGAGATATTTTCAATACTGCCTTCTTCCCGCCATTTGCCTATAAGGTTTTTGAAGACGGTATTACCGTTACCGATATTATTATTCCGGAAAACTGCCAGGCTGCGGATATCAAAACCGGGGATTATATTGTTGCCATTAACGGTAAGCCGGTAAAAGAACGTATAGAAGAACTGGCATCCTTGTTATCTGTTTCCAATCCTCCCGCCTTATTACACTACCTGTCAGGCTATGCTGGGAACCTTATCTGGGGACTCACTAATAAAGACGTGAAGCTGGTAGTTTTACGGAATAATCAAAAGACAAACGCCAACATTTCTTTTATCGGCCCCGGTGATAATGAAGGCTTTAAAGCGCTGAACGCTTACCTGTCCTCCAGACCAGGTAAACAAACAAAGGGAGAAGCGCTGACCATCATTGATCATGATTTTGTGTATTTTAAAATATTTGATACGTTCCGGTTTATCAGGGAGGTGGACGACAATAACATTGACCGGCATATGGATTCATTATTAACCCTGGTAAAAAATAAAAAAGGGATCATTTTTGATATGCGGGGTTATCCTGACTGGGGCGGTTTTGCTTATACCTACCTGGTTAAAAGTTTTGGTACCACACCACACCGTTATGCCAGGTATTACGAAGTAAACAAACAGACCGTAGGTACTTACCAGTATAAACCAGGTATAGAAACCTACCACCAGGCCGATCTGCAGGTGAAGAATCTGCCTTATCCGGGAAAAGTGGTCATTATTGTAAATGCTGAAACATTAAGTCAAAGCGAATGGAATACCATGAATATCCAACAGCTTTTTCCCCAAGCCATTACGGTAGGTGAACAAAGTGCCGGGGCTGACGGGGATTCAAAAACAATCAATCTGCCCGGCAATTACAAGCTAAGCTTTACCGGCAATGCCATTTTTTACAACGATGGTACCGAAGCGCAAAAAGCCGGCGTAAAAATTAATATCCCTTTGAAGCTCACTAAGGATAATTTTTTACCCAAGGGCGATTATTTACTGGAGAAAGCAATAGAGGTTATCAAGAAATAAGTGTGTATCCTTTCCTGTAAAACGATGAACAGGTATTTATAAAAAGTATTAGCTTCAATTATCAATCATAAAAAAACGCTCATGCGCCCATATATATTAGCCGAGACCAACTGGAAGCAAATTAAGGCGACCAATTTTAATATTGCCATCTTACCCTGGGGCGCTACCGAAGCGCATAATTACCACCTGCCCTATGCAACCGACAATATAGAAGCAACGGAGATTGCAGCTGCGGCGGCAAAAACTGCCTGGGAGCAGGGCAGTAAAGTGATCGTATTGCCTACCATTCCCTTTGGCGTGAACACGGGCCAGGCCGATATTACCCTGGATATTAACCTGAACCCAAGTACCCAATTATTAATATTATCAGATATTGTGGCAACCCTTAACCGGCAGCAGATCCACAAATTATTTATCCTGAACAGCCATGGCGGGAATGACTTTAAACCGATGATCCGTGAGTTGGGTCTTAAATTTCCCGGTATGTTTATTTCTGTCTGCAACTGGTTTCAGCTACCGGATAAACGCAGTTATTTTGAAAATGCCGGCGACCATGCCGATGAAATGGAGACCAGTCTTTTATTACATTTAGCGCCTGAGCTGGTATTACCTTTAGCCGAAGCCGGTGATGGCAAAGAGAAAAAACACAAGATAAAAGCCTATACCGAAGGCTGGATCTGGGCCGAACGGCAATGGTCAAAAGTAACGGCCGATACCGGCATTGGTGATCCGCGTTTGGCCACCAAAGAAAAAGGCGAAGTATTTTTTAATATGGTTACCCAAAAAATAGCTGATGCCCTGGTACAGCTGGATAAGCTGGATATAAATGATATGTACGGGTAAGTACCACCTAAAACAATACCAATGTTTCATATAATAAGAACCAATTCCGACAATCCTCATTTCCGGCAGCTGGTATCCGAGCTGGATAAAGACCTGGCCATCCGCGACGGGGATGAGCATGCATTTTATGCAGCATTGAACACAGTGGATACCATAAAACACGCCATTGTTTTGTATGAAGATGCGTTGCCGGTAGGATGCGGGGCTTTAAGGGAATATGAGCCCGGTATTATGGAAGTAAAACGCATGTATGTGTTACCGGAAAAAAGAGGCCGCGGTATTGCTTCCGCAGTATTAACAGCCTTAGAGGATTGGGCCAAAGAATTACAGTATAAAAAATGTATACTGGAGACCGGTAAAAAACAGCCGGAAGCCATCAGTCTTTATCACAAAAATAACTACACAGTTATTCCTAATTATGGTAAATATGCCGGCATTGATAACAGTGTTTGTTTTGAGAAAGTGCTGGACTAAGCTCTATTTACCGGGGTACACATTCAGCCGGTTGATCTTATCCTTATAGGCGGACGGCAACAATATATTTTTCAGCAACCAGTCCATCTTCATCAGGCGGCTCACCTTATACAAAGGTACTACGGGAGTTAACAGCGAGAAATCGCTAAAATGCAACATTGTTTTCACCCGCTCCGGTACTACCAGTTTTTGTCCCTCGATCAGCACCCTGAACCGCATGGCACCCAGGTGTTTTTTATATTGTTGAAACAGGTCTTCGGTATAACCACTTTTTTCAAGGTCGTTGATCATGTGCTGTTCCCGTACCGGCAACCAGCTTATATAATCAGGCGGCAGCTCCTTTAAGCCCATACGTGTACCTACTTTATAAAACACATGGTACACTTCTTCTTTTTCCGATTCCGTTAATTTTTGTTCCAGCAGCTCATAGGCTGCAATGGAATAATGTATCAGCATGAACAGCACATCCCGGTAAGCCCAGTCAGGTATAACAGCGCCGCGGCTGTTCTCTACTGCAGTATGAATCTTGCTCATGGTATCAATGGCCTGGTGGGCCTGCAATTCCGGTGTAAAAATAATTTTGCGGGCATATTCTACCGTGGAAAAAAGCCGGCCCAGGGGATCAGCAGGCAACTTGCCGGTAAAGTATAACCAGTCCACCGCTTTATTTAAGGCAAACTCGGCCGCGGCGCCGGCAAAAATGAAAAGTATGGTATCGCTTTTACCCCATATTTTTCTCACAATTGAATTTTCGGCTACAAAAGGGTGCATGTTCTCAAAAGGTTTGTGTGAAGGTACGGCTGAATAGTGAATGCCTGAATGATGAATGATGGAATGATGAATGGGGTTAAGTTCATGGCTTATAGAGAAACGCTGAAAGCTCAAGGCAAAAAGCTGAAAGCAGTTTCCGACGCCCACGGCATTTATGCAATATCAGTTGACCGTTTGCGGATCATGGAAGAAATGCTGAAAGCTCAAGGCAAAAAGCTGAAAGCGGTTTCCGACGCCCACGGCATTATACAGTATCAGTTGATCGTTTATGGATCATGAAATAAACGCTGAAAGCTCAAGGCAAAAAGCTGAAAGCGGTTTCCGACGCCCACGGCATTATACAGTATCAGTTGATCGTTTATGGATCATGAAATAAACGCTGAAAGCTCAAGGCAAAAAGCTGATTTTTTTTGATGCCAGCGGCATCATATATTTTTAGACATATTCATTACAAATGAACATTCGACCCCTGCGGGGTCGCAGATCGCTCTTCCTGCTTTTAGTTGATACGGATGACCATTGCATAAAAAAAGACCGGTAGCAACACCGGCCTTTCGTATTACCATCAATAATATCCTGGCATCATGACATTTACCGGCCGCATCCTTTATCATACCGGGCCCACTTGTTGAGGCTTAGGGGTATGTTGCCCGATGGTCTGCTGTTCAAAGGCTGCCCGATGGCAGTGGCACCCCGCTGAAGGCCTGTGCGTGGATACCCCTTTGGGGCCAGGGGTGTGGCGGAGTAGAACGGACAGCGGGAACTGTAGCCGAACGGTGTTACTGCAGCCCACAGCCCCTCTTGCAAAAAACCAGGTGCCGGATTAAAAACAGGTTAGAACCTTGCCGTAAATAGTCATATTATGACGAACGGTGGTTGTATTTTATACGGTTTTCCTTACTTTGTAACCATTCCAAACGAAAATACAACATGAAGAAAAAATTACTTCTATTGGCCGGAGCCGCGATCTTTACCGGGTATGCAGGCTTTAGCCAGGCTAAACTTATTGAAAAAGTTGTCAAAAAAGGCAACGAACTGGTGATACCATACGAGAAGTACCGGCTACCGAACGGACTAACCGTTATTGTACACGAGGATCACAGCGACCCGGTGGTACACCTGGATGTTACCTACCACGTAGGATCGGCCAGGGAGGAGATCGGCAAATCGGGTTTTGCACACTTTTTTGAACACATGATGTTCCAGGGAAGTGATAACGTGGCCGATGAACAGCATTTTAAAATTGTGACCGAATCGGGCGGTACACTGAACGGTACCACCAACCAGGACCGCACCAATTATTTCCAGACCGTGCCCAGCAACCAGCTGGAAAAAATGTTGTGGCTGGAAGCCGACCGTATGGGCTTTTTACTGGATGCCGTTACCCAGCAGAAGTTTGAGGTACAGCGCGGCACCGTGAAAAACGAAAGAGGCCAGCGTGTGGACAATGTACCTTACGGACTGGTGTCGGAAGTAATTGCACAGAATTTTTACCCGTACGGACACCCTTATTCCTGGTTAACCATCGGGTATGTAGAGGACCTGGACCGTGTAAACGTGAACGACCTTAAAAACTTTTTCCTGCGCTGGTACGGCCCCAACAACGCCGTATTGACCATTGGGGGCGATGTTACACCGGCAGAAGCACTGCGACTGGTACAGAAATACTTTGGCAGCATTCCCCGTGGCCCCGAAGTAAAAAACATGGACAAGATGGTGCCCACGCTGGAGAAACACCGTTTTGCCAGTTATACCGATAACTATGCCCGTTTCCCGCTGTTTTTACAGGTGTACCCAACGGTTCCTAATTACCACCCCGACCAGGCCGCACTGGCTTGCCTGGCGCAGGTATTGGGACAGGGTAATAACTCGGTATTATACCAGCAACTGGTAAAAAAACAACTGGCCCTACAGGCAGGCGCCAGCAGCGGTTTATCAGAACTATCCGGGCAGTTCATGTTCCAGGTAGTCCCCTTCCCCGGTAAATCACTGGCCAGCATGTTCCATTTACTGAACAATGCCCTGGATAGTTTTGAAGTACGCGGTGTAACCGATGAGGATATAGCCAAATTTAAAGGCGGGTACGAATCGCAGCTGATCAATGGCCTGCAGAGCGTAAGCGGTAAAGTATCGCAGTTAGCTGCTTTTGAAACCTTTGCCGGCAACCCCAATATGTTAGGCGAGTTATTAAAGCGTTACCAGGCGGTTACCAAGGAAGATGTGATGCGGGTGTATAACAAATACATTAAATACAAACACAGCTTAAATGTAAGCGCTTTACCCAAAGGCCAGGAGAAATTTATTGTAGGTGAGAATAACTATACCGTGAACAAGGACGGCTACCGTGCGCCTGATTATGGCTACGATAATTTAAAATATGTAAAAGCCAAGGATAATTTTGACCGCAGCAAGATACCTGCCAACGGTCCTAACCCCGTGGTAAAAGTGCCTGCTTACTGGAAAAAGGACTGGCCCAACGGCATTAAAATCATTGGAGCAGAGAACACTGAGATACCTACGGTAACCTTAAGCATCAGCATACCCGGCGGTAGCTTTATGGAAGCCAATGACCTGTCCAAAGCCGGCCTGGTTTCTTTAGGCACTACTATGATGAACGAGGATACCAAAAATTATACTTCGGAAGAGATCAGCAGGCAGTTACAAACTCTGGGCAGCTCGGTATCGGTATACAACTCCAACGATAAAATAGTTTTCCAGGTACAATCGCAGGTAAAAAACCTGGATGCTACCCTGAAACTGCTGGAGGAAAGAATGTTCCGTCCGAAGTTTAACCAGGACGATTTTGACCGCAATAAAAAACAGGTACTGGAAAGCTTTAAAATGTCCAAATCGCAGCCGGCAGCTATTGCCGACGATGTATTTGCCAAGATCAATTATGGCAAAAACCATATTCTTGGTACCAGCTCAAACGGTACAGAAGCATCTGTTAGCGCAATCACTTTAGCGGATATCCAAAACTTTTACGACAATGCCCTGACATCGAAAGGTGTGGAAGTAGTGGTAGTGGGTGATATTAAAGAGGCGGATGTTTTACCTAAACTGGCCTTTTTAAACAACCTGCCGGCAAAAGATATTGTGGTACCAACCCTGGCTAAAGCGCCTGCAGTAGAAAAAACCAAAATTTACCTGGTAGACGTACCTAAATCGGCACAAACCGAATTCCGTGTAGGTTATGTTACCGACCTGAAATACGATGCCACCGGCGAATATTACAAAGCTGGTTTAATGAACTATGTATTAGGCGGCGCCTTTAACAGCCGTTTAAACCTGAACCTGCGTGAGGATAAAGCCTGGACCTATGGCGCCCGCAGCGGCTTTAGCGGCGGTAAACAAACCGGTGATTTTGAGTTCAGCGCCGGCATTAAAGCCGAAGCTACCGACAGCGCCATGATTGAGCTGATGAAAGAGATTAAAGGTTATGTAAACGGCGGTATTACCGACGAGGAACTGACCTTTATGAAAAATGCCATCGGTCAGCGTGATGCCCTGCGTTATGAGACCGGCTTCCAGAAAGCAGGTTTTATCGGCAATATTTTAAACTACAACCTGCCCGGTGATTATGTTGAGCAACAAAACAAGATCATCAACAATATTACCAAGGCAGAGATTGATGCATTGGCCAAAAAATGGTTAACGCCTGACAAGTTTAACGTGTTACTGGTAGGTGATAAAGCTAAAATTTTACCCGGACTGCAAAAACTGGGTTACGAGATCATAGAGCTGGACAGCGACGGCAACCCCGTACAGAAAAAAGGATTCTAATTCTGCCAACTCAAACAAATGAAGCGCCCCTCCTAGGAGGGGCGCTTCATTTTATGTGCAAAAAAAATTAATGTTTAAACAAATATCCGGGATGTGTATGGCAACACAGCCAGTCTTTTTAAAGACGGGTGCTGATTAAAAACCTGTGGACAGCGAAAAACCGCTGGGCAGCATGTTCCAGAAGCCCTGGCCGGGCAGATCCTGTTTTTTTGATGGCTTGCTGCTCTCTTCCATCCTTTCGGCATTGGTCTCCTCTTCGGCAGGATTAGCCGCATACAGCAGCATCAGACCCGCCGTGGTAATGGAAGCGATGAAACATAATATTTGCCATTTTCTTTTCATGAGTGGTTGGTTTAGCATTTTAGACGCCGGTTGCATTTAAAATGTTACAACAAAGGTAAAATAATTTTGTTCGCCTTTCCTAAAACAAACGTTTGAAACGGGGTTAATTAATGTTAACGCGGTATTTTACCACAAAAAGTACGCTTGGCGGCCCTATCCCGCTTATCTTCGCACACAAATATTTTAGGCAATGAATCAAACATTTACCGCCCGTATTGCCGCCGAAGTTGAAGATATTAAAACGGCAGGCTTATATAAATCAGAACGCATCATCAAAAGCCCGCAGGGGGCCGAAATTGAAGTGAACGGCAGCACCGTTTTAAACTTTTGCGCCAACAACTACTTAGGCCTGTCCTCCCACCCCAAAGTAATTGAAGCAGCCCATAAAGCCATTGAAACCCATGGTTATGGCATGAGCAGCGTACGTTTTATCTGCGGCACGCAGGATATTCATAAAGAGCTGGAACAAAAGATCTCTGCCTTCCTGGGCACAGAAGATACTATTTTATATGCCGCCGCCTTTGATGCCAATGGCGGGGTATTTGAGCCCCTGTTCAATGAGCAGGACGCCATTATTTCCGATGCACTGAACCACGCTTCCATTATTGATGGCGTGCGCCTGTGTAAGGCCCAGCGTTTCCGTTACGAGCATAATAATATGGCCGACCTGGAAGCCAAGTTAATAGAATCGGCCTCCTGCCGCAGCCGCATTATTGTAACCGACGGCTCCTTTAGCATGGACGGCACCATTGCCCAGCTGGACAAAATTGTAGCCCTGGCCGAGCAATATGATGCCGTGATCATGATCGACGAATGTCATTCCTCCGGCTTTTTGGGCAAAACCGGCCGTGGTACCCATGAATACCGCGGGGTAATGGGTAAAATTGATATCATCACCGGTACGTTGGGTAAAGCCTTAGGCGGCGCCTCCGGCGGTTTTACTTCCGGTAAAAAAGAGGTGATTGAGATGTTACGCCAGAAATCACGCCCCTACCTGTTCAGCAATACCCTGGCCCCTTCAATTGCCGGCGCCTCTATTGCCGTACTGGATATGCTGACCGAAACCACCGAGCTGCGTGATAAACTGGAATTCAATACCAAATACTTCCGCACCAAAATGACCGAAGCGGGCTTTGATATTAAACCCGGCGATCACCCCATTGTACCCATCATGTTATACGACGCGGTGCTGGCTGCCGACTTTGCCGCCAAACTGCTGAATGAAGGTATTTACGTGATCGGCTTCTTCTTCCCCGTGGTACCCAAGGGCCAGGCCCGTATCAGGGTACAATTAAGCGCCGCCCACGAGCAACATCACCTGGATAAAGCCATTGCCGGCTTTACCAAAATTGGTAAGGAATTGGGAGTACTGAAATAGTGATAGGTTGTAAGTAATAAGTTATAAGTAAAGCCGGCTGCGTTAGATAGCCGGCTTTTTTATGCCTGGGCCCATCCTCTACCTTATACCTTACACCTTTCACCTTATAGCCTGCCGCATATACTTCATCCTTTTATCCTGCTGCCACTTACAACTTAAAACTTATTACTTATAACTTCTACGGGGCTTTGAGCGCCGGTAACTCACCTCAGCTGCAGTCCCCGCTGCTACGGGCTCCGCTTCGCTCCGGTGCTTCGTTGCACTGCGCACTAAACCCTGCGCATCGGGCAGCCTTTGGGCAGTAGGAACACTATGGTCCATTTATAACTTCATTTTTAGCTGATACACTTTTTTGTATATTGCATTTGTAGTATGTCAATTTGTGTTAGTCCATTTTTATTGCAAAAAAATATGCCCCTTTCATCATGATTAAAACACTCTTATTTTTAACGCTTTCCCTACTCATTATTTCAGAATGTTTTTCTCAAGGGAAAATTTTGCATGGAAATGTTGTTGATGTACATGGTCGGCCAATCGCCTTAGCATCTATAACTTTTAAAGGATTTAGCTATGGTACTATGACAGATAAAGACGGAAATTATACGGCGCTGATATCGGAGAAATATGATAGTATTATATGTACACATATTAATTATAGTCGTGCCATCGAAAAAATTGATGGTAATTCGACTATAAATTTTAAAATGGAAACAATAAAACCATCACCTACAACTATTTTAATTGACACTACCCTTTCACAGTCAGGCGTATCTGTTTCAAAGAATGCAAATGAAAAAGTGAAAGGGGATAAATATTTTGAAAAGGTAGAAATTTTTGCAAGCTTTTTTGGAGGAGAGAAGGCTTTAAAACATTATTTAAATACTAACCTTATTGCCTCAATGCCAGATACATTTGCGAAAGTCAAGGGGAGTGTCAAATACGGCTTTACAATTTCTAGCGACGGGACACCAAAAGATTTTTTTTTATTGAAGGGAGTCGACAAGTCTATAGACGAATATGTAATGCAAATTTTAGCTGCTATGCCAAAATGGAAGCCAGCTATACAAAACGGACGTAGTGTAGAACAATATCGGGAAGTAGAAATATATTTGAATATCCGTTAAACATTCATAATCTAAATCTCATTTTTTTATTTATCCAACTGCCGGATGGGCTAACCATGGGCCACAAACAACTGGGGCTTACTGAAAGGTATATGCTTTATGCCTAACACCAGTGGCGTTGAGTTGCCAGCTTTTTTGTGTATGAATTGTCCAACTTAAAACTTACAACTTATAACTTTTCAGGAACATTGATCAGGTACTTTTTATTTATATTGTGTCCGGTAAGTGAGTAGCGGGCTTTGACAACAACCTTAACGCAATTACACATCCAGATGGGCGCTTTTTTTACAAACGTACAATTAAAGGTCTTGAACCCCAATCAACCGGACCTCAATGAACTGATCATCAATTATATCATACAGCTTAATACAGAAGCTGGCTTTTTAAAAGTTGATGACGAAAACGATGCCGACAAATCAGTCATTATCTCAATATCTGAAGACCGGAGCTGGATATCCATTTATGATGAGGAAACCGAAGATCAGCACATAAAAAAATTGAACAAGCTGGCTGCTAACTTATCAAAAGCATTTAAAACCACCGCCCTGAGCGTTTTGGTTAACGACAGCGATTCCTTATATCTAGGACTGAACATCAATGGTGTCTTAAAGGACACTATCAGTAACCGCTCAAGGAAAGTTGACTTTACTAAAAATAAAGACATATTATGGTCCGGTATTCTTATTAACAACTATTCATTTGACAATATTATCACTGCCTGTCAAAATAAATCTCATTTCGTTGAAGATTTCTTAACGGAATTGGGCAAATTCATTAACCTGGATACCTCAAATTTGTTAACAGGTTATGAATACCTTAACCAAAACAAGTTAACAAAGCAGGTCAAACTAAACTTTGCTCAAAAAGACAAAAAGAAGCCACCCGAATTAGGGCTAACCCAATTTAAAACAGTTGCAAGCGGGATAGTGCTGGATATAAAAGCCGGGGAAAAACAGACTGCTGAATGGATAATTACCAATGAAGGAAGTGCTTCAAGAGGGCTTGATATTATGTTAACCGGAACCTGTATTGAGAACGACTTATTAATTCCTGAGCTTGCCAAACTGCGTTTTTTTAATCCTGAAACAGAAATATTCCATGAATATACGAGCTACTTTATAGAAACAATTTCCACTGAAAAGGAAAAGCTGTTTTACGTTACAATGGAAGACATTGAAATCCCAAAAGGCTTTAAACCAGTATTGCCGATGACAGCTAAAGAGTACAAACGATATAGTGCAATCCAGTACACACACACACTTACAATAAATATCCGTTTCAGAGGAGGCAAAGAAGGTTCAGGAGAGTTTACGGTATTCTTTTCCCCATTGGCAAACAGGCAGGAGGGTTCAGCGTCTTCAACATTAGTAAAAATGTCACTTGAAGAATGGAGAAAAACAAACTGGTAAGTTTTTTATACGGTCATTGCAATAATCGTTATTCTTACTCTCAACAATAGAGCAATTTATTAGGCTGACGAATGTTACGATGTAGCCCAACACATAAAAACTATTACCAACACAAATTTTGTATCAACCAGGGTAACGGATCATTTCTAGCTTTGTGTTCTTATCAAACTTTTGTACCTTGTTCAGGTTTTGTGCTTTGATAATTTCCCCAAACGACAAGTCCAAAAACCTTTATAAATAACGTTTTCGGATACGATACCTAATCACCCGAACAGCAAATGAAAAAATTCATACTCCTGCTTTTTATCTTAACACAAATAAATGCTCCCGTTTTCCCCCAGGCGCAAAAGGAGATGATAGATAACCTGGTGCAGGCATATACAAATTTGAATAAATTCAGTGGGAATATTTTAATAGCGGAGAAAGGGAAAGTGGTTTTTGAAAAAAGTTATGGTTTTGCTGACAGGGAATTTGATATTCCTAATTCAAAAACCACCAGATTCCGCATTGCCTCATTGACCAAGCAATTTACGGCTGTTTTAATTATGCAGCTTGTTGAATCCGGTAAAATTGACCTGGATGCCACAATTACCCAATACCTGCCCTATTACAAAAAAGAAACCGGCGACCGGATCACCATACACCAACTACTAACACATACATCTGGCCTGCCCGAATATACGGAACGTGATGATTTCTTTCCTGATATCAGCAAACATACGTACACGCATAAAGCCTTTATCCAGCAATTTTGCAGCGATAGTCTTTTAGCAAAACCCGGAACCGGATATAAATACTCAAATACAGGGTATTATATTTTGGGGGCAATCATCGAAGAAGTTACTAAGAAAAGTTATGCGGAAGTATTACAAAAAAACATTTTAGCTGTTGCTGAAATGAAAAACACAGGTATTGAAAACGATTCAACCATTATTAAAGAAATTGCAAAGGGATATACTTTCAATTCCGGCAGGTATTTGAATGCAGACTATATTGATCTATCATCTACCATCTTTTCGGCGGGTGCTGTTTACTCAACAACAGCCGACTTGCTTTTATGGGATAAAGCATTGTATGCAGATAAATTACTTACTAAAAAAAGCAGGGAATTAATGTTCACCCCGGTTTTATCAAACTATGGGTACGGTGTTGGAATAACCAAATTCATTGTACCTGGCTTGAACAAAGAAATGCACTTCATTTTTCACCAGGGAGCCATTAATGGGTTCCGTTCTATCATGACACATATTGTTAATGAAAACATCCTTATCGTCATACTCTGCAATAATTTTGACACTGATTTAAACCCCATTAATAACGGAATATTCTCTATTCTTCATCATCAACCTTATACCATTCCAAAAGAATGAAACTATTGGTCAAAACAGGTAGGTTCGCAGGTAAAAGTATTAATTTTAAACAAATTATCTATTAACCAACATATCGCCCGGCTATAAGTATAGTGTTGCTGATCCCGCACTAAGCTTATACTTAACCATGGTGTGTCATATTAGAAAATCAGAAATGAACAAAAACTTAAAATTGATTTATTTCCTCCTCATATTGATCATCAACTTTTCCTGTATTGAAAACAGATCAGCCGAAAAAGAAACCGGCATGCCTGGATTGGCAGCAACTTTAAGTGCCGATACTTTAAAATTCACATCCGGAATAAGAGCTATTCTCCAGGATAGTAAAGGCAACTATTGGTTTGGCAGTCAAAATGAAGGAGCAGGCTTTTATAATGGAAAGACATTCAAATACTTTACAACAAAAGAAGGTTTAGCAGACAATCAGATCCGTTCCATTCAGGAAGACAGGGAAGGCGTTATCTGGTTTGATACACAAAATGGAGTAAGTAGTTACGATGGGAAAACCATTAAAAACCACACCGTAAATGAAAATGCAGAAAACGAATGGAAGAAGACAGACTTTGACCTGTGGTTTTCTGCCGGAACAAAACAAGGTGTAAATAAGTATGACGGACAAAAACTAAATTATCTGGCCTTCCCCGATCCGGTGACCGTTCCTGGTGGCAATACCTATGCTGTTACAAGCTTCTCAAAAGGGAAACACAATATGCAGTGGATCGGTACTTATGCGGGTGTTTTTGGGTATAATGGAAGCAATATGACCATTCTGAATAATAAAACGTTGGGGATTAACAATGAGCAGGATGGTCTTCATATCAGGAGTACCCTCGAAGATTCAAAGGGCCGGCTTTGGATAGGAAATAATGGCATTGGTGTACTGCTTAAAAACGGAGATGCTATCATTCACTTCTCAAAAGAACTAGGAAAATCCATCCCAATAAATGAGTTGGAAGCAAACACGCAAAGCAGGGGATTCAATAAAAATAAAGGGCTTCAAGCCGTTTTTGCCATTGAAGAAGATAGTGATGGAAATATTTGGTTTGGAGACAGGGATTCCGGGGCCTGGAAATATGACGGCAAAACGATGACAAACTATACTATCAGCCATAAACTTTCCCAACCAATGATCTGGACAATCTATAAAGACAATAATAACAATTTACTTTTTGGAATGGCTGGCGGTGGCGTATATCAATTTAATGGAAACTCATTTGACAGGCAGTTTTAAAAAATACAAGCGCATTGCTTATCCGGTTTTTCGCATAAATCAAAGGAAGAATTAAAAACAATAATTTAACGCCCCCTATTGGTATGGTCAACGCTGTTTTCCAATTATAGGCAAGAACCTGTTTTTGACCTTTTAAATTACGGGAAGCAAAAAACTGATGATGCACTATCGATTGAAAGTAAGCTCATGCTATTGCCCTTTTGTCCTTATCTTCATCGTCAATAGTAGCAAATGAGCATATTCACCTACCATTTGGTTAAAACTTCTCCACTCACCGCCTTAAAGGCCATTATAGCCCCGCCCAGCCCCAAAAACAATCCCGGTTTAATACATACCGAATGCATGACGGTGATGACATTAGGCTCGCCTGTTTTTTCCCCGTCACGTATGTTAATAAGACAAGTGGCGGTATTTGCCCAATGGGAGAATGAAGCGGCTATTGATCATTTTTTAGCGGAAAATAGTTTTGGTAAAGTATTGGCAAAAGGCTGGCATACCAGGTTAGCCTTTATGCGGCAATGGGGTAAAATAACTGAATTCGACATACCGGCCGCTACCACTGAACCCGACAACCCTGATGCGGTAGTGGTGGCCATTACCCTGGCCCGTATGAAAATGCCGGAGATCCCAAGATTCATTCGGTGGGGAAGGCCGGTAGAAAAATTAGTCCGGGATCATCCCGGCACCACTTTATCGCTGGCATCCATCCGGCTTCCCCGCACCATTTCTACTTTCTCCATCTGGAAGTCGCAAAAAGAAATGACGGATATGGTGCATGGGCATAGCACCATACCGCAACCCAAACGACATATAAACGCTATGAAAGAAAGAGACCGCAAAGATTTTCATATTGAGTTTACCACCTTACGTTTCAGGCCCCTTTCGGAGTTTGGGCAATGGAATGGACGGGTAAACATCATACCCAAACCCTCAACCAATAACTGATATGGGTTTAGCTTACCCCCTCCAAAAGTTCCAGGATTGGCTTACCCAGCAATGGGTAATTATTACCGGCAAAAAAATAAACCCGGATGATATGCCCTGGTTAATGGGACCCTTTGGTAATGTAAACGGGATAGGCGAAGCTTTTATACAGCAATTAGCACAAAAAGAAAATTTAGTTATTGAAAGAAATACCCTGTCACAGGGCCTGATCCCTTCCTTTGATCTGCTTAACCTGCCGGCATCCGATTTATCGTGTTTATCCTGGAAGGTTATTGATTTTTATGAAAAAACTGCAGAATACAACCTAGACTTCAGTGTACAATGGAATCCTTTCTTTAAGTTTTTCGGCATCCTGGTCAATAAACTATTTAGCAGCAGGATCAACCAGCTACATATTCCCACAAGGAATATAAAAAATGCGGAATCCCTTAAAAGCGAGATCATCACACTAACCCATCCTGTATCAAACCAGGTAAAATATACCATCTGGCTCAGGACTTTTGCGGCAAGCGGACAGGTTATTTATTCCGGCATATACGGCACCTGTACCCTGCCCTCGGGCCAAACCTGTATCAAAGCGGTATTTCCGTTACCGCAGGGGAATGCAACGGTTATTATGGTACCGGGTGTAACAAGCGCCGGTGAACTGGTTTTAGAATCATCCGGGAAAAAACCGGGCGATGCCGGTTTTTATTTTTTACTGAACGATTCTAAAGGAAACTATTGGTCAAAATATGTAAGTTCGTTCCGTGACCGGTTAACCATCCGGCAGGAAGATGACCACCTTTCCGCTGAACAGGTATTAACACTTTGGCGGAAAAAAGTTCTTAAGTTTAACTATAAAATAAGCCTTAAATGATACAAACCAATAAAAGCCGGCTGAACAAACTGCTGGTCTTACTTTTACTGTTGCCATCCTTTGTATTTGCACAAGTGGACAGCACCGATATCATTGTCAAACAAATGATGGAGAAACAAAAGATTGTCGGGCTTTCACTTGCTGTTATAAAAAACGGGCAACCGGTGGTAAATAAAGGTTACGGCCTTGCCAACGTGGAACTGAATGTACCGGTAAACGCCGAAACCGTGATCCGGCTGGGTTCCGTGAGTAAACAGTTTTTTACTACGGCCATTATGAAACTCATGGAAGAAGGAAAACTGGGTATCAGTGATTCAGTACATAAATTCTTCCCGGATGCGCCCGAAACCTGGAGGCCTATTACCATCAAACACCTCATGTCCCACTCATCCGGCCTGCAAAGGGAAGCCCCGGGTTATGATAATTTTAAAATTCAACCCGATATAGATGTGATCAGGTCGGCCTACAACCTGCCCCTGGCTTATAAAACAGGAGAAAAATACCTGTACTGTAACCTGGCTTATTTTATGCTGGCCGAGATCATCACGCAGGTAAGTGGTATGCCATGGCAGGACTATATTCATGAAAAACTGTTTATCCCCGCAGGTATGCATAATAGTTACCTGACCGAATTTTACCGCATCATACCCAACCGTGCCAATGGTTATATGCATAAGAAAGATACGCTCATCAATGCCACGGCCATGTTTGCCGTAAGACCCAGTGGCGGGTTTCTTTCCACCGCTTCGGACATGATCAAATGGGATAAGGTCTTAAGAGAAAAAAAGATCATCCTGCAAAAAAATAATTGGGAACAGTTATGGCAACCGGTTATTAAAACCTCGGACAAAGCGGATGCCAAAGACTATTATGGCTTTGGCTGGACAATAGAGGAATACAAGGGACGTAAATTAATCATACACGGCGGGGCCAATATCGGGTTCAGGTCGGTATATGCACGTTTTGTGAATGACGGGCTCTCCATTATCATCCTTACCAATACGGATGAGGCAAACCCAAGACTTATTGCCAATGCGCTGGCTGATTATTATTTCAGGAGCGGGCGTAAGAACTAATGTCATATCGGGTATTAACAACATCTGTAAAACACCACCATCATGCAAAAATCAGCTAACCGTTTTTTAATGGAAGTCATCTGGCTGGCCCTTTCCCTGGGGTTGACAGTATTACTATCCCTTCTTATTGGAGGCCGTACTGCTTTCAGCAACACGGTGGACATTCATGTGGGTGATACCTATTTTATACTGGAGCCTTTTCGTGTATGGCTACCGCTTTTTTTGCTGATCACCTTCCTTCTTTATTTTATTAAAGAATTCCGCTATTCCTTTCAGCGAACAGGTTCCAACCGGGTATTGGTCATTATTGGCATAGCGCTTATTATTGCATTAACATTACTCGTCAGCACATTTTCAGGGTTTTGTTCAGGCGACTGGACGGTCTATCCGCCCTTATCGGCATTAAAGCCTGAGAAAACCCAAGGGTTAACACAGGATCCTGTAACAAAATCCATCATCAACTTCTTTACCGTGTTGCAGGGTGTAGTATTGATCATGTTATTATTTGTAACTTTCCGCTGGGGCGCTAAAAAACAAGCCGGGAATATTTGATATTCATCAGTATGCCCTCCTCATTCCCGGATCAATAATAACAACATGCGAAAGTTAATTGCTGCCATCAATATGACCCTGGACGGGTATTGCGATCATGATGTCATTACCCCTGACGCAACCATACATGACCATTATACCGATCTGTTAGACCAGGCAGGTGTTGCTTTGTATGGCAGAACCACCTACCAGCTGATGGAATACTGGCAAACGGTGTTGAAAGAGCCCACCGGCAATAAAGCCATGGATGATTTTGCAATAGCCATTGACCGGGTTCCAAAAATTGTATTCTCCCGTACCCTAAAAGAGCTCACCTGGGAAACAGCAACCCTGGCAACCCGCAGCCTGGAAGAAGAAGTGGTAGCACTGAAGCAGGAGCCGGGTAAAGCTATTTTTGCCTGTAGCCCGGGTTTGATCGTATCCTTAACACAACTCGACTTAATTGATGAATACCAGATATGTGTACACCCGGTAGTAGTGGGAAGCGGCTTGCCTTTATTTAAAAACATCGATCATAGGATCAATCTTAAATTAATCAATACCAAAAACTTTGATTCCGGGGCTATTATACTTTATTATGAACCTGCCAGATAAAAAAGTATAGTGCCATAACAACATACAATAAACCCGCCGGGGGGTAGCCGGTTCATTTATTAACTTAAGTTCATCGGTCTTCTTCAAAAAAACATCAAATTCGTTTTTAGGCCCGGATCAGGCCATTTCCATCTTATAATACAAAATAGAAAAATGAAGGTCATATGAAAACCATAGTGGTAATTACAATGTTCCTGCTGAGTTATTCAGTTTTATCAGCCCAGAATTCATCATCAGCCGATAAAGACAGGGACGCTTTAAATAAGGTACTCCATACATTTATGAACAGTCTCAAAACAAAAGACAGTACCAGTCTTTACAACCTTTTCTACGAAGGTCATGTAACCTGGATAGGGGTATATAAAGAAAAAACGCAGGCAAAAAGATCACAGAACAGTCCCAATATTTTAGACTATAAGACCTCCGATTATAAAACCTGGTTTAGAACAACTACGCAGGGTGCGACCAAGGAGGAAAAATTTTATAATGTCAATATTGATACGGATGGAAGTATTGCTTCTGTTACTTTCGACTTTAGTTTCTGGGCCGGTGGCAGGAAAGGATTGTGGGGCAAAGAGTCCTGGGGACTTATTAAAATAAACAATGAATGGAAGATCACCAGCGTGATCTTTTCCATGGAGCAGGAAAATATATCCCCTGAGCCTGACAGGAATCAATAAACCTTTGACTGCCTGGCGGCAGGTTTCTTTTTCATTGAAAAAACCCTTGAAAGGTTAAACCCAAAACGTATATCACCATTAAAAAAATCGCCGGTAGTTTCTGTTATAAAAGCACGTTCATTCATACCGGAAGCATTTGAAAAATGCATCTGGAATACATGCCCCCCTGTTTCTATATCTATGCCAAAAGATAAAGCATTATAATAGTTATCCGGCAGATCGGTAAAGGAATGGGTATAATCAAGCGTAAGTGCCATTCTTTTACTTATTTTCATCCGGCTGCCAATACCGAGTGCAATATTGTCCTTATTGTAACCCGTTTCAAAAGCCATATTCCGATGCAGATAAGTAGGCATTAACTGCAGGGAAAACCTGTCACTGAATTTCCGGCCGATGATCAGCTGTGTATAATAAGCTGTTCTATCCTCCACACTCACTTTACCGGTAAACGACTTTTCCGTCCAGGTACTGATCCCCTGCAACAAAATAACTGAGAAAGGAATGTTTTTTGCCCCGGTTGTTTGTTGCCAGATCCTGTATTTTACAAAACCATCTAACTCTTTTCTGAACGTACTTCGTCCAACGCCGATATTGAGATCTTTGGTGAGTCCATAATCAAAACCCATCCGCATGGATGCATCATCCAATCCAAAAAGCTCGCTGATCCCATTATTAATATACCCAAAACGGTGCAATATTCTTACATCCAGGTTTCCGGTAGCCAGCATCTCCATGGAATGATTATTAATAACCCTGGTAGATTTAAAAGCCCCTGTAACCTTTGCCGGCACCCTTGCCTGCTCTGCTTCTAACGCGTTCATCAGCGAGTCTTCCTGTGCATACGATGTTATTGCAGTAACACTCAAAAAACACAAAACAAAACAATACTCCCGTTTAATGAATAGTTTAATTAGAGGCAATAAAATTGGCTGCATTAATTTTTATTTGAATTTCTTTATTGATATTATTTCTTACTACTGCCGGGATCTTTATACCGTAATCTTCCGGAGCAATAGTAAACACACTGGTTGCAGATAACTTTCCCTGTTTTACACTTACCGATACAGGTGCTGTGATTTTTTTTGTAATTCCATGTATGGTAAGCTCCCCTGTTGCCGTAAGATTTTGAGTTCCGTCCGTTTCTAATGATACCGCTTTATTTAATTTCCCTTTAAAACCGGCCTTGGGGTATTTATCACTTTCCAGGTAGTTTTCGTTAAAATGCTCTTTCATCAAGGCCTTTTCAAATTCAAAGCCCTTAATCAGTACCGAAAAGTCAATTTGCCCGCTGGCTATATCCCATACAGCTACAGCGGCTTTATTATGCGCTTCAATATTCTCAAAACTTGTACTGGAGTAAAAACTAATTTGGGCGGCCTTGGTATAATATTTTGTTTTTTGCAGGCCGGGGTGTGCCGATAAAAACAGCGCACCAATAACGATCAGGATTTTCATTGCTTCGTTTTTATAATAACCGCATTATTCAATTCAACATCCATTAAAAAACCGGTGCATTCACCCCGGGCAGTAATAGTCATCCCGTTTTTTAACTCATGTATATTTTGCTTACTGCCTGCCAGGCTAATGCCGACATTATGCATACT
Organism: Terrimonas rubra; assembly: GCF_042686025.1. Taxonomy (NCBI): domain Bacteria; kingdom Pseudomonadati; phylum Bacteroidota; class Chitinophagia; order Chitinophagales; family Chitinophagaceae; genus Terrimonas; species Terrimonas rubra. The sequence continues at coordinate 184,402 of NZ_JBHUOZ010000001.1, forward strand.
ATCTTCATTACCAATAACAATATGCACAGGCGATTGCGTTGCATTCACATTGATTATTACGCCATCCACTTCAATTATTTTTCCCAGGTATTTTTCATTAGCAACAGCCTCATCCGTTTCAAAAGCTGCAGCAAGCGCTTCGGCCTTTACAATTGCATCAGCAGTGGAATACATTAAGTCAGGGGGCTTGCGGTTATATTCTTTCCAGGTATAAATTGCCGCACTAACGATCACCAGAACAATAAGGTATAACCACCATTTTCTTTTCATTGCATGTTCACCATTAATCATATGAAAGGAGAAATTATCATTCCATGAAACGCTGTACCGGCGATGCGGTTTACAAACAGTACATCAAGCCATGACAGCTACCAGGATATACATTAATCATTCAAATCGCCACCTGCATTTAACCAATTAATGATCAGGTTCTTTTCCGCCTGCGTTAATGGCGGGCCACCTGCAGGCATGGTGCCTTCAATTACCGCTCTTTGGTTAATACGTGATTTATTGTTGACAATATTGCAACTCACTGTCCAATCTTTTCCACCGCTTTGAGTAGAGGTATTATGGCAGCTCACACATCTTGTGGCCAGTAATTGTTTTACCTGGGTAAACAACGGGCCTTCGGTATTATCACTATTAACAGTTATAGTAGTGGATTTTTCGCAACCATTACTATTCCGGGCAAAAACGGTATAGTTGCCTGCCGCTACATTGGAGAAGACGGCTGAACTTTGATAAGTCCCATTGGCATTCAATTTATAGGTAATAGTGCCTGTACCGCCTGTGGAAGAAGCAGTAATCGTTCCCTGGGATCCGCAGCCCGGTGTATTGGTCGCCGACGCTGTTACGGCAAAGCCTGAAGCGGCACAGTCAGCATTGGGGTCTGTTACATCCGGCTCATTTTTACCACAGGATACAACTGTTAAACATGTACCCATCACCATGATAAATGAAGAGTATAATAAAAGCCTGTACTTCATCTTATTTGTTTTATAGTATACACCAACGTATAATTAAAACAAATGGTTGCCTGTGTGGCTATTTAAACAAAAAGTAATTGAAGCCGGCTGCTATTTCAAAAGATTTTAGTTTTATGGCTCCTTCCCCGATACCATTTACAGGCAGGGCTACTGACGGAACTGCAAAAAGCTGTAGGCGCTTATTCATTTTTTTAGAAACCCCAATACCTAAATTAATGGAGGAAAAGAAATGTTTATTACCGGTATAGTTGGCAGCACCTTTTGCCTGTTGTCCGCTGCTGTTTATATAAGAGAAATCATACTTTTCCTTTTTCATAATGAATGATGACAGACCGGCTGAGGCAAAAACCTGGTAATTATTTTTTTCAAATAAATTATAATTGACCGTAACCGGTATTTCATAAACCAGGCAATTGGCATCCACTTCCTGTATATCTACCATGCTCCAGTAACCCGATTTTACGCGGTAATCATCAGGGCCTCCTGTATATATTTTTCTATGCACACGCACCCCTATGCCTAGCGACCATTTATTATTAATGGCAAAGCCTGCACCCACACCATATTTTGGCGTTAGTTTGCTTGCACTACCTAATGATGTTTTATCAGTACCCATTCCGATAACCCCGGTAACATAAAACCTGCTCGTTTTTATACTTTTATCCTTTTTTTCCGTCTTAGCCGAATCGCTTTGTGTTACTGATGGTGCGGGCATTGTTTCTGTGGCGGCTACAGTAGTTGATTGACTATCCACCTCAGTTTTTTTCACTTCCCTTACCGGTATGCTTACCGTCATGTTATTTTCTTTTTCTGCAATCCTCTCCTCATTGGCTGCTGCATCGTTACTTTGCACCTGGCTTTTGACAAAACCACGGTTATCAGCCCCCTTATTTTTCCTGGATGGTTTTACAAGAACGGGCCGGCTTTGAGATGGCTGTGTAAGTTTTGTTGTATTGGTAAAATTCCGGTTAACGGTAACATGTTTATCAGTTCGATCCTCCACATCCATCTTATCGGCAAGATCTGAGTTAACTGCAATATGCTTGTCCATTGAATCATGTTCATTTATTATATGGCTTGTACTGCCTGCCGCTCCTGTGGTTGCCGGCTGGTTTTCTTTAGCGGTTCCCGTATTGCTGATTTGTTTATCGCCGATTTTATCCGGATTATTTTTCCTGTTCACTAAATACAGTGCAGTAAGTAACAGTATTAGCAAAGCGATGCCGGAAAACCAAAAAATAATTTTGGGCCTCCGTTCATCTTTATCCAGCAGGGCTTCCATTTTATGCCAGGCTTCTTCGTTGAACTCAGGCAAATTTTGGGCAGCTTCCGCCTTTAATGCTTGTTCGATATCTGAAAAATCATTTTTCATACATACTTAGTTCGTTTCTTTTTAACTGGCTCTGCAAATGTTGTCTTGCTTTAAACAGGTTGGATTTTGAAGTACCTACACTGATCTGCAACATGGAGGCTATCTCTTCATGGGTATACCCGTCTATTACAAAAAGATTAAAAATTGTTTTATACGATGGCGACAATTTATTAATCAACACCAGGATATCGTTTATGGAAATTTTTTCAATGATATAATCTTCGGAAACAGGATTTTCCGCGTACGGCGACTCGGGTATGGGAGAAAAGACAATTTTACTTTTTTTTGACCTGATAAAATCTATACAGGTATTGATCATTATTTTCTTAATCCATGCCATTAGCTGGTTTTCAACTTCCCCCTGCTCAGTTTTAAATTTAGCCAGGGCCCTGAATATTTTTAAAAAACCGTCATTGGCGAGCTCCAGTGCTTCATCATACACATTGGTATACCTGGTACATATACTCATGGCAAACCCATAGAATTTTTTATAAAATTCTCTCTGGCAAATCCTGTCCTGATTTGCACAGCCGGTTAATATCCCCTGAATATCTGTTGCCTGACTAGCTAAGTGCGATTCCATTAAAATTAGCCGTATAAACGTATCTTTTTTGTAAATGGTTGCCTTATGGTAAAACTATTTTGAATAGCGGTAAAATGCCTGGCCAGCCTTCGTGTCGTATTGTTAAATATATAAAATCCGATATATCTATTTCGCTAATAAATAAACAGATACGAGCTTTATATCAAACCCGGGAACCGCTTATTTTAAGCAAACCATTGCCGCATCAATGCCAGTTATCCACAAAAAGAAATCTCCAGGCAACCATTACCTGTAAAATACCGATTTAATAGCAGTTATAAAAAATACCAGTAAATGCGCTGCCGCATTTATAAAACCTCACTTCAAAATAAAAAACATGAAACACTTCTTTTTGCTCTTACTTACCGGTACCATGACCCTTGCTTTTCATTCGTGCAACAAAAATGAGTCGGACCAAAATCCTGCAACAAAGAATATCCATCTTGCAACCAGCCCCACACTTGGCAAACATTTAGTAGACAAAACAGGAAGAGCGCTTTATTATTTTTCCAATGATGCTAATGGTGCTTCAAACTGTAGCGGCGGTTGTCTTACTAACTGGAAACCGCTTAATCCGGATAGTACGAGTAACCTGTACGATGAAGGCTTAGCTGCTGCCGATTTTACGTCAATAACCTTAAGTTCAGGTAAAAAACAACTAGCTTATAAAGGTTGGCCTTTATATTACTATACACCCGGCGATGTGTATGAAGCAGCCGGAACAACTACAGGCGAAGGTATAGGTAATGTTTGGTTTGTTGCCAAACCCGATTATACCATTATGATTGCCAACCATCAACTAACGGGAGGCAATGGCACCAATTATAAAAGTGATTATACTGCCGGAGATGGCCGAACGTCCTATTTCACAGACGCCAAAGGCAATACCCTGTATTTATTTATAAGGGACAGTGCTTTAAACAATAACTTTACAGCCGCTGATTTCAGCAACAATACCATCTGGCCGATTTATGAGACCACCTCGATAGTAGTGCCTTCCACCCTGAATAAATCCCTGTTTGTAATAATGGATGTTTTTGGCAGAAAACAATTAACCTACAATGGCTGGCCGCTTTATTATTTTAGTGCAGACAATATGCTTCGCGGCGCTACCAAAGGCATAACAGTTCCCGGCTCACAACCGCCCGGTTCGGTTTGGCCGGTAATAACAAAAGATGCGACGAGTGCACCGAAGCCCTAAATTTTCCGGGTAAGTTGCCATAAATATTTTTGAGACAACAAAGGTCAAAGGCCGGGGATACAGAAAGGATTACTATCTGTATCCCCGGCCTTTTCATCAAAATCAACGGAGAACATCCTATTTATTTTTTTCCTTCAAAACAACATCCTCGCAGATATCAAGCATCATCACCAGGATATAACATATCCTATTCCCCATAACAAAACATATTGTTAATACAACAGGATTCATTTTTACCCCTTAGCTTTTTTTGTATATTGTCATACCGAAATGTTAGTAAATGACCATCACATACAATAAAAAATGAAAAAATATTTAATCCTTTTATTTATTTTTATTCCTTTCATTGTATTTGCACAACCGGAAAATAGCCCGGCAATCGTGTGGCAAAAATGTAAAAATTTATACGAAGCGGGCAAACTTGACAGTACAATAGTCAATATATCAGTTTCAACCAGTCCATCGCACCCAATTGATACAATAAAACAATTCTATACATACCTGGATACTTTTTTATTTCCCGATGGTTATTATGCAATCGGTCAACTTATAATAGACCCGCATATGGAGTTTAACCTGGTACAGACAGGAGAATGGATATATTACTATCCTTCGGGGAAAATTTATGCAAAGGGTAATTTTTCGGTGGGTGCTTATCCTGAATGCAATGCCGGAGGGCCTGTAACCATGGGTTATAGTTTTAAAACCGGCGACTGGATATATTGGTTCGAAAACAGTTCTATCATGGCACAGGGTAATTACGAATCGTTTAAAAATAATACAAAAAACAACTGCGGAACGGTTAGTGTATATGTTTCAACCGTTACAGCGGATAAGTGGCGTTTTTTCACATCCGGAGGCGCTGACAACATAGAACAAAAGGATATAATAACAAACATTAATAACCGGCATTAACATTGTATGCGGATAGCATTTACAGGAGCACACCGGGTAGGCAAAACAAGCCTGGCAGAAGCGATTACCACACATTTACCCGGTTACCTGTTGATACAGGAGCCATACCGGCAACTGGAGGAACAGGGATATTTATTTTCGGAAATACCAATTATCGATGATTATATTGCCCAGTTTAACCTTGCGGTAGAACAAACCGAAGCTGCTGAAGAAAAAGTGATTTTTGACCGTTGTCCTTTAGACCTGTTACCCTATATCCATGCCGTAAGTAAATCCAGGGATATTACCTCTTTGTATGCGGATATGACAAATGCGCTGACACAGATCGATCTCCTGGTATTTGTACCGGTAGAAAACCCGGACCTTATTCCATGCGGGGAATCGGACCTGCCACGTTTAAGGCTACGGGTAAACGATATTGTACAGGAATGGCTAAGTGATATAAGCATAAAAACAATAGAAGTTAATGGTAACCTGGCAAACAGGCAGCAGCAAGTACTGGAAGCTTTGTATCAATTTGAATAATAAATCAACGCTGATATTTGTATTTTTATCGTATCCAAAAAGAACAAGAATCACTCCCCTTACCCTTTAGCAAACCAAGACATGTACATCATTTAATATGAACTACCAGACCTTTCCACCACATACCGATATAGCCTTCCTGGTAAAATGTTACTGGTCATTGGAAGTGCCTGCCGAAGTACCAGCGCAAAAACAACGGATTGTACCCGATGGCTGTATGGAAATGATCTTCATTTTAGGCGATGATATCCGGCGTTATACCAGCGAACAGGAGTTTATTATACAACCCCCTGCCATAGTGGTAGGACAGATCACCGAACCTTTTATAATTGAACCCACCGGTTATGTACACTGTTTTGCTGCCCGTTTTTATCCTTATGGTTTTGCTAACCTGGTAGATATACCGGTAACAGACCTGGCCAATAAAGAAACCCCGATCGCTGACCTGTTTGGTGAAACGGTGGCAACAACACTGGAGCAACAGATCATTACCGCAACCGGCAATGAGGAACGGATAAAAATACTGGAAGCATTTTTCCTGGACAGGTTCCGGCACAAACCCACCATCGATAGTATTGTGACCAACACTATTGATGCACTTTTGGCTGCAAAGGGAAGTACTTCCATTAATACACTACTGGAAAACAACCTGGCGAAAAGAAGACAACTGGAAAGAAAGTTCTATAAACAGGTAGGGCTTAGTCCCAAACAACTCGGTAAGATCATCCGTTTACAGGCTGCCTTAAAATTATTACTCAGCCGGCAGAACGAATCACTCACCCATGTAGCCTACGAAAGCGAATACTTTGACCAGGCACATTTTATTAAAGATTTTAAAGCATTTACCGGCATTAACCCGAAAGATTTTTTAGACCACGATAACATGACCCTCTCCTCCCTTTTTTATACAACCAGGTAAACTGTCGCATTTATACAATTCCCGGTGTAAACAGGATGTTTTCTTTGTGCCGTATTAAAAAACGGTAAACATGAAAAAACAATTATTTGCGGTAGTCCTTATGACCATTACCGCACTCACTGCCTGTAATAACCAGGCCGGTACAGGCAGCTCCGCATCAACAACAGATTCTATCACCACAAAAACCGGAAACATGAAAAATTTAATTTCCATTGCAGAGATCCCCATTACAGATTTCACCAGAGCCCGTAATTTTTATCAAACCATACTGGGCTTAACTATTGAAGAGATGGACATGGACGGTGTAAAAATGGGCATATTCCCAAATGAAGAAGGAACGATAAATGTAGTACTGGCAAAAGGTCATGATTATAAACCTACTACCGACGGCCCGGTACTTTACCTGAATGCCGGTAAGGACCTGCAACCTGTTTTGAGTAAAGTTGAAACAGCCGGCGGTAAAACAATTGTACCTAAAACCATGATCAGTCCTGAAATGGGATATTTTGCCCTGTTTATAGATACCGAGGGCAATAAACTGGGCCTGCATTCCTCCCATTAACAGCAGGTATAACAGTTGTATTGCTGAAAACAAACAATAGGCATTCCTTTCTATTAATTTCTACCTTCGCATAAAATATACAATTTGCCCAAGGTTTTAATTATAGACGATGAAGAAAAGATCCGGACCTTACTGGCCCGTATCATTAGCCTCGAAGGTTTTGAAGTGGCAGAGGCCGGCGACGCTAAAACCGCTTTTAAAAAACTGGAAACCGCGGAGGCGGATGTGATCATCTGCGATGTAAAACTCCCCGATGCCAGTGGCGTTACATTAGCCGGCACCATTAAAGAGAAGTATCCTGTTACCGAGATCATATTGTTAACGGCCTATGGTAATATACCTGATGGCGTACAAGCCATTAAAAACGGGGCTTTTGATTATATTACCAAAGGCGATGATAACAACCGTATCATCCCTTTACTCTATAAAGCCGTTGAAAAAGTAACACTGGCCAAAAGAGTGCTGCAACTGGAAAAACAGCTGGGTAATAAATACTCTTTCGATACCATTATTGGCCGATCTAAATTAATTAAGGCCGCTATTGAATCAGGCAGGAAAGTAGCTGCTACCGATGCCACCGTTTTATTAACGGGTGAAACCGGCACCGGCAAGGAGGTATTTGCCCAGGCCATTCATAATGCCGGCAGCAGGAGCAAACAAAATTTTATTGCCGTTAACTGTTCAGCCTTTAGTAAAGAGTTGCTGGAGAACGAATTGTTTGGCCACAAAGCCGGGGCTTTTACCGGGGCCATCAAAGACAGTAAAGGCATTTTTGAAGAAGCCAGTAACGGCACTGTTTTTTTAGATGAAATAGGCGAAATGCCCCTGGAACTGCAGGCCAAATTATTAAGGGTACTGGAAACAGGCGAGTTTTTAAAAGTAGGCGACAGCAAATCCACCCGCATTAATGTACGGATTATTGCCGCTACCAACCGTAACCTGCAGGATGAAATAACAGCCGGTAATTTCCGGGAAGACCTGTATTACCGTATAGCCGTTTTCCAGCTAGCCCTGCCGGCCTTAAGGGAAAGGATAGTGGATATAGAAGACCTGGCCACACATTTCCTGCAATTGTTTGCCCGTAAGACCAATAAAAAAATAACAGCCATGGCGCCGGCCTACCTGGCAGCCCTGCAGCAGCATCACTGGAAGGGCAATATCAGGGAGTTGAAAAATGTTATTGAGCGCAGTACCATCCTCACCGATAGCCATGAACTAAACATTTCCACCTTACCGGCCGAACTGCAACACAGTAATACCACAGGCAGCAAAAACCTGTCGGCCTTTGAACTGGCCAGTGCCGAAAAGATACATATACAGAAAGTACTGAACTATGCCAATGGCAATAAAACCGAAACGGCCAGGCTGCTGAATATTGCCCTCACCACCCTATACCGTAAACTGGAGGAGTACCAGATACAATAACCCTTTCAAAACGATAGTGTGAACCCTTTCATTTTGAAAGGGTTTTTTATTGCCCCTGTTTCCCGGAAACCCTGAAAACCAATACCGGTAAGCCTTTCAGTATTTACCACCTTAACAGGAACGGGATTTGGCATAAGGATAACACAACAACAAAAATTCTTATGCTCATGACAACAATCCTCGTACTGGCCGGCATATTACTGTTTGCAGGCTTTTTCTTCACCATCAAATCATTTGAAAAAATATGACAGCCCTGTTTATCATCGCCATCACCGTATTCGGGTATATGTGTTATGTGCTGATCAAACCCGAAAAGTTTTAACCCGTTTTATACACTTTAATGATTAATAAATGAACACAGAAATAACCGGCATTGTACTTATGTATGCACTGGCCGTACTACTGGCCATTCCACTGGGCAGGTATATCGGTAAAATATTCAGTAACCAGCCAACCTGGCTGGATACCGTTTTAAACCCGGTAGATAAACTATTTTATAAATTAAGCGGTATTAACCCTGCCAGGGAGATGAACTGGAAACAACACCTGGTGGCCCTGCTTACCATTAACCTGTCCTGGTTTTTACTGGGCATGTTTGTACTCATGAACATGGGCTGGCTGCCGCTGAACCCGGATGGCAACCCCTCCATGGACGCCACGCTGGCATTTAATACTGCTACCAGTTTTATTTGTAATACCAACCTGCAACACTATTCAGGAGAAACGGGTATGTCCTACCTGGGACAACTGGTACTGATGTTGTTTCAATTTGTGAGTGCGGGCTGTGGTATTGCCATTGCAGCGGTGTTGTTTTTTGCCATGAAGGAAAGAACTGCCGGTAAACTGGGAAATTTCTATTTTTTCTTTGTGCGTTCCTGCACCAGGATATTGTTTCCCATTGCCCTGGTAGTGGCCACCTTATTGTTATTCAATGGCACCCCCATGACCTTTGAAGGTAAGGATACGATTACCAATTTGCAGGGTGATACCATACAGGTAAGTCGTGGGCCCGTAGCTGCTTTTGTACCCATTAAACATTTAGGCACCAATGGCGGTGGCTTTTTTGGCCCCAACTCGGCCCACCCTTTTGAAAACCCTAACTATTTTACCAATATAGTGGAGATGGTAACACAGATGATCATTCCCATTGCCATGATCTTTGCACTTGGCTTTATACTCAAACGCCGGAGGTTTGCCTGGACGGTGTTCGGTGTAATGACCGTTGGATTTCTGTTACTCACCATTCCCACGGTTATTACCGAAATGAAAGGTAACCCTGACATCAGCAGTATGGGTATCGGTCAATCCATGGGCAATATGGAAGGCAAGGAACTGCGTTTTGGTTCTGCCGCCTCTGCCTACTGGAGTATTGCTACCACCGTTATTTCTACCGGCAGTATTAACTCCATGCACGATAGTTTTATGCCCCTTAGCGGTATGAACCAGATGCTGGGCATGATGGTGAATGCTTTTTATGGTGGTGCTGGTGTAGGCTTATTAAACTTTTACATCTTCATTATACTGGCCGTATTTATCAGCGGGCTGATGGTAGGAAGAACACCGGAGTTCATGGGTAAAAAAATAGAGGCAAGGGAGATGAAGATCGCCATGATCATTGCACTGTTACACCCTTTATTAATATTAGCCGGTACAGCCATTGCCAGTCACCTGTACGCCGGTAACCCCGAAGCTTATGCAGGCTGGCTGAACAACCCCGGTTATCATGGTTTCAGCGAAATGTTATACGAGTTCACTTCGTCCAGCGCCAATAATGGCAGCGGCTTTGAAGGCTTGGGTGATAATACGCCTTTCTGGAATATAAGCTGTGGTATTGTAATGTTACTGGCCAGGTACCTGCCAATCATTGGCCCGATAGCTATTGCCGGAAGCCTGGCTACTAAAAAATATATTCCCGAAAGCGCGGGCACGTTAAAGACCGATACACCAACTTTTGGCCTGATGGTATTTGCGGTAATTGCCATTATAGCGGCCTTATCATTTTTCCCGGCACTGGCATTGGGCCCTATAGCAGAATATTTTTCCCTGTATCATTAGTATAATAATGAAGCCGGCAGCATTACTACTATCAGCCATAGTTGCGTCGCACACTTGTACACCTGTACCCTGTGCACCGTGTTTACAGCAAGCCTGCGGTAGTTGCCGGTGTCTTCATCAATCAGTTCAATAGCATTACCGGACGATGCAGTGAGTGACACAACAAAAGCCACATAGCAATATGGACGCCGGTAAAACAAAAAATAAAAAAGATGCGTACAAATTATAATAACAACCAGCTTATACAGGCATCGCTTGTAAAAGAAGCTTTGAAACAATCCTTTATAAAACTGCACCCCGCCGGCATGTACCGCAACCCGGTAATGTTTATGGTATGGATCGGCACGCTGATCATGGCAGGCGTGTGCATGTGGGTTGCCCTGGGCGAACAAAGCCAGGGTAGCCTTGTCTACAATATTATTGTAACGGCCGTATTATTTATCACCCTGTTGTTTGCCAATTTTGCCGAGGCCATTGCCGAAGCAAGAGGCAAGACCCAGGCCAATAGTTTGCGTAAAACAAGAGAAGAAACGCCTGCTAAGTGGATACAGACCGTTGGCGAAATGTATGTGAATGAATTAAAAATTGTTCCTTCTTCGCAATTGAGAAAAGGCGATATTTTTCTTTGCGAACCGGGTGATATTATTCCTTCCGATGGCGAGATCATTGAAGGACTGGCAACGATAGATGAAAGCGCTATTACCGGTGAAAGCGCTCCCGTTATACGTGAAGCCGGTGGCGATAAGAGCAGCGTGACAGGTGGCACCAAGGTATTATCGGATCATATAAAAGTAAAAGTAACCACCGAACCGGGCGAAAGTTTCCTCGATAAAATGATTGCCCTGGTAGAAGGCGCCAGCCGCCAGAAAACACCCAATGAAATTGCGCTGACCATTTTACTGGCGGGCTTTACCCTGGTGTTTATTATTGTTACGGTAACGCTGAAACCATTTGCCGGTTATGCACAAACACCCATCACCATTGCAGCCTTTATTTCCTTATTTGTTTGTTTAATACCCACTACCATCGGGGGTTTATTATCGGCCATTGGTATTGCCGGTATGGACAGGGCTTTAAGGGCCAATGTAATTACCAAGAGCGGCCGCGCTGTAGAAACAGCGGGGGATGTGGATGTATTGCTGCTGGATAAAACCGGCACCATTACTATTGGTAACCGCAAAGCCACCCATTTTCACCCGGTAGCCGGTGTGGATGAAAAACATTTTTTAAAAGCTGCCATACTAAGCTCAATGGCCGATGAAACACCGGAAGGAAAATCCATCATAGAACTGGCAGGCATTAACCCTTCTTCTTTTACTGTTACCCAGCCACGCTTTATCAGCTTTACAGCAGAAACCAGGAGTTCGGGTATTGACTACGACAATATTAAGATCCGTAAAGGCGCTTTTGATGCCATTCGTAAACTGGTAGAAAGAGCAGGCAACAGCTTTCCGAAAGAAGCGGAAGAAATAGTAAAGGTTATTTCCAGTAATGGCGGCACACCCCTGGTAGTAGCGGAAAACGAAAAAGTATTAGGCGTTATTGAATTGCAGGATATTATTAAACCAGGCATACAGGAACGTTTTGAACGTTTACGTAAAATGGGCATTAAAACCGTAATGGTAACAGGCGACAACCCCTTAACCGCAAAATACATTGCCGAAAAAGCCGGTGTTGATGATTTTATTGCCGAGGCAAAACCCGAAGATAAAATGAACTATATCCGTAAAGAGCAGGCAGCAGGCCGCCTGGTAGCGATGATGGGCGATGGCACCAACGATGCCCCGGCATTGGCCCAGGCCGATGTGGGTGTGGCCATGAACAGCGGTACACAGGCTGCCAAAGAAGCCGGTAATATGGTTGACCTGGATAACGACCCCACCAAACTGATAGAAGTAGTGGAAATAGGTAAACAGTTATTAATGACCAGGGGTACATTGACCACCTTCAGTATTGCCAATGATGTGGCCAAGTATTTTGCCATTGTACCGGCCCTGTTCATTGCAGCAGTTCCGGCTTTACAGGGATTGAATATTATGCAGCTGCATTCACCCGAAACGGCTATTCTTTCCGCCGTAATTTTTAATGCTATTATTATACCGCTATTGATTCCCCTGGCCTTAAAGGGTGTGCCCTATAAACCCATCGGGGCGGGCGCTTTATTAAGGCGCAACCTGCTGATCTATGGTTTGGGCGGCGTACTGATACCTTTTATCGGCATTAAATTAATTGACCTTTTTGTTTCCTTATTTTTTTAAAATTATTCAACATGAAAGCGCATATTTTCCCCGCCATCAGGCTTACCCTGGTTTGCCTGTTATTTTTCTCGGGCATTTATACCTGTATTGTTTTAGGCATTGCACAGTTTGCCCCCAACAAAGGAAAGGGCGAACTGGTGCTGCAAAATGGCAAAGCTTATTACGTTAACCTGGGGCAAAAGTTTACCGATGATAAATACTTCCACTCCCGCCCTTCGGCAGTAGAGTATAATGCAGCCGGTGCAGGCGGTAGTAACAAAGGCCCTTCCAACCCTGCTTACCTGGCTACGGTTGCGGAACGCATTGACAGTTTTTTAGTACATAACCCCGGCATTCGCAGATCCGATATTCCTGCCGACCTGGTAACCGCCAGCGGCGGCGGCCTCGATCCGCATATTTCAGTACAGGCTGCCAATGTACAGGTAAAACGGGTAGCCAAAGCAAGAGCTATGGCCGAAGGTAATATCCAGCAACTTATTCTTTCCTGCACGGAAAAACCTTTCCTGGGTTTGTTTGGCACAGAACGCATTAATGTACTCCAATTGAACATAGCATTAGACAATTTAAAATAATACAGATGAAAAAAATAATGACAGCAGTTATCATCATGCTTGCTGTAAAAGGATCAGCTCAAACGGATAGCAGTACTTCACCTTTAACCATCAGCGGGTACCTGGAAACTTATTATACCTATGATTTTGGTAAGCCAGCGGGGCATGACCGGCAACCTTTTCTTTACTCCTTTAACCGGCATAATGAAGTGAATATAAATATGGCCATGATCAAAGCCGATTATCAAACCAGTGTCATCAGGGCCAACCTGGCATTAATGACCGGTACTTATGCCAATGCCAACCTTGCGGCCGAACCGGGGGTATTAAAAAATATTTACGAGGCCAATGCCGGGGTAAAACTGTCGAAGAAAAAGGAGCTTTGGGTAGATGCCGGCATTTTTGCCTCGCATATTGGTTTTGAAAGTGCCATTGGTAAAGATTGCTGGGCATTGACCCGCGGTATACTGGCCGACAACTCTCCCTATTACGAAAGCGGGGTAAAACTTTCCTATACCAGCGATAACGGTAAATGGTTTGCCAGTGGGTTAGTGCTGAATGGCTGGCAACGCATACAAAGAGTGAACGGTAATAATACACCGGCCTTTGGTCACCAGCTTACTTATAAACCCAACGATAAAATCACCCTGAACAGCAGTAGTTTTATTGGGAATGATAAACCCGACAGCAGCAGGCAGATGCGTTATTTCCATAATTTTTATGGTATATGGCAAATCAGCAACCAGTTTGCCATTACCGCCGGCTTTGATATAGGCGCCGAACAAAAAGTAAAAGGCAGCAGTCGCTATAACAACTGGTATACCCCTGTACTGATGACACGTTTCAGCGTTAATGCCCGGCATCATATTACAGCAAGAGGTGAATATTACCATGATACCCACGGGGTGATCATTGCCTCCGGCTCACCCAATGGTTTTCAAACCTGGGGTTATTCATTGAACTACGACTGGATGATCCGCAATAATGTGTTATGGAGGATAGAAGGACGAGGCTTTACGGCAAAAGACAAAATATTTTTCCAGGGCGATACACCTGTAAATAATAACTTTTTTGTAAGCACGGCCCTGGCCCTTTCTTTTTAAACCTGGTATGATGGAAGCAACAAAAAAATCGGCGGAGGAATTTCTGCAACTGATCAAAAAAGCCCGGCAGGGAAAGTTTAAAGTCTATATTGGCATGAGTGCCGGAGTAGGTAAAACCTACCGTATGTTACAGGAAGCACATGCTTTGTTAAAGAACGGCATTGATGTAAGAATAGGTTATATAGAAACCCATAACCGCCCGGAGACACATGCATTGCTGGAAGGCTTACCCCTTATACCACGGCGCCGTTTGTTTTACAAAGGCAAAGAGCTGGAGGAGCTGGATGTACAGGCCGTTATCAGCCTGCGGCCCGAAGTTGTTATTATTGATGAGCTGGCCCATACCAATATTGAGGGCAGCAAGAACCTGAAACGCTGGCAGGATGTAACGGATATACTGGATGCAGGCATTAATGTGATAAGTGCAGTAAACATTCAGCATATTGAAAGCCTGAATGAAGAAGTAAAAGCCATTACCGGCGTTGAAGTAAAAGAACGCATACCCGACAGTGTGCTGGCCCGCGCCGATGAAGTAGTAAATATTGACCTTACGGCCGATGAGCTGATCAGCCGGTTGAAAGAGGGCAAGATATATGAGCCGGCAAAGATTGAAAGGGCCCTGCTTAATTTTTTTAAGGGCGAACATATTTTACAATTGCGTGAACTGGCCCTGAAAGAAGTAGCTTCGCAGGTAGAACGTAAAGTAGAAACCGAGGTTACCCGGACCAATGCCGGTAAAAGAGAACGTTTCCTGGCCTGTATCAGCTCGAACGACAAAACCGCCAGGACGGTTATCCGTAAAACAGCCAGGCTGGCCAATTATTATAACAGTAAGTGGTATGTACTGTATGTACAAACACCGGCTGAAAGACCCGACAGGATTGCCCTGGATAAACAAAGGCACCTGATCAATAATTTTAAACTGGCAACGGAACTTGGGGCCGAGATTATTAAAACAGAGAGTGCACATATTGCGCTTACCATTATGCAGCAATGCGAGGAACGCAAGGCCACCACTATTTGTATCGGCAAGCCGCACCTGCGTTTATGGAAAGTGATACTGGCCACCAATGTATTTAATGAACTTCTGAAAAAACTATCGGCCAGTGATATTGACCTTGTTATTTTAAGTTAAATAACTACGATGAAAATTAAAACAAAATTATTACTGGGTGTGGGGCTGCTGTTTATTATGATAGCCCTTTTAACTACCCTGGGCCTTTGGTATATTAACCAGCTGTCGGGCGATTCTAAAAACATACTCACCGACAATTACAACACCATTGATTATTGCCGGCAGATGCTCAACAGCCTGAACAAGGATATTGCCGACACGGGCACCCAGGCTGATTTCCAGGCCAATCTTTTACAGCAAAAGAATACGATCACCGAAACCGGTGAAAGAGAGCTGACCGATAAACTGGAAGCTGACTTTAACCAACTGATCCGTACACCGGCAGATAGCATGCTTCAGAATAATATCCGCCATGACCTGATGGATATTATGTTACTGAACATGCAGGCCATACAGCGTAAGAGCAGTATTGCCGGGCAAACAGCCGAAAGTGCTGTGTTCTGGATATCGCTCACAGGCGTGATTTGTTTTGTACTGGCTTTTACCATGCTGGTAAACCTGCCCGGCAATATTGCCAACCCCATAAAAGAGCTTACGACCAGCATTAAACAGGTGGCGGCCCAAAATTATTCCGAGCGGGTACATTTTGAGCAACACAATGAATTTGGTGAACTGGCCGCAGCCTTTAATACCATGGCCGGCAAGTTACAGGAATACCAGGCCGGCAGCCTGGAGAAATTAATGATGGAGAAGAAGCGCATTGAAACCCTGATCAATAATATGAGCGAACCGGTAATAGGACTGGATAATAACCGGGATATTCTTTTTATGAACAATACCGCCCTGCAGATCACCGGCCTGCAGCAACAGCAGGTTATCGGCAAACCGGTACAGGAAATTGCAACCAAGAATGACCTGGTAAAAAAATTAACAGAGGAGTTGTTTAATCCTGGTTCAACCACCCATACAGCGCCTGTAAAAATATATGCGGACAATAAAGAAAGTTATTTTGAAAAAGAGATCATTCCCATCCGGATCATTCCAACCGGTGAAAAAGAGGAAAAACATATTGGCGATGTGATCATGTTACAGAATATAACACCGTATAAGGAACTGGATTTTGCCAAGACCAATTTTATAGCTACGGTTTCGCACGAGCTTAAAACACCTATCTCGGCCATTAAAATGAGTTTACAACTATTAGAGAATAAACAGATAGGCACATTAAATACAGAACAGCAGGGGCTGGTAGAAAGTATACGGGATGATGCCGGCAGGTTATTAAAAATAACCGGTGAACTATTGAATATGACACAGGTGGAGAGTGGATCAATCCATATCAATATAACTCCCACTGATGTGCGGGATATTATTCACTATGCCATTAATGCCAACAAAACCGCTGCGGAGCAAAAACAGGTCAGCATTCATATAAAAGCAAACACACCTTTAAGCGTTTTTGCCGACTCGGAAAAAACAGCCTGGGTACTGACCAATTTATTATCCAATGCCATCCGTTATTCCCACGATCATTCAACCATTGATATTACAGTGCAGGAGGAAAATGATAAAATAAGATTTTCCGTTACGGATACCGGCCAGGGCATTCCCCCGGAATACATTAATAAAGTGTTTGACCGCTACTTCCGTATACCCGGCACCAAAAAAGAAGGCACCGGCCTGGGACTAAGCATCAGTAAGGAGTTTATTGAGGCTCAGGGTGGTACTATCAGTGCAAAAAGTGATTTTGGAGCAGGCAGTACTTTCTCCTTTTGGTTAAAGGGTTTTCATACCAGTAATACCTGATCCGTTCTTTCCCTTATTTTTACAAACTCATTTTGATACAGATGCCTGCACAGACTAACAATGAAATTTCTTCCTTTTGTCCTAAAAACCAGGGCGAATGGCGACGCTGGTTAAAAAAACATCACCAGGCAGAAACAGCCGTCTGGCTTATCTACTACAAAAAAACATCACCCAATCATAATTTAACCTGGAGCGAAGCCGTGGATGAAGCACTGTGTTTTGGCTGGATAGACAGTGTAAAAAAAACATTGGATGAAGAAAGATTCATCCAGTTTTTCAGTAAAAGAAAACCCAGTAGCGGCTGGTCTAAAATAAACAAGGCCAAGATTGAACAACTGGTTAAAGACGACAAGATGATGCCTGCCGGTTTTGCATGTATAGAAAAAGCGAAACAAAACGGCTCCTGGTTCCTGCTGGATACGGTGGAAGCCATGATCATTCCCAAAGACCTGTTACAGGCTTTTAAAGTTTACCCCGGCGCCAAAACCTATTTCACGGGCTTAAAAAAAGCTGAACAAAAAATCATGTTACATTGGGTAGCCACCGCCAAACGCCCGGAAACAAGGGCAAAAAGGATCGATGAAATTGCCAGCCTGGCAGCGCAGCAGTTAAAGCCTAAACAATTCAGGTAAAAATTTGTTATACAACATACCATGAAAAGACCTGAAACCATAACGGCCGATTTTATAAAAATACTGGATAACCACCTCGATAAAATTGTCAGCGGTGAAACCGATACTTATTTAGAGATCGGTGATATGGCTGCCCTGCTACATATACACCCTACCCATTTAAGTAATACCATCAAAGCCACTACCGGCAAATCGCCCTGCGATATCTGCAACGATAAAACCATTGAACGGGCGCAAAAGTTATTACAGGATAGAAGTCTTACGATCGCTTCCATTGCCATGTTACTCACTTACGAGCCCACCAACTTTACCAAGTACTTTAAAAAACATACCGGTCAAACACCCCTGCAATACAGGAATAGCCTGTAGGCTTGCCTGCAGATTCTGAAACCTTCACCATCATTACCTTTTTTTAAGCGCTAGTTTTGTATATAAAATAGTACAATGAATAAACTGGCCAACAAAACAGCCATTGTTACAGGCGCATCCCGTGGACTGGGAAAAGAGATCGCATTGTTATTAGCGGCACATGGCGCAAACGTAGTGATCAATTATGCCAATAATACCGAAGAAGCGGAGAAAGTAGCAAACAGTATCAATAATACAGGCGGACGGGCCATCGCTATCCGTGCCGATATCAGTGATGCAGCTGCGGTAACCCATCTTTTCGATCAAACCATTGAACAGTTTGGTAAAGTGAATATTGTAGTAAATAATGCCGGCATCATGATCACCAAACCGGTGAAAGACACAACAGAAGAAGATTTTGACCAGCAGTTCCGCATTAATGTAAAAAGCGTTTTCCTTTCCATGAAGGAGGCCGCGCTAAAAATGGCGGACCATGGCCGTATCATTAATATATCCAGTTCGGTAACCCGTTTAATGATGCCAGGTTATGCCAGCTATGCCGCCACCAAAGCAGCCGTAGAACAGATGAGCCGGGTATTTGCCAAAGAGATCGGAGCAAAAGGTATTACGGTTAATTCCGTTTCGCCCGGGCCGTTGAACACCGAATTGTTTTTAAAAGACAAAACACCGGAGCTGGTGCAAAGGATCGCAGGCTTATCTGCTTTTAACCGCATTGGTGAAACGGAAGACATTGCGCCTGTGATCCTGTTTCTGGCCGGTGACGAATCGCATTGGATCACGGGGCAAAATATTGGTTGCAATGGTGGTATGGCATAATTTTTTAATATCATTATTAAAGCCAATGTTGCCGGTTTGTTCAAGTCATGAAAAAAGCCTATTCTTGAAGATAAATAAAGGCTATCAACACAAGTAAGATCATGACCCCTGACTACCCTGCTAAAAAACATTATTTAATTTTAGACGGGTTGCGTGGTGTGGCCGCCATGGTTATTGTCATCTTCCATTTTATGGAAGTGATCATTACCGATTTTACCAAAAACATTATTGCGCATGGTTACCTGGCTGTAGACTTCTTTTTCTGTCTCTCCGGCTTTGTAATAGCCTATGCCTACGATGACCGCATGAGCACCATGCGGCTGGGCAGTTTTTTCAAACAAAGACTTAAACGTTTACACCCGCTGGTGATACTGGGTACAGTATTAGGGCTACTGGCTTTTTTATTCGATCCTTTCAGCAATGCCGCTTACGGTTACAGTTTTCTTCAAATCAGTTTATTGTTTATCACTTCCGCTCTGCTTATTCCTTACCCGGTAATGGAAGACCGGTATTTTAACCTGTTTGGATTAAATGCCCCTGCCTGGTCTTTATTCTGGGAATACGTGGCCAATATATTTTACGCATTGGTACTGGTAAAGCTCCATAAAAAATGGCTGTTACTACTGGCGTTTATCAGTGCCTTACTTATCGTGTACATTACGTATACCGCGGGTTCGCTGGTAGGCGGATGGAATGGCGAAACCTTCTGGCACGGCGGGGCAAGAATGTTGTTTTCCTTTACAGCCGGCATGTGTATTATGCGCTATGGCTTCTTTATTAAAAACCGGCTTGGGTTTGCGGGCTTATCGGTTTTACTGATCGCGGCCTTCCTGGCACCTTATAACCTGGCATCTAACCCGGTAGTAGAACCGTTTATCGTATTGATCTATTTCCCTTTTTTAATAGCCCTGGGAGCCGGTAGTATATTACCATCCAAGCAAGCGCACATTTGCCGGTTATCGGGCAATATATCCTACCCCCTATATATCACGCACTATTTTGTTTTATGGGCATTCGGCAGCTATTACAGCACCACCAACCCATCTACCGGAACCTTAACAATTGTCGTAATGGCTTTAATCATGTTGCAGTTGCTGGTAGCGTGGCTGGCCATGAAATATTATGACAGGCCTATCCGGAAAAAACTCCAATATAAATAGGCAGGGATTAGCCCCTTTCCCTGTTTCCACCGTTAATAACCACCTACAACCACTAACCCCTTTATCCGGCAATTGTCGTAGTATCTTATTTATTCACCGGCATAAAAAAGTAAATTTGGTGATAAAAAAATCCCGGTATTTGAAATTGATCACTGCCATAAGACCTTTTTATACTCCTGTTCAACCTACCGTAAAACAAACTGCCGCAGCGGTACAATATGCCGAGTTTGTGCCTGACATCCGTTTACAACCCTTTATATATTGTTACTGGCAATTAAAAACAACCGAAACTTTACAGGAATCTTTTAATTACCGGGTAGTAGCAGATGGTTGTATAGATGTGTTTTTTGAACTGGATAACAGTAAAGAAAATTTTGTAATGGGTTTTTGTAAAAAATTCACAGAGTTCCCGCTAGATAATACTTTTAACTATTTTGGTATCCGTTTCCTCCCCACTATCTTCCCCCAGTTTTTTAAGGTAAATGCGCAGCAGTTAAGCAATCGTTTTGAAAACCTGCAGGCAGTTGTGCCGGACCTGTCTGGCTTTATCAGTAACAGGCTGCATGAGGGGCAAACCACTGCTCAGGTTACCGCCTTATTAGATGAATACCTGTTGAACATACTTGGCAGGACTGATTTTGATGATGATCCCAGGCTGTATGAAGCGCTGGGCATCATACTGAAAAATTATGGTGTGGTAGATATTGAAAAGGATATTGACACCGGTATCAGCCAGCGCCAGTTACGTCGCTTATTTGAATATTATGTTGGCGACACACCAAAAACCTTCAGCAAAGTGGTCCGTTTTCAAAATATATTAAGGGCTAAACCCTCCACCCAAAGCCTGCGGCAGAATAAATTGTTTTTTGATGCCGGGTATTATGACCAGGCACACTTTATCAAGGAGTTTAAAAATTTTTATGGTGTAACTCCGGCAAAGGCCTTCGGCCGCTGATTATGTCCGTTTTTTACAATGTTTACGGCGTGCTTTACCGGAGCTTTGTGTTATGAAAACAATGCTCATAAAACAATTAGTTTTTATATTCACCGCCCTTTGTTTAACAACAATTTGCCAGGCGCAAAATAATTTACCTCATAAAAAATCAACAACGATGAAACTGAATGCAGGCATTATTACTGAAAAATTAGCCGCTACCAAAACGTTTTATACGGAGGTGCTGGGCTTTGGCGTAAGTTTTGAAAATGAGTTTTACCTGCTGCTGCATACTCCTGACCGCAGTGCCGAGATCAGCTTTTTATTACCCGATCACCCGAGTCAGCAACCCGTATTTCAGAAAGCTTTTCAAAACCAGGGTATGTATTTAACCATTGAAGTAGATGATGTAGATGCTTTGTATGCCCAGCTGAAGAAAAAGAAAGTACCCATTGAGATCGACATCCGCAATGAACCCTGGGGCGACCGGCATTTCGCTATTGTGGACCCTAATGGTATTGGGATTGATATTGTGAAATATTCACCGCCCGCTGAAGAATAATGTTTTCCCGCAGATTTGCGCAGAATAAGAGCACCGCAGATTTTCGCAGACCGATACTTCTCTGCGAAAATCTACGGGCTAAAAAAATCATTTGTCGTATCACGTTATAAAAAAACGCAGATTATCTCAGGTCAAACACTTCTCTGCGAAAATCTGCGGTACAAATCACCGTCATCTGCGGGTTAAAAAAATCGTTTATCGTATCTCGCTACACAAAAACCGCAGACCACCACAGATCAAATACTTCTCTGCGAAAATCTGCGGTACAAATCACCGTCATCTGCGGGTTAAAAAAATCGTTTATCGTATCTCGCTACACAAAAACCGCAGACCACCACAGATCAAATACTTCTCTGTGAAAATCTGCGGTACAAATCCACATTATCTGCGGGCTAAAAAACTATTTTACATTTTTCTTGATAGTAAACTTAGTCTCCAACTGTATATCGCGGGAATGGCTACCTACCTGTATGGTATAATCGCCCGGGTATAATTTCCATTTACCCTCCTTCATATCCCATTTTTGCAATTCAGTTAACGGGATGGTGAGTCTTACTATTTTTTCATCGCCTTTTGCTATTTGTGTACGGCGGAAAGCTTTTAACTCCTGCAATGGCATACGCTCAATACCCGGATACTGAATATACAATTGTGTTACTTCATCGGCATTGTAATTACCGGTGTTCTTAACCTTCACACTTACGGTTATACTATCCTTTAAAGAGCGTGGATTAATAACCGGCTGCTGGTTCCAGCTATATTGAAAGCGGGTATAACTTAATCCAAATCCAAAGGGGTACTGCACTTTACCATTATAATAACGGTAGGTACGGCCCTGCATATTATAACTGGCATAATCTGGCAGGTCGTTCAATGATTCATAAAAAGTAAGCGGTAAACGGCCTGCGGGCGATACGGTGCCAAACAATACATCGGCTACAGCATGTCCGCCCTGCTCACCGGGATACCAGGCTAAAATAATGGCATCAGCATAAGGTTCAATGGCTTTAATATTTACATTACTGCCAGCCGTTACCACCACTACAACGGGCTTATTTTTTTTACGCAGTTCTTTTAACAGGGCAATATGTGCCGCGGGTAATTCCAGTGACAGTTTATCTCCGCCGTTGGCTGCCAGGAAAGCATCACCCTCTTCGCCTTCATATACCGGTGTTAAACCAATAACAGCTATGGCAATATCACTTTCACCGGCCGCCCATATACCACCAAAACGGGTAGTATCGGTAAAATCGCTGCCCTGGTCGTATTGAACGGCAACAGCGGGGCCGGCAGCCTGTGTTATACCTTCGGCAACCGTAACTATATTACCTGACATGCCATGGTAATTGGCCACCATTGGGTCCATAGCACCTGCATTGGCGCCTAATACCATAATGGAACCATATTTTTTTATATCCAGCGGCAACAGGTTCTTATCATTTTTCAACAGCACCATACTTTGCTGTGCCGCTTTGCGTGCCAGCTGTATATGCTGTGGCGTATGTACACTTTCTGCACCCAGCTTACCGTATACATTCTGTGCAGGGTTATCAAAAAAACCTAAACGCATCTGTGTGCGGAATAAACCGGCCAGTGCCGTATCAATATCTTTCACCGTCAGCAACCCCTGCTTCAGTGCATCCGCCAGGTTATTTTGCAACAGGTTGGAGCAATCTAAATTTACACCCGCTTTTACCGCATCTGCAGCCGCCTGTGGTTTACTATCGGTTAACTTGTGAAAGTTAACAATATCGTCAATGGCGCCGCAGTCGGTCACTACATGACCTTTGAACTGCCATTCGTTACGCAATATTTTTTGTAAAAGGGTATTGCTGGTACAACAGGGTTCATCATTTAAACGGTTGTAAGCACACATTACCGATTCCACACCGGCATCCACCAGTTTTTTAAATGCATACAAATACGTCTCCCGCATATCTTTTTCATCGGCCCTGGCATTAAATGCATGGCGTCCGGCTTCCGGGCCGCTGTGTAAGGCAAAATGTTTGGCTGCTGCTGCTGTTTTTAAATGCCGGGGATCATTACCTTGTAACCCCTTAACAAAAGCAGTACCCATAGCGCCTGTCAGAAAAGGATCTTCGCCATAGGTTTCCTGGCCACGGCCCCAGCGAGGATCGCGGAATATATTTACATTAGGCGACCAGAAAGTTAAACCCATGTATTGTATATGCCTGCCTGCCGCAGTGGATAAATTATACTTAGCCCTGGCTTCGGTAGAAATAGCGGTAGCCACTTCCTGTACCAGGCTGTCATTAAATGTTGCGGCCATTCCTATTGCCTGTGGAAAAACCGTTGCCAGGCCTGCTCTTGCCACACCATGCAGCGCTTCGTTCCACCAGTTATAAGCCGGGATATTTAACCGGGGAATAGCATTGCTTTTGTAACCCAGTAAAGATATTTTCTCTTCCAGGGTTAACCTGTTCAACAGGTCGGCCACTCTTTTTTCCTGTGGTTCATGGGCATTCCGGAAAACGGGTACCTGCTGGGCACATAACCCGCTACCCAACATAAGCAATACGATCAGTAAACGTAAGTACAACATGGTCAACTTTTATTTATAGTTATTTCATTAAGGCTGTTTATACAAACCTATTTCGGCCAGTACCGGTTGGGTACGGCATTGCGTAATTGACAGGCGAATTTTCTTTGCTTTCACCGGTGCAAAACGTAACAACCTTTTATACCCTACCGTGGTGCCGCTTGTTACTTTTTTCCATTCACCGCCTTGTTCAACCTCCAATACAAAATTTTCAATACGCTGTCCTTTGGCAATATTCTCCTGCAACAGTAAAACGTCAAACTCCTGTTCAACAGGCAGCGTAAAGGTAATAACAGCCGTACTATCCTTTCCGGTTGTTGTCCAGTCCGTATCAGTCCTGCCATCAACCAGGACTTTTGCGTTTTTTCCTTTTGCCGTAATGGATGCTTTGCGTAATAAATTATGGGCAAAAGTCTGGTCCTTGAGTTTTTTCCAGCCCGTTAAACTTTTCACATCCTGTTCATGTATCAGGCCCCTGGTATCGGGCGGAATATTTAATAACAATACGCCGTTACGCCCTACAGAACTGAAATAAATATCCATTAACTTCTCCGGCGTTTTTACCTTGTTATCCTCTGCCGGGTGGTAAAACCAGCCTGGCCTGATAGATACATCGGTTTCAGCAGGATACCATACCAGGCTTTTCGCCTTCAAAATTTTTGCCCGGCTGCCCAGGTCGTCCTCCATTAAGTTCATGGGTGCAAAGCCTGCCGCCTGTTGCGAATTGGCGGCAATTTTATCCTGTATCATTTCATCGGCAGGTAACACGCTCCATTCCGTTTCACGTCCGTAGCCCGATTCCGTACCTACCCATCTTACATCAGGGCCCATTACGGCAATTACCGCACCGGGTTGCAGCTTCCGTATATGTGTATACCAGCGGTTATAATCGTAATACTGTTTTTTACCCGTAGGCCCTTCCCCGTTAGCACCGTCAAACCATACTTCGTCAATACGGCCATAGTTGGTAAGCAGTTCCGTAAGCTGGTTAATAAAATAATCATTGTATCTGGCCGAATCGCCAAAGAAGGCCGAATTCCTGTCCCAGGGTGACAGGTACACGCCAAACTTAACCCCATACTCTTTACAGGCCGCAGCTACCTCTTTCACTACATCGCCCTGCCCGTTTTTCCAGGGGCTGTTTTTTACAGAGTGTTCGGTATAAGCCGATGGCCACAAACAAAATCCATCGTGGTGCTTGGCGGTTAATATCACCAGTTTAATACCGGCTTCTTTACTTACCCTCACCCATTGCCGGGCATCCAAAGCAGTGGGGTTAAATATAGCCGGGCTTTCCGAGCCATCGCCCCATTCCTTATTCGTAAACGTATTTACACCAAAATGCAGGAAGCCGGTCAGCTCCATCTGCTGCCAGCTTAACTGTCTTGGCGAAGGGGCCACCTGTGCCGCCTTCCTTATCTTATCCGCATCCGTATCCTGTTCATGGAACAGCACATAATTTTTATCCTGCCTGCTTTTTTGCTGGGCCTGTACTTTCATACCGCCTGTTGTTGCCAGCAAAGCCAGCGCCATTATTATTTTAGTTTTCATACACTGTATATTTTTGCAGTACCATATTGCCTGTAAATACAAATATGCATACTATCCGGCTACAAATCAACATCCGCCGGTAGTTTAAGAAGTTGGGGCTGTGATCCAAAGAACATCATCCGGCTACAGTTGCGGCTGTACGCTTGTAGTGGCCGGCCTTGCCCGGTCCCTGGCGCAGGCCAGCTACCGCTTCCATCCGCCAGCCCTTCAGCTGCGGTTTCATTACTCATCTGTGTGCCGCTATTAAAAAAATGTAATCCGAAAAAAAATTAAAAAGCCGGCTGTATCAAAACCATGGCTTTTCAGCCACCGTTGCATACAACCGGCCCTGTTTTTTATTTGGTTACCGCAGCTGGTTTGGCAGCCTTATTTTTAAAATTCAGTTCGTTCAAAATCTTAACCGCTACCGGCTTAGCCAGTTTTTTATTGTTTACGTACGGGTATACTTTATACGTTATATCATCATTACCCAGGTAGGGCATGGTAAAACTAAAGCTGGTTATTCCTTTTGCCTTTGCACCTATTTTGCCGGGGTTTTTAAATAACAGGTTACCTTTGTTATCCTCCACTACAAAACCCAGGTTCATCTCCTTATCTGTTGCATTGGCGTAATGCAGTTCCATTTGTTTGGTAGTACCCGCTTTTACATAACCAAAAGCCATTACCTCCAGCCGTAAATAAAGCCCGCTGCCAAAGTTGTAAGGATACTCATGTTCAATGGGTTTTTCGGAGGGTATAATAGTACCTTCTACCCAAACCCGGTTAAACTCCTTATCGTTATTGCTCATCACCACTATTTCCTTGGAAAAGAAACCCGATTTATATTCCGGGTTAAAAGTAACTGTTACCTGGCCTTTTCCACCGGCCGGTACAGGCTTTTTGGAAACGGCATTACCTATACACCCGCAACCGCTGTTAATGCTGCTGATGGTAACCGGTGTATTACCATTGTTTTTAAAAACAAAAGTGTAAGACACTTTACCATTCACTTCCTTAATGGTTCCGAAACTGTGTACCCGCTTTTCAAACACAATACCTTCGGCAAGTGTTTGAGCCTGTACCCTGTTTTGAAAAATGATACCCAGTAATAAAAAAGCAATAAACCGTTTCATCAGCATTGTTTTACAGGTGCGCCTTTATTAATTAACGTATACATCCAATTCCGTTACCCTGCGGTTCTGGGTATTGGTAGAGGTTGAATATAAGGGGTTCAATCTTATATATTTTGCCGGTATGGCTTTGTAAAAAAGTATATAAGTATAACCCGATGCATAAGTAAGGTTTGCCCGCAGTGGCGTACCAATGTTCTGGTAAGTCACCCCATCCTCGCTCAGTTGTACCTGTACCTGTGTGGGTGAAGTGGTAGAGCTGGTGGAAGTATGTATCCTGATGCCCGTTACATTTTTACTCTCCGGCATCATCACATCTACCTGCGGGTTGGATATATCCCAGCGGGCAAATGTATTAACTGATCCGTCCGTTATACTACCGGCACTCAAAGTGGGTACGGGTGTCAGGTTAACCTGCCAGGCCGTGCGGGCGGTAACTAATGCACCCATTACATCGGCTGTGGTGGCCAGGTATTTTATTTTTCTTTGTTCCACATTCACTACAATATATACCACCTGCAAAGCCGCAGTATTGCTTATTTGCCCTACCGACTGGTTGGATACCGATTGTAATTTCAATGGTGCCATATAAGCAGTATCCGCCAGGTCAGTCAGTTTGGTTATATCGGCAGTTACTACAATGGAATCGGCAGATACCGATGTACCCTGGCCGATAGTGGCTTTTAAGTTAGCCGTATTTAAAAATCCCTCCGGGAAAGCTTTATAGTTGGTATTATTCGCCGTATTGTATTGTGCAATCAACCCATTATCGAGCGTAGCACTGATATCCACTGACGCACTTACATCCCTTGTGGCAAATACCGGTATTTTTATGGTTGCCGGTATATTGGACGAAAGGTTTACCAGCCCGGTACCCGTTGCCTGCGGATAGTTAACCACCGCAAAGCTGATTGAGTTTTGCGGGGCATTGCCTAATGCCGCATTGTTTACAAAAAACTTTACCGTGGCATCCCCTTTTACATCAAAGGTTTCTTTTTTGGAGCATGCGGCCAATAACCCTATAGCCAGCACACAACCCGTAATATATTTAGCTGAAAGCATATTCATTAGTTTTTAGTATAAGTTACTGTTACCAATACCTGCTTACCGGGTGAGGGATAGCAGCGGCATCCTTTTGCGCAGCGCCGGCCAAAAGCAGCCAGGGGCAAAAGATACAGCGGATAGCCCGGCCCGAGGCACGAGGGACACCCCCAAACAATAAACAGGTATTTGTATGAAACATAACATTTGTATAAGTAATTGTATTTACTGACTACATTTATTTAAGTCGTCATTCGCCCAATACACAAATTGTGATTTGTCTGCCAGTGTCAGGTTATCGTTACCCCTGTCATTAGGATCCCAGTATACTTTACTCCAGTCCATATCATACTTAGATCCTGCTTTTGATGAGTTATGGAATATATGACCCGAACCTTCATTCATTTTCCAGTAAGCCAGTAACCCCGCTGCATTAGGATCGGCGCCGCAAAGGTTGAGTTTTATTTCGCTGGCAGTTAAAGCCCGTTCCCATACACGTACTTCGGCAATACGGCCATTTACGTACTGGCGGGTATGGTAACCACCCCAGCATTGGCCGAACTGCATACGTGAAAAATCGAGCACCATGGATCCCGGCAATTCAGCAACAGGATTACCATCAACAAACAGCACACCTTTACTGCCATCGTAAGATAAAGACAAAGTGTACCACTGGTTTTTATTAAAGCCGTAAGCAAACTTGCCACCTAAAGAACCGATAACCTGCAAAGAGTTATTAGGGTTACCCAACTCACCATAACGGAAACCGATGGTGGTTTGCTCCCACTGGTTGGTCCAGCTTACCAGGTATTGAATGGGCTGAGGATTGGAGTTACCGTCGCCACCCCTGAAATCGTAAATTAAATTTTTGATCTCCACCGTAAAGTTGGCCAGGCGGGCAGGATTTTGCGGATCAAATAAAGCAAAGCCGTTAAAGTTGCCGCGCTGCCCTGGTGAACCGGTTGTAGCGCCGGTAGCATTGTTCATAGATACCGCTGCAAAGTTGATGATACGGGCAATACGTAAGAAGATAGTACGGGAAGCTTCCAGTACACTCATATTACCGCCCCTGGTACTTTTAATGGTAAGCGGTATCAGGTAAGAGCGCCCGTCCAGTAAAGGCGAGGTAGAAATTACTTTTACCGAAACCGGTGTGGAAGAAGCTGATCCGGCTTTGATAACTGTTGACAGGTTGGTAATTTCCAGGGCTTCTTCAGGTGCAGCAAAATAGGTTGTTTTATGCAGGGCGTTATACGCATCTACAGCACCCGGGTTGTATTCAAAAACAATATCAATATCCTCGTTTGTTTTATGGGATGAGCTGGCAGTTACCGCAAACTCGGCCGGTGTATCCTCCACTGTAAACTTTACAATGGGTGATACTTCGGTACCTGTAACCAGGATAACCGGGTCACCAAAATCGGCTTTTTTACAACCGATGGTATAAAAGGACAATAATAAAAGTCCTAAATATATTTTTTTCATGTTAGTTCATTTAATGTTTTCAGCAATACTATTTAGCAGCCGGGTTAATTAATTGTATAGCCCTGCGTACATTGTAATAAGGTATACCTGTTTTAGAATAGTAGTCCCTGTCAAAGTAAAAAGCACCAAAGCCGGCTTTTTTACCTTGTGTAGGGTTCCACCTGGCCATACCTTCCAGCGAATACATCCTGCTTCCGTCGCTGGATAATGTATTACCGTTGGCCTCGGTAAAAGGAGTACCGCCGTTTTCTGCAAAGTCTCCAAAGTTTTCCGTTACAATAAATTTGGAGGCCGGTACAGCAGTTTGTACCGCATTATAGTAGTTCTGTAAGTTGGCAGCGGTTTGTATACCACCTGTACCCTGCGAATATGCCTGGCGTATAAAGTAATCGGCATACTCACCGGTAGCAACAGGAGGTACCAGGCTGTAAAAGTCGATGATCAGTAATTTTTCGGGGTTAGGACTTTTAGGACCGAAGAATTTAGCAATGTATTGTACCAGTTTGGTAAAGTTGGCGCCTTGTATCCAGTCACCATCCGGCTCGTAATCCAGGTCAACACCATCGAGGCCTGCATCCAATACCTGGTCTACCAGGTACTGCCCGTATACTTCAATACCTGCATCATTATGATTTAAGCGAAGGTCATACTGGGTACCATCACGCAGGGTAATGATCTTGTTCATACGCGTAATGGTAGGCACCACAAAACGTGTTCCTTTTTTCTCCCGCACATAATGCATGTCTTTATAGGCAATGGGTGCATAAGCCGGGCTGTTGGGATCGTTACTGGGAATACCCATCCATAAGGACACAATATCCATACTATCGGGAATACCCAATATTCTTTCGCCCCATGATGCCGGATCTTTATAACCTGATGTACCCTCAATAGGTGCATAAGCTGCATACCAGCCAAAGCATAAAGTGTGATCTGTTTTTTTGTACGCTCTTAAATTAGCGTAATACTGTTCGTCGTAGGTAAATGGCTTTTGTATTTCCAGGGCTTTTTCTTTTACACAGGCGGCAAAAGAAACCAGTAATACTAAAAGCATTAATATGGTATTTTTTGTTGATCGCATATCAATAGTTTTAATCAGTTATTTAGTTTTTATCCCACCACAATGGTGTACCGCCGCTATCAGCACCGCCCAGTAAGGCCACACCGGATTGCACACCGGCACGGTTGTTATTGTACTCGGACTGCGGGAAAGGGATCCGCCTGATCTGCGTAGCTGTTACAATGGTGCCATTGCTGTTATTGGTTACTACCGGTAGTATTTTAGGGTAACCCGTACGCCTGTATTCGGCCCAGCCTTCCGGTCCGTCGGGATACATGGCGATCCATTTTTGCGTGATCACTTTTTCAAGCGCCAGTTCAAAACCATCGCCATTGTTCCAGGCTATGGTTACATTACTTGGTGCACCATGGTTATTACCCGATTGCCCGCTGTTATCGGTAAAAGCTATGGGAGTTAAGGTTGAATTACCATAATAAGTAGCTGCTTCAGCAGATTGTAAACCGTTTTCCTGGAAAGAGGCAGTGATGCCCTGGTTGTAAAAACTTTCGGCCGTACCACCCATATTCCATCCTCTTAAAGCACCTTCTGCCCGCAGGAAGAAAGATTCTGCGGCAGTGATCCATACTATTTGTGTAGTGCTTTGATTGATATTTAAGTTAGAGATAGCCGTGCCGGTATAGGGTGTCCAGTTGCCGGTAACAATACCCAGGCGAACGCCATGATAATTACCATCTGCCGCTCTGGTAAAATAGGCAGCGCGGCGCGGGTCCTGGAAGCCGTTCAGGTAAGCGTCCATCGATGCGCTCATTCTTACTTCGCCGGCATTAAAATTATAGGCAATCTCGTATAAAGGATGCAGGTATTCCAAAGCCGATGAATGTTTAAGCGAAGCACGCTCGTTCACATTCGAGATAAAACCCAAGGGGTTGGCTGCTGATTTTTCCGCTTCGGTTTTAGCCAGGGCGGCATCTGCATATACTACACGTAAAGCTAAACGTAAACGCAGGGTATTGGCAAATTTTACCCAGTTGGTAACATTACCGCCATAGATATAGTCAAACTTATCCAGCAACAGGGCCGATGGATTGGCCTGGGCATATTGTGTTAATACATCAATAGCACCATCTAACTCCTCGAAGAATTTTTTGTATATATCCTGTACAGAGTTATAGGTATTTTGTAAAGATCCGCTGCCATAGTTTACATACGGCAAAGGGCCATAGGCATCGGTAACACGGTGCATGCCCTGTACTTTTACAATGGTTGCCAAAGCAGCCACATGGGGCAGGTTTTGCTCGGTTGCCGCTTTGTTAATGGATTGCCAGGCCGGCATAACAGAAGCAAAGCCTGAGGTAAAGGTTTTTTCAATCCAGCCACTGATAAAGGCATAAGAACCATTATGTACACCGGCGTACCAGGTACCTGTAGGCGCTATATAACCCGAATACAGGTCGCTGGTAAGGCCCTGTGCCACCTGGTAATCGCTGGACAGGTTAACACCATCCCTGAATAAAACCACATTGCGTAACATTTGTGCAAAGAAGGCACCTGTTTTCAGGTTATCCGTACCCATCATATCTTCTGTAGCCTCATGCTGGTTCGTATTGTAATCCCCGAACTTTTTGGTACAGGATGCCGTCATGGTCAGTATAAATAAACTGAACAGTGACCAGCTTTTAATTTTTTTCATTTTATCTGCAGTCATAATAATTAATAATTAGTTGATCAGAAATTAAGTTTTACTGAAAAGCCAACTGAACGGAGACTTGGCATCATAAAATAGTCAATGCCCTGGAAGTAGGTCTGCGTGTTAGCGGTTAACTCCGGATCAAATGGTGCTTCGCGGTAGAACATGAACAGGTTACGCCCAACCAGACCTACATTCGCACCTTTGATGAATTTATTATAACGTTTTAAAGGCAGTTCGTAGCTTAAGGATAATTCGGCCAGCCTGGCATTGGTTGCACTGTAAGTGTATAAGGAAGCAATGCCGCCGGAGCCACCGGAACCCACAGCCTGGTAAAACTCACGTGCAGGTACCGGGCGTCCGTTTACAAGCGCCCCGCCGGCATCCCTGGCATCAGCAGATGCTTTGGAAACACCAAAGGCATCCATCATAGCCTGTGTATTGGAAACCACCACACCACCTACTCTTAACGATACCAGTGCGTTTAACGTAATACCTTTCCAGGTAACCGTATTACCCCAGCCCATATTGTACTTGGGTAAATTGGTACCTGCGTATACAAACTTGTTATTTTCCGGTACCACTGTCTGCGAACCCGGGTCTACATAAATAGCGCCGTGCTCATCTACCCTTAAAGTATTTACATAAATATCGCCCATGGTGCCACCTTCTCTCAGTACCATTTTATAACTGCCGGTACCGGTCATATCCAGTTCCAGCATGGAAATGTTTTCACCTGTAACGGGGTTTTCCCAGTTACGTAACAGCTCTACTACTTTATTCCTGTTTAAAGAATAGGTAAGTGATGAGGTCCAGCTTACATTACCAAACTCTTTGGTGTAACGGGCAGTTGCCTCAATACCCCTGTTATCAATGCGGCCTGCGTTCAGCACCACGCTGGTATAACCGGAAGCGGCCGAAAGTGTAGGCTCGAAAAACTGGTTATAAGTACGGGAATGGTATACTGTACCTTCTAAACGTAGTGAGTTATTAAACAGCAAGGCATTAAAACCAGCCTCCCATGAACGGGTAAGCTCGGGCTTTAAATTAGGGTTGGGCATCCTGGTTTGTGTTACAGGCACACCACCTGCCAGCGGGTAGGTTGGAATAGTTAAAAACGGATCGGGCTCGTTACCCGCACCTGCATGTGAAATACGCACTTTCAGGTAGTTCAGCATATTGGAACGGATATCTACCAGGTCGGTAACCACCGCAGATAAACCTACCGATGAATAGAAGAAAGAGTTATTTCTGGATCCTGATAAAGTAGAGGCCCAGTCATTACGGCCCGTAACATCCAGGAACAACTTGTTCTGGTATCCTAACTGAGCCGTTCCGAAAGCAGATTGTTTCTGGCGTACATAGCCTGCCTGTGCAATATCGGCCGTAGTACCCCGGATAATATTACCGAAAGTAAACAGGTTGGCCACACCCTGTAATCGTCCGCCATATAAATTCTGGTCAAAACGTATATCCTCCAGGGAAACACCCAGGTTGGCCGCTATACTGTAATCTCTTTCAATTGTTTTATTAATATTCAATAAGGCATCGGCATATATCTGGCGGTTGCTTACATTTTGTAAAGAGTAATAGCCATTTTCCGATGCAAATAATGTATTGGTAGATGCCGCAAATTTTTTCTCGTTGCGGTCATTTGACTTATCCAGTTTTACACGGCCGGAAATATTCATCCAGTCGTTGATATTATATTTCAACGCCACTGTTCCTGCATACCGTTCTTTTTTATTTACAAAGAGATCTCTTTGTGTTACCCAGTAAGGGTTCTGCATCATCAGTCCGTTATCGCCATAATGCCAGGATTGTGTCATTAAATTACGGGAAGCATTGTAACGCTCAAATGATCTTACCTTGTTAAAATCATCCCCGGGCGGAAACAGGTATACTGCAATTAAGGGGTTAAAGTACTGTCCCTGTGAGATCATGTTCTGCTCATCAACCAGGCCGGCAGAAAAGCTTACATCCAGGTTCATTTTCCCGTTAAGGAAAGTGGATGTATTGCGGGCGGTAAAATTTAACCGTCCGAATTCATTATTAGGCACAATACCATTTGCATCCACTTTAGCTACCGAAACATAGGTCTGGCTGTTTTCGCTACCGGTAGAAAAAGAAACGGAAGTAGCGGAGTTAACGCCCGTCTGGAAGAAATCGGCAGGTTTATAAGAAGAAGGTGTACTTAATTTATCACCCCAGCTATAGTAACTTCCTGCTTCAGATACACCATAGGTATTTTGAAATTTAGGCAACACCAGTGGTGAAGAGAAAGCCGTGGTATTGGACACACTAAAGGTGGTGCGGTTTTTTTGTCCCTTTTTGGTATTGATCACTACCACCCCGTTTGCAGCAAGGCTTCCGTATAAAGCAGCAGCAGAGGGGCCGCTGAGGATGGTTAAGCTTTCAATATCATCCGGGTTAAGATTAGCCAGTATATCGCCTGTCTGTCCGGCACCGGAGAAAATATCTTCTGCCTGCCCCCTGATAGTGTTGTTCAGCATAGGGATACCATCCACCACAAATAAAGCGTTGTTATTACCACTGATCGATTTTACACCACGTAATACCACACGTGCCGAGCTGCCGTCACCGGATGAAGAAGTGTTTACCGTGGCGCCGGCCACTTTACCTACTAAACTATTGACAAAGTTGCCGTTGTTTACCGCGTTTAAGTCGCTGCTTTTAATTTCCTGTACGGCATAAGTAAGGCTTCTTACACGCTTGGGAATACCCAGCGCCGTTACCACCACATGCTCTTCTTCAGCTACCTGCTTTTCCAAGGTAATATCTATCTCAGTTTGTGTATTAAAAGTAATTTCCTGCGACTTGTAACCTACATAGGAGAATACCAGGATCTGGCCGGGTAAGGCAGCAATAGTATAACGGCCGTTTATATCGGTAACCGTTGAAATATTGGTTCCCTTGATCGCTACAGTGGTACCTGGTAAAGGGCCGCCATCAGCCGTTACCACACCTTTAACTTCGGCGTATACCGGTTCGGGCTTTTCCTCTTTCTTTTCTACCGGGGTTTCTTTTTTTGCTACAATAAAAATAGTCCGGTTATGAATTTCATAACCTACCGGCTGGTCTTTTGTGATAACCGTTAAAAAACTTTGCAACGGCATATCCTGTACGGCAACCGATACGGGTTTAATGTTTTTCAACACATCCTTGTTGGCAAAAACCGTGTAGCCGGTTTGTGCTTCAATGGTTTTAAATACCCGGGTGATCGCTACATTTTTTCCTGAAAATGTAACTGTCTGGGCATAGCCGTTCGCCTGCACTTTCAGCAGGCCCGCCATCATAAACAGTATAAAAAATTTCATGATCAACAGCGTTTTGGTGAGTAACCTGAACCGCCGTGGCAACAGCCTGGTTTTACCGCATGGGTTTGCAGCATGTAAAGAGAGCCTTAGCACAACAGCGTTGGGGTCACAAAGAGCAGTTTTTTGCATACCTTTGTTTGGGTTTGTTTTAAGAATTAAATGTTCGGACCTGAATGTTGATACTACTCAAACCTTTACCGCCTGGATGGCCGTCCATGGCGGTTTCTTTTTGAGTGTAACCTTGTTTTTAGTTTTGTTACATCATAGTTTTTTAATCGTTTTTTTATTATGGCAATACAACCAACTTCCTGTTGGCTTCAACTCTGAAATGAACGTTTGATTTCTCTAAGCCGCGCAGTACAATATCCAGGCTCAGGTCTTTTCCCATCTTACCAAAAAATTCCAGCTTAGGAATATTTTTTTCATACACCACTTCTATATCGTACCAGCGTTCTAACTGGCGCATTACTTCTTCCAGGCTTGCATCTTCAAAATCAAATACACCATTTTTCCAGGCTATTACTTTACCGGTGTTTACGGCATTTACCACTTTACTGCTTCCATCGCCGGATGTACGTGCCTGCTGACCAGGTGCCAGTACGGTTTTACCGTTGGTGCCTGATACCCGTACCGCACCTTCCAGTAAAGTAGTATTGATCGTTTCTTCGTTACTATAGGCATTCACATTAAAATGGGTACCCAGTACTTCTATGGTGGTAGCGTTGTTTACTTTTACCTTAAAAGGTTTTGCTGCATTATGGGCTACTTCAAAATAGGCCTCACCGGTTATTTCCACCAGTCTTTCGTCGCCGGTAAACAGGGTGGGATAATGTATGGACGAGGCCGCATTTAACCATACTTTGGAACCATCGGGTAATACCAGCTGAAACTGGCGGCCTTTGGGAGTGGTCATGGTATTATATCCTATAGTAGCGGGGTCGGTATTATTGGGATCATATACCAGCTGGCCATTTTTCAATATTACCTGTGTGCCGTTTTGCATAGTTACCAGCCCGTTACCTAAACTGTCCAGCACCAGCACTGAACCATCTGATAAAGTAAGCAAGGCTCCTTCTGCACCGGGTTTAATTTCGGCATTGGATGTAACTGCTGCCAAAGGTTTATCGGGGGCAGTTGTTTGTTGTGTAGCATTAAAAAGATAAAAACCCATACCCACTAATACAATGAATACGGCAGCGGCGCGCCAGATCGTTTTTTTATAAAAAGGAATTTGTTTTACCGGAGCAGCTGTATCAATTGTTTGCAATATCAGGCTAAGCCTGTTTTCCAGGGCCCGGGTAGTGGCCTCATCCGTTACCGTGTCAGTAACCGCCAGTTGCTGCAGTATTAATTCGGCGGCCAGGGGATCTTCCTCCCGGCTGCTTAACCAGTTAATGATCTTTTCACTATCGGCTGGGGACAGGTCTGAAGCGAGCAATCGTTCAAATAAATCCTTATACTGTTCCGGGGTTAATAACACGTTACAATTAGTTTATTTCCTAATTAACGGAACAAAAAAGCAAATGGGGGGAGTGGGGGCAGAAAAAAATAATCAGGATATTATATTCATTAACAGCAGGTTAGAACATACCCGACTGGGAAAGCAGCCATACGGCCAGCAAAGTGGCATCCATATTATTGAGCATATATTGCTGTAAATTCTTTTTACCGGTTACCAGGTATTCTTTAACCGTAAGCGGTGATATACCCATGATCTCCGAAGCTTTTTTGTAGGTATAGCCTTCCTGTTTCACTAATTTGTACACCCGCCTTTGCTGGGGACTTAGCTGGTCAATGGCCTTGTTTAATAACAGGGAACATTCTTTTTGCAGCAGTAATTCCTCTACCGGGTTATATTGTTCGGCCGCCAGTTTTGTAAACTTTTGCAGGAGTTTTTTATCAGATTTCAGTTTACGGAAAAAGTCAAATACCAGTCTTTGACCAATGCGGTAGATATAACCGGCAAAGTTTTCCTGTAAACCCGGCGCTTCCCTTTTTAACCATACCCGGGTGAACAGCTCCTGGGTAATTTCTTCGGCAGACAGGGGGTCCTTTACAATCCGGAGAATACCGGAATATAGTTGCGGGCTGTAATGGCGGTACAAAACGGTAAATGCTTCCGTATCACCCTTTTGCAAGGCTTCCACCCACATGGGTTCGTTATGTAAATTAGTTTTTGACAAGCTGCTACTATCGGCTTTGGTAGCCAAAATTAACCGTAAAATAATAAAATATTAATCTAAAAAAATGTAAATAAGTTTTATAAAATTCAGGCATTCACAGACAACAGTACTGATAAACATTACAGGTAATATTTAGCCAATACACTAAACGTTATTTACAAAAGTGGGTTATATGTGCAGGATCAATTGGCCTTTGCGGGCACAATCATTTCAAATTCAGGAATTTCGACCAGGAATAGTTTTTTATTATGGAGGTTTTCCATCTGGTAAGTGCCTTTCATTTTACCCATATCGGTACGCAGGTTACAGCCACTTACATACTGGTAATTTTCGCCCGGCTGCAGGGTGGGCTGTACCCCTACCACCCCTTCGCCTTCCACGGTGCGATAGGTACCATTACTGTCAAAAATATGCCAGTTGCGGCGATGTAGCTTTACGGGAAATGCGTTATGATTTTCGAGTGTGATACGGTAAGCAAACATAAACTCCGATTGCATGGGATTGCTGTAATCCGGTTGATAGAATGTTTCCACATGCACCAATATACCTGCCGTAATAGCACTGCTCATATATGATGGTTTTGGTAAAAATAAGTTATTTCCCCGGCGTTTACAATAATTATCTGTCATTTATAACTGCGGGCTTATAGCTGTAAGCCGTTATCCCTTGCCGCCGGACAGCGTCCGGACAAGGAAAACCCACCCTGTAAGCGATAACGACCACCCTATAAAATAGTACTGTTGGAGAAACGGTAAACAAATGTCAAATACGCACAAAAGGCCTTATTTAATACACAATGGAAGCATATTTGAGTTACCTTTGCGCCACCAAATCAGCCGCTTTAAACAACCCGGATATGGAGAGAACAGGGCCGGTAAGTTTTGATGTTTATCATAAATGACGGGCCTTGCAATACCGTTAACAGGCTGCCCGATGGCAGTGGCACCGAAGCCGTTTTAACGGCGCAGGTATAACGGACAGCGGGAACTGCAGTTGATAGTAGCACTACTGTTGACAGCCCCAAAAAAGTAACATATTAAACACACAATTATATAGTAATTTATGAAAATAGCTGTAGCAAAAGGTGATGGCATTGGACCGGAAATTATGGATGCCGTGCTGAACATTTTTAAGGCGAACAATACACCGCTGGAGTACGAGTTTGTGGATATGGGTAAATGGGTGTTTGACAAAGGCTTTAATAACGGTATGACGCCGGAAGCCAAACAAAGTATTGAAACCCTGGGCTTATTGTTTAAAGGACCCATGGAAACGCCAAAAGGTAAAGGCGTAAAAAGTATTAATGTTACCGCCCGTAAAACCTGGAATACCTACGCCAACAAACGTGCTTTTCAAAGCCTGCACGGTGTAGATACGGTTTTTAGCAAAGCCGGTATACCTATTGATATTACAGTGGTACGTGAAAACATTGAAGATACTTATGGCGGTATTGAACATATGCTTACCCACGATGTGGCCCTGAGCCGCCGTTTTATTACCCGCCCGGGTAGTATGCAGGTGATACGTTACGCATTTGAAATGGCGCGCCAGAAAAATGCCCGCCGGATCAGCTGTGGCCATAAAGCCAACATTATGAAAATAACCGACGGTTTGTTTTTAGAATGTTTTTATGAAGTAGCGAAAGAGTATCCCGAAATTAAAGCAGACGATATTATTGTGGACGACCTTTGTATGAAACTGGTTACCCGCCCCGACCTGTTTG
Organism: Terrimonas rubra; assembly: GCF_042686025.1. NCBI lineage: Bacteria > Pseudomonadati > Bacteroidota > Chitinophagia > Chitinophagales > Chitinophagaceae > Terrimonas > Terrimonas rubra. Next base: position 223,909 of record NZ_JBHUOZ010000001.1, read on the forward strand.
ATGTAGTGGTACTGACCAACCTGCAGGGTGATATTGTAAGCGACCTTTGCGCCGGCCTGGTAGGTGGTTTAGGCTTTGCTCCATCTGCCAATATTGGTGACCATATCTCTATTTTTGAAGCTGTACACGGCACCGCACCGGATATTGCCGGCCGTAATATTGCCAACCCAACGGCTTTATTATTAAGCGGTATTGCTATGTTACAGCACGTAGGCTTAACAGAGAATGCAGCCGTTATTGAGAACGCACTATTATATACCCTGGAAAGCGGTGTACATACCGGTGATTTTGGAGATAAAAGTATTCCGGCTGTAAATACCACCGAGTTTGCCAATGCCATTATTGCCAATTTTGGTAAAAAACCGGCGGTAGGCGCTAAAGAGATTGTGCCCAATAAACCCGGCACGCCTGCCCCTTTCAAACTGCAGCAAAACAGTATGATGGTAAGCAAGGAAGCGGTTAACGAAACCATTGCAGGGGTTGATATGTTTATTGAAAGTGATGAGCAGCCGCATGTAATTGCGTTGAAATGCCAGCGCCATGCAGGGGTAAAATTCAACCTGGTAAACATCAGCAACCGTGGTACCCAGGTATGGCCAACCGGCTCGGTATACACCAACCTGGTAAACCAGTACAATGTACGTTTTGAAAGTATTGATGGCACACCACTTAGCCAAACAGATATTATTGGTTTGTACGTAAGCCTGAGCGGCAATTTTAAAATATGCTCCTTTGAACTGTTGAATGCCTGGGGCGATAAACGCGGGTATAGTTTAGCACAAGGACAATAAGCGTTATTGGTTAATAGTTTAACCGAGCATTATTATAATAAAAGCACCTGTACATGCAGGTGCTTTTATATTTATTGCTGTTTGCATTACTACTATCAATCCTAAATCTCTAAAAGGGACTTTACAATCTGACAAAGCATAATAGTTTTATGTTACCAGCGTCCCACCCTTGATTGAGCTTACGTTGTGTCACTCACTTGTACTGCTACAATTCTACCGGGCTATATGTAATAACCAATATTTCTTTTCAAAGTTTTTGACTGCTTTTAACTTGTTAATCTTTTTAATATATTTTAATCAACCGGTTCATCTTTCGTGTGATTATATTATCTTTCAGACACCACTTGTATATGCACAAAAAACTACTTGTCTTACTCATTACAACTTTTACTTGTGTTTGTTATACGCAGGCACAGCTTTATTCTTTTCAACTTTTCCGGGTAAATCCTTGCACCAATACTACCGAGCTTGAAAGAGGCACCTATTATCTTGTTGCCCAATCGGGCAATGGTTACAAAAGTGTTGACGGTACTGTTTGGCTGGATAGTATGGGTAAGTATAAAATTGTATCGCTATCGCAACGTAATGTAAACTTTGGCACGGTAAATATTACTGATAGTGTGAATACACATATACACTATGATAAAAAAATAAATATAAAATTTGATCGGCAACTTGGGGCAGAAGCCTATTTTGATTGTAAAGGTTTATTAAATGGCGTGCATGAAGATATTTATGAAAACGGCATTCTTTTAATGCGGGGTAATTTTAAAAATGGAGAACCTAAAGATTCGTTAACCTTTTTTTACCGTAACGGAAACGTTTATCAAAGTGTTATTTTTTTTCGAAAAAAAATTCATATCAGGGAATACGACAGCTTGTCCGTATTAACTAAAATAACCCATGTACTGGACCATACTTATTTTTCTACAGAATATAATGCCACCAGTTTTTACCCCAATGGCAGGGTAAAAAAAATAGAAAAAGTAAGAAGAAGAACCACTACTTCCAAGGAGTACTATCCTGATAAAAAACTTAAAAGCGAAACTAATTATAGTAGCAAAACCGACTATGATAATGAAGGAAGAATTACCGCTAAGTACACCTGGAAAGATATAACAGCCAGCAGGGGTTTAGTACTACAAACAACTTACGAGGTAGTAAAAACCAATTACGATAAACTGCATAAAAAAACATCCATTATAAAATATCATTCCACGCAATGGGGAAATAATATCCCAAACTTTGATTTAAACAGCGCCAGCTACTTTGTTTATTGGAAACAATATGCGGATGATGGACAAGAAACGGTGTTATTTAAAAATATAAGTAAGCATGAAATGATGCAGTCGGGTGCTGATATTATTAGTCAATAAACCCAATATTTTTTATAATTAAAAATGGGGTTGAAAATTTAATGAACAAATTACTTCTCCTTTTTTTTACGCTAATTGGTCATTTTGCATCAGGTCAAACTCAAACTATTTGGTTTCAAATGCAACGGGTAAATTATTGTACAAAAGAAACCGTCATAGATTCAAACTATTTTTACCTGGCAGATATGCTGGGTAACCAGTATAAAAATGTCAGAGGCAAAGTATTTTTGCCGGCCGCAGGTGAGTACCAGATTTTTTATCCCACCCAACCCGACATCATTTTCCCGGTTATTAATATACAAAAGGACACTAATATTTATACGCATTACGACAGTAAGATCAGGGTAGGCCTGGGATTTGACAATGGTGTTACATACGTGTATAAAGATTGTAACGGTTTACTCAATGGTGAGCACGAGGATTATTATGAGGACGGTATTGTGAAAATGCGGGGCAATTTTAAAAATGGCATACCCAAGGACTCTATCAGTATATTTCACCCAAATGGTATACCTTATAAATCGATTATTTACCTACCCAGGCATTTGTATATTAAAGAATTTGACAGCCTGGCACGGGTGGTAAAAATCAGTCACTATGGTACCGAAAACTCAGCCTCGCCCAATTATACTGCCACCACTTTTTATCCCAACGGGAATACTCACATTGCAGAAAAGTCATATAGAGGCATTATACAGTTTACAGAATATTACGAAGGCAAACGGCTGAAAGTAGAGATGACCAGGGACTGGCGAAAAGAATATACACCGGCCGGCACGCTTGAAACCATGTATAAATGGAAAGAAAAAGCGGCCAGGAAACCTCCGTATATTCATAAAAAATTTGAGATCACCAGGACCAGTTATGACGCCTCAGGGAGAAAGACCGAAGAGATTAAATACCACACCCCCTCTTTTAATAAACAACCCCAGATAGGCCTTGGATCAGCCGCTTATTTTGTTTACTGGAAAAAATTTTCACCTGATGGACAGGAAGAATTGGTACTCAGGAACAGGACCATCTACGAGGTGGTCACGCAGGGATTACTCCGCTATTAATCCATTCGCAACAACTACAACTTTAAGGGTGGCCAGCTCACGGTTATACCTATCAAAAATAAAAGCCAACCTTCAGCATTAACTGACGTGGCCGGAGTTGAACAATGTTTTGCGAAAAATAAAACTGGGAGAACATCGGCCTCACATAGGTGGAAGCATTCAGCAGGTTAATACATACCAGGTCAAAATCAATGCGCTTTTTAGCGATCGTATAGCGGTAAGCAAGGTCCCAGTAAACATTGTGTTTATTTGCCGGTACAAAATCATTATAGTAATGATCTGCTGTCACCGTAAGCTGATGATGCTTTAAAGGATACAAAGTAAGCCTGCCTGCCTGTGACAGGGTATAATATTTTTGCTCGGGCCTGGTTCCTGTTTTATTCATACCAATATTATTGTTGATCGTATAATCAATGCTGGCATAGGCAGAGAAACGGGTATTGATCCGCAGGTTAGGGTTCAACGTAGTATTAACTGTTTTCGTAAGACCATTATTTAACCATTGGTTTTCCGACTGCCGGGAAGCATCTGCGCCAATGGTCAGTGTAGTTTTAATAGCCGTGAAGTAATAACCCAGTTTAGCAGACGATTCATGCCTGTAGGCCTGGTTGTTTACATCTTTAATCGCCACTATCATGGTACCATCGGGTTGCACCAAATTCTGGAATAAAAACGGGTTATCGGAAAATGAAAACCGGTAACGTACATTGAAGAACACACCATTCACCGGGTTGCGGAACCGGATGCCCGGTTGAAAATAAACGGTTTTATTTTGCAGCACGGGATAAGCATTCTGTTGCAAATTGCGGTAATTGGTCAGCAGGTAGCCATATAATACCTGGCCTGGCTGATAAAAATCGTTACTAAAGCCACCAAAAATATCCGACTCCCAATAGTTGCCCAGTTTATACCGCCAGGTAACGGAAGGTTGTACGATCAGCCCGCTATTTTTCTGGCCGTTATCCAGCCTGCTGTCACGAACGGAAATAAACGTATAAGAGAACGGCAGCCTGATGGTAAGATCGCTTTTTTGTGTTTTCCGGATCAATTCTGTTTGTGCAAAAAATTTCTGTTTTTTATATAACAGCGCATTGTTGAAATGATCCTGTGATTTTACATTATCAATATAAATATCAGCATCGGTTTTGTGTTCCTGTAATACCAGACCTGCCCTGGACGTAAGCGTAAACTTGCCAAGACCTTTTATAAGCTCGGCATAGTTATGTGTTTGCCATACCTGTTGCCTTATTTCCTGGCGCAACTGTCCATAGTCCACACTATCATTCAAAGCTTCAATAAACTGTCCAGGCGTCACCGTAAGACGTTGAGGCGACCTGTTATAGTTAACGAAAGAATAAATAGTGACCAGTTGTTTACCAATGGGTGTTATCCATTTTAATTCGTTGGTAACAGATGTGTAGGGGGTACTGGTACGTTGTGCAATATTATCACGGGTATTAAAAATATGCCCGGCTGCACCATCAGTATTAAAATGAAAACGGGTATTATTGGCCATATAACCCTTGGTAACATTTTTTTGCAGGGTTACACTGGTTTTAAAGTCATTATAGAAAAGCCGGTTATTCATTTGTTCTTCCAGCAGCACATTTCCTGTTGGTAAAATATATTCTATCCGGTTGTCGCCATTTTGTCTTTGATAATCGTTGAAATAAGAGGAATTGATCCTCAGTTCTACATCCTTTTTTAACCTGGTAATATAATTAAGCGTTCCTAGGTGTATATTATTATCAAGAAAACGAAGGTTGGAAACCGGCGGGAACTGCACTTCTACAATATTCACCAGGTTCGATTTCATGGTAGGTGTTTCTACCTGTTCCAGAAAACTCTCCAGGTTAAGGGCTTTTAATTGCACACTTACGTCGTTACCTATATTATTGGACTGGTAAGAAGCAATGAACTGGTGTTTTTTAGTAAATACCATCGGGGTTATATTGGCGCTCCAAAGAAAAGGAGAAAAACCAGCACCCAGCTGTGCATTACCCGTAGTAGTGATATTGCTCTTTAATTTAATATTGATAGCTGCCTGGTTGCTGGGCACCAGGCTGTCCAGTACTTTGATGGGCTGGTGGTTTTCTATTACCTGTACACTGGTTACCGATTGATGGGGAAGGTTTTTATTGGCAAGACCATAACGGCCTTCCAGCAGGTCCATACCTTCAATATAATACCGGTTGATCGGCTTACCCTGGTATAATACTTTACCATCACCCTGTATCTCAATGCCGGGCATCTTAGCCAATACATCGCCGATACTTCTGTCGCGGCCTTCGGCAAATTCACTTACCTGGTAACTGATGGTATCACCCCGCATGCGTATCGGGCCACTCTTTACTTTTACCTCAGGTAATATTTCTGAAAAAAAATGCAGGGTGAAATTTAATTCCTGCGCCTGGTTCAATATAGTTTGACGGACAGGTTTGTAATTCAGTTTACGCAGGTTTAACACCAACGGGCTTAACCCGGTGTTAACGCTTAAACTATAGTTGCCCGTTTTATTACTGATGGCAAATGCCAGCACCTGTTGATCCTCTGTAGTAATAGTAACAGATACACCTTGCATCCCAACGCCTAACGTATCTGTTATTTTTCCCTTAATCAGCACCGGTTGCTGTGCATAAGCAATAAAAGAAGTAAAGCAGGTTAAAATAGTTAAGGTGACAAGAAAGAAAAGATATTTAGACCTTCTGTTATTCATCCAGTTCCAAAGGGTTATTTTGTAGTTGAAGCATTTCTGTAGCATTCTTGGCAGCTTTTTCTATTAGCTCCGGGGGCAATTTCATATTATCCGGTTCAAAAAAAGGACCGGGGTTAGCTTTAAATTTCTTGTATACCGCTTTATAATCGCTACTGCTTTTTAATTCTTTTAAGATGTTACTGATAGGCCTGGTGGCAATATTTTTATTCGCCTTTTCAAGACCAACTGCGATAAACTTATAATCTCCCTTTGTATCTGCTATTTCCAGTATCAGCCCTGGTAATCCACTGAATTTATAGGGACCATCCTGTATAGGTATACCTGATGTAAACCATGCAATATAATCCCTGCCTGCAAAACGAGTAGTGGCTTTCTGGCATTTATAACCTAACAATACTTTCTCCTCCGCATCAAGCTTCCATTGCAGATCAGGAAGACTATCGGAAAAAACATAATAATTAACTCCTAAAACATTATTAAACTTATAGGTATTATTAGAAAAATCCTTACTTACCTGGTGATTAACTTTTGCTCGGGGAATACCCTGCATGGAGAAAGAAGGAGCTCCATTGATCATTTTGGGATTCTTATACTGGTCCATAAGCATGGAATCGGCCAGGAATTTATTATAGCTCAGATATTTCGATGTATTTTGCCCGGATAAAAGTATCATTCTTTCTGTTACCAGCTTTGTAGAATCCTCCTTGTTTACCTTACCGATAAACTCATAGTAAATAATATAAGCGTATTGCTCATTCTTCAACTGTTGTTCCGATGTTTCTTTTAAATCATTACCTGCAAAAGATAATAAAACTGCCAGTAGTATACCCCAGTAAGCCATAGTTTATGGTTTTAGCATTTTACTTAAAAATATAATAAAGTAAAATAGCAAATGCGTGTTAGAACAAAATGTAACGCATTTGCTATTTCTTGATCAGCTAATTGTATTTACGTTATTATTCAACCATGATCAGCCAGTCATGACCGGGGAACGTGCAGAAAACCGGGTCCATCATAACCAGAATGTCCATGGCTTCATACCATGTCATACCCCAGTACTCTACCCAATACGTGCCGCCACAGGAGTCAGTAAACCAAAAACCGGCCCTCATTGTAAACACAATACTGCCAATACCCTTATTTGCTGCAATTTCCTTAAATGTCTCAAAGTCGATTTTTTTTGCATTCTTCACATCTATCTCTTCTGCATTCGCTTTGTTGACAATTGTAGAAATGTCAGTAGAAGGATACTTTACAGTGGCGGAAGCATACATACTAAAAGTAGCTACCAGAACAAGAAGAAAAAACTTTCTCATAAAGTTACATTTTTGATTTTAAGAAAAAAAGTTTACTCCCGTAATCTCCTACTTTGTATTGAATAGTTTTATCAGTTTTGCTGATAGCAAATGTTTATCAATAAAACTGATAAAAAATACCACTTAGTGGTACGCAGAAAGCTGCATTTTTTTTATATATTTGAAATACCATTAACCAAACTACTATGTGACCGAAGTCCAACCACCATGAAGCTACATGAGAAAATAAAACTGTTGCGGAAAAAAAGGAGGATGACACAAGCGCAGGTAGCAGAGATGCTCTTTATCTCTCAAAACTCCTACTCATTAATAGAAACCGGGAAAACGCGTATTGATATTGAACGTCTTCAAAAGATCGCAGCGATCTTTTCATTAACAGTACATGATATATTAGAGATACTTCCTCCGGCAAATGACAACTGGAAAATATCTGCTTAAGTATTTCTAACGTACTAGTATTTACACTTAGGTATAAGTAGTAAAATAAATAAGTAGATATTGTTTTTATCTAATCCCTTATTTTACCCAACCATAGAATATAGCCGTTGCCCAGCTGATTAAAAACACACCCAGTATCATAAACATGATGGCATTGAAAACGCTTTTATTTTCCTCGAAAGCGTTTTTCACAAACAGGTATATACCCAGAATGCAACAAAGTAATCCTATGATACCTACCTGCCAGTACATTAGCCGATGCGTTTGGTTTTGGTATAACCATTCTTTAATAACCAGTTCAGTATTTTTTCACGCTGATCACCCTGGATAATGATCTCGCCATCTTTGGCGCTGCCACCCGTACCACAGAAATTTTTAAGCTTTTTGGCCAGGTCCTGCAGATCCCCGTCCTTACCAATAAAGCCGGTGATCAGACTTACCGCTTTACCAGCCCGGTGTTTGGTCTCCAGTTTTACACGCAATACCTGTTGTGCCGGTTCCAGGGTTTCCCGAGCCTCCTCCTGGTAGTCAAACTTGAAATCAGGGTCTGTACTGAATACAAAACCGTTTTGGTCCTGTTTATTTTTCTTACTCATGGGAGTAATATTTCTGGTAATGATGATGATGATGCTTCGCGGCAAAGCTATTACATTTTCACTTTACCTGTTTATACCGGCAATACCCCGGAAAATGGTATGAATTATACCCATTTTCAAAGCTTTTTTTGTGGAAAAGTACTTATTCCCCTCCCCCGATTATGGAGTAAATTGCAGCATATTTTTAACGTATTCCGGCATGATAAAATACACCCAATCCACGCTTGACAAACTGGAGCATATACCCGAACAATGCGGGTATGTACTGCGCTATGAAAGAGGTACTTTTCAAAGCGGTTTCTGCATTTTAGAAGCTAAAAAAGTGGTGGTATTGAACAAGTTTTTACAAACGGAAGGACGTATCAATACATTACTGGAGCTGATACCGCAGCTGGATATTGATACCAATCTGCTTACCGACGATGCCCGTAAACTTTACTGGGGTATCCTGTCTACCAATAATACCCCCGAAGGGGAGGCCTAAGCTACTAAGTTTAGCCGGCTTTTCATTTTGCATTTACTACTTTTACCATTGTGTTAGCTACCAGGTTAAAAATAACTTTTTTGGGTACAGGTACCAGCAGTGGTGTGCCGATGATCGCATGCAATTGCGAGGTTTGTCAATCCACTGACAAAAAAGATACCCGCCTGCGTTCCAGTATTATGGTAGAGTCGGATACCACCCGTATTATTGTGGATACAGGCCCCGATTTCCGTTACCAGATGCTTAGGGAGAAGGTAAAAAAGATCGATGCCGTACTGTTTACCCACCCGCACCGTGACCATATTGCCGGCCTGGATGATATAAGGGCTTTTAACTTTTTCCAAAAAACAACCATCCCTGTATATGCCAACCAAATGACGGAAGAGGCTATCCGCCGGGACTTTTATTACGCTTTTGATCACCGCAATATACCCGGCTTGCCACAGATGAACCTGGTAAGCATTAGCGATAATCCTTTTATTGTAGGCGATATTGCCGTTACTCCTGTTTGGGTAATGCATATGAACATGCCGGTGCTCGGCTTTCGCTTTGGCAACTATACCTATATTACCGATGCTAATTTTATCAATGCCGATTCAATGGACAAAATAAGAGGCAGCCATGCTATTACCTTAAATGCCCTTCGCCAGGAAAAACATATTTCGCATTTTACCTTGTCGGAAGCCATTGCCATTGTACAGGAATTACAGGTACCTCAGGCTTATTTCACCCATATTTCCCATCAGCTGGGGCTTCACCAGGCTATTTCGGCCCAATTACCTGCCGGCATACAGCTGGCCTATGACGGCCTTTCCATTATAGTAGAATAATACCCGGACCTGCCCGGATGCCAACCCCAAAAAAGTTTATAAATATTTAAACTAACATTTGTTAGTTTAAATATTATTCCGCATTTTTGTACTGCCTTTAACGATTGCGTCGGTTGCTTGCCTCATAGCCTATGGCAAATAGCCTTCAATGTGTGCCATCACAATTTTGCGGTGGCACATTTTTTTATCGTTGACAGGCGCAGTAAGTTTGGGGAAGTGATATAACCCGGATAAAGGAGAACATCGTAAATAATCAGTCGTATGAACTTTGAAACATCAGAAATTACACAACAGGTAGCACAAACAGCCAGGGAATTTGCCCGTCAACATATACAACCCTATGTAATGCAATGGGATGAAAACCAGGAATTCCCGGTAGACGTTTTTAAAGCCATGGGGCAACTGGGTTTAATGGGCGTACTGGTGCCGGAAGAGTACGGGGGAGCCGGGTTAGGATATGTAGAATATAAAACCATCATTGAAGAAATTGCCAAGGTTTGTGGCTCAATAGGACTTAGCGTAGCGGCACATAACTCGCTGTGTACCGGCCATATTTTAAACTTCGGCAACGAGGAACAAAAGAAAAAGTACTTACCCAAACTGGCTACAGCCGAATATATAGGGGCATGGGGCCTAACGGAAGCCAATACGGGCAGCGATGCCGGTAATATGAAATGTACCGCTACCCGTGATGGGGATGACTGGATCATTAACGGGACCAAAAACTGGATCACCCACGGTAAAAGCGGCGATATCGCCGTTGTTATCTGCCGCACCGGTGAGCCGAGAAGCAAGAATAATTCCACCGCTTTTATTGTAGAAAGAACAACGGCCGGCTTCAGCGCCGGTAAAAAAGAGAATAAACTGGGCATGCGCGCCAGCGAAACCACTGAAATGATATTTGACAATTGCCGGGTACCGGACACACAGCGTTTGGGTGAAACCGGCGATGGCTTTAAACAGGCTATGAAGGTCCTGGACGGCGGACGTATCTCAATAGCCTCCCTTTCCCTTGGTATTGCCAAAGGAGCTTATGAAGCGGCCTTGCAATACTCACAGGAGCGTCACCAGTTTGATAAACCTATTGCGAGCTTCCAGGGCATCTCCTTTAAACTGGCCGATATGGCCACCGAAATTGCGGCCGCCGAGTTATTGACCCTGCAGGCCTGCGACCTTAAAAACCGCCACCTGCCTATGACCAAACAGGCAGCTATGGCCAAGTACTATGCCAGCGAAGTTGCCGTTAAGGTAGCGAATGATGCCGTACAGGTATTTGGCGGTTATGGGTATACAAAAGACTTCCCCGTAGAGAAGTTTTACCGCGATGCCAAACTATGTACCATTGGAGAAGGTACCAGCGAAATACAAAAACTGGTCATCAGCCGCGAAATATTGCGCAGCTAACGGCCATCAATCATAATACTTCATTTATACGGCTTAAACCACCATTTATAAAAGCTTGCAGCAATGCAAGCTTTTTCTTTGTTTCTTTGTATTACATAAACCTGATCAAAAAAAGTGTCCTACCCGGTACAAAGTAAAACTTACCGACTGACAAATAAAAAACACATCATGAAATTAAAATTCTTATCATTTCTTGCCATTATCGGTATAATGGTATTGGCTTCCTGTAATAAATCCGGCAAAACCGGCTTACTGGTTCCGGAAGATGCAGCCGTTGTTTTTACCATCAACTCACAATCATTAAGCGAAAAAATGACCTGGGATGATATCCAGGCCAGTGAATGGTACAAAGACATGCAGAAAAAAAGCACCAATGATGATACGGCCATGGCCGCTTTGGTAGCCAATCCTGAAAAATCGGGTATTGATATTAAAGCAGGTTTTGCATTTTTTATGAAACCCCAGAATAATGGTGGTTACCTGGTTTTCCAGGGCAAACTAAAAAGCGCTGCTGATTTTGAAGCCGCTTTAAAGAATGTAAAACAAGGCATCAGTATTCAAAAGAAAGATGACCTCAGTTATACCAGCCTGGACGATGACGCTATCCTGACCTGGAACAGCTCCCGTTTTATGTTTATTGCAGATGCCCCAATGAACCTTACCAATGATTTTCGCGGTTCCGGCCGCAGCACCCGTTTTGGCACGGACAGCTTATTAACTTTTGCCAAAACCACTTATGCATTAAGCGGTAAAAAATTATTGGACAGTGATAAACGTTTTGCCGACCTGGTAACCAGTAAAGGCGACCTGCATTACTGGATCAGTGCCGAAAAAATGTACAGCAATTCATTCGCGGGCGGCATTTTAAGCATGATGAAATTCAACAGCCTGATCGAGGGAAATATCAGTACCGGTACCCTTAGTTTTGAGAATGGTAAAATTTCACTGACAGGCGAACAGTTTTATGGTAAAGAGCTGGCCAAGATCATGGATAAATATAACAACGAAGGCGTAAGTGCCGACGTAATCAACCGCCTGCCTTCGGGTGAAGCCCTGGCTGCCGGTGTTTACAAACTATCTATCCCCATGATCATCGACATCATCCGCCTGGCTGGTGCTGACGGTATTGCCAATAGTTATTTGGGTAAAAACAATCTTTCACTGGAAGAGATTGCCGCCGCTTTCAAAGGTGATATTGCTTTTGCCTTAACCGGCATGGAAAAGAAAACAGTGACCAGTACTTATGACGGTTATGATGGCAAACCGGAGAGCTATACCTACGAGAAAGAAAACCCGAAAATGGTCTTTGGTATCTCTGTAGTGCAGGATAAATTCAACAAGTTATATGATATGTTCCTGAAAGAAATGGGCGGGGAAAAACCTAATGATATTTTTGTTAAAAATGAAAAGGACTGGTTTATCGTGGGTACCGACTCAGCTGCCCAGGAAGCATTCCTGGCCGGTAATAACAAACCAAATTATGCCGACAAATTAAAAGGCAACAACCTGAACTTTTTTGTGAATATCCCGCAGGTTATCGAAACCTTCAGAAGTAAAAACAATGACAGCATTGCCAATGCCATGACCGACCTGTCAAAAGCAACCTGGCAGGAGTTTACGTTTAACTGCGACTACAAAAAAAGTAAAGCTACTTATAATATGGAAGTACTGTTAAGCGATAAAAGTGTTAACAGCTTAAAACAACTCAATAAATATGCTGACCAGATGAATGTGTTGGAGAAAAAACAAAGGGCAAAATGGGAAACAGAGTATCCTACCACAATAGATACAGTGATAGCAGCCCCGAATATGCCTGCCCCACCGCCAAGCGCATCTGCAATAGAAGTTAAACCAAAAAAATAATTCATAAAGCAGGTAATGGGTGCAGTAGTAAGGTTAGCTTATTACTGTACCCATTTTTGTTTCCGACCTCATTTGTACTACCTGCTATCCTGATATGTACTGTTCATATTTTAACAAAACAAGCAGTTACAGGAATACCGGTAATGTTGTAGCTTTAAACTTCAAACTACCACTATCATATCTATAGTGGTTTATTTACTGATACATGATACTATCCATTAAAAACTTATTACCCACCTATTTTGAACAGCAACGGACCACTACCTCCGAAATATGGGGTAAGGATATCGTATTTAATAAAGGGGAGCTGGTGAAAATTGTTGCTCCTTCGGGCAGCGGTAAAACATCGCTGATGCATTTTTTATATGGTATGCGGCAGCAATACAAAGGCGATGTATTATACGACACCCAACCGCTAAAAAAGTTTACGCCCGAAGATTTTGCCCGGGTACGTACCAACCAGGTAAGTATTGTATTCCAGGATATGAAATTATTACCGGAATCGACCGTACTGGAGAACCTGGAAGTAAAAAGACAACTGGCTCCTTTTCATGATGGGGACAAAGTGCTGGAGATGGCCAGGAGATTGGGGCTGGGTGATAAATTATCGTCGCGGGGTAAAACCTGTTCCTACGGCGAACAGCAACGTGTAGCCATTATCCGTTCCTTATTACAGCCTTTTGATTATTTATTACTGGATGAGCCTTTTAGTCACCTGGATAACAATAATGCACAAAAAGCCATGGAACTGATCATTGAAGAAGCCAGACAAAGGAACGCTACCGTGATATTGGCCGACCTGGAGAAAATAGATTTTTATCCGTACACCAGTATTTATTACCTGTAGTATAAATTATCCCGGCAGGCTGTTCTATACTAATTTTTACTTTTAATTCTGACCTTATTATATGGCGCTTTCATTTAAACCCATAAAACCTTTGTTACAGACAGGCGGAAAAGGCGGTTCTGGTTTCTTTTCGTTTTTAGGCCTGGGTATCGGGGTATTACTGCTCTTATGTTCTGTACAGATGTATATCAACATCCAGCAGCTATTAAAAGAAGGCAGCATCCGTAAAAACGGATACGATTATATATCGATAACCAAGCCCATTACGAATGCGACCATGGGCCAGCCCGAAAAAAGTTTATTTACCCAACAGGATATAGATGGACTCAAGGCCAACCCGCTGATTGATAATGTGTCGCCATTAATTCCCAATGATTTCAGGGTAATGTTAAGCGCCGGCGATGTGGTACCCTTCCGTACCGATATGTTCCTGGAAACCCTGGACAATGATTTTTTAGACACCCTTCCACCCAGCTTTACCTGGCAGCCCGGCCAGCAAACCCTTCCCATTATCCTGTCCTCCGACTTTTTCGAGATCTACAATGTATTTGCCCCGGGCCAGAACCTGCCCCAGATATCCAAGGAAACTGCAGGAGGCATGGTAGTACATGTACACTGTGAAGGGAACAATAACAGCGAAGTATTTTATGGCCGCATTGTGGCTTTCAGCGACCGGGTAAACTCAGTCCTGGTTCCCAAAGCCTTTTTAAGCTGGGCAAATGAAAAATTCGGGAAAAACAAAGGCGTAGCCTCTTCCCGGTTATTTATAAAAACCAGGGACGCCAATAATACCGAACTGTTGAAATTCTTTGACAGCAAGGGGTATAAACTGAACAAGGATAAAACTTTACTGGGGCGTAATAAGATCGTGATCCAGGGTATTTTCAGCGCCCTGGGGATCTTTGGTTTGCTGGTAGTGATCTTAGCCTTATTGTTATTCTCCTTTTACCTGCAGTTGGTCATTGCCCGCAGCAAGGACAACCTGCAATTATTACTCACTATCGGGTATTCACCAAAATGGCTTGGCAGCAACTTCTCCCGGCGCTTTGTACCCATGTACCTGGTTATAGTTTTTGGCGCATTATTAGCCACCCAGTTGATGCAATGGGCCTTTCATCAGTTTGTTATGTATAATCGCCCCGAACTTTCTTCTGTTGTACACTGGTCGGTTATCAGTATCGCGGTAATACTGATATTGTTATCCGTGATTACCAATTACAGGCTGGTGAAAAAGCTGTTATATAAGTTGTATTCTATAGAGTAAATAATTAAACCCTTGCTGGTTATGCTTTGCCCATGAAGCGTTTTGTTTTTCGAGGACCATAGGCTCCTTCCGGGATCTATGGTCCGTCAAACTAGTATGTAAAATGCTTGATATTCCCTTACATTATTACTATTAAGAAACGGCAAGCCCAATATATCCTTACTTACTCCCTATCTCCCCTAAATCATATCAATATGATAATCAATAAGTTAAAATAAAAAAGGTTTTAAATAATCCTAAAACTCTCCTACTGCTAAATATACGATAGGCTGGATAGTGTTTTTGCTATTGCCCGGTATTACCCCTTAAAATAACTTTGTACCCTCCAAAAGGGGAGTTTCCCTTTTAAAAAACAGATGTTTTTCCTCTTTTTTTGAATCCGGTTTTTGCTTCTATTTGAAGAACTTTCTACAATAAGAGTTTATACCTAGTAAAAAAACTATATACAAAATAGTAATTTTACTAGTAAATAGTCGTAACATTACGCAACTATTAAGATGCCGTTGTTCCGTTAATCTCCCTGTAACTATTATCAGTATTGAATTACACGCACTTATAAGTATTTATCCCTCTGAAATTAAGGGTTGAGTATGGGACTTCTACGTGCAATTTTTGCAGTACAATAATTTTATAGACCGTCTAAATTTGTTACTGTTATGAAAAAAATTACGAAATTAAACCGCAAAATCGTTTGGGATCTTGAAGGTGGTGGTATTTTTGAAGGTTTAGAAGACTAAATTTTTTAAGAATTTCCTTTTTTAAAAAACTTTTCTATTTTTGGATAAAATCCAATTACAATAGAAAAGTTTTTTTTATACCTAGTTGAACACATATTAGAGTTGAGTTACCTTTTCCCGGTAATTGCTTTTCTGTTGTTTATCAAAAATAAAGGTAAAATTTTCCCTAAGGTATTACCCCTTCTGATTTACTCAATTGTTTTCTTTTTAACTACCTTTTTCTTTGATCAGATTACCCCGTCCCCTGTTTCACCCCGTATATTCAACTTTTTATTTACATTAACTGAATATATATTATTTGCCACTTTACTTACTTACTGGTATCAAACCAATAAAACATTCTTAAAAACGGTTTTTATTGGTTCAATATTCTTTCTGCTTTTTCACACTTTCTATTCGCTTTGGGTCAAAGCCGGTCTTATTGATTCCGTTTCTATCGGTATTTGTACATTATTAATGTTTGCCTATATATTTTATTATATTTTTTTAGAATTAAACCGGGATGAAACAAAAATGCCTGGTATGTCCCTAGCTACTCAACCTACTTTTTGGATAGCACTTGGAATATTGGTTTATCTAGCCGGCACTTTCTTTTTTCATTTGTTAATCGACTATTTACCTAAAGAGCAGATCCGCCAGTACTGGTTTATCACCTATATATTTGACATAATTAAGAATATATTCTTTACAATAGCTATCTTCGTCTACATCCGCCAAGCCAATAAAAAACCGCAAGCCCAAAAAACCAACGAACCATTTTTAAATTTTTTATAGGTTAGTCATGTAACCTGTCTTATCTACCTGCATATATGAATTTTCTACTGCAAGCCAGCACAGCTACAAATATCCCGGTGGTATTTATCATCGGTGCCGTGGGTATGGCTGTACTTACAGTAAGCATTGTTACCTTATTAATACTTCACCAGCGAAAAGTAGCCCGTTTTAATGCCACCGTACAGGAAATGGAAAAGGAGCAACAAAAGGTTTTATTAAATGCTTCTATAAAAATGCAGGAAGAGGAACGACAACGCCTGGCTGCCGACCTGCATGACGACGCCGGACCATTACTGGCTACTGCCCGTTTATACCTGAACGAGAACCTGGTAAACCAGGATAAAGCATCACAGCTGCAGGCCATCTTCCAGGCCCGCCAGATCATCGACGATACCATTCAGCTGATCCGGAATATCAGCCATAGCCTGATGCCCCCTACCCTGAAAAACTTTGGTCTGGAATCGGCCATTAATGACCTTTTCCAAAAGATCAGCGGCTCAGGTACCATCAACGCCAGCAGCCGTTTTCACGATTATAAAGACCGTCTTAAACCTGAGACAGAATTAGTTGTATTCCGGATCGTGCAGGAGTTAGTGGGCAATATTTTAAAACACAGTAACTCCAGCTTTATACACCTTACGCAAAATGTACACGACAACCGGTTTTACCTGCGTATTCACCATGACGGGCGGGGTATTGTGCAATCAGACTTTGATAAACTTACTAAAAGTACCGTAGGTCTTGGCTTAAAGAATATTACCAGCCGTACCAGCCTGGTTCGTGGGAGTATTGTTTTTGAAAAAGATATTTCCCAAACCTATTATAAGGTTACTCTCGAAATTCCGCAGGAAAATAATACCACCTACGAGTAAGCTTATTCCGCACAACTATTCACCCGCTTCTTCCCGCCTTTCACGCTCCCCATGCCTTAATGTTCAGAACTGTTATGGGTAAATGATACGAATTATTTACATTTGCCAATACCCAAGCCGATGGAAGTAATAAAAGTAGCCATAGCAGACGATCATAAGATTTTTCGAAAAGGCGTAGTACTATCTTTAAGGCCCTTTGCAAATATTAAATTTGTACTGGAAGCCGGAGAAGGGGATGAACTTTTGGAAAAACTGGATGAAGCAGAGCCGGACGTAATCCTGATGGATCTTCGTATGCCCGGAAAAGATGGTATTGAAACCACCAAGATCGTCAGCAAAAAATACCCCCATATCAAGGTACTGGTTTTAAGTATGTACGAAGATGAGCGCTTTGTTTACCACCTGATGGAAAACGGAGCGAATGGTTACCTGCTCAAAAATGCCGATCCCCAGGAAATCCGTCGGGCCATTATGGATGTGGCTGAAAAAGGATATTACCTCAACAACTTTGTTAACCGCATCTTACTAAAAAAATCACATTCCCGCCAGAAAGTAATACCATCCTTAAACAACGAAGTAACCCTGACCGATAAGGAACGGGATGTACTGCGTTTTATTTGTATGGAATTTACCGCACAGGAAATAGCCCAGAAAATGGAGATCAGCCCGCGAACCGTAGAGGCTATCAAGGACCGATTAATGGAACGTTTTGGCTGTAAAAACACTGCCGGCCTGGTTTTCTTTGCCGTTAAAAACTCATTAATAGAATAATTATCCTTGCTTTTATCGGGGCTGTCAACAGTGTACATCACTCAGCAATAGCTCCCGCCTTCCGTAGTAGTGCAGCCATGCTGCTATACCCCTTTATGCAGCTACTACATCCAGTCGGGCAGCCCTTCAGCTGCAGTGCTGTTATGAGCAGCTACCTGTTTATCAGATTCTACGCTGCTTTCGCTTATATATAAGTGTAAGTATTATACCTGTTAACAGCAGCCCAAGCTGTACCAGTACACCGGTCCTGTCAATCTGTTGCTGTAAAGAAGCCGGTAATACTTCCGGCACATCAATTTTCCACAGCGCCGGAAAACTGCTTTTTTGCCCAAGTGCAGCCTGAAATAAATTGGCGGCAAAATGAATACCGGTAGCCATAGCTATTCCACCGGTACGCAACACGGCCCAGCCAAAGATAAAGGCCCATGCACCGGGACCTAGAAAGGAACTGAGCATATCCTGCCCACCTGCTACATGATACAATGCAAACAATATGGCAATGGTAATTTGTGCCGGCCATATCCCCCAGTTATTTTTTAAATGCATAAAAGCAAAAGAACGGAAAGCTATTTCCTCCATCAAAGACAATAATAATAAGGCCATTGCCCACATAAAAAACATGCCCATATCCTGGCCTTGTACTGCTATCACCTGTAGATCATTTACACCGATAACAATCAAAAAAGCGATCCCTGAAATCAATAACCCGGAAACAAAACCGGTGAAAAAATTTTTCACTGTACCAGGCTGCCATGCTAAGCCCATATCAGCAGGCCGCTGCCGGCCCCACCTGCAAAACACCCAAACAATACCAAGCGCAACAACTATTCCAAGTATGCCATAAGCATATCGTTCAAATTGTGGTGGTAACAAATGTTTAAGCGGGGAAGCCAGGGCTAATACAGCCGTAAAGAGTATACAACATAAAATTGATTGTAAAAAAGCAGTTATTTTATTATTCACCGGAGTAAATTATAAGGCTAAAATAATAAAAAAGAATACTGCTTCCAATTATGTATAGCAGTTACACAAAGTTCTTTACTCCTGCATCTTATCAACATCTTTATCATGTATATTTTTTTATACACATGAAGCAGCTTTTTTTCATTATTAGCAACACACTGAAAAACACTACAGTAACAGCACCTGCTATATAAATGTTATTTTATTGTTATCATCTGCTTATGATTTAATCATAAAAAAATAAAAAATATAAAGGCTACAATGTAGTGCTGGCAAGCAGTCTATCATAATGGCATGGTATTTGAAAATTGTTGGTTCCCCAAGTCTGTAGAATACCTCATGTATTTTTTCTTTGGCTTACTTACTACTGATCATTCTCACTACAGACTGAGAATGTGTGTTGAGTGTTCAAGTCTATAATAAGGAAGGATCGTGAATGAAATGAATTGTCAGTTGAATCAGCTAACACATTAAATGTATTGATTATGATGGAACCTACCCTACAAAAAAAAGCAGGTCTTGCCCGGAGATTGTCCGCCGGTGTAAAGGCCTTTCAATCAAAAGTAGCAGAACATGCAAAAGCCGCTGCATTAAAGTTATCGGACTACATGGTGCTTATTACCACTTTTATTTTAATGTTCGGCGCTGTATATCTTGTATACCGGTTGCAGCCGCATTATGAACAGATCCGGTCAGAAAGATTAACCACTGTATGGGGAACCGCATTTGTTATTTTAGCAGTATCCTTATTAGTTATTAAGCTTTGCTTTCTCGTATATATTCTTGTCTTATACCTCCGCTATAAAGCAGTTAAATCGGTTAGTGACGAGTTATTACCTACCTGTACCGTTATTGTTCCGGCTTATAATGAAGGTAAACTGGTATGGCAAACATTATTGAGTCTGGCTAACAGCGATTACCCCAAAGAAAAAATTCAGCTGATCTCTATCGACGATGGCAGCCAGGATGATACCTGGCAATGGATGCAAAAAGCGAAGGCCGAATTAGGCGACCGGCTGGAGATATACCAGCAGCCGGAGAATAAAGGTAAACGCCATGCCCTGTATCGTGGCTTTCATTTAGGCACCGGCGATATATTTGTTACGGTAGACAGTGATTCCATTGTAAAACCAAACACTTTACGCAACCTGGTAAGCCCGTTCATTGTAAATGAAAAATGTGGCGCCGTTGCCGGCAATGTAAGGGTGTTAAATAATAAATCGGGCATGATCCCCCGCATGCTGAATGTGAGTTTTGTATTCAGCTTTGAGTTCATCCGTTCAGCACAAAGTTCGTTAGGTTCGGTATTGTGTACACCGGGCGCCCTGGCCGCTTACCGTAAAGATGCCGTGATGGCCTGCTTACCGGAATGGATCAACCAAACCTTTATGGGACAACTGTCTGATATAGGTGAAGACCGGGCCATGACCAATATGATCCTGAAACAGGGTTATCATGTGGTATTCCAGCGTAATGCGCATGTGCTGACCAATATCCCTGAAAAATATAAAAATCTTTACAAGATGTTTATACGCTGGGAAAGAAGTAATGTGCGTGAGAATATCATGATGAGTACTTTCGCCTTTAAAAACTTTCGTACCGGTCCTAAAGCAGGTACCAGGATATTATTGCTGAACCAATGGTTAAAAGTGATCATGGCCATTCCACTGACCTTGTTAATGCTGGTGTTCATTGTTACGCATCCCATCCTGTTTATCAGTTCCGTACTCTTAAGCATATTAATTTTCTCCAGCATACAGGTATATTTTTACGCCAAATGGCATAATATAGTAGAGTCCTTCTGGGCATACCCTTATAGTATTTTTTATGCCTTTGCCCTGTTCTGGATAACACCATATGCCATTGCCACCGCCAGCCGGAAAGGATGGCTGACACGCGGATTGGAAACGAAATAAAATTCAGGTTGTTGTTGTCGTAGAGTGAGCATGCATGCTCACTCTACGACAACAACATTTCTTTTTACCATAATAGAGACGTCATGCTGACGTCTCTATTATGGTAAATGCAATAAGGCCAATACAGCGAAATGGTCGGATGCAAACCGCCCCTCCCATGTTTGCGAAATCGTAGCGTGGTTTTTTACCTTCCAGTTACCCTTAATAAAAATATAATCTATCGGCTGGTCATTGATCTCTTTATTTTTAAAGGCATTAAAAGTACCGGTGGGACCATAATGCGGCTTAACCGTAACAGTTTTCGCATCAGTTAAATGCAGCGGGTTATTTTTATCCATGATCACCTGTATCGGCTCATCATCAGGAGTAGCATTAAAATCGCCGGTAAAGAATGCCGGTAGTTTGCCTGCAATTTCTTTTACGGTCTTTAATACCATATGGGCGCTTTCCCTGCGGGCCACCTTACCCATATGATCAAAATGTGTATTAAAGGCAACAAACTGTTTACCGCTTTTTTTATGCCTGAATTTGACCCAGGTGATCACCCGCGGAAATGCTGCATCCCAGCCTTTACTGCCGGCCACTGTTGGTGTTTCCGATAACCATAACATGCCTGATTGCAAAGCAGCCAGCTGTGTGGTATCATAAAAGATGGCAGAGGCTTCGCCCTTATCCGTTCCGTTATCGCGGCCACCACCAATGGATCTATATTGTTTTAACGATGCCCTCAGGTCGTTCATCTGGTCGGGCAGGGCTTCCTGTACACCCAACACCTGCGGCGCATGATATAATACCTGCGAGCTTAATTTTTCTTTCCGGTAAGGCCAGGCATTCAAACTATCCGATGCTGTATTTAAACGGATATTAAAACTCATCACCGATATATCCTGTGCGGCTACCATGCCTGTCATGACCAAGCCAACAGGCAATAAAAATAATCTGCTCTTCATGGTATAAAAATATTTAGATTGGTTTGTATCGCAGGTTAGCGAATTGTTACTATTTATTGCTCACTGCCTTCAGGCTCAGGTCAAGACTTTTAGCCTGGTGTATCAATGCCCCTACACTTACATAATCAACACCTGTCTGGGCATAGGCTTCAATATTATCCAGGTTAATGCCCCCGCTGGCTTCGGTTTCAAAACGCCCTTTGGTATAAGGTAATGCCTCAGTTATTTGTTCGGGGGTAAAATTATCCAGCATTATACGAAATACCTTTTCTTCGCCCATAGCCACCACCCTTTTTACCTCGTCCAAGTTACGGGTCTCCACTTCTATTTTTAAAGGCAATTTGTTTACCTGCAAGTATTGATAAGCTGCATCAATGGCTTTTTCCAGACCACCGGCATAATCCACATGGTTATCCTTCAGCATGATCATATCATACAGCCCGAAGCGGTGGTTCACCCCGCCACCAATGCGTACCGCTTCTTTTTCCAGTAAACGGAAGTTAGGGGTGGTTTTTCGGGTGTCCAGTAAACGGGTATGATAGCCCTCCAGTTTACTGGTATACTGGCGGGTAAGGGTAGCAATGCCACTCATCCGCTGCATACAGTTCAATACCAGTCTTTCGCATTGTAATATGGTATGTATATGTGCTTCTACTTCAAAAGCCACTTCTCCATATACCATGGCATCGCCATCGGCTTTATAGGCTTTAAATACAGCCCCGGGTTCTTTGTAGGCAAATATTTCCCGGGCCACTTCCATGCCCGCCAGCACACCGTCCTGTTTTATTTTTAACACCGCCTTCCCGGTTGCACCAGCCGGTATACTGGATAAAGTAGAGTGATCCCCACTGCCAATATCCTCCTTCCAGGCTTCGTCAATTAAATGATGTAATTTTTGTGTAAAGCTCATGGGACAAAGTTAGGCGTTGAGGAATTATGAATGATGAGTTATGAGTGAAAAGCCAAAAGCTGAATGCGAAAAGCTGAAAGCCAGATTGTTTTACAGGTGAAAGTGTTGTTCTGTGGCACAACAGCTTAACCATTTGTAGTATGAACGATGAATTATAAATGATGAGTTATGAATGGTAAATGACAGAATTTGATGAGTGCATTAAAAAGGCTTCTATCGAAAAATAAATACCCCGCTTTATATTGCAAGCTTTAAGCTTTCAGCGTTAAGCGTTTTGCCTTCCCTTAACTATTAACCTGGAACAATTAACTGTTAACCACCATCCACAAAAAAGCCCGTACAATCCGTACAGGCTTATATCTAATGTGTTAATACTTGCTTATTCAATAAACTGGAACCTGATCTCTTTCAGGCTTTCTTTACCGCTTTTGGTTTGCATAAAAACGTGGGTACGATAGTTACCCGATTTTGTTTGCAGGGTACCAATACAATATTGTCCACCGGGTGAATTACCCTTGTGTTTTAACTCAAAGCCTTTCACACCATTGGTGCCAAAGAAATCGCGTAATATCTGCTGTGCCTGCGATTTGCTGTAACTGTCGCTTTTATCAGGCAGTGTCAGTAACAGGTTTTCATCGCTGTATTTTGACAATTCAGTAGCGTTACCGGTTTTTAAGGAACTGATCACACTATCAATATTGCTTTTCTGTTCAAAAGCCGTTAACATCACAAAAGAAAACAACGCCAGTAAAGGAGTATAAATCGTTTTCATATTTTTTATTTTAAGCTTTCATAGTTATTGCATCTAAAAATATGCCATCTTAGGCATTGGTTTATAGTGCTAATGTAATAAATTACTCATTTACAAGTAGTTTTTACCACATAAATAAGCTATTTCGCTGTAATTTTACACACTTCAATGACAAAAATTACTCTTATGGGCATTGAAGCGAACGTTTGCTTGTCACTTTAACAACCTCAAATTTTCATTTATGTCTGTAAAAAGAACTATTTTAATAATCATGGACGGCTGGGGACTCGGAAAAGTTGCATCCTCCGACGCTATTCAACATGCAAACGTACCTTTTACTAACTCCCTGTACGGCAAGTATCCACACACTACCCTTACCACTTTTGGCGAGCAGGTTGGCCTTCCGGAAGGGCAAATGGGCAATTCAGAAGTGGGCCATTTAAACCTGGGCGCCGGGCGTATTGTATACCAGGAACTGCAGCGTATTAATGTGGCCATCCGCACCGGCAGCTTTGCACAAAACCCTACTTTATTACAAGCTATTACCTACGCCAAAGAAAATAATAAACTGCTGCATTTACTGGGACTGGTAAGCGATGGTGGTGTACACTCGCATATCAACCACCTGAAAGCCATCCTGGATATTTGCCAGGTGCAGGGTTTACAGCAGGTATATATACATGCTTTTACCGATGGTCGTGACTGTGACCCGCGCAGCGGCTTACATTTTATTACCGAGCTGCATGAGCATACACAAAAAACGGTGGGCGCCATTGCTACGGTAAGCGGCCGTTATTATGCCATGGACCGCGACAAACGCTGGGAACGTGTAAAGCTGGCTTATGATGCCATGGTGCATAGCATTGGCGATACCAATACTTCGGCTATTGACGCAGTAGCTGCTTCCTATGACTCGCACGTAACGGATGAATTTATTAAACCAACCGTTATTGTGAATGCAGCCAACCAACCCATTGCATCCATTAAAGACGGCGATGTGGCGCTTTGCTTTAATTTCCGTACCGATCGTTGCCGCGAAATAACGGAGGTGCTGACACAGACCAGCTTCCCGGACTTTGGTATGCACCCGCTTAACCTGCACTACACTACGATGACACAGTACGATCATAGTTTTAAGAATGTGCATGTTATTTTTGAGAACGATGACCTGCGTAAAACCCTGGGCGAAGTAATAGAGGATAACGGCCTCACCCAGTTACGCATTGCTGAAACGGAGAAGTACCCGCATGTAACTTTCTTCTTCAGCGGTGGCCGCGAAAAACAATTTGAGGGTGAGTACCGCATCCTGATCCCTTCGCCCAAGGTAGCCACCTACGACCTGCAGCCTGAGATGAGCGCTTTTGAAATGACCGCTGCCCTGTTGCCGGAAATAGAGAATAAACGGGCCGATTTTATTTGCCTGAACTATGCCAATGCCGATATGGTGGGCCATACCGGTGTATGGGGCGCTGCCATTAAAGCCGCCGAAACGGTGGATAAATGCGTAGAGAAAGTAGTAACGGCTGCCCTGGCTGCCGATTACACTATTTTCCTGACCGCGGACCATGGCAACTCCGATTATTTAATTAACGAAGACGGGTCGCCCAATACAGCGCATACCATGAACCCGGTGCCTTTGTTCATCATCAGTAATAACTGGCAGGGTACTATTAAGGAAGGTAAACTGGGCGATATTGCCCCTACTATTTTAACCGTAATGGGCTTACCCATACCACCTGAAATGACCGGTGACGTGTTGATATAGTTTTAATCTTTTTATACTATTGAATGCCTGCAGTCTTGCGGGCATTTTTTATGGGGGCTGTCAGCTGTGGTAATGCTATTGAGCTGCAGTTCCCGCTTTCCGCTGTATCCCGTCACGATGTTCCGGTATGCCGCTGCAATCGGGCAGCCCTTCAACTGAATATATAACTGTACATGTACTACAATAAATGAAAGTAGCTTTTTGATTATGGATATAGAGATAATTATTTAATAAAGAAATAGCTTGTTGTTGACTGCTATTTGTGCAACCTGCTTCAATTGAAGAAAACAAGCTCTTTCCGATCTTTCTTTAGAAATCAAGTAAATTGTGCAAGATAGTTGAATGCCCCCTTTGTTTGAATAGATATGATGAAAAGAAAACGTTTACGCAGTGTATTAAAATGGCTGGGATTATTGTTTTTATTATGCATTGCCGGAATTGTCATTGTATTATATGTACCAACCGCCGTAACTAAAAACACTGACAGTTATATTTATGACCTGCCATTTGAAAAAGGTACCAGCCATAAGGTAGTACAGGGTTATGGCGGGCTGTTCTCTCATAAAAATACTGCGGCCATTGATTTTGAAATGCCGGTAGGCACGCCTGTACTGGCTGCCAGAGAAGGGGTGGTATATGCTTATAAAGACAGCTACGATGAGGGTGGACCATTCAGTAAGTATAAAGGAAAAGCAAATTTTATTATGATACAACACAGTGACGGCAGCTATGGCTGTTACTGGCATTTGAAAAAGCATGGTGTAATAACCAAAACAGGGAAAGTAAAAAAGGAGAGCAGATTGGCTGGAGCGGGGCCACCGGCTTTATTTTCCGGCCGCACCTGCATTTTTCAGTAAAACGAAAATTAAATTACCAGATGGACGCTTTTGTACAGACAAGGTTTTACACCAGTGAGGGGATTACAATATTAAAGAACCAGCGTAGCTATCAGGCACCAAATGAATAAATATGAAAACAAACGATAAGGTACATACCACCAATTACTACAATACATTTATCGAGATAGCGGAGGATTGCCCGGGTGGTAAAGCTGTTATCCCGGTTTCAAAAAATGATAAAAAAACTATTGCCCAGATGCAGTATGAGCTGATAGCCAAACACCCTTACCGGTTTACCTCGGATGATGTGCTATTCCAGGTATATGCCGATAAAAATGAGCTGACTAAAAAAGAATATGCCGAAGCCAGGGCTGCCTTTTTTTCCAAAGGCCAGGCTTGTATGCGGGCATCGCCTTTAACCAAGAAACAGGGGTTTGGCATTCATGCCAATGAAGCAGGAAAGATTGCCCTGGTAAGTGCAGGTACTGCGGAGTATCAACGGTTTATAGCAGATAAGGAGGTTAAAAAAGTGAAAGCGATGCGGAGTACCAAAAAATAAACCTCTATTGTTTCTTACATCGTGGTAAGATATTTTTCCAGTTTCGCTACATTTTCTTCCAATCCCTTATCAGCCTTAAATACTTTTACCACAGTTTCAAACAACGCCTCTGTTTCAAATGCCATCGTCCAGTGTAACAGGGTTTGTTCACCTTTTGCTTCAAAGAGAATGGTAGCTAGGTAATCGGGGTTAAAATGCCTGAATACTATTTTTTGCTGCGGTATAATTTCTTCGAATGTACTTTTATTGGGATAACGTTTTTCATCGGGGCCATGCATGGTCAGCCGCCATTCACCACCAGCTTTTACTTCCATAACATGGATGGTATTGGTAAAGCCTTCAGGCCCCCACCAGCTGGCAATATGTCCGGGGTTAGTCCAAGCCTGCCAAACTCTTTCTACCGTAACGGATAAAAGCCTTGTAATATGAAAACTGCGGTTTTTAATATCAATCGTTACCCTTTCCATTGATAAGCATAAAATTATAAAATGTGATTGAGCCTGTCAAATTGCCCGGTACAGCTGAAGGGCTGCCCCGCTTAGGCGTAAATACCGGCGGCCTTATAGCCGGCGGATTGAAGCCGGGCGGGGAACTGTGGCTGACCGTAGTTACTGCGGCCGGTAGCCCCAAAAGCTGTAAATAACAGGTTTTGAGCCTGTGCACTACTCAAACGTTTGTTTTTTGCGTACTAACCCGCTTTTCGCATGAAAAACTACGAAACTAAGCAGCATTTGTATGAAAAAAATGTCTAACTTACAGGCAACCATCGTCACAATATGACTGAGGAAGCTATATTAAAAGGCTGTTTAAGAAATGATGCGGTAGCCCAGCGGGAGTTATACAATAAGTATAGTACCCGTATGCTGGCTGTCTGTTATCGTTTTGCACCGAACCGCGAAGATGCGGAGGATATGCTGCAGGAAGGCTTTATTAAAGTTTTTTTGCAGGTGCACAGCTTTGAGAACCGTGGCTCTTTTGAAGGATGGATCAGGCGGATCATTGTACATACCTGCATTAATATTCTGAAGAAGAATAAGAAGTTTAATGAAAGCGTGGATATTATTCATGCCTCGGGTTTGTACACCAGGGAGGAAAGTATACCGGCCATTATGCAGGCCAAACAGGTGGTGGAGTGTATAAGACTATTACCCATAGGCTACCGTACCGTTTTAAACCTGTATGCCCTGGAAGGTTACAGCCACCGCGAAATTGCCGAATTATTAAATATTGAAGAGAGCACCAGCCGAAGCCAGTACACAAGGGCCAAAAGCATGCTTGAAGATATATTAGTGCATAAACGTATTATGCAAAAACCAAAACCAAACGTTGACTGGTTAGCTGCTGTACACCAGCGTTGATTGGCAAGTTGTTTGCGCCATTAACTGGATTATGGATAGAGAGCATCATAACAGGAATTTTGAACGCTTTTTACAAGAGAGCGTTGATGATTACCAAATGCTGCCTTCTGAGAAAGTATGGAAAGGTATTAATGATACCCTGCATATTAAAAGAAGGTTGTACGCAATTGGTTTGATAGGCCTGTTTATGCTTACTGTTACTGCCGTTACTGCCGTCATGCTTTCTTACCCCGTTAAACAGGTGAATGTACCCGAAGTAACACAGTTGCCTGTGAATGATTTTCAATCGAACAAGACAATGCCGGTTATTAACGAGCCTGTTATTGCCGCCAATAACCCTGAGATACTGGCCCCATCCGGCCGCAGGCATGAAACTGCCAATAAAAATTCCATCATTCATACCATACCCGGTTTAGTGGACGAATCGGTTGTAATGGGTTATAACCCTGCCGGTACCGCCCAGTTTACGGCCATTACAACTGTAATAAGCGAAACAGATAATGTTGCCGGTAACCCTTTACTGGCCAGGGTAGATCATGAAGGCGACCCCGCATCGGGCATTACCAGTAAACAGGTTACCCAGTTAAAACGCAGGAATAATGTAACAGCAACAGAAGTAACCGGTAATGATACGGCACAAGCCACTGTAACCGACGAACTGGTGGCCGTAGCAGATATGCAAAAACATAAAGCACCCAAACAGGGTTTTATGCATGCCCAGCGCTTTTCGCTGATTGAAAATCACAGCAACCTGTACAACCCCATTCATATTGCCACTATTGAAAGTGTGACCAATGGTTATAAACGTCCCAAAGGTTATTTCTGGAAAAAAGTTGACTGGCAGTTACATTTCACCCCATCGATCAGTTACCGTAAGCTGAGCGAGAATAGTACCTATACCAATTCTTCTATCTTAAACCCGAATAATAATCCTTTTGCCAACAGCCGCGATGATATTAACAACGCCGTAACCCATAAACCCGACCTGGGACTGGAGTTTGGCCTCACCGGCAAATATGGTTTAAGCAACCGGTTAAAGGTTAAAGGCGGAGTGCAGTTAAATGTAAATCGTTACGATATAAAAGCGTTTATTTATAACCCACAGATGGCCAGCGTGGATGTAAGCAATGGCAGCGGTAATAATTTTGCCTCCAGCTGGACCTATTACAATACTTTCAGCGGTTATAAAGCCAACTGGATCAAGAATTTTTATTTCTCCGCATCGCTGCCTATTGGCCTGGAGTATAAAATATTCGGTAATGACCGTACTTATTTAGGCGTGTCAGGAACCATTCAGCCTACTTATGTGATCAGTAACCGTTCGCACCTGATATCATCGGATTATAAACATTATGTGGAAGTACCCTGGCTGATACGCCGGGTGAATGTTAATTCGAGCTTTGAAACCTTTGCCGCCTTCCGCACAGGCAAAACACAATGGCAGGTGGGCCCACAGATACGTTACCAGATGCTGTCGAGCTTCCAGAACAAATACCCCGTTAAAGAGAACCTGTTTGATTTTGGTTTGAAGATCGGTATGCAGGTTAATCAATAAATACCGAGGCGCTTTTAAATTTCTTTTTTCTTTTACCGGCACTCCCTACAATTATTTTTCAATTCATAATGATCAGTTTACAGGAAGCTAAACTTATAGCAGAAAAACAGATACGTTTGATTCAATTTCCAGATAATGATTCACTGATAATCATTGATGAAATGATTATTGAAAAACCCTATGCCTGGATATTCCCTTATACTTCAAAAAAACATTGGGAGACAGGTGATAAGCAATATGTAATTGGCGGCAACAGTCCCTTATTTGTTTCAAAAACGACCGGCCATATATCCACCTATCGATCAGGATTAGATATAGAAGCAATGTTTGACCATTACGAAGAAGAAAACACAATCTGGATATTGTCACTGCGTATTGACCAGCATATTGATATTAAAAACCTTCTATCACTTAAAAATATTATGGAATGGACACAGGGAGAATTGAACGCTTTCAAAAAAGACAAAAAGCTGATTCTTGATATGGGTTCTGCACGAAGACTAGCCATAATCCAGGAACGTTTAGCTATGAATGAGATTAAAACAGATTTAGTACTATCAAATAAAACATCTGGTTTCCCCCGCTGAAAACACGGCAGGAGTTACTCCTGTTTTTTCAATGCCCTGTATTTGCGGGGCGATACGCCAATGATGGTCCTGAAACGTTTGGAGAAATAATAGGGATCATCAAAACCCATATTGAAGGCAATTTCCTTGATAGAATGGCTGGTAAAATCCAGTTGCTGGCAGGCACGCTGCATTTTCATTTGTAAAAAGTAATCGATAGGAGCATAGCCTGTCTTTTGTTTGAACAGGTTGGAGAAACGGGATACCGAGTAGTTATAGTTTTTGCTCAGATCGCCCAGGGCTATATTCTCCGCCAGGTGTTCACGCATATATAAAATAGCATTGTCTACACAATCGAGGTTATTGCTGTCCACCTTATCATTATGCCTTTCGCTGTATACAAAGAGGGTGAGATAATGCGCCAGGCACATATTGGCAAAAAGCAGGTTATCGATACTATAACCCAGTTGCAGGGTTTTATAAATACGGGTAAAGATGGCAATGATCTCATTGTTACTTTTGATATGCGAGGGCTTGAAGAATTGCTGGACCGCGTATACCTCGTTTAAAGTAGGCAGGGAAGTACCACCAAAATGTATCCAGTAAATACTCCAGGGGTTTTCGTCGCTGCTGCCATAGGCATGCTCCTGGTTTTGCGGCAGAATAAAAAATTCGTTCGGCCCTACTTCATAGCGTACACCGTTCAGCTGGTACCAGCCATGACCATCCACGCAATAAAAAATAAAATTTTCCGGCAGGCCTTTTTTACGATAGGTATAATGATCCTTGGCCTTGGGATAATGCCCGATAGAGCAGATATGTAAATGTTGTAACAACAGGTTTTGCTGCACACGGGATTTCAGGATATTTTTGGGAATATCAATACGCTCACGGCCCATGCCGTACCATATATTGTTGTGTGAACCTTCCTTGTTTATTTCTTTCATACAGCCGTATCCCGTTAAAAACGGCAAAAATTACAAAAAAATTGACTATCCCTGCCCGGTTATTTTATTTTAACATTATCTGTTAACCCCATAACAGTTTTTATAGCGGTATCGGTTAATTTTACGCATGACTATTACTTCTTTTTTCCGTACTATATTATTTGCCCTTGTCCTGGCTTTAGCCCCTTTATTTTCTTTTGCCGCCATTGAACTTCCCTATTTTTTTGGCGACAATATGGTGCTGCAGCAACAAACCAAAGCCGCGATCTGGGGCCGGGCAAAAGCCTCGGCCACTGTTACCATCATACCCTCATGGAATAAAAAGAACTACACGGTAAAAGCAGATACCGGCGGAAAATGGAAGACCCAGATAGAAACCCCGGTTGCCGGCGGACCTTATACCATCAGGATAAGTGATGGTGATGCTATTACACTGAATAATGTATTAATAGGTGAGGTTTGGTTGTGCAGCGGCCAGTCAAATATGGAGATGCCGATGAAGGGTTATAAGGACCAGCCTATTTTAAACAGCAACGATGCCATTTTCAATAGCGCCAATGACCAGTTGCGTTTTTACGTGGTGCCCCGTTCAGCTAAATTAATGGTACAGGATACTTCAAAAAAGTATGACTGGAAGATAGCCAACCCGGAGACTACCGCGGGCTTCAGCGCAACCGCTTATTATTTTGGAAAATTATTACAGGAGCGTTTGAAAGTGCCTGTAGGCCTGGTCAACATCAGCTACGGTGGCTCCACAGCCGAAGCCTGGATGAATAAGGCTACTTTGCAGGAGTTATTCCCTGAAATAAAAATACCTGATACCGATAAACCCGATAACCGTACCCCTACTGCTTTATATAATGGCATGTTATACCCCTTTATAGGTTTTACCATCAAAGGTTGTATCTGGTACCAGGGCGAAAGCAATTATGAACGTCCCGATCAATATGAAACCCTTTTCCCGGCTTTGGTACAGGAATGGCGTAAGGAGTTTGGTCAGGGCGATTTTCCTTTTTATTTTGCCCAGATTGCACCCTATAATTATGCGCAGTTGCCACCCTATAACAGTGGCGGCAAGTTTAATTCGGCCTACCTGCGTGATGCGCAGCGCAAGGCAGCTGAAAAGATCAGCAACAGTGGTATGATCGTGTTACTGGATGCCGGTGAAGAGAATAATATTCACCCCGCTAATAAAGCAATAGCAGGTAAACGTTTTGCTTACCTGGCATTGGCGCAAACCTACGGACAAAAGGGATTTGCCTATACCAGTCCTTCACTGGCTAAAGTAACCTACGATAAAGGCGTGGCCACACTCAGCTTTAATAATGCACCCAATGGTTTTACTTCATTCGGTAAACCTTTGATGCAATTTGAAGTTGCGGGAGCCGATAAATTTTTCCGACCGGCCAAAGCCAGTATTGTACGCGGCAATATTGTGGTATCAGCGCCGGAAGTGAAAGAACCCGTAGCGGTACGTTATGCTTTTAAAGATTTTGTAACGGGTGATCTGTTCAGTACGGAGGGGTTCCCGGTGTCAAGTTTCAGGACGGATGATTGGTAGGGAATTATGAGTTATGAATTAGGAATTGAGTTTTTACCCGCAGATGGGCGCTGATGGGTTACGCGGATCATCGCTGATTTTTTATATATCTGTGCAAATCTGCGGTGTGTTTTATTTGCGAAAATCTATGAGAAAGACATAGTAATCAATGGTCTGATTTATGGAACAGATGATGACCTGAAATTCAAATTTTTTACCCGCAGATGGGCGCTGATGGGTTACGCGGATCATCGCTGATTTTTTATATATCTGTGCAAATCTGCGGTGTATTTTATTTGCGAAAATCTATGAGAAAGACATAGCAATCAATTGTTCTGACTTATGGAACAGATGATGACCTGAAATTCTTTTTTTACCCGCAGATGGGCGCTGATGGGTTACTCAGATCATCGCTGATTTTTTATATACCGGTGTAAATCTATTGCGTATTTCATTTGTAAAAATATATGAGAAAGGCATAGCACGCAGATCATCGCTGATTTGTAAATATATCTGTGCAAATCTGCGGTGTATTTTATCTGCGAAAATCTGCGGGTAAAAAACGTAAAATTTATAACCCTTCATTCATAATTTATCATTCATCATTATCTACCGTATCAAAACCTCTACATCTTCCTTCCGCTCCAGCGGTAATACCGTCAGCTTTTGCAGTTTACCATCTTTCCACTCCGCTTCTACCGTTGTATTAAATGGGGCATGTAGTTTAAAGTGTACATCTTTGTCTTTAGGCCAGGCGGGAAAGAGTAAGATACGTTTGCCATCTGTTTGTAATAACATTTCCTGTAAACCGATCATACCACTGCCACCCCAGTTATGGTCAGGCACCCAATCAAAACCCGGGCCCCAGAAGGCGGGGAAACGGCGTTCGCTGTTCTGTAATTTTAAAGCAGTAATGCGCCAGGCCTCTTCACTTAAACCTAAACGTGCCGCCCAGATATTATCCTGTTTCCAACCCACATGACTGCGAAATTTAATAACACTGGTATCATACAGCCAGGTATTTAATGCCGTATCTAAACCAGGCTTGCCAACCCCGTAAATACCCCAGGGGTACACCGGGTATAGCTGCGGCGACTCCACATTATTGATACGCTCCCAGGTAATAGCCGGGGCAATAGTAGACTTACTATTAAAAGATGCGAAATTAATTGGTGGTATACGCTGTAAGAAGCCTGTCCATTTTGTCTTTCTTGCTTCATTGTTTTGTATCGCTTCCAGTTGTAATAATTCTTTTGTCACCACCTGCAGAGCAGCAATGGTAGCATTGGCATTATAAGCCATTTTAAATGTTTCTGCCGCAGAGCCCGGGTATAAAACCAGCTTACCGTTACCATCCAGGGCTTTACGGCCACGTTGCAAGGCCAGGTACTGGTAATGTTCATCAAAGAATTGCAGGCAGCTTTCTATAAAAGGAATTTTATCATCGCTGGATTTGCCCGTGTACTGGTGTTCCTGCAACATCATTAAACAAAATTCCAGTACAGTATCCCACTGGTATTCCAGCCAGGCATTATACTCCACCCCTTTATCAAAGCCAGCCGGGCGTTTCTGGCCGTATTCCGCTATGTTAGGGAGACCAAAGTTTTCCATCTGCTCGGTAAAACAGGCCCCGCCGTGGTTCCAGTAAACTTTACTGCGCAGTTCGGCATTTTTTAACAGGCGTAAATAAAATTCAAGCTGAGGCTGTAACAGGTCCCAGTCCCCGTTTTTGATCATGGGAAAATACACGAGGCGCTGGTTCTGCATTGTATGTAAACCGCCGCCCCAGTTCCTGAAATCGGGAGTGAATTTTCGGGTAGTATCGGTGAGCACCGGATCAACGGTGAACAAACCACCATTGAATTTTAAAGGCCATTTACTGTTATTGTTACTCGCCAGCATATAGCGGAATAACTGGAAATTCCGGCCTATCTCCCAGGCTGTGGGATCAGTTTGCTGATGGCCGGTATAGATAAAACTGCGGTTCCAGAATTGCTGCCACCATTGCTTATTAAGCGCCGGTTGCCTGTTGGCTATACGGCTGTACAATTGTTGCAGGCTATCTACCGAATGTTGCCACTGTGTAATAGCAGTAGCCTGTGTATTGAGTAAGTATAATTGCAGGGCAAAAGACCGGGTTGCTTTTTTTGTTTTCAGCTGCCAGCTTTTATAGGGTGTATTGATATATACCCCTTCGCTGTTACCAGCAGCAATAAAATCTTTTGCTACCAGTTTGCCTCCAAATATCAAATGCTGTAAAGGATTATACAACTGATCCTTAACGGCTGTTAATCCTTCCTCTTTCACTGTAGCATCAAAAATGGTCTCTCCTATGTTTTGGTGATAGAAACTGATGCCATTGCTGATAAACCCGATCTCATCTTTTTTAACCAGCTGTTCTTTGGGCAATACCCATTTCCAGGAATTACCAAAGCCTTCATTTTTACGCAAGAAATGATCCTGGTAACGCCAGCTTTCATACGCTACAGTGGCATTGACGGGTTTGTTACTTTTAAATTCGATATTGGCTACCGGGTGAAAAACATCCACCCATATTTTTACCTGTGCTTTAATGCCATGCTGTTCGGCATTTATGGTAATATAACCTTCCTGTAAATGAAGTTCCTGTTTAAAATTGTTACCATTAAAAACAGCCGGTGAAGTGCTGATGCGCAGGCGGCCTGCTTTCATTAAACCATTGTTCTCATCAAAGCTGCCGGATTTGGCAGCATACACCATCAGATCGCCATTTTCTACCCATACATTCAGGCCAATATCACCACCGCCGCAGGGCATGGACTCGCCCGCGTTTTTGCTTTGGCTATTCCATACTACATTATAAGCAGCAGGTTGCTGTGCCTTTACCGTGAGCGCAACGATGATCAGTAATAATACTATCAGGCTTTTTGTATTCATTAATCTACGAATAAATATATGTTACCTGTCATTCCCGCAGGTAACAGGGGTTTGTTTTTTAATGAGTAAGGTGAGTTATGATAAGTTTCTCTTTGTTCAAGGGGCAACTCTTCGTCCAGTTTTAAACGGTTACGCCAGGTATTGGTTACTTTTATTTCAACAGTATTATTCCCTTTTTTAATTGCTTTTGTAATATCAATATTATAAGGATAGGTCCACAAGGTGCCACAATCAATACCATTAACCGTAACAGTAGCTATATTATATAAAGAGCCGATAGTTAGATTTACCGGCCGATCCGGTAAATCTCCTTCCCACTTAATATTATTGGTATAGGTAGCAGTACCTGAATAGTATTTAATAGCTGAATCCGTAAAGGTAGTCCAGCTCTTTAATCCATCCAGGCTGTACTGCTTATCCTCATTACCAAACTGTAATTGCCACTTGTTGGTAAATAGTACCAATCTTCGATCTACTATACCAATTTTAGCGCGTTTAAAAACAATCCTTTCTGTTGTTGGCGTAAATACAATAAACACAGATTCTGATGGTGCCAAATTTAGGTCCAAATAAGTTTTATTATTTTTTAAACCGCCATATTCAGCTTTATAATATTGACCTGTTACCGGGTTCAATATCCATGGTTGTTTGTCTTGTTGATTGAATACTATCTCTTTTCCCACATATTCTCCTGTTTGATTGGATAAAAAATAGATATCCGTTTCTCCCTGCCTGCGATGTGTCCAGGCAATTTTATTTTTCCCATCAATCACCTCCACATCTTTGATAATACCCAGTTTTAAGAAATCATTATCTGAATAAGGCGCTGGTATAAAGTTTGTCCCGGTTAATCCATATAGTTTATTATCCACAATAATTTTTGCCCCTGCTGTTGCCAGTGCTTTGAGTTTATTTTTCACCGCCACACTCATGAGCGTATTTGTATTTAGGGGATGTTTACCCGGTATCACCAATACGGCATAACTGGCGCCGCCCGGTGTTACTACTCTGCCGTTTACCACTGTCATCTGCATTAATACATCGGGGTTAAAACAGTCGTATTTATAACCATTCAATGCATCAATATATAATTCAGGATCGGCCATATTAGCAGCATGCGATACGCCATCGGGTATGGTACGCATAGGCTGGCCTGTATTCTGTAAACGTATACGTTCTGCCGCTACTTTATCTTCTCCAAAAAGGCCAGGCAATGTACTTACCAATCGGTCAGGCAATAGTGAACGCCTTGGAATATCCTCCCCAATAAAAACCGCAATATCCGTTATCGGCTCTCCCATCTGCAATAAAGCCTGGCTGCGGGTAAAATAGTCGAGCCAGGGTTTGCTTTGTGCAAACCAGGTCTGATCACGCTGGTAAAAAAGCCCGATACCATCCAGGGTCATGCCCGGTTTTTTATCTAACCATGGACTATGCATAAATACATGTAGAGATAACTTGTTGATACCATCCGCAAAAGCCCGGTCACTCAGGGTTTTCAGGTTGCCCGGATGTTCGCCCCAGTCCGTACGTAAAGTGGTAAAGGCCTCTGCGCCTATTAGCTGCTTACCATAAATATGCCCGCCGCTGATCGCATCCAGCATATCGTTGGGTTTATCGTGTGTTGGACTGTTAAGCCAGAATTCGCCCATGGGTACATCCGCGTATTGGTAATGTTGCAAGCCGTCCGTTACAAAAGTAGGCGCCATGCTTTCGGCACTGAACAGGCATCCTTTTGTTTTAGCCAGCTTTTGTAAAGTGCCGTAGAATTTTTCATTCACCAGGTCGGTAATAGTTTGTCTTACATCGTGTAGTATTTTTTCTGATGCAGCAGCACTGTTAACAGGTGTACCGGTCATCACCAGCAGGTAAGGCATCAGGTCATAGCCTCTTTTCTTTTTAAACTCCGCTGCAAAGTTTGCACTCCAATTCTGGCTGCCACATTCCCAGCTATCCATGTGAAAATATTTGATAACCGCTTTAGCCGCTTCAGTATCCGTTTCCGTAAAGAATTTAGCGAACCAGTTATTGAATTGTAAGGTGATGGCCTCCGGACTGAATTTATCTGTTTCCAGTCCCTTGCCACCACCGGCCGTATTGTTTTTATAACCTGTAGAAGTGTGGCCGATCCGCACAATCACCCAGCCCTTTCCCTTGGGTGGCGTCCAGTTGAGTTCGCCATTTGCCGAAAGTTTACTGCTAAGATTGATGATGTTGTTTTGCGGAACAGCCTCTTTATGGTTTACTTCCTGCGTAGTAGTACTGGCCGCCACTCTCCAGACACTCCCGTTTTTTCCTTCGTAGTTATTGATCACCGGTTCATCGCTCACATAAATGCCCTGCACTCTTAGTACCGGCTTCCATTTAGCAGCGTCCAAATCTTCACTACCCGGCTCCGTACCATCGGCCGTCCAAAGAAAACGGATGTATTTTGATGTAAATGTTTTCACTGCATGGGTATAGGCTTCATCCCAATCCTGCCAGCCATGCCTTGGCGGTTGTAACGTATCTACCGTAATAAAGTTTTTACCATCCCTGCTTTGCTGGATAATAAAGCGTTGGGCCTGGTAGGCATTGTTCTGTTTTTTTATCTTCATCTGGCGCACGGTCACTGCCTCGGTATAAGTGTATTGTATCCAGCAAATACTGTCGCCCCGGAATGTTTGTTTAGCGGCTGATTCGTCAGCCAGGAAGGAAGCTTCTACACCGGTGCTGGTGGTAACAACCGGCTTTAACTTTTTAACAGCGATTTGATTTTTATAGTTAGCCGGATAAGCATAAACGGCCACATCCCTGTAAAAATTTTCATTGCTTTCCGGTTGGGTAAGCCTGATCTTTTTGGTGTTACCAGCTTGTATAAAGGTTTTGGTCCACACCAGTTTTTGCATACTCTGCTCGGGTTTTATCCAGGGGCCACCGGCCAGGGCAAAACCATCGCTTACATGTATCCCGATTTCCAGTTGCAAGCGTTGTGCTTCCTGCAAAGCAAAACGCACCATCCCCCACCATTCCGGTGTTAACTGGCGTACCTGCGGTTGAAAAGGAATTTTTGCATTGGTGTCTTTGATGGTCATTAAATAAGCCCCGCCAAAACCCACCTGTTTCATGGCTTCCAGGTCGGCTTTAATACCTTCTTTACTTACCGCGCCATGCAGCCAGTACCAGATTGCCCAGGGTTTGGCAGCGGACGGCGGGTTGTTGAAACGTGTAAAAACCTCACCTTGTTGTGCCTGCAAAAAATGTACAGACAACAATAGTGCGAATAATAAAAATATATTTTGTAAAGATTTCATTTATAACTTTTTCTTTTAACCACAGCGTTGACGGAGTGCTTTCACGGTGTTACGCAGAGAAAGCAACTCAGTTTGTAGCTTTCATACGTCAGGTCCGCTGCGGAATACAGGGTTAAGCAGCTAACAAAACGCCGTGTAACCCTGTGTATCAACACCCTTACCTCTTTGGTTATCCTGTTACACACGCCGGGGCCCTGCGGGAGACCAGGCTGGGAAGTAGTTGAATAGTATTGATGCAGTACAAGTGTGCGACGCAAGGAACGATGATAGCAGCACTACAGATCGGCAACAAAACAATTACTACCTGAACACCAGTTTACTTTTTCCTTTATCAACAGATGTAGCCACTGCAATGCCCCTGTTATCCTTTTTATCCACCGCACAGTAAAAATGGTATACCACCCCTTTATCTTTTACCACAAAACTTTTGTGCGCATATTTGGCATCATATAGTTCTGAGGGATTAATTAAATCCGCACCATTCCAGTCTGTCCAGTTCACCAGATCGTAACTGCAGGCAAAACGGTTAAAGGTATCGTTCTTCCTGTTTTCCCAGAAGGCCCCGAAGTAAAACATTACCCAAAGGTTATTTATTTTCTGTATCACACCGTCACCGGTTATGCCGATTTTATGATGCACTACCGGATCAGCGCCAATACGCTCCCATTTTATCATATCATGTGAACCGGCCATGCCAATACGTTCAAACCAGCGCCATTTGGGTGTATTGTTGCTGCTGTCGCCATTGGCATTGTAATACATCACGAAAGGATAACCGGTTGTTTTATTTTTATCCCAGATCACCGAACTTTTAAACAGCTTTTTGTTCTCCCACCAGCGTGTATCCGGATCGCTATGTGTTAATACCGGCTGTGCTATTCTTTCAAACTCGTTAGCCCGGGTAATCGCCTTTGATGAATAAGCAATACCAATGGATAGAGGCCCTGCTTCATAACCACGGTCTTTACCCCCAAAATAAGAAAGCCAGTGTTTATTGTTATACTGCTGCCATTTGTAAGAGCCGCCCCAGGTATGATCCTGTAAAGCAATATAACCGGCCTGCTGGTGACCATCCCAGCGGGTACTGTCCGTAAAACTCATGATACGGCCCAGGGTGGTCCAGTCCAGCAGGTTTTTACTGCGTGACAACCATGTTTCATAACCGCGGCCATCAAAAACCACATAGGTCATGTACCAGTATTTACCCTGGCGGTATACCGAAGGACAATCTATTTTTTTACCGGTATCCGGCACCACTACCAGTCCATATTTATACGGGGTTTTTACTTCCTCGTATATTTTTTGCATATCGGCCTGCGGTACGGTTTGTTGTGCCGCTGCTATTAAGCCGCACTGCAGACTGATAATAATTGCAATAATTTTTTTCATGCTTATTGTACAAATTTAACGCCTGTTGCCGGATTTGATTTTTTTGCATTCAAAGGCAGCAGGTAGAACGCATATTGATAGTTTGCTGCAGGTAACTGGTATTGCTCCAGCGGCGCAGCCACCGGGCTCCAGCTGTCGTTACCACCAACACCCATCTGTTTCAGATCTATGTTGAGCGTTATATACCCGGCTGCCTGCAGTTTATTGGTATGTTTTGCCTGCTGGATATTTTCCTGCGTATACGGCCACGCACTCATACTTAATAAGCTGTCTGCCACTACCAATAAACCATCATAGGTTTTCTTATCACCCAGGTACATCCAGCGAACACCTGTACGGTTACCATTTTCCTGTGGCACAGCATAGGGCTCCATAAAATCGTAAATATCCATTTTATAAAGACCTACATCAAAACCATGAGCCCGGTCAATATAATTTTCCAAAGGCCCCTTGCCCAGCCATTCAATAGTTTGATAACTATTATGTATACCACCCTGCATACCCACCTTAGGGATATTGGGCAGGCCGGGCTTAACCGTCAATTGATAATTTACTTTTACCACACCATTGTCTGCTATTGTATATATTACCTGTACGTTCGCACTATCGTTAAGTAAACGGTAGTCCGTAATTATAACCGGTTCTCCGTTAGGGTTAACCGTTTTTGTAACGCTGTTCACTTTTATATCCGCATCATACCATTGTTTTAAAACACGGTTCGGCTTCCAGCCTCTTTTATCATTATCCGTTAGGGGCCTTGTAAAATGTGGAATGAAAGGCTGTGCCAGTTGTTCTTTGCCTTTATAGATATAGGAAGAAAGTCCTCCGCTGCCGGTACGCTTCACTTTAACAGTAAAATCTTTACCCTGTACCTGTATCACTTCCGGTGTTTCCGTAAACTTAAGTTTTGTACCGGCCTTAAATGCTGTGGCAGTCCTGGTTATTCCCTTAATAGTTAACTGGTCCGATGCAATAACAAATCCCTTGGGCGCCCAGACCGTAGCCTCGCTTAATAAAAATTGTATATCGGCATGGTATTCGGCACCTGCTTTTAGTTTGGGTAAGTAAGCCGCTATATTTAACCGGGTATCAGCGCCGGCCGGCAGGTCAATCACCGGCAAAGTTTTTTGTACTATTATTTTTCCATCCTCCTTTATCAACAATACCGGTGTAAATACACTGGCATTCTGTACAGCACTCCTGTTATAAATTTTTACAACGAATGCTGCTGAATCGGCCCAGCTGGCTTCAATGGGCTGAAACACCCTTTTACATTCATACATAGCGGCCTTGGGACGACCATCCGAAGCCACAATACCTTTAATGGTAAAGTTGTCAAAATACTTTTCGCCGTAATCACCACCATAGGCATAGAAAGCCACACCATTTTCATCTTTCTTCAGCAAGCCCTGGTCTTTAAATTCCCAGATACCACCTCCTATCA
Organism: Terrimonas rubra; assembly: GCF_042686025.1. NCBI lineage: Bacteria > Pseudomonadati > Bacteroidota > Chitinophagia > Chitinophagales > Chitinophagaceae > Terrimonas > Terrimonas rubra. The sequence goes on from NZ_JBHUOZ010000001.1 coordinate 265,707, forward strand.
CACGGGGCAGGCTGCGCCACTGATCCCAGAGGTCTTTTATATTGCCTACACTGTTGCCCATGGCGTGAGCATATTCGCAAAAGAAGATGGGACGTTTATCGCCATTCGGCTGGTTTACCAATAAAGGCGCAGTGTATAGTGCCGGGTACATACGGCTTACCACATCTACATAATATTGGTCGAGGGAGTTTTGTATACGATGTGAATGATCATTGGCTTTTAAGTAACGCGGATCGGAAGGATCGATATAACCCGGCGATTTACGGTCGCCCATTGCCGGTTCATAATGCAGCGGACGGGTAATATCAAAGTCCTTTACCCAGGCCGCCATGGCTGCATGATTGGGACCACTACCGGCCTCATTACCCAGGCTCCACATGATAATAGACGGATGGTTTTTATCTCTTAGTACCATACGGCTGGCCCTTTCTATATATGCACCGGCCCAGGCCGCATCGTGACTCAGTTTACCACCCAGTCCATGTGTTTCGAGGTTGGCCTCATCAATGGCCATGATACCAAATTCGTCACAAAGATCCAATAAGTAAGGATCGGAAGGATAATGACTTAAACGAACGGTATTAAAATTAAATTGTTTGATGGTAGTGATGTCCTGTAAAATATCTTCCCGGCTCAGTGCTTTTCCTTTTACAGGATGATGATCCGGCCGGTTAACCCCATAGAGATAAGTAAGTTTTCCGTTGATGAGCAGTTTACTGTTTTCTTTACTGAACTCAACAGAACGGAAGCCCAGTTTACAGGTCTTGGCCTCTACCAGTTTACCGGTACTATCTTCAAGTGTAATGACCAGCTTATACAGGTTAGGCTGTTCGGTGCTCCATTTTTTTGGATCACTGACTGTTGTTTCCAGCAAACCGAATTTTACCTGGTCCAGGCGCGGATGAATTTCGTTGATGATCTCATCGGCCGAACGTGTTAACGGTTTTGCTAACACGGCATTATTATCCGCATCATATAACTGAGCCTTTACGGTATACCCTGTAAGCGCACTACCCGTAAGATTTTCAATTTTCGGACGGATACTCAGTACGGCATCTTTGTATTGTGCATCCAGTCTGGCCTGGTAATAAAAATCGCTGATACGCATGGTGGGCTCGGCCATTAAATATACTTCGCGGTGAATACCACTCAAACGCCATTGGTCCTGGTCCTCCAGGAAACTGCCATCACTCCAGCGGATCACCCAAACGGAAATTATATTTTCCCCATCCTTCAAATACGGGGTAATATTAAATTCGGAGGATAAAAAACTATCCTCTGCATAACCCGCAAACTTCCCGTTGATCCATAGTTTATAGGCCGAACTTACGCCGCCGAAATGCAGGATAATATTCATTCCTTTCCAGTTGGCAGGAACATTGAATGTACGCTGGTAACAACCTACTCCATTATAATCTTTTGGTACATAAGGTGGGTTTACGGGACGAAAAGGATAGACCGCACTTTTATAGATAGGCTTATCATAGCCCTGCATTTCCCAGTTGGAAGGCACGGGTATTTTTTTCCAGCCCTGCACACGGCTTTTATAAAAGTCCTGCGGTTCTTCACCGGGCTTTAAGGCAAACGCAAAATCCCAATCGCCGTTTAAACTCATGTAACGGCCACTTTGTTCCCTTGTTTTATGTAAGGCATCTTCTACAGATGCAAAGGAATAAGCCGTAGCTCTCGATGGTTCGCGGTTAATACCACTTACGGAAGGATCTTCATAAGGCTCCCGGTCAAACACCCGTGGAGCCACCGGTACGGCTGCAGGTGTTTTATCCACCAACTGGGCGGATACGTGTCCGCAAACTAAAAACGCCAGGAAGATTATAGTATATTTTATCATAACTGTGTTAAACATTCATCTTTAAATCCGAAACCCCAACCGGCCCTTTCATGTGGACGGGCATAACCATTGTTTATTTGCAGGGGATGATCGATCAGGGGATCTATCCAGTCAAAAGACTCTGCTCCTGCCCCGTTGGATATTGTACACAACAGAGGCACATCATAATCTTTGTAGTAATGTGGCAACACCGGTATATGGTGCGCCAATGCCACTGCGGCACTGTTACGCCAGGCTTCCACACCACCCAACCTTAGAATATCGGGCTGCCAGATATCAATGGCATTGAGTTTAATCAGCTCCCTCAGTGCAAGGGTGGAGTATTCGCGTTCACCCATAGCCAGTGATATGCCCGCCTGGTTTTTCAATAACTGGTAGCCCTGGAAATCGGCATGATCCAACGGCTCTTCAAACCAATGAATGTTTAATTCCCTGGCAGCCCTGGCCAGTTGTAAAGCCGATGAAACATCCATGCCCTGGTTCGCATCCATCATAATACCGATGTTATTACCCACGGCTTCACGCACCTGCGTTAATCTTTCCAGGTCTTCTTTCCAATCGGGCTTTCCAACTTTTATTTTAACCGCATTAAAGCCGCGTTTTTTATACACGGTAACTTCGTCTATCAATTCCGCTGTGGAGTAAGACAACCAGCCACCACTACCGTATACCGGTACTTTCAGTGTGTTAGCTCCCAATACTTTCCAAACAGGTTGTCCCAGTGTTTTACACCATGCATCCCACATGGCTATATTAACCGCGGCCTGAGCCCAGCGATTGATGCCTTCTTTGCCAAAATATTCATTGGCGTCATCTATTTTTTTATATACCGCTACCGTGTCATACACATTTTCGCCAACAGCCAGGGCACATATATCTTTCAGGGCACCCGCAATTGCCTGCGGACTATATTGAAAGCTTAATAAATACGATTCACCGGTTATCCCGCTGTTTAATTGTAACCTTAGAACAACGAAGGATATTTCGGTTAATGTGTGCGTAGCATCAGCAATAGGTTTGGGTAAAGTGGCCTTTGCAGTATAAAGCGAATAGTTTTTTATTTTTTGCATATGAGTATCCTGTTCTTTTAAAGTATAATAAGAGTGCCTGATTTACGGGCATAAGTATATTAACGCAACAATGGCATCCAAACCGTCATATCCGTTTTACCGCGGTTCGCCCAGGCATAATACGGAATAAGTTTAATGTTAACCGGTTGGAGCTTGTTATTGATGGTTTGGTATAATTGATTGCTCCAGTTGTGTTGTAATAGTTTAGCCTGTCCTGTTAAGGCCATTACCCGCCCTCCTTCAATTGCCATAACTTGCTGCTGCAGTTTAATAGTTGAAGGAATGGCAACATCGAATATATTTTGCCCGGGAAGGTCAGGACTTTCGAGGCAATAGATCATCGGTCCTTTTTTAACAACTACCTGGTTACGGGTTTCTTCCACCAGTGGATTTGATTCGAGCAAGGTAGCGGGCATATCCATCACCAGTTCAATTTTATCATTGGCCTTCCAGGCTTGCTGTAACTGAGCATACCCGTTTTTTACCGGGGCTTTTATCGTTTTGCCATTCACCTTAATAGTATAGTTAGTACACCATCCCGGTATACGCAGGTAAACAGTATACTCCTTTGCCGGCATTTCCTTTACCAGTATATTAACATGGTCATTCCAGGGATAAGCCGTGGTTTGCTCCAGTTGTATACGGCTGCCATCTTTAAGTGTTGTAGAAAGCGTGTTACCGCCATATAAGTTCACATACACGCTATTATCACCGGTTGTATACATATAGTTGTTTACCTGTGCTATCGTACGCACCACATTCGGCGGACAACAGTTACTTTTACTGATATAGGGTATTCGGCCGCCTTCCCAACGCAGGTGATAAGGATAGTTTTGTGTGGCAGCTAAGGGGTTGGTATAAAAATATTTATCACCCTTCATGCTCACCCCGCTTAATACACTGTTATACAAAGCCAGCTCAACAATATCTGCATATTTTGCATCGCCGGTTACCTGCAGCATACGCCAGTTCCATAGTACATTGCCGATATTAGCACAGGTTTCGTTATGCGCACTAAAATTGGGTAACTGGTAATCACGTCCGTAAGACTGGTGTACTTTCTGTACCGTATCCGGCTTATAAGAAGTTCCATCCACAGACACACCATCATATAAAGCGCCGCAACCTCCTGTTACATACATTTTAGTGTTCACCACATTATCCCACAATCGCAGGGTTGTATTCCACAAGCGCTCATCTCCAGTTTCCGCATATACATCTACTACCCCTGCCAGCAGGTAGTTTGCCCTTACAGCATGACCTACTATTTTTTTCATCTCCCGGAATGGGGCCCTGTCACTGTTATCATCCGTACCTTCTACTGTGCCACGTATATCAATTAAATAATTCACCAGTGTGAGGTATTTTTTTTCTCCCGTAGTACGGTAAAGCTCTACCAGGCCCATATAATGCGAAGGGCAAATAGCATTACGTGCCTGTTCGGGTGTAGCGGTATTGTAAAAGCCAATCAAAAAATCAGCTGCTTTTTGGGCAATATCCAATAAAGGGGTCTTCCCGGTAGCACGATAATATATGCAACCGGCTGTCATTAAATGGCCAAAGTTGTAGGCCTCAAAACTCAGTACATCGTCAAACATTTTTTCCTGGCCGGTTTTCTTTTGTTCAATAATGCTCTTTGTGTAGATATATCCATCCGGCTTTTGTGCTTTACCAATTACTTCAATCGCTTCGTTCATCCAGCCTTCCAGCTTTTTATCTTTGGTAATGGCATACATCGACGCTACCGCTTCCAGGGTCTTATAAAAATCACCGTCATGGAAAGAAGGCCCACGGAAACGTCCCGTATCCAATCCAGCTGCCACCCTGAAGTTCTGGAAGGAGTAACACATGGTCTTGCTGGTATAGGTCTCCCATAACTGTGGCAACATTATATCCTTGCAGGTTTCAAACCTTTCAGCCCAGAAGCCTTTTGTCCATTGCACATCACTCAGTCCAACCGAATTCATCTTTGCTTTTGCACTCTGAGAAGTATTAAGCAGGCCATTTTGCGCTATCCCCTGCAGGGATAATGTTAAGGCCGCCATTACCATATATCGTTTCATCATAGCTGAATATGTTTAACAATACTTACAATTTATACTTAACGGTATAGGTCTTTCCTTTTTCAATAGTGAGCTCGTAATGACCATTCCCTTTATCACTAACTATTCCTTCTTTACAAACCGGTTTCGATCTGCTGCTGAATTTTAATACCCCGGTGCCTGTAGCGCCGGTTACTTTGATCTGACTGGTCGTTACAGCTAATTCAATCGTGCCATCAGGTGTAGGAACTTTGCCTTCCATCCATTGTAATCCGCCCAGTTGCGGCGCTATTTCATATTGACTGTAACCAGGCTCCAATGGCTTTACCCCCAGATAATATTTACCTAACAGGTATAAAGGGCTGGCTCCCCAGGAGTGACAAAGACTTTTACCAAACTCACGGCCATACATGGCATAATGTTCAGCGCCGGTTTTATCGGGGTTGTACTCTTCCCAGAAGCTGGTGGCTCCCAGCTTTAACATGCCACCCCAGTAATCCTTCATTTCTTTTAATACATAAACCTGTTCGCCCATGGCACATAATGCTTCCAATTCGTAGAAACGCATATAGGGTGTGGTGATCTTCTGGATATTATTATTGAGTAATACCGATTTTTTCACCGCCTGTTTTTGTTGTTCCGAAAAATAACCGAATAAGATGGAGAACATATTGGCATAACGGGTAACATTATCTGTTTGTGCTCCGTTCACACGGCTATGTACCAACGCCTGTTTGTTCTCGTTCCAGTAATAATCAAATAATTTCTTTTTTAACAGGTCCGCTTCCTTTGTATAACGGGCTGCTCCTGCCGCATCATCGGCCAGGCCGGCACAGATAGCCATGGTTTCGAGGCTGCGGCATAACAACAGTTGCTCAAAACTCACTGCCCCCGCTTTACTCAAACCGGTGGCCCAGTCAATAAATACCCAATCTCCCGGCAGCCCTTCCATTAAACCTTCTTTATTCCTGCGACCCAGACAATATTCCATTAAAGACTGCATGCGGTCGTAGTTCTGGGCAATAAAGCTTTTATCACCGGAATACAGGTAGTAATCATAAATACCCAGGAACCAGTAAAAGGTATAATCCATGATGGTATTGATATGCGCCGTAACGGGATCTTTCCCTCTTAAAGCATACATGGTACGCTTTACCGTTTCGTTATCGTTGGTCAGGTAGTAATTCATCAGGTAACTCTGGTAGGCGTCACCACTCCATACCCAGCGGTCCCGTTTAATACCATCTATAAAAAATTCGCGGGTGGTCAGGTGCAGGGTGTATTTTGATACATCGTAAATACGGTTTAACTCCTCATCTGAACAACGGAAGCCTCCTTTATCACTGATATCCGCATATTCGTATAAAACAGAAACAGAATCAACCGATATACCGGCTTCATGTACCAGGTTTACAAAACGAAATGCTTTTGACAGGCTGATAACAGTATCTTGCTTAGTAGTCGCCGCTATTGTTAACCGGTCAAACGTTTCACTATGTTCCAGTGAAAGCGCTTCTTCTTTTGATTCACCATAGTACGCAGTCAGTTTACCTTTACCCTTTACACCATGCAGTTTTAAAAAACCGAATGTTTCCTTACCAAAATCGGCCACCAAAGCCTGTGGTTTTCTTTCTATGCGTAATGCCGGTTCCGGTTTTACCGGTAAAGAATAGGTAGATGGTAGTTTGGTGGGATCATTTAAATTACTACTGCCGGCATTCAGCCATTTGGTAGCGGAGATATCGGAGGTTTTGCCTGTTTCATCGATCCACTCCTTATCCTCGAAAGTTACCAGCCAGCTGTTATCGGATACAATGGTTTTACCCTGCACAAATATGGCCGGCACCTGTTGCTGGTTAAACACTTTAATATTGATCTTGTGTTTACCGGCCGGCACGGTAATGGTTGAAGGGCTGCCTTCAAAAGCCTTACCATCTATTTTTACATTGTATTCCCCTTCCACATAAAGTTTTATTTCTTCCGGCTGTGAAAGGTTAAATACTTTATGAAAATCCATCAGTACATAATGGTTGTCAATTTTCCAGAATACGGGAAAGAATACGCCCCGTTCTGTACGGCGGTTCTGCATTTTATTGGACAATGATATTTCCCAATCGCCGGGGTACCATATCCAGGTGGCTGTTTGTGAGTAAGCCGGGGCAACTAAAGTCAATAGTAATAAGTAGAACATAACAAGCTTTTTAGCGGCCTGTTTTTTTGCGTGTACTACATTGACTTTTGATTTTTTAATTTTCAGCATATTAATGTCCGTTGAAGATGATGTACAGTAAAACAATAACAAGCCCCAGGGCAGCAAACAACCATTTCACCTGTTTATCGGTTTCAGGCAGCGGTGTTGCTTCAATAGCAGCCGTAACTTTCTTTTTATCAAGCAGGGAGATGAGTATAGCCGCTACCAGTAAAAAGGCAAATAAATAAAACGATATGAGGAAATAGTGCGGCCACCAGGTATTGACACCTGTTTCATGATCAGGTGGCAGTATCCATAAATTTAAAATACCCACAAACAGGCTGACCGCCGAACCAAAAGATAAAATGATATTCACCGCCAGTTTAGTGGTGCGTTTCCAGAAAACACTCAGTAAAAAGGTTACTGCCAGGGGTGGCGCCAGGTAACCCAAAATAGATTGAAAGATATCGAACAGGGTTTTCCCTTTTACATTATCCAATGCTATGGCCATCAGTACGGCCAATACACACCCGGCAATAACCACCATCCGCCCAACATTTATCTGTTGCTTCACCGTTGCCGAGGGGTTAATATTATTCACATAAATATCCTTGGTAAACACGGTGCTTAATGCATTGAGTGAAGAGCCGATAGTGGCCACCAGTACGGCGATAAGGACACATATTACCAGGCCGTTCATACCAGCCGGAAATAAATTAGTGACCATGGTCATATAAGCCAGCTTATCATCACCAATATTGGGATACAGTACAAAACAGATAATACCCGGCAGGATAAACATGGGTAATGCCAGTACTTTAAGCCAGCCAATAAAATTAACGCCCAATTGTCCCTGCTTTAAATTTTTGGCCCCCAGTACACTTTGTACCATACTCTGATCGGTACAGAAAAAAGCAATGGCCGAAACCGGGTAGCCTAATAAGATGGCATGCCAGGGATAACCGGGATCCGAAGCCGGGCGGGTAAGGTTCCAGAAATGACCGGGAGTCTGATCGATCAATGCTTTGATACCGCCGATCTTCTCCAACCCTAAAAAAGTAAGTATCAGTGAAACAACAATCAATAGCAGCATTTGAAAGACATTCACTTTGGCAATCGCTTTCAGTCCCCCTACATAAGTAAAAAAGCCTGAGAAAGCTACCAACGCTATCGTAGATTGCCACATGGGTATGCCTAATATCTGCCGCACCAGTATACCACCACTGAATAATCCTAATGAAAGCCAGCTGATCAGTATTTTTATCAACGCATAACCTGCCAGTATATCCTGTGTACTTTTTCCATATCGCTTACCCATAAATTCGGGCATGGTGCTTACCTTACTGGCAATATAACGCGGAGCAAATACCATAGCCAGCAGTAACAGAAAAACAAAAGCATACCACTCAAAATTACCACCAACCACACCGGCCGTATAACCGATACTTGCAAAAGCCAGTAAGGATGAAGGGCCTACATTGGTACCCCACATATTAAAGCCGATATTATACCAGTTCAACGATTTATTGGCCAGGAACAAGGTCTCCTCCTTTTTATTTTGCCTGGTGCTTACCCAATACCCAATGGCCAGCAATACCAATAAGTAGATGGCTACAATGGTAAAATCGAGGGCTGTTAGTTTATCGTAAATAGTATTCAAGCGGTTAATCGTTATTTGTTATTAGTTAATCGTTTCTGTTCATTCATAATTCACTAATTCATAAATCATAATTCATAATTTCTACAACCCATACTCCCCTAATACATCCGCCACCTTCACCGGTTGTTTTGTTTGCAGACTTTTATCCATCGCCTGTAATAAAGCAACGGTACCAATGCCTTCCTGCATGTTGGGATAGGCGGTAAAATCATTGGTAATGGAGTCTGCAAAGTATTCCAGGTAGTTCTGGTATTCGCCGGCATGGTGACTTTGTCCTTCAAAACGGAAATAATGTTTCAGTTTTTCATCGCCCCAGGTAATGATGCGTTCTTCACCGGTTTTATCGGTTACCGCATAACGCAGTTCATGGTAATCGGCCTGGCTGGCGCCTTCGGTACCACGTAAAATACAGCTCATCCCACTCTCCCTTTGTGTGGGCTGCACGGGGCCGGTATAAGCGCCGCTTACCCTGGCAATACGGCCGTCCGCTGCGCGGAATATAAAATGCATCGTGTCCTCATTCTTTAAACCGGCAGTTTTGCCGTTACTGCTGATCATGCCATAACCCATTACTTCTTCCACACCGGGCATATACCAGCGGATAAAATCAACGGGATGGCTCAAGCCGCCGTAAAGCCATTTAAAAGAATTTTCCAGGGCCCATTTTTTTTCCAGGAACCAACGGTGGTCCGCATTGTAATGGCTCTCGATAGTTATTAACTCACCAATTATCCCGGCTTCAAAATCCTGGCGTTGTTTTTTGTACGGCTCAAAAAAACGGGAGCTTTGGCCTACAAATACTTTTTTACCTGTTTTGGCCTGCAGGTCCAGCAGCTCCTTTGCGTCAGCCAGGTTATCAATAAATGGCTTGGTACATACCACATGTTTATCGTGCAGTAAAGCCTGCTTAATATGAGTTGCATGTAAATGATCAGGCGTGTAAATAGCAATAATGTCTATTGTTTTATCATTCAGCAGGTCATTATAATCCTGTGTATAATGAGCAAAACCAAATTCCGCCTCCCGCTTTTTGCACAACTCCGCATCGCGGTCACAAGCCAGTTTTAAATTCAGTTTCTCACTTTTTAATACCGCCGACATGGTGCTGCGTCCCTCGCCTAATCCTAATATGCCTACGTTTAACATCTTTATTAAAATTATGATTTATGAATTAGTGAATTATGAATGTTTAGACCCTGTTTATCTGCAAATCATTATTGTTTATAGAACTACTGCGCCTGGACCTAATGGCTCTTATACGTAGAGCGTTTCATTCATAATTCATCATTTATAACTCTCTGTTATTATTTCAAAAAATATTATACTCGATATCAACAACCTTTATCATTTCTCAGTTCCATTCATAATTCCTCATTCATAGTTTCCTCAACTCCACCCACACTTCTCCTTTCACTGTCCCTTCTATTCCTTCCTGGTACCGGCTCATTCTTTTATTCCATTCATGTACCCTCGGGTTATTCTCCGTTGTTTTAGGGTCAAGCTCGGCAAGGGTTTTTCCTTTTGGCACACTGATAATTAACATCAGCTGCCTGTCATGCTTAAACAGCAATAATTGCTGGAAGCCGGCATTACAAAACCCCTTCGCCACTTCAGGCCATTTTTCAAATTGTGTGGCATGATCTTCCAGGTATTGTTGCTGTTTTTTGGTATCAGCCACCAGGTTGGCCGTGATAATAAAATGATCCCATTCGCCTGCCAGCTCTTTATCACTGCAATGCTGTTTTTTATTGTACTGGTAAAACAGGTCGTAATATGCCTTTACGGTTGTACCGGGAAAACGTTTCTGTATCCGGCCTTCCATCACGCCCACATCCTGCATACGTGCATAAACCACAAAACGGTTTTTCCATTGGTACACAGCATTACTGTCTACCTGGTATTGATGCAAAAAGGTTTTCAATTGCTGTATGTTCAATACGCTATCCCGGTGCACAATAATTTCAATCACTTCCGGGTGCTCTTCGTTAATGGCATAAGCTTTATCATAGCCCTGTATATATTGTAATAACTCTTTGTTTAAAACACCCGCTTTTCGTTGTATGGCTGCCGGCACCTGCGGACCATTGTCCTCCCAACTATTGCCGGGGCCATTGTTATTTTGCAGGTATTTTGTAGCAGGACTATAATTATTCCGGATAGTAATATTGGAGGATCCTTCATCGGTATACAAATAAAACCAGTGCGATGGCAGGTGGGCATACGGTGCTTTGTACACACTGTCCACATAGTTCTCTTCTATTACCGATCCCGGCTGGGCACTTAAAGTATACACCCCGGCACAATCGTAATTGTGTTTACCATACAGCACAATACGATTGGCCCTTACCGTATTGTTCCGCATCATATTTTCGTTGGGGTTCCAGCCCCAGCCCATACTAATGCCGCTATACGAGGTATTTTCAATATGGTTATTGGCAACCATTGAATTCCGGGTATATCCTAAAGCAATGGCAGCACAGCTCCAGTCCTCATTCGCCACATCGGTTATCACATTATTAGTTAGTGTAAGCCGGTTACAATACAGGCTGGTGTCTTTGGGGAAATAGGTAGTATGAATTTCTCTTGACGGCTCAGCAAATACGCCACCCATAATGGCCGTGCCACCAATATTTTTAAATACATTGCCTGTTACCATATTGTCATAAACACCGGTATGGTAATCCAGTGCTGTGGATGCCATCCGGGTAAACAGGCAATTGGCAAATCCTGTATGGCTGGCATAGTTCACCTCCACAGCTGCTGCCGGTCTGCCTATCCATGCCTGGTTATCCAGTTGCGGCCGTTCCGCAGTTCCTGCCGGCCTTAGCTTGTAAGCCTCCGTCATATACATGCCTGCCTGGTGAGGTACATGGCCATATAAAGCAGGCCGCTGCCAGCCGGTATGGGCAAACTGCAGGTTTTTAAAATACACTTCCTGCACCGGCTTATCTGCGGTACCGTTTATGCTGATCAGTGTTTCTGTAAACGGCGCCATCACAGTTGCACGGTTCATTTGTTCGCCCGGTAAAGGCCAGTAATACATTTTTTTTGCTGTGGAATCCAGGTACCATTCACCCGGTTCATCTAAAAACTCAATGGCATTGGTAAGGTTAAAGGCCGAGTTGCCCGTATGTTTCGATATCCAGGGCGCCGGCCATGGATGCTCGTTCTGTATCTTACTTTCCGGTTCGTAAAAATAAACACTGGCCGTATCCCTGTTATACTTCACCTGTTTAATACGCAGCATGGCAATGGCCCACCATTGGTGTATAAATAACTCCGGGGGTGTTGATTGTTTTACTTGTATGGGTTTCGGTAATAAGATCTTACAGCTGGCATCCGTTTTATTCCAGTCCAGTATACGCCCCATAGTATTACCATTAAAGTATTTTGCCCGGGCAGCTTTACGGTTATTCACCCATAACTGGCGAAACTGCAGGGGTATACCATTTACTACCGGCACATCTGCCACCCATAGGTATTGGTGTACACCAGTCTGTAATCCTTTTACGGTATAACTTAATTTATTCCAGTTATTTATGGCTATACCACCGCTAATGATGGTCTGCTCCCTGCCGGCCCCGTTGATCACTAAAGGACTTTGGGCGGTACCGGCATCTTCGGCTTTAATAGATATGGTTTCATAAACGGGATAAACTCCTTTTTGCAGTTGAATGGTGATGCCCTGTTGTATACCCGGGGCCTGTGTACGTCTTAACGCTCTTGCCTTTTTAATGGCTGCCTGTAAGGTTTGTAAGGGGTTATTAATGCTGCCGTCGTTGTTATCGTTACCCTGTGGCGATACGTAGATATCTGTTGCCCGTAATGATCCGGCAAATAGTAAAATAAGCACAAACAGGCAAAAGGGCAATCGTTTCATTATTACAAATATTAATCCTGTGCCGTAACACTTAACCAGCAGGCAATTAGAAACTTAAATGTAGGCCCCTTACCCGGCCTGAAAAATGTATGTATTAGTTATAAAGATGGAATATATTACTATTGCATACTGTAACATGCTTTAAAGTCTTTGTTATGCGGGCCCCGTACCGGGAAACCGGCTGCAGCAATTACTGAACGGCTTGTTCCGTTCGCCTTATTCCCGGTACGGGCCGGGCTTTTCGCTATTACTCCTCGCCCCAGCCACATCACCACCCGCCGGCTGCGGGGTAACCGCTGCAATCCCTGCCCGGAACCGTTTACCCCCTGATGAAAAATGTACCAGGCTATACAGTATGCACCCGCAATACTACTGTTGTAACATCACACAAGCAACAACCAACAGCGTTACTACTACAGGGCCCGTATCATCTTATAAGCAGGCTGCTATTGACTTTCATAAAAAAACCGGGGTAGAAACCCCGGTAGATTTGTTAAAATTGCCATACTAAAAAGATAAATATCGTTACACACCAACAGGTGCGAAATGTTGTTGACTTTTACCTGCCGCCCGGTTTCGTGCGCTCAGCGCAATCGTTGCCGGATCGTTGAAAAAAAATATAAATGCCTGTGTCAGTACCTGTTCCCCACTGATTAACCGGATGCTGGTTTGTTATTGCAAGCTGTTCAACAGCTTTTACGGGTAAGTAAATGGCCCATGTGCAAATCAAAAAACGCTTTTTAGCTAATCGTTCTTTACCAACCGCTGTTTCTGGTATAAACAGCTGTCACTCATTTAATACAGTAAAATTAGTGGCAGTTAAAAGGCCCTGCAATGTAATTATCTACTAAAATGATGTCATATTTTACTATTTCATTACAGTAAGTTATACTACCGATGGCCTGTTACCGGTAATAACCCAGTTGATATCGGCATTGATCATTTTTTCTATCAATGGGTAACCCCCATTCGGTTCTTTATGTGCAAACTCCCTTTCGGCCAGGGTAATGGGTTGCGCCCAGTAAATATTTACTTTGTCTCCATTCATTTCCAGCGAAGGCAATGCGGGTCCGTTATAAAGGGCCGAAGAAAGGATCAGGCTTTCAAATGGCGGCTTTACCGCATTGGAACTAATGGTATGTCCTTCTCCCAGCCAGCTGATCTTTCGCCAGGGCATGCCTGCCAGGCCGGCAATTCCCTGCGCCAGCTCCATGGCAAAAGCTTCGCCCAGCGATTGCTGTACGGCTAAACCAAGTTCCATCCGGCGATAAGCAGTGGCCGTATCACTGTACAAATAATCCACCCAGGGCATGGGACGTTGCGAAATACCTATGGTCAAAAATACATAGAGGTCTTCATACTTAAAAGATACCAGGGCCATGGGCGGCCAGGTGCCCCCATCAATGGCAAAGTATTGATGGTGCGGACCAAATACTTTTTCATAACTGCTCAATATATATTCCTGTGTAGCAGGCCAGGGCGAACTGTCCTCCGTCCACTGGTCAATAAGTTCCATTGTTTTATAGGTTGCCTCAATTAACACATTATCGGCAGTTAAAGGAAACAGGGTATTGGTTTCTGCTATACAATCTTTTGCATAGGTCACCGGGTTTTCCATATACAAACTCCAGCCGGGGATAATGGCAATGATCTCTTCCTCATATAACAGGGATGCGCCATCCTCTGCTTCTGTCCAAACCAGGGCCAGGCCTTCTTCTTCCATTGGTGTTGCGCCATCAGGATGGGCACAATGTATGGCAGGCAATAAAGGCGCCTGCCCCTGCTGCATGGCCTCATAATCAAACTCCGCCGGCGCTGCCGTTAAATTGCGTACCCAGCTACTGCGCATAGGATATTGCTCTGCCAGGTCGGGATGTGGCTGAATGTACAGGTAAACAGTAGTATCCGTTTGTTCTACAATGGCACGAAGCGTACCGGAAGGGTTAACCGAATCTAAAAGAATTGTTGGTTCCATATGGGTGATTTTGTGTTTTAAATATGTCAGCCATTCATATTAACAGCAATCAAATATAACCAGTATTTAGGTTGTTTGTCTTGCCCTGTTAATAAAATAGGATTAAGTTAATGTCGGGCATTATGGTTACCAATAGCGACATAATGAATAATCATATTAAAATTAAACGATACCAGTAACATGCGACCCCGCCGGGGTCGGTTTCATCTACGCCTTTTCGGCTATAAACATTTTATCCCTATGGGATAAGGAAAATCACATACCCTTTCGTTTCATTTAATGGCAGCTAATTTCTGGTAATCTGGTTTATCATTCATCTACTATCAACAACATGCGACCCCGCCGGCGTCGAACGCACGCTGTCGCTTTGCTATAAATATGTTATCCCTACGGGATAAAAATTTATAGCTCCATAACAATATATTTGTTCTGTATTATTGTATGTATACACAAAGGAGTTTGATTTATTCCTCAAAGACCGGAATGCATTTTTATCCCGGAAATGATATGCTAAAAATATTGAAAGCTTTTTGTGTAACAGGATATGCTTCCTATCGCCGGCATAACGTAATCCTGCGAAGGAATGATAAATCTTTTGACGGATAATACGGACTGATGCCTTCGGCATCACAACTTTATAGATGCACGATTGATGAAAGTATTTTCGACCCCGGAGCGGGTCGCATGTTAACCGTAAGGACAGTACAATAAAATCATCACCAGCAGGTAAATAGTTATTTACCCCTTAGCCGTTTACCGCTTTCTTTTTTGCATCAAACCTCGACAATAATAACCCTACCAATACCAACACCACCCCAATAATGGTATACATATCCAGCGGCTCTTTTAACAACCATGATGCATAAGCAAATCCAAATACCGGGCATAGAAACAACCATAAACCGGCTCTCACCGCATCTGTTTTTAACAACCATAACCATATTTGTACCGCTGCAATGGAAACCGGTATGGCCAGCCAGGCAACACTTTGCCAGAAAGAATGATTAAAGTGATTCAGCCCGGGCTCATAATAAAATAAGGTAACGGGTAAAAGAAAAATACCGCCCAGCAAAGTTTGCCAGCCATTAATAGTGAACAGGTGCAGGCCTTTCCAGTCTTTCGAGGAAAAGTAGATAGCAGCAATGGAATAGGATAACATACTGACAAATAAAATGACCAGCCCCCCGGGAGTCACATAAGCATCCCCGAATAGTGGCCAGGCTGCGCAGATGACACCGGCCGAGCAGATCACTAAAGCAAGTACAATAGTGGCTGTGAGTTTTTTGTTGAGAAAGAACACCGACATCACACTCATAAAAACCGGGTTGATGGCCGTGGATAAAGAGCCGATACCCGCCGATACCGTTTTCATAGCCACCACGTATAAACCAAGGTAAATGGTAATATTCAACAACCCGTAAATGGCAATTTGCTGCCATTGTTTGCCCGTCGGGAGCTTTTCACGCATCAGCAGGTGGGCTATCAGTAACATGATAAGCGCTGCCATGCCAAACCTCACACTGGCAATCACCAGTGGCTGGGCAACCAGTAAACCTATTTTAGTAGCAGCTGATGCCGAAGCCCATAGTGCTGCAAATAACAACCCGCCTGTAAACCATTTCAGCTTTGCATTTCCCGTATTCAACCGCTTAGTATTTTAACAGGCTAAATTATTCATAACCGGCTTACCGCTGAAATATCTTTTTAAGGTAGGCCGTATTAGCACCGTAATTGTATTTGGTCTCCCTGGCTCTTGCCGCTTCCCGGCTTCTCTCTATCACCAGCCAGCCGCTCCATCCCATGTTATCTAAGGTTTGTTTTACCTGGTACAGGTTAAGCTCCTTATCATCCTGCAATAACACACTGTCCTTATTGGTAGCGTGTATCATGCTGATCCTGTCCCTGCCTAATATTTTTAATTCACTCAACAGGTCACGGCCTTCTTTTAAAGGGTTAGAGAAATTGAAATAAATTTTTATGGCAGGAGAGCCAATTTCTTTCAGCAGTTGTACTTCTTCTTTTGCTGAGAGGGCTGTTTCAATGCCGATCACTACCCCCGCATCTTCCGCCATTTTACCGGCTACTTTCAGTCGCTCTACCACAGCAGCTCTCAGGCCGGGTTCTTTTTTCAGGTCACATTGTACGCCCAAGGGCAGGAAAGCATGTTTTACCCCCATCTGCTGCATGGTAGTAATACAATCGGCAATACTTTGTTTATATTCAGGCCTGGTACAGAATGCCTGGGCATAGTAACCTGTCATGGCCAGTGAAAAAATTTCAACCTTATTCTCTTTAGCCGTTTGTAAAAATTTAGTGCTGATACTATCAACCGCTAATTGGTTATCAAAGGTGGGGCTGTTACCCAGTCCGCCCATATCCACTTCTACCCCATCGGCTTTTAGTTCGGCGGTTAAAGTAATGGCACTTAGTTTTTGCCTTTTTAATAACATCAGGTCAATCAACCCGATCTTATAACGCTGGCCCGCCTTTGCTTTCTCCACCTCGGTATAGAAGAGCTTTTCAAGGTTCTCAAATCCTTTTACCGCATGTGCAGGCAGTTTTTCACCATTATTACCAAAAACGTACAAAGCTTCCTTAGGCTCTATGGTAATGGCCGATTCATCAATATAGCCGTTTGCATTTTGTATAGCCCCTATATTTAGTTGCAAGTGTTTGGCCATAAAACGGTACACCGCAGTACGTTTGTTAATACCAAAATCATGTTTTTCCGCAGGCAGGTGTACATTCTCCACATTATCCTTTTTATTGTACCAGCTATACATTTTTTGCAGGTAAGGAAAATCATGTTCCGGCATTTTATCGGTCCAGTCGCCGCCGTCACTGATCACCAGTTGCGGATTGGGCGCTGCCATAGCCGCTATTTCCACATTGTTGGTACGGCCTGAACAACTGAATATATCCATACCGCTTTCGCAGGGACAGCCACCATAGAAATAAGAGGATAAAGAAACTACAGGTGCTGATATTTTAATGCGTTCATCAATAGCCGCCATCAATACGGTATGACTGCCACCGCCCGAACCACCGGTGATAGCTACTCTCTCTTTATCAGCATCTTTTTGCGCCAGCAGGTAATCCAGTATCCTGATAGCCCCTAATGCCTGGATGGTCATGGCCAGGCTTCGCCGGTGGTCCTCGTATTTAAATTGTAACATCGATTCACCCCAGGCAAAGAGGTCATAACTGATGGCCATAGCGCCCATACGGGCCAGCGCTGCACAACGTAGCTGACAATCGGCGCGATAACGATGGTCCTGCCAATGCCCGTCGGGGTTTAATATAACCGGAATTTTGCCTTTGTATTTTTCAGGTTTGTATAAAGAACCGTTGATCCATACACCGGGTAAAATTTCCAGTGCAATATTTTGTACGGTATAACCTTTAAATTTTCTAACAGTAGTAAGAACAGGCTTTAATGTTGGCTGTGCCGGTAAAGCGGAGAGTTGCAATTGCTCCTTTATACAGTCCCTTAATTGTTCTTTACGTACCTCCCACTCATGCAGGTTGTTGTACTGTGCCGCAATCCTGTCAAGTTCGGCCCAGCCTTCCTGTGGCTGCCAGCGGTAGTATTCAAAATCGCTTAGTTTGTATACTTTCTCCTGCTCCTTCTTTACTTTCATATCAAAGATGGAAAGCACATTACGCAGGGTTTCGTCCACATCATTACGGTAACGCCAGTCGGCATAACTTACCCATTTATCCTTCACCGCTTTTTCATCGTATTTTATTTTAACGCCGTATTTTTTCTGAATATCATCCAGTACTTCCTTAAGCGTTTTTTTAAACTGGTTGTCGCTGTTATTGTTTTGCGCAAATGCAGGAATACAGCATACTAAACACAACGCCAGTTTTATAAAAAATAACAATCGCATTTTGTAATTAGTAATTAATAATTAACAATGAAAAAAAACCTCCAAATGCTCATCTGTGTTCATGCAGTACAAGTGTGCGACGCAAGGAACGATGCCAATGGCACTACAGCCGGGATCAAACCGTTGCCGGCTTAATTTGTAAACGTTCGCACCAATGCAAAAATTTTGCATGAATATCGTCCAGTGTTTGTTTTTGCTCCGGTGTTAACTGTAAAATATGCGAACGGCTGATCTGCCTTACCGGCAAACCTCTTTTCTCCAGGAAGTATTTAGCCGCCATGGGATAAGCAATATGTATCAGGGGGTCAACGGCCGTTAACTCATTTTGCAGCCATGCAACATCTTCCTGCCGTGCCGGGTCGGTCGCGTTATTACACATCCATACCAGTATTTCGGGATAAAAATTGCCGGAGATGGAGGACATACCCCTGGCCCCGTTCTGCAATGAGAACATAGCATTAGGCGTATGCGCATCATAAAATTCAAGCATCGTATTATCTTTTGCAATATCCAGTTTGGCTTTTACATTTCCAGGTAAAATGGACGTGTCTTTATGATATACAAAGCGGTTGGTATCCAGCAGTTGTTTAAATACCGGGGCGCTGAGTATACGTTTGTAAGGAGCAGGGCATTCGTACATCCCTAAAGGAATATTGCCGGTAAGCGACAGCATTGTATCAAAATTGCGTAATAACACATCATCCGCTTCGTTCACTTTGGCAAAATGCCCGGTGATCATGATCACGGCATCAATGCCTGTATCAAATATCTGCCGGGTAAAAACGGCCTTATCTTCAATGGTTAAGCCAAAGGAGCCGGTAGCCACCACCGGCACACGGCCATTGACATATTGTACAATATGCCGTGTAAGTTCCAGGCGTTCGTCCTCAGAAATACTGAACATTTCACTGCTTAAGCAGTTGGCAAAAAAACCTTTCACCCCTGCTGCCAGGTAAAAATCTATCAGTGCTGAGACCGCGTCCAGGTCAACCTTGGCTTTGAGGTTGAAAGGTGTGATCATTACCGGGACAAATTTTTTATCGTTTACCATAAGTGTATGTTTATGCAACTGTATTGATTAATGTTCCGATGCCGGTTATGGTTATTTGTATTGCATCACCGGGTTGTAAGGTGAAATCGTTGTCGGGCACCACACACGTACCGGTCATTAAATAAGCACCGGTGGAAAAACTATATTCCCGGTACAGGAACTCAACCAGTTCCGTATGTTTTCTTTTCATTTTATCAATGGTTACATTGCCTTCAAACACCGTTACTCCTTCACGCATGATGCAAATAGAGATCAATGTTGCCGGATCGATCGGCGCAGCCGTAACCAACACACAGGGACCAACAGCAGCACTGCCATCGTACATTTTAGCCTGCGGTAAATACAAGGGATTTTCACCTTCAATGCTGCGGCTGCTCATATCGTTACCAATGGTATAGCCCACAATTTCACCGTTGCTATTGATGACAAGTGTCAGTTCCGGCTCGGGAACATTCCAGTTACTGTCCTTCCGTATACGTACTTTACCCTGATGCGGAACTACCTTGTACGGGTTGGCTTTAAAGAATATCTCGGGCCTTTCTGCATCATATACCTTATCATAAAAAGTGGCACCGCCGCTCTCCTTACTCTCTTCCATTCTTGCCACTTTACTGCGCAGGTAGGTCACCCCCGCAGCCCATACTTCCTGCGAGCCAATAGGCACCAGGCAATCATCGGATGTAAAAGTATCAGCATAGGGTTGAAGTGCAGCAATGGTCTCCTGTAACCAGTTGTATAATGCGGGCTGATTGATGAGCGTATCCCAATCCGTTCCTGGCAGGAGATAGTAACGATCTTCATGACCAACTATGATACCTGTTTTTGTTTTATAAAGTTTCATTAATGAATGATGAATGATAAGTTATGAATGATGAATGCGGTCGTCGTTTGTTTTCTTACGCAGTTTTGTGAGCAATATACCCGCCAGGAAAATGGTTAAAGTGCCCACCACAATGATCATGTTTTTATGCAGCGGATTTTTCAGGAAGGCATAGTTTGCCGGTAACCTGTCCGAAAAACTCATCCACAGAATAACGATCACCCCAATGATAACCGCTGTTAATGCTTCCTGCCCCCTGGTACGCCTGCTGATCAAACCCAGCAGGAAAAGGCCCAGCATACCGCCGGCAAAAATGCCCGACAACTCCCACCATACATCCAGTACACTTTTACTGCCTATCATTGCCAGTCCGGTACACAAACCGATCAGGCCTACCAGTACCGTTGTTATATAGAGCGTTCGTAAATGTCCTTTCTCTGAAACGTTCTTATTAAAGTACTTTTTATAAATATCGATCGTAAACACCGTGGCCGATGCATTCATACCTGAACTAATGGTGCTCATGGCCGCCGACAGTATCGCCGAAACAATCAGGCCTACCAGCCCCTGGGGAATAGTAGTGACCATAAAATGCGGTAATACCTTATCACCATAATCAGCCGGCTGCAGTTGCGCCGCCAGGGCACTGATCTGTGCCGCGCCTGCTTCACTACCCAGCCTTTCGGCAGCAGTAGTCAGCTTCACTGTTTCAATCATACCGGGATTCACCTGGTAATAAGCATACAACGCCGTACCAATAACAAAGAACAATAAAGAAGCCGGTACATATAATGCCACACATAACCATACCGATTTGGCAGCCTGTTTTTGCGAGGTGGCCGTATGATAACGCTGTACATAATTCTGGTCCATACCAAAATTATTCAGGTTAATAAAGAAGCCATACAACAATACCATCCAAAAGGTTGATTCCGTAAAGTTGAATGACATACTTCCCAGGCTTGTCTTATCATCCTTACCGGCTATCTCCAGTATGGTATTCACCCCGCCCGGTATCTCTTTTATCACCAGGTATAATATCAGTATTGCTCCCAGTGTTTTAATAATGCCCTGTACTACTTCTGTCCATATCACTGCTTCAATACCACCCAGCACGGTGTAAAAAATAATACAGATGCCCATCACCAGCATAATGGACGCCATCGAAAAACCTGTCAGGGCCTGCAGGCTGAGCGCCATTCCGAAAAAGATAGAACCCATCCTGGCAAACTGTGTTAATAAAAAACAGACCACTGCATATGTTCTTGCCCAGGGACCAAAACGTTTTTCCAAATTGGTATAAGCCGATACCTCACCTGTACGCCGGTAAAAAGGAACAAAGTATTTTGCCGCTATCCATGCCGCCAGTGGCATGGATAAACTGAATACAAAAGCATTCCAGTTACCACCAAAGGCTTTACCCGGCACACCTAAAAAGGTATTGCTGCTTAAAAAAGTAGCATAAATAGATAAGCCTATAGCCCATCCGGGTATTTTACCGGAAGCCACTGTAAACTGCTCGGCACTTTTATTTTTACGCGAAAAATAAAAACCGATCCATACCATGGCCACCAGGTACACTCCGATGATCAACAGGTCAATAACGGGCAAATTATTCATACAACAAAAACTAATCGTTTACAACGGTAAGGCCGCTGACCTTTATTCTTCCATCACAAATTCCTTTAACTTAGCCTGCCCGCCGGGCCACTGCTGGTTCTTTATTTTTTTCATCTTCAGTTTCGACGGATCGATCTTCACATATTTGATCCTCTCCCTGCGCCAGGTATACACAATATGTACCATACCGTCGCTTGATTGAATAACGGATGGGTATGAGTACTGGCTGATGGGTGAATCTTCCAGCACCAGTGAAGCATGCCATGTTTTACCATCTTTAGAAAGTGCTACATTCAAGGGTGTACGCGGGCCTTTACCTTTTACCCAGGTAGTATCGGGCAATACATGGTTATATACCAGTAGATGGCGTCCGTCTTTCAGGGTAACGGCATCCGTGCCCGAGTTATTATTAGGTAACGCTTTTAACAGGGTTACACCGGTCCATGTCTGACCACCATCATAAGACCATGCCTGACCTATATGTTGTTGGCGGGTGCGGCATAATACCTGTAATTTATTTTTACCATGACGTAATATACTAGGCTGAATAGCACTGATCTCTTTGCCATCATTCAGCGGCCCTATCTTACGCCAGGTTTTACCTTTATCCTTTGTTATTTCAAAATGCAGTTTCCAGCCGTCTACTTCGGTACTCGAAGGGCAGAACAGTTCATCACCGATCATCTCCGGACGGTTTTTCACGGGCCCCAAACCTCCATCCGGTAATAATTCAGGTTTAGTCCAGGTGTGACCATTATCAAAGGAACGTTTCATCCAACCCACCCAGGCCGCTACTTTAGGGCCTACTTTATAAAACAGGATCAGCTCACCACCGGGCACCTGGTATAATACGGGGTTATAACAGGGATAACGCAGGGTATCATTAATAATACCATTCGCGATGGAAACCGGTGCCGTCCACTTCCCATCGCCTTCCAGCCTGCTCATATAAATTTCAACATCCGGGGCACCTTCCCTGGCCCCACCAAACCAGGCCGCCATCAGCCCCTTGGGCGTTTCTACAATGGTGGCAGCATGTGCTGAAGGAAAGGCAGCCTTGGTATAAATGAATTCATCCACCAAAATACCATCCTTCCATTTTGTTTGCGCCCAGGCTGTATGACAAATAATGCCCAACAATACTAATGATACGATCCTTTTCATAATTCAATATATAACTATGTTAATATAGCCAGTTGTTTCTTATTCTTATTCTTATTCTTATCTCAATACTAATTTCTGAATACTACTATCCGAATACTATGCTCTCAATTCTTTCCTTTCGCCGCTTTCTCCGCTTTTATTTTATCGGTATAAGTTTTATACAATTGCCTCCAATTTCGACCATTATTATTTAAATACTGTTCGCATTTGGTCTTGTATATTTCAAAGATGGCCGATATTTCTTTCATATTCTTATAGTTAATGGCTTCAGCCCTTGCCAGCTTTAATTGTTTGGTGATCTCTGCACGTTCCTTCTCAGTCAGGTCGGGTACAATGGCTTCATACCCCTTTATGGTAAATGCCACTTTGCCTACAGTATAGGCATCCAGCACCTGCTCCACCTGTACAGGCGTCAGATTGGCCTGTAATACCATTAACAGGCTATCACGTATGGCAGCCGGTTGGGCGCTGCAGAGTATCACCTGTTTATCCAGGTCGCTCAGTTTGTTACCAGTAGCCGGGTTAATACCATCAGGTATAATAGTAGCAGGATGTGCATCATGCCAGTTTTTTACCGCCGTTAAATGCCTGGCGATAGCCTGCTGTACGGCCTGTTCTTTTGCTGCATTATTTAACTGTAAGGCCTGTGTCCATTCAGCCGCTTTCTTCAACGATTGCTCGTCGCCTGTTTGCGCCTTTACCACCACTATACCAAACAAGGCTATTGTTGTAATAATATATTTTACTGTCATAATTCCATTCATCATTTTGATTCAAAAGCATATTCCCCACTCTGCACTTCATATATGGCATAACCTTTTTCCTGTTTTACAAAACGCAGACCATCGGCCTCATTGGCCGGCCTGCCCGACTCCATGATATTGGCATGCGCTTTAACCGGCACCTGCACCAGTGCTGTAGTATTGGCCGGTATATTTATTTTCCAGGTAAAAATATCCTTATCATTTTTCCAATCCGAAACAATTGTACCATAGGGAGATTGATAAGTAGCCTGGGCATGGGGCAATTGCTGGTGCAAAGCTGGTTTCATACTTATTGTTTTGAATGCCACACTTTGTGTATGGTTTTTAATGCCGGCTACTTCTTCATATAACCATGTTAGCAGGTCGCCCAGTAACATCACATGATTCTGTGAGTTCATCTGCGGGTTTGCCGTATTGCCGTTCCATAATTCCCAGATGGTAGTAGCACCCTGCTGTATCATATACCCCCAGCTGGGATAGGTATGGTTAGATGCCAGGGTAAAAGCTGCCTGTTCCAGGCCGTTTTGTGTTAGTCCCCGCATCAGCCATTGTGTACCGATCACGCCGGTACTGATATGCATGTTATCGGCTTTTAATTTTCGGGCAATGGTCTCCACCACCTGCATTTTTTTATTAGCGGGCACTATCCCAAAATACAGTGGTAATAAGTTGGCAGTAATAGTACCGTTATCATACAGGCCGGCATCTGCTTTGAAGAATTTTTTATTGAAAGCATCTTTTATATCTGCCGAGAGTTTTACATAAGCCAGGGTATCGCTTTTATTACCCGTGATCACGGCAAAGTTTTTCATGATCTGTAATAACCGGTAGTAATAAGCTGTAGCAATCAACTGGCCATTGGTAGTGCGGGTACTGTCCTGCGATTTTATCATTTTCAGGTCTTCCGGCGGTACGCACCAGTCACCATATTTATCCTTGGTCAGGATATTATTTTTTAAGTATTTGCCGCGCATATAATCCATCCATTTTTTCATGGAAGGATAATGTTTCACCAGTACCTGCTGGTCGCCGAATTGATGGTACAGCATTTCCGCAATTAAGATATAAGCGCCGGGCCAGGTAACATTGTCGCTGTAATAGTTCCAGTAAGCCGGTGTTACATCGGGTATAGCGCCTTCGGCTGTTTGTGCCTGCTGAATATCGTCCAGCCATTTGGCATACAAAGCGCCATTATTAAACAGGAAACTTTCACCGTAAGCCCCCTGTGTTCTGTCGCCCAGCCAGGGTTGCCGTTCATTGCGTTGCGGACAATCAACCGGCATGCCTTTGTAGTTGGAAGCAATGCCCCACCAGGCATTTTTTACAATGTTATTGATGGTTTCATTAGCTGTCCGGATATTCCCGGTGCTTTGCATCTGGTCATATACCAGGTGTCCTTCAAAGGCACTGGTTACAGGTGTACCCGGCCATCCGGTAATTTCTACATACCTGAAACCATGGTACACGAATGTGGGATGCCATGTTTCTTCTCCCTCTCCTTTCAACGTATAGACATCGGTTACTTTGGCATCACGCAGGTTGGCAGTATATAATTCACCATCCGGCTGCAGGCTTTCAGCAAAACGCAACATTACTTTACGGCCTTTCTCACCTTTTACTTTTAATTGTAACCAGCCGGCAAAGTTCTGGCCCATGTCCAGAATGTATTTATCACCGTTAATTTTATTAATAGCAACCGGTTGTATACGTTGCATTATTTTCATGTGCCGGTTAGGTTGTGGGGTAATCACACCAGTGGGTGCAGGTACGATATTTGCCTTAAGCCACTTTGCATCGTTGTAAGCAGCCTGGGCCCAGTTCCCCAGTTCTTTGGTAGCATCATATTCCTCACCGTCATATTCATTGTTGGTGCGTATGGGGCCATCAGCAGTAAACCTCCAGGTTTCATCAGTAATAACGGTTTGTCTGGTACCATCTTCAAAGATCATATCCAGCTGCAAGAGCAGTTTAGGGAAACCAAAAGTGTTGATCTTTTGTGGTTTAAAGTTCTGGCGCATGGTAAAGAAACGGCCATTGCCCAGTGCTACGCCAATGGCATTTTTACCCTGTATGATATGCTCCGTTACATCAAAAGTATTACTCAATACTGTTTTGCGGTAATCGGTAGGCGCAGGCGCCAGTACCTGATCGCCGATCTTTTTACCATTGATCAGCAGTTCATACATACCCAGTCCTACCAGATTAACATAGGCCTTTTTAATTTTCTTAGCCGTACCAAATTCCTTACGGTAGTAACGGGCCGATAAACGGGACCATTGTGTTACACTATCCCAGGCAAAAGCTTTATCATAACCGATCCATTTGGCCTTCCAGTTTTTGGGGTCCACAAAACCTACTGTAAAGAACACAGGTTTGCTCTCTATTGTTTCACCTTTACTGGTCTTTACTTTTACCTTCCAGTAGTAATATACATTTGAGGCCAGCGGCTTGCCGGTATAAGGAATTAATATGGACAGGTCCGATCTTACTTCACCGGATTGCCAGATATCCGCTTTGTCCTGTTCCAGATTTGCCCTGGAACTAGCCACCAGTATCTCATAACTCAACTGTTTCACTCCTCGTTGTGCCGATGCCAGCTGCCAGCTGAACCGTGGCTGCGTGGTAGCAATACCGATAGGGTGCGACTGTTGCTCCGTTAACAATTGCTGCACGGTTGTCTGCGCCACAGTAGCGCTGCTAAAACATATAAAAGCTATTATGATAAAAACAAATCTCATATCGTTTATTGTCTGCTGCTAAAGTTAAACCACAATACAATTTTCAGGGCCCTGGCGGGGTCCTTCTCGTAATCGTAGTAAATATTATCCAGTCCCATTGGGCCTGTTGTTTCTCTTGTCTGTGTACGTGAACCAATGGAAGGAATGGCCTGCATAAAGGAAATATCTCCCGACGGGAACCAGGGTTCATAGTTATGCCATTGGTCCGTTTTCCATTTTGCCGAGTATAAACGCAGGAACAGGTCTTCCGTTTCTGTAGCCACTGCAAAGCTTTGCCCTTCTGTATTAATAAACCCGCCATAAAAATCAGCATGGTATCCTTTAAATTCAGGGTATACCCAGTTTTCACCGGTCTCTGTATTGTTATACGTTTTTGTCCACACATCAAAACGGCCACCTTTCAACCTGTTTTTCCATACCCGGTACGGTCCTTTACCCATATAAGTAACCGATCGCATTTTATTTTCCGGCAGGTCAAAGTTGATACCCAGCATTTTTGTATGCAAGGAATCGGGGAAATAGTTAACCGTTAGTTGTACCCAACCATTGGTATGTACTACCCATTGCAGGGTGTTAAAACTTTTTTGTTTGTGATAGGCAGACTTTATTACCAGGTTTTCATCCGCATCAAAAGCATAGGATAAGCCGGCAAAATTATTCACCCCTTCCTGCACTACCGGGCCGTTTGATAAGGGAATGATGCCTTTAGCATTTCGCACTTCCTGTAACAAACCATCTGCTTTGTTGAATAAGAGTGTTACCTCGCCTGTTTTTACTTCATACTGGTTAGCCTGCTCTGCAATGGTTACTGCATTTGTTGCAGTAGTAGCGTTTACCAGTTCAACTGCTTTCTGTTTTGGCGTAGCAATAGGGAAACTCCAGGTAAATAGCTCCAGGCCAGTTTTATCGGTCACGGTTACATAAAGTACATCATAGCTCGTCCAGTCAGAAGGAAGCGATAATTGTAAAACACCTTTCCGGCCAGATAATATATCCGGCGCTACCGCTTTACCAGTCAGTTCTTTTTCATTAGCTACCGTAAACCGTTTTAATTTCCAGGTATAGGTACAGGTATGGGCATTGGTAAAATGATACCGGTTCTCTATATTCAATTTACCATCAAAAGCAGGTGTAATTTCCCGGCGTTCAAAAAATATAGGGCTCCATATTTCTTTAATGGTATAAAAGCTTCCTTCTTTCTCATGATGCGGCCCCACTATTCCATCTGCCCCCCTGTGTTTATCTGTATCGATGGAATCATTCAGGTCTTTTCTTACCACACCCTGGTCGGCAAAATCCCATAAAAAGCCACCGGCACTTAAAGGGTTGTTCCACATTTTGGTCCAGTAGTCCTCTAAACCGGCACCATGACCACCATCAAACCACCCATGTAAAAACTCTGTCGGCATAACGATCTCCCGGCCATTTTCAAAATTGCCTACGCCATAATTATATTGCCGGTAGTGTTGCGTTTCAATACCATTTCTTAGTTGCCAGGGATGGATGACCACCCTGTTCTGCAGATCATATTGCCCGAACAAACTATCCAGTTCAGGATTACTACCCCCCTCATTACCATTGGCCCATATTATAACGGATGGGTGATTACGGTCATGCTCCACCATTTCCTTCACCCGTAAACTACCGGTAGGCGTATCATAATGCCCATGCCAGCCTGCCAGTTCATCGATCACAAACAAACCCAGCGAATCGCAGACGGTTAAAAAATGGTCATCAGGAGGATAATGCGCCATCCTTACCGCGTTCATATTCATCTCCTTCATCAGCAGCACATCTTCCACACTGTTTTTATAACTCGTCGTGCGGCCACTCTCCGGCCTGAATGAATGGCGGTTCACGCCTTTAAATTTCATCTTCACCCCGTTCACATAAATACCATCCCGTTGTTTTACTTCCACTGTCCGGAAGCCGAATTTTTCACTGACAGTATGTACCGCTTTCCCATTTTTGTAAAGTATGTATTCTGCCCGGTATAGGTAAGGTGATTCAGCACTCCATAACCCAGGATTATGAACGGTGAACTGCGCTGTATAATACCGGCCCTCATGGTTTGCTTCCGCTGTTGTTATTAGTTGATTATGGGCATTGTAAATATTTACTGCTGCCTTGTCAGACTTGCCGCCCGCAAATCTGGTCCGGAAAGTTCCGTTTGCCTTTGCATCCATACTGATATCGCTGATATGCACAGCCGGTAGTACTTCCAGCCACACCGGCCTGAATATGCCGCCGAATATCCAGTAGTCGGCCTGGCGTTCGGCCTCATTCACCGTTTTGTTGGCCGAGTGTTTGGAGACGGTTACCTCCAGCAAATTATGCTTCCCATATTTTACCAGTTTACTGATATCATATTTAAAGGCATAGAAAGCTCCTTCGTGTACCGGCCCGGCCTGCTTACCGTTTATCTTTACTTCTGCATCGGTCATCACGCCTTCAAAAACAATATTGATGACTTTTCCCTTCCAGGCAGCCGGGACTTCAAAATGATGTTTGTATAAACCTTTTTCTTTACCTCTTACACTATCCTTAGCAAAACCATAATCGTATTTACCAAAGCCCTGTAATTCCCAGCAGGAAGGCACGCCGATCTTGCTCCATTTACCGGCGTTCATACCACCGGTAACAAAAAAATCCCAGGACATCATATCATCGCTCCCCTTTCCTGACAGGTATATCTTTTCTGTTGGTTGTGCCTTTACACTACCAACAGAAAACAAGATCATTAATAATACAACAACAATTCGCATAATGGTTATTCATTTTTACCCGCAGATATGCGCTGATTTTTTACGCAGATTTTCGCTGAATGAGAGTGAATGGTGAACGATTCATTCATTCATCATTCATAATTCATAATTTATCATGCTATAATTTCCCAGTCACTCTCTTTAGCTCCCCGCTTTGAGCTACTTTCTTACCATTCACCCACACTGTCAATCCTTTTCCTTTTTTATATTTCGTACCGTTTTTATCCCATACAATGGTGATTATTTTGCCATGATATAGTACATTATCCAGGCAGAACCAATCCCATTTACCCGCCGGCAATAATGGATGCACTTCTACCATATTATCTGGTCTTGGCTTTAAACCTACCAGTCCCGAAATGATCAGGTCGTTAAATGTGGAATGGTTGTAGTAACGGCTGCGTTCTTCATCACCCTTTAACCAGTAACCGGTCTTTTCATCAAGGTATTCGCCAATATAGGGACGACCACGATAGTATTGCGACTCTACATATTTTTCCAGCATATGGAAGTAATTGGAATCGGCCACATATTGCTGACGATCCGAACATAAAAGGTTAGCCATGCCTGTTAATGTTTGTGCCGTGGCAAAAGGCCATACGGCGCCATCCCATTCACATTTGCAACAGCCATGTGTCCTGAATTCCGGGTGACTCCTATCGGCCGTAGTATGTCCGAAGGGTGCATAAAAATGTAAAGGGTCAATTACTTTTTTCCAGGCTATATCATAATTACTGTCCGGCATATTGAAGTACCAGGGAATGAAACCGATAGCTTCCATCACATTGGCCAGGGTATCGCCATGTTCTTTACGCACTTCAAAGAACTGGTCTTTTGTGCTCCATAATGCTGATTGCACCAGTTGTTTGATGGTATCGGCCTTGGCCTTGTATAAAGAAGCCGCTTCGTATTGGTGAAACATGTTCAGAATCTTAGATAAAGCCATGGCGTTACCATACATATAGCCGTTGATACTGGGACGGGGATTTTTTTCCTTACGGCCACCGCTGATGGTTTCCTCCATCGCATCCCTTACATCAAACTGCCAGTATAAACCGTTCTTTGCTTTCTTCTCCGCCTCCCAGGCTTTATAATCGGTTACCAGGTCCGGATAGAGATCTTTGAT
Source organism: Terrimonas rubra (assembly GCF_042686025.1). Lineage (NCBI taxonomy): Bacteria > Pseudomonadati > Bacteroidota > Chitinophagia > Chitinophagales > Chitinophagaceae > Terrimonas > Terrimonas rubra. The sequence continues at coordinate 296,315 of NZ_JBHUOZ010000001.1, forward strand.
AAAACCCATATCCTGGTTTACGAGAAAACGGTTGTAAATGGCATCAATATTCCAGCTGCTGTAAAAACGCAGGCGGTTCAGTGGTTTGCCTTTGTTGCCGCGGTACCATACCAGCAGGTTTTCGTCCATGTATTTTTTATCATGCAGCCAGCGGCTTTCATAAATATGATGCCCCAGCCCGCTGCTGATCAGGTTGTATTTATCCGCATAAGAACGCTGGACCAAAAATTCGGTCAGTACATAACCTTGTTCCGTTTTTTTAATATGTTTTCTCAGTGTCCACCAGCGATAGTAAAACATCTCCTCAAAATTCTGCTGCGGGCACTCAAACAGGGGGATATTCTGCTGCATCCAGTTCCAGGATTCGGCATTGGGTATGGCCTGTACAATGTTCTCGTCTTCCATCCCGTTGAAATAATCAACATAATGTTTGTAATCAGCTGCCTTCAGTACATAACTTTTAGCTTTCTGCTGCGCATTCGCCTGCATTACCCCAAAACAACACATGATCCATATAGTCCACTTTAAACGCATTCCTTATTGTTTAGTCGCTTTAAAAAAAGATATTCCGTATACCGCTTCCTTATCCTTTTCCCCGGCATTGGGCAGGTCATACATTTGGTCGGTCGGGGTATCTGCATTGGGAAAACGCCTTACCCCGCCGGTCCGGAAACTTACATGGTGCAAAGCTGCGATCGGTGCAAACACCAGGTTATTATTAGGGTTGCTGCCGTTGATAGACACCGTATAAAAACGGGTCTTCGTATTCAGTTCCACCACAAAATGATACGCTTTGCCTGCTTCATATTTTGCCAGTCCTTTATCACGATAACCTGCCTTGGTAATAATATTGCCGGTTGAGTCAAATGAAAAACGGATAGCCGGGGTATTTTTTGCATCCTGGAATTCTATATCCAGTCTTCCAAAATCTTTTTGCTGCGGGGTTACACTGAACTCTACCCGGCTGATCACCGACTCCGGCACTACCCTTTCGGCCTTGGCATAATCAAAGGAGTCGGCGTCTTTTAAGGTGAGTATTTGTTTGCCGTTCCATTGCGCTAACCCTACCCTGGCCCATACCGGGCTGTATATATTCCAATATTTCAATGCATCAACAGGAGCGAGTGTGGTAAAATCTTCCGTTATATTTTCTTTCACTTCCGATACAACCGGCACTGGTACCGATGCTACCCAGATATCTTCTTTGTTTACACTATAGGTAAGCCACATATTGCCGCCGGGCGGCGTACCTTCTCCTTCCTGTATACCTCTTACATATTGCGGGCCATAGGATTTATAGTTGCCGCCATAACGCATGGATGTGATCTCGCCGTTTACCAGCAACAGGTTTTTATAATTCAGTCCGTCATCACTTACCGACACTGCCAGGGGCCAGCGAAACTCCGAAGGATTGTATACCGTAGCATACTTACCGTCGCTGGTACGTTGTCCCCATATTTTGGCATTGGCATTCACAAAACCCGGCGCCCTGGTTGGGTTGTATTGCCAGGTTTTACCTTCGTTGTTACTGATACTGGTTAATGCATATTTCCAAAAGCCGGCTACACGGCCATCCGGTAAATGATAATAACTGAAGGCCTTGAATTGCTTTTTCAAAGGGATCAATACATCATCCCTGTCTGCCTCTTCCACCCACTGCTGCATCTGCAGGGGCTTGGACATTAATTCATCACAGGCAGCTATAAAAGCTTTGTCCTTTGATTTTTTATAAAAGGGCAGGCTCGTATTTTTTTCATTGAAACCATGGTTATAACGGATAAAGTAAACGGGGCCAAAACTGCCATCCTTATTAATTTCCCGCACTACACGGCCAATGCCATTGCCATCATTGGGGTCATCTTTGGCGTCCAGCGCAATGCCATAATAACCCTGTGCCAGTAACTTCCCGTTTGAGGCAACGTAAAAACCTACCCGCTGGTGCATCACCGCATCAATGTTTTTTGCTACAAGATTGCCCTCCGCTTTTTTAAACCCATCCGGTATCCGGTATTCGGGGAATAAGACCTGTACATTGGTCCAGTTATAGCCATCCTTTGATGACTGTATGAATGTTTTACCCGGTGCAATATGTTCACCAACCGGGTTACTGAGAAAATGCATGTAAAATGTATTGTTCCAGTAACAGATCATGGGCTGGTGATTATAGGTCCAGTTCATGCCGCCTGCCCAATCTGCATGTTCCCTGTTGGCACGAAAGGTCTGGACATTATGCACCCCCACCGCGGGTGTCAGTTGTCCATGGTGATAATCAATATTGGATAAGGTATTTCCCACGTAACGCACGGTATCCTGTGCCTGCAAAGCTGCCGCACCGGTACTCAATAGTATTGCTGTAATTACTGCTCTCATTTGCTAACCTGTTTCAAAAATTTCTTTACATCTTTTTTCTTTACCGGCACAATGGTTCCATGCTTATGCCCCTCCGGTACTTTTACTTTACCAGTAATGCTTTTAAAATTGATAAAGTCTGTAGTACTGTGCGCATCATATATTTTTTTCTGGTAGGAGTCATAATAGATCAGCAATTCCTTACCCAGCTTAACCACGCTAGGACCTTCTGTAAAATTATCAGTGAAAGGTGCTGACACATTTCTCCAGGGACCTAAAGGCGAGTCACTGAAAGCCACCTTAAGGTTCCGTTCCGGGCGGGTATTATCCTTTAATACCAGTACGTAATCAGCTTTCGCTTTTTTAACAATTACCGCATCTATTACACTAAAGCCGGGGTCTAAAAAAAGCTGTGCAGGTGTAAAGCTTTTAAAATCCCTTGTAGTGGTCACATACATACGGTGATTATTGCTATCAGACTCTATTCCTTTTTCAAACCTGCCCGGGATACAGGATGCCCAGATCATGATAAACTGTTTGCCTTCATCATCATAAAACAATTCCGGCGCCCAAACATTCACCGTGGAGGGTTCATGCTGCATCACCGGTAACATCTTTTGTTCGGACCAGTGTAAAAGGTCTTTGGAAGAGGCATACCCAAAACCGTTATCTCCCCGCCAGCTGGTGGTCCATACCAGGTGGTAAATTCCGTCTGGCCCCTGTACCATCGATGGATCACGCATTACTTTTTGATTGCCAATAGCGGGCTTTAATAAAACCGTATCGGTATCGATCCATGTATAGCCATCATAACTATACAACATCCTTAACCCATCCGTTGCCGGCTCATGAAAGGAAGTGAACAGGTAGGCTTTATTTGAGCAAGCCGTGAATAGCAGTACAAGCGCCCCTAAAAAAATATTTCTCTTAAAAAACAACATTCATCAATTGTATTTTTTGTTCATAAATAAACCACAGAGGTACACAGAGGGCTTTCACGGAGGAACACAGAGCAGTAAAAATTCCTGCAACTTTGTGAAAAGCACTTCTTCACTCCTGTGGCTATACCATGAACTATTAACTATGAACCATTAACTATTCCAATACCAATACCCAATCATTCCCGTTTGCCGGCTGTCCTGGCGGATCAAAACGCACCACTCCTTTTTTGGCGGTCAATGCCAGTTTTGTTTGTTCACCGGTAGCAGGTTTAAACCAAAATGCTTTTTTAGGAGTGAATCCCAGTTTAGCAAAATTGATACTGAACGTTCTTCCTGTATAAGTATAGGCCATCGCATAACCCTTACCTTTTGTTGCCAGTATATAATTGTATCGCTCCTGGTCATTATCAACAATAATTTGCTGTGCCGGTACCCGGTCAAAATATGATTTGGAAAGGATCAGTTGTTTTAAATATTTCATCTGGTTGGCGCCCGGTGACTGTAATGTTTCTTTCCAGTTATGCGTTACGCCATAATTTGCATCCTTATCGCCTTTGGTATGAAATTGCATGATGGCATTTTCACCATAGGTAAAACCGGCACCACCTGCAAATACGCTCCAGTAAGCATAACGCCTTAAATCACTTGCCTGCCAGCGCGGCTGCAGGCTGTCATGTAAGCCATGGGGAATATTTTCGTATGACGGTTCACCATCAATAGTAGGCTTTACCGGCTTTAAATTATAATCGTGCTGCGCATGACGCCAGTTGTCTTCCCCATAATGGTTTTTATCATTTTTGCTGGTATCCTGTGCATAATTACGGTGACCGCTTTGAAACATATTAAAGTCCAGCCAGGAAGCATGATGAAACCATTCGCTGGAAGAATAACGGCCACGCGGGTGATAGGTCATGATATGTACAGGATCGTATTGCTTGATAGCAGCGCCTAAAGCCTCCCATACCGCTTTGATATCGGTACCATGTACATCACCGCCGTTCAACCAGATGATATTGCTGTATTTTTTATAACGTTCGCCCAGGAATTTACCATAAGCTTGGGCCTGTTCTACCGATACATGCCCGCCTTTAACATTACTGCCCCAAACCGGCACCAGGGCCATGTAAATACCACGCTTGCCTGCTTCAGTCACCACAAAATCAATATTATCCCAGTAGTCATTGTCCGGACCTTCCTTTACATCAGGTGTTGCTGCATTTTTATTCAGCAGGGCCGGCCCTTGTGTTACATTGGCAACAGTCATTTCATGTAATACCATGGATTGTATTACGTTAAAGCCCTGTTGCTGCCGCGTATCCAGGTAAGTCAATACATCCTCCTTATTCAGTTTACCAAACAATAACCAGCCTGTATCACCCAGCCAGAAAAATGGTTTACCATCCGCGGTTTGAAAAAACCGTTTATTGGCCGATATTTTTATTACCGGTAGTGAAGATTGTGCCTGTGTAACTACTGTAATACATAAAAAAAGGACTGCTGCAATAATTCTCATCTCTTTATTTTTTTCTTTAGCCATAATACCCAATTCCCCTTGCCAGGCATGGTGAATTGTCTGGCCGAACCTGCTTTATAAATTTGTTTTGTTTTCTGAATTGTACCATTGCCGGTGTTAACCCAGGCAATTTCATATCGGTTATTATCATTAATATTCAAGTCAATAATATTACCTTCCAACTGGTATATCACCATACCAGTTTGTTTACCTGACAGTATCCATTGTTTATCGGTGTATTGTGTTACCGGCTGCATGGTACTGATAGCCTGCAAAAATTCATTGTCTTTTACTTTTACATTTGCCAGCGAACCACCCCCCATTAACACCGCCCAGCCATTGCGGTCGGCCGCATCACCTGAGTACAAAATAGCTTTCCCGGGATAACGTAATTTATATTCCGATACCGCCCTGTACACCTGTTGTGCAGAAGGCCCTTTGGGTTTTAATAAACGGGCATGCTGACGGGGCGCTAAATTTTGTCCGCCTTGCGGTGCATACAACTCGCCATTGGTTTGATAATGCCAGTATTTAATATCTATTACATCAATAAGATTGGCATAAGCGGGGTTTTGCAAAATAGCGTCCTGCACATCTTTGGTAGTACTTAATCCAATGATGGCCTTTTTGTTTTTTTCAACCTGCCATTCACGGATGGTGTTTAACCAGAACTGCACAAAATGTAAAGGGCCTGTATATTCCTCCCCTATTAACTGGATGACGCCATTGTTGGTGCTGAAATTATCCAGGCACTGGCGAATGTATTGCTGGTGTAACCCACGGCGAACTGCATTCGTAGTATCATAAAACAGCTCAGCCATGAAGATGCGTTTATCACCGGCATAAGGTACCGGCTCCGGAAAGCCGGTCTGGTTTATATTATTGGCTGTGCGCCAGGCAAAGTCGGCATAGTGGGCCCCGGCTTCAATAATATTATGCTGGAAATAGTTTTGGTGAATGAGCAGTAATCCTTTTTCATCGGCCAGGCCGGCAAATTCTTTTAAACGGCCCCAGTACCAGTTGTTATTTTTGGTCAGGTCATACTTGCTCAGCCCATCCCAGGCCAGCTCCTGACCGCTGCGGGCAAAAGGCACTTCATAAAAAGGAGGCCATACATCGCCGTCCATACGGCGGATGCGTTCATGATCGTCCCTTCGCCTGTCGTACCACAAAGCATAGTTTTGTTCAAAAGCAATGGTATTGTTTGCCAGCATGGAGTCTGTTACTTCATGTAAATCATCTGTTAAGCCATTGCCTGTTTTACCCGGAACAAAACGGGTTACGGCCATCTGGGCCTTATCTAATGCATACGGGCGGGAGCTGCCATTCCACCAGGGCGAACTGATGCTGTTACCCACCAATACCTTACTCCCCCTTGTTAACCACCCTTGTTGTACCTGTAAAGCTGGTGCGGGTTGTTTGGCAGGTGTTGCACTAAGCCCAACCTGGTCAATCGTTTTACTGTTGTTCGCATTTACATCAACCGGTGTACGATTAGCGGCATCAAGAATGTATTGTTGTAAACTTATTTTCGGGGTGAGCACTTCTTTCGTTAAAGCCATGGCTACTTCTACAGAGGGACTGCTACTGGCTTCGGTACCAATTTCAAGTAGCTGTTGCCGGGTATCGGGTAGGTTTTGTAACCGTTCTTTTAATTGTGCATAAAACAAACTGCGGGGCTGCAGATGGTTATTGGATTCATTCCAGTAGCCATCGCCGGCAAACTGGCTCCAGGAGCCGAAAGCCCAGTTTTGTGCACCGGGTGGCTGGTAATTATCTATACGGGCAGCGCTGCAGTTCCACAATACACTATTGGCCATGTTCCAGCCGGCACCTTGTCCGTCCTGGCCGCGGTTTAAAAAACTAATAGCATTACCATCTACATTTACCACATCAAATAATACACCGGAGGACCAGCTATCCAGGCCGCCACTAAACCCTAAAGCATTCGCGGCTTCACATTGTACAAAAGCAGTTGGCCCGGGTGTACAAAATCCCGTAGCAAAACCATGTATCGCATTTTCGGTATAACAACGTTGAAATAAAGTCTGCTGCCCCTCGGTAAAAAAACTGATGCGACGCTGACCGCCAATTTCTGAAACAGGCGCTAATGCAATACAATCCTCCACCGTAATTTTTGAAGCATTACTATACAATGCTACCGCACTACCGGCAAAATGTTTAAAGGTAACCTGTTTCACCCAGCTGTTATTTACATTATTCATTACGATGGCCATCCAGCGATGGTCTTCATCTTTCGGATTATTTTTATCATACTCAGAAACCATTTGCAGGTTCTCTATACCGCAATCACCGATCAGGCCCGGCCAGGTATAGGCCGTTACGGTAGATACGCTGTATTGTTTATCGAGGGCTGTGGTAATGGGCGCATCAAGGGTTAAGGTATTACCCGATATAGCAGTAATTGTTCTGCGCCAGTTAATATTGCGCTGATCCGGCTTCCATCCAAGGGAGGTAATGCCGCCGCCAAAGTGATCGGTACCTAACCGGTCAATCCATTCTTTTGTTCCTTTCCGGATCACCAGCACGGCATCTCCTTTTTTAAATACGGAAGCATCTGCCACCTGTAGCGTAAGACTGTTTACCGGTACATAGTCACTGGTAACAGCAACAGGGGTTTGCCATTTTTGGTTATCGCTGCCGCCAATGGTAACCAGGGTGGTCCTGCTTTTACCAGCACCTGTCAGTATAGTACCGTTATCGTTTACGCCGCTGCCTCTTAACACTACCCCGGAACTATGCAAGCGCAAAGCTCCTTCTACCCGGTAAGTTCCCGGCTGCAATAAAACCGCACCCCGGAAACCATTTTGATCAACAGGTAATTTACTCACATAGTCAATGGCCGATTGAATACGGATAGTGGCATCACCGGCAGTTACCGGTACAATTATTTTAACAGGAATATCGGGGATCTTTTTTTCAGCAGCTTTATAGCCGGCATAGGAAAAATCTGGAATGCGGTTGCCCATAGAGTCGGCAACATATACCGCCTTGTTTTTAACAAAGGAGAGAGGCGGCTGGGGTTTGGTTTCTTTTTGGGCCCGGCCGGTAAGTGCGGACAAACTACCGGTAATAAACAGTAAGGCTGATATGTACAATTGTTTCGCTTTCACAATAAACCTGTTTATGGTTTTATGAGAGAGACAATACAGGTTCGCCATTCAGCTATCAGTTCATATTATCTCGTAACTCCCGGGATGATGTAATAAAGTTATACCTGTACAAAGTTGCCAAAAAATGCCCGATTCCAGCTCTTTCATTGTTTTTTACCATTGTTGCATAAGGTCACCGGACGATCGTGATCAACAGGTGAAACCATCACCTTGCCGCATGCCGGGCAGCATTACAGGTGCACAAGTGTGCGACGCAACAGCTGCTGCCACCTGCACTGCAGCCGGGCAAAACCACCATAACCGCCCGGTAACCTGAACAATGAATAAATAAAAGAACTTGCCGCAGTAATTACTGCCATTATTTTTTAGCCTTTGTAACGATGCTGTTTAAATACACTTCAATATTGGTATAACCGCTTTTATCCTTTGCATATTTTGCAGAATCTGTTGGGTCGTTAGGATTTAAGCCATTTTTTCTTTCCCAGTCATCCGGTATACCGTCATTATCGCTGTCCTTATAAGGTGTGCCTTTGTAAGCAGGATAACCGCCTACCTGTGATGGGTCGGTGATCACACCAATTTTATAAGAATCGATCGGCAGGCGACGGTGTTTGAATTGTGTTTCGGGTAATTGTACATTGGGTAATGCAGTGGCTTTACCGGTAGCTACTTCTTTTACAATACGCTGATCCACCGCATCACGAACCGGCAACGTAGCGCCGGCATTTGCCAGCACATAATCCTTTGCCTGTTCCGCTGTTAACACAGGGATCTTTGTCATTAATAAAGGTTTGTTCACTTTGATATAATCGGTGTATTCACCGGTGTTTGGCATTTCTTCTATCTGCACACCACCATTCCAGTTGTCTTTCGTGATCTCGGGATACCCCTCCATGATATTGCCGTTTACATAAGCACGTCCGTACACTCTGTAAGGTAATTTACTACGGCCGCTTTCCGGTTTCAGTATCCGGTGCCCCACATTGTTTTTGGGCGTAGCCGGACCGGGCTTAAAGTAGTTATTGAAAATATTGTATTGTGCACGGTAATCGCCCCCGTCAATAGAGCGGTGTACCCAGTTGTACACAACATTGTTTACAAAATTAAACACGCCGTTCCAGCCGATAGAGGGATTACGGCCGGCATTATTGGCCCAGAGGTTGCGCATAAAAGTTGCGTTCTCACCGCCTAAGGTACTGCCAAAAGCATGGTTCCAGGTATCCAGCGCTTCACTGAAAATAGAGTTCTGGATAGTGATATTTACGGTACCGAATTTATCCTCTATTTTGCCTGTACTGTCGTTATACATGTGACGGTACATGCTCATGTTCTCATCTAAACCCCAGGAAGCACTTACATGATCGATCATGATATTACCGATAGGGTTACCGCCAATGGCATCATCGCGACGACCCACCCAGGTTTCCCCGCGGCGGAAACGCATATAACGGATGATCACATCGTGGGTATTGATCCACACCGATTCTCCTGCCACACATACGCCATCACCGGGTGCCGATTGTCCTGCAATAGTGATATAAGGAGCCCTGATAATTAAAGGCGTTTGAAGTTTGATAATACCGGCTACATTGAACACGATTGTCCTGGCGCCACCCTGCTCACACGCCCAGCGTAAACTGCCCGGGCCATCATCATTCAGGTTAGTAACCACCAATACCTTACCGCCACGGCCACCAAAGCTTACTTTACCGCCACCTTCCGCACCGGGAAAAGCAGGAATATCAGCATGTGGCAATTCATCATACCGCGAAGCCCAGGGAATATAGGGGCGTCCTTCTTTCGCCTGCTGTTGAATAATGGGATAAGCAACAGCCCAGGCCGAGTCGGAATGACGAACGGCTGCAGCCATTAATGAATCTGATTTCTTCTTGTCTTCAGCCGATACCTGCGGGTATTGAGCAGAAGCATAGATGGTTGTTACTAATGCGAAAAGAGACAGTCCAATTTTTTTCATGTTCACTGGGTTCATTTGCCGGCCTTACAACAAATGATATATTTAAAATGATTGAATACTACTAACAGATATCAAAAAGGAGGGAAAAGTTGTCTGCCAACCTCTCCCTTCTTTATTTTAACACACTTAATTTATTTCAAAACAACTGCTATCTGATCTCTTATAAAAGTTATGATTATTGCCTGTAATCATAAGTACCCTGACCTCCTGAATAATCAAGCCAACCTTTTGTTTGCTGTAACCAGGAGTTATTTGACAGCAGGGTTGCATGTAAACCGGACAGATAGTAATGAGGACGGAAAAGGATGGTTACCGGTAAATTGTTCACACGGTCCCACTCCTGGTCTAGCGGGGTCATTACTAATTTTGCCTGGTACACCGCCTTCAATTTCGCTATTTCTGTAGCGAAATTGGCTGCATCCGGATCAATTAAAATATTCCTGTCTGCAGCGGTTAAAGGATCAGCACTTACAAAACTTTTAGATTGCCAGTAATAGCCATTGCGTTTTGTTCCGTTTAATGGAGCAATGCCCAGTTTCTGACAGGTATTATAACCTGACTCATTATCATTACCATATAACATCCAGCGCTGCAGATCCCAGAAACGTTTTCCTTCATAAGCCAGTTCTACGCGGCGCTCGTATAAGCAGGCCTCAATAGCCGCATACCTGTCGGCAGGTGTACCTACACCATAATTATTGGCTGATGGTATGCCTACACGCTGACGTACTTTTCCAATATAAGTAACCGCATTGCCGATATCGCCAGTTGCTGCATAACACTCCGCAATATTCAATAATAACTCCGCATACCTGTACTCAAAAATATCAGTTCCGGAGAAGGTTAACAGCGTGGTATCTGCATTGGGGTTTGACATTTTACGAACAACTGCCGGACTATTGGTTTGGTTATTATTAAAATAAACCGGGGTACCTGTTGCATTAGGTCTCCACCTGTAAAACCAGGACGATTTATTGGCATTTGTTCTTATACCCCATTTGGCACCGGAAAAAGCAAACGTGCGATAAAAACGGGGGTCACGGTTCTCAAAAAAGAATGTGTCTTTATAATTCGAAGCGTTGGGGCGGGTACCATCTGCCAACGGGAAAAGGTCCAGCATTTCCTTTGTTGCAGAAACGCCGCCTCCGCCATTATGATCGCGGGGACGCACCGATTGTTCCCATGAGTTATTGTACCCCGCTGAACTGGTTTGATTGGTTGATAATAAAGTAACGATCAGGGCTTCTTTATTAAAGGAATTGTCATTCCTGAAAGTCATTTCAGCCCAGTCTTTTGCATTAGCACCAAATAAACCATATCCTGCAGTGGTTAAAGCCGTTTCGGCCTGTAAACCTGCCTGCAACGCTTTTTGCCATTTTTCACTGCCTGGATTATCCCAGTCGCTGTTAAATAAAGGACTTGCCGCAGTTAATAATACACGGCTTTTCATAGCTAAGGCGCCGGCAGCAGTAAGACGGCCATAGTTGGTGGTAGGCGCACTCCATATCATAGGCAATAAGTTTGCCGCCGAGTCAAGGTCTTTAACAATTTGCGTAAATACTTCTGATGATTTGGCACGGGGCACCCTGATCGACTCATCGGTAGAGCTGGCGTTTTGTACAGTAGTAACAATTGGCACACCACCATAAGTACGCACCAGGTCATAATATTGCAAAGCCCTTAAGAAGTACATTTGTCCGCGGGACGTTTTACGAAACTCTTCCGGTAATACCTGGCCTACCGTTTCAATTTTTTCCAGTAAAAAATTGGCGAACCTGATACGGGTATAAGGGTTATTGGTTACCCCTGTACCTACGGAGTTACCATAATAAGTATCCGCATCTGTTGCCAGTTGTAAAAGAATGTTCGGGTTTGTATAGTTAATAACTGTACCGCCTAATTCTTCTGTCATTCTTGACCTGTTGTCATTATATAAACCTACTACAGATTGCAGCGGATTCCTGTAACTCACAAAATAGTAGTTGTACAGCCTGTCTATATACCATCCGGTCTGGGCTTCGTTCGTAAAAATGCTTTCGTCGTATTTATCGTAGCTCTTCATATCCTCCAGGAAACGTTTACTGCAACTTACCATTGTCAGCAGTAACAGGGAAGAGGCCAGGTATAATATTTTATTTTTCATAATACAAGTAATCAAAAGTTTGAAATTAAAAATCTTAGAATCCTACATTCACCCCGAGCGCCCATGTACGTAAGGTGGGGTAACCCACATTTGGTGCATCGTACATATTGCGATACTTATTAGGATAAGGGTTATAAAGATCCCATAGATTGTTTCCTGCAATAAATACCCTGGCACTTTGAATTTTAGCCTTGTTTACCCATGCTTTAGGTAATGTATAACCAATACTCAGTGTTCTAATTACCATACGGAAGTTAGAGAGCATAAAGAAATCTGAATTGGTACCGCCAAACTGATCAAAATAGGCCAGGTTAGGATATTTGCCATTGGGGTTACTGGCCGAATCATACATATCGGTCAGGTAAATCGGATGCGACCATAAGCTATGTGTACTGCTTGTTCCCTGTTTAATATAATCCAGGAAATTAGCACCGCCCCATGAAGTAGCTATCTGGGCAGTCAGTGAAATATCTTTCCAGCCTACACTTAAGTTAGTTGTAATACCATAAGAACGGCTCGATTTTCTGAGTTTTACATAATCCTGGTCTTTTGAAATAGTGCCGTTTGGTCCGGCAATAGTCCTGTTATTAGCATCCAGCGCACCGGCCACATCCTCGTATACCAGCATACCTTTTTTCATCAGTGATTTATTGGTGATACCCATAAAATTAGGTACTGCACCGGTCACACCCGATTTATTAGCCAGGTCTGTCAAATAAGCCCAGTAGTTATCAATATCCGCATCGGTACGTAACATGCCATCACCACCGGAAGTACCTTTCCAGGTTTTAAAACCCCATACCGGTGCAATAGTGGACTGGCCAACTTCTCTCCTGGTAGTAGTTTTGTTAGGATAATCGAAGGGCTGGTCAAAATATTTAGTGATCTTATTATCGCCAAGACCGAAGTTCATACCAATAGAATAGTTGAAGTCTTTATGGGTCTCTCTCCATGTAGCAGCAATTTCAGTACCCCATGCTTTAACGCCACTGTAGTTTTGCTCAGCAAAAGCACCACCTACTGATATAGGTACATTGATCGCACCGGTCATATCGGTTAACATATCGCTGGTGGTATTATAATAACCATCAATAGCTATAGATAACCTGTTTTTCAAGAAAGCCATGTCCAGGCCCAGGTTGCGTTGGGTTGTACGGTCCCATTTAACATCCCTGTTCGGAGAAGCTTCAGGTGTGATACCTGTTGTATAATTACCGCCGTTAGAGCCAAATCCCATTCCTTTATCCGTTTCGGCTTTATATAACTGCATCCATTTCCATGCTTTTACATTATCATTACCGGTACGTGCCAGAGATCCGCGGATTTTTAAGTAGTCCATCCAGGAAACATTGTCTTTAAACCAGCTTTCCTCCGATACTACCCATCCGGCAGAAACTCCAGGGAATGAACCCCAGTAGTTTTCAGGTGCAAACCTGGTAGAAGCATCCTGGCGGTAAACAAACTGTAAAAGGTACTTGTTTTTATAACTGTAGTTCAGGCGGCCTAAATAGGATAAACTACCACTCTCTGTTCTGTAGGTAATTGAATTGGAAGTATTTAATGTACCGGCCGATACCGATGTACCATTATAAGCTCCGGGAATAGGGTTGTCATATATCTGGTACCTGTCCTCCCACTGGTTTTCAGCCCTTTCTACGCTAGCCATTGCCGAAATACTGTGATCACCAAACCTGCGTTCATAGTTAACAAAAAAGTTCATCTGCTGGTTGGTAGAAGTTGTATTATCATAGGTAACGCGGGAGTTAGACCTGTTTAATACAGGGTTATCCCATACCGTAGTGGCAGAATATAAGTGGTTATTAGCCGTATTCATATTATTAGCTCTTGATAAAAGCTGCGCCAGCATAATTTGCTCGGTATTGGTAGCTGTTGAAGTAAGGCCATAGTTTACTTTTAATGAAAGGCCTTTAATATAAGGTACTTCATAGTTCAAAGAAAAAACAGCATTATAGTAGAATGTTTTATTAGTTGTTTTTGAGCCGTTATTCAATAAAGCATAGTAGTTATAGTTGCTCAGTGAGTTATTACCTGACACGTTACCCAGTTTATTAGGTCCCAGCGAAGGCGAAACATAACGGTCTACGCCATTAATATTGTATATCCAGGGAATATACTTGGGCATGTGTAATAAAATATTATAGTCATTCTGCTCACCGCCAATAGCATACGATCCGTCACTGATATTCACTTTAGTAAAGGATTTTTCAATATTGGTACTACCGGCTGCAATCGTTGCCCCTAAGCGCATACCGCTCATTACTTTTACATCTGTACCAGCCCTGTAAGTCCATCTTGTAAAATCCTGCGACCCTAAATTGGCGCCCTGGGTGTAATAGGAAACACCGGTAAAGTATGTAGCCCTGTCCGATCCGCCGCTTACATCTAAAGAGTGTTGCATAGCTCCTGCGGCCCTCCAGTCATTGGCCAGCCAGTCGTAATTTAAAGAGTCCATTCTCGCCAGCTCTGCCTGCGAATACAATTGTGTTTGCGGGTTCCAGCCCATAGCCGTACCAAAACGATTGGCAAACTCACCGTACTGGCGTGCATTCATCACTTTACCATGGCTCACCGCATCATTGGTTTGAAATTTACCACTGTAACTTAAACGGGGCGCACCCACTTTACCTCTTTTTGTCTTTACCACAATAGCACCCTGGGATGCACGTGAGCCATAAATAGCTGCACTCGCGTCACGTAAAACGGTAATGCTCTCTACTTCCGATATATCCAGCATGTTAAACCTGTCCAGGGAAGGTAAACCGGTTTGCGGATCCACCTGTATCACATCATCAATTACCACCAGCGGAATAGTACCGCCACCGTCTTTACCCCAGTTAAACTGTTGCCTGATACTTAAAGTGGCCAATGAACCGGGACGTGTACTTCCGCCACTTACATTAAGACCGGGTATTTGTCCTCTTAATGCTTCGGCAAGACTCGCCACCGGCAGGTCCTGTATTTTTTTCAGATCCGCCGTCGCCATTGAACCGGTAACATCTTTAGCACGCTGCGTACCATACCCGATCACAATCACATCATCCATTTTATCGGCGGTTGATACCAGCTTCACATCCAGGGTACTGGCCGTACCGGCTTTTATTTCATAAATACGGAAACCTACATAAGAAAAAGTAATAACCGATTCGGAGGAAGGCACTTCAAGTGTAAACTCACCCTTATCATTGGTAAGCGTGCCGGCGGTAAAGTTCTTCACCTTTACACTTACCCCTTCCAGCGGGAGTGCTGTAGCTTCGTCCACTACTTTACCTGTAATCATTCTTCCGTTTTGTGCAACGGCAGTAAAGCTTACAAATAAAAACAGCAGCAAAGAAGCAACTTTAAGCAATCTTAATTGATTCATATAGCATTGTTTTGTTTTGGTAATTAAAGAGCAATCTTATAGTTAAAAGACATTATTATTTAGTGTTGTTGTTTTGTTCGCGGGCTTTGATCCTTTTCTGCCACTCCTCCCCTTCTTTCTTCATATCATAACCGGCTGCTGACAGGTAGTTATTGATCCTCCCTTTGTATTTTCCGAATACGGCGTGTTTTTTATCCGAGGTCTCCGCATCCATCGCCAGTTCGCGGGCTTCCACCAGCCAGGCATAAATTTGCTTTTTTTGTTCCGGTGTTAATTGCAGTAACATTTCCTGGTAAGCGGCATAGGTTTTAGGCAGTACACTATAGGTCATGCCATCCTTTACCTTCTCTACCTGTTCAGGAGTAAGTTTATTATTTAATTGAGCAAGAAAAGCAGCATGTAGCTGCTTCACTTTCACCGTTTTTTTATCCTCAACCTGTTTTAACGGCTCTTCCTGTTTCGTTTTTTCGGTATAAGTACTTTTAACCGTTGCAATAGCTTTCTGCGTTTCGTCCTGTATGGTATTCAATGCAAAATACTGGTTGGCCACTACGGTCACTACTTCGTTAAACCTACCCGTATCATCAATACCCAGTGTATTGACAATTTTAGTGGCTCTTTCGGTAATTGTTTTTTTGTAAGCGGCCTCCTGCTCCGGAGTATTTTGTGCCATAGCACTAAAGGCAGTTATTAACAGCATGATAAGCGTTGCGGCCAGCCCGGGTAAATACGAATGACGTATAACAGGCTTTGCAGTATGGACAAGCATAAAACGTTTCATTTAGCTAAGAAAACTTTATCGTTAGATCAACATATAAGTGGTTAAAAACTCCCCTATACATTTATGCTAAAGGTAGAAGTACCTTTTGGCGGGGAAAATGCAAAGTTTGGTTATAAAGATGGAATATTTTACTATTTGATAATATTTCCCAATGCCGGGAACGTTTGCGGATATCATGACTTTGCCCTGCATTATATTATTCGCGGTATTCGCCATTATATTTTTTTGTTCCCGGCTGCAGTACAACGGGCATCGTTCCTTGCGTCGCACACTTCAGCTGCAGTACAGGCTGCAGCTAGGGTGCTTTTATGTACCGGGAATACGCTTCCCCAATGGAACAGGCAGTTTTTACGCTCCCATCTTCTTCTTTTGCAATATTTTATTATGATCCTGCATTGATGGTGATATGGTTAAAAATAAAAAAGGTCTCCGGGTTTTACCCGCAGACCTCCTGCAACAAGCTCCTTTCATTTTACGGTTTGGTACGCAGGGTTATACTGGCCGGTGGCAGGCCGGGACTGCTGACCAAAACGGTAATATTTCCCTTTTTTGCATTATTCTGTACAATACCCAGTGCCAGCCCCTTCCAGCATTTCCGGACAGCGCTTTTAAAAGATACCGTATCTGCCTGGTAACCATTGTCCGTTGCAGCAAGAAACGCCGCACCATCTACCTTCCAGGTCAGGGTATTGCCGGCATCGGGAACAAGGTTCCCATCCTTGTCCACTATACGGGCGGTAACAAAAGAAAGATCTTTACCATCAGCATGAATAGCCGTCCTGTCAGCTACCAGTTCAATCCGCGCCGCTGCGCCGGCAGTATGTATTACTTTCTCTACAATGGTTTTACCATTTTTACGGCTCACCGCTTTTATGGTTCCGGCTTCAAAAGGTACCCGCCACTGCACATGTAAAGCATCCCCTTCTTTTTTCTTCACCCCCAGCGATCTCCCGTTCAGCCAAAGTTCCACTTCATCCGCCTGGTTATAATAAGCCCATATATCTACCAGTTGCCCTGGCTTCCAGTTCCAGTGCGGAAATATATGTAACATGGGTTTATTGGTCCACTCACTTTGGTACATATAATATACATCCTTGGGAAAGCCTGCCAGGTCAATAATACCGTAATACGAACTCCTCGCCGGCCAGGGATAGGGTATCGGCTCGCCTATAAAATCAAAGCCGCTCCAGACAAATAGCCCCGATAGAAAATTATGTTTTTTGATCAGTTTCCAGGTGGTTTCGTGTGTGCTTCCCCAATAGGCAGAAACCTGGTCATAGGCAGAAACCGTATAATCCGGGTTGCCTTTTTCCACTATCTTTTGCGGCGAAGCGGCCGGCCAGAAATAAGTACTGTCCGATGGCATATCATAATGCCCGCGGGTGGCAAAAGCACTCATATTCTCCGAACCAATAAATACCTGATCGGGGAAATGTTGCTGAAAGTCTTCATACACTTCATGGTGGTAGTTCAACCCTATTACGTCCAGTGCCCCGGCTTTATACATAAAGT
Organism: Terrimonas rubra; assembly: GCF_042686025.1. Taxonomy (NCBI): domain Bacteria; kingdom Pseudomonadati; phylum Bacteroidota; class Chitinophagia; order Chitinophagales; family Chitinophagaceae; genus Terrimonas; species Terrimonas rubra. Next base: position 314,045 of record NZ_JBHUOZ010000001.1, read on the forward strand.
TCTTCTCCGGGTTCCATTCGCTTAGTCCCGCTGTTACCGGGCGGGTGGTATCTACCGATTTTATCAGGGCCACCATTTCTTTGGTCAGGGTAATGCCTGTGGAATCAAACTGCTCCCTGATCTCGTTACCAATGCTCCACATAAATACAGAAGGATGATTACGGTCGCGTAATACCATATCCAGCAGGTCTTCCCTATGCCATTGTTTAAAATCGGCGAAGTAGTCAAATTTGTTTTTCTTTTTGGCCCACATATCAAAAGCTTCATCCATTACCAGGAATCCCATTCTGTCACAAAGCTCCAGTAATTCCTGTGCAGGCGGGTTATGCGCTGTACGGATGGCATTACAACCCATGGCTTTTAATATCTCCAGTTGTCTTTCCATGGCCCTCACATTCACCGCTGCACCCAGGGCGCCCAGGTCGTGGTGATTACAAACACCTTTTATTTTAAGCCAGTCCCCGTTCAGGAAAAAACCTTTGTCCTTATCAAAATGAAAATGCCGGATACCAAAAGTCTGTGACAACTCATCCACTACTTTCCCGTTCACGGTAAGTGTAGTTACGGCCTTGTACAAATTGGGTTTATCAACCGACCATAAAGCAGGCTGTTTAATATATACTGCATACTCGTGTGTAGCACCTTCTTTTCCTGTTGTTATATTTTTTATTTTACTGATGGGCTCTGTGTTAACCGGTTTACCTGCTCCGTCAAATACTTTTGTATTAACCGTTACCACAACATCTTTCCCGGTAAGGTTGGTTATACCGGTAGCAAAGTTTACAACAGCATACTGTTTGTTTACCTGTGGCGTAGTAATAAACTGGCCCCATTTTTTAATAGCAACCGTATTGGTAGCCACCAGTTTTACATTACGGTAAATACCCGAGCCGGAGTACCAGCGTGAGTTGGGCTGCATACTGTTATCCACTTTTACGGTGATAACATTGTTATGCGGAGCCGGTTTTATATAAGGCGTCAGGTCATAACTAAAAGCACTATACCCATAGGGACGCAGGCCCAGGTATTGCCCATTGACCCATACTTCGCTGTTACGGTATACCCCGTCAAATTCAATGCGTACCTGTTTGCCGCTTGCCTGTTTGGGTAATACAAATGTTTTACGGTACCAGCCAATGCCCGTTGGCAAGGCTCCGCCCTGGGTGGTGGCGGGATGGTCTTTGCTGAATGTGCCTTCAATACTCCAGTCATGCGGCAGGTTAAGGTTACGCCATGCCGCATCATTGTATGAAGGTTGTATGGCAGTACTGTCGTTTTGTAAACTGAATTTCCAGTTATCATTAAAGTTCAGCGTAAGCCTGGTACCTGATTGTGCCATCAACCCTGTTGAAATAAAAAGATAAACGGTATAGATAAAAAGTTTTTTCATTGTTCAATAGCATTACTACAGTTGAATGGAGCGTCGCAACAGCAGCCCCATCAGGGCTATAAAGCCCGTATACAAAAAATTATTTCAGGGTTACAGTAAATTTGTGTTCACCGGAACCAATATGTATGGGTTTGTTTATTTTATTATTGGACGGCAATATAATTTGCGCCGTTGTATTGACCGGTATGGTTACTGTTAACTCAAACTGTTTACCTTCTTTTTTCCAGGAAGATTGAATAACGCCATAGGCAGAATGATAACCGGCCTGCGCAGCTGTTACCGTGCCTACCACCTGCGGTTGAATAATAATATTTTTATACCCCACACTGTTGGGCGTCTGTTTAATACCGGCCAGGCTTTCATAAAACCATTCCATCAAATGCCCCAGCATCAGGTGGTTGTTACTTACCGTTGGTAATGCCTGCCATGATTCGGTCAATGCAGTAGCGCCCTGGGCTAACTGGTAACCATAACCGGGTACATCACTGCGACTGTTCATATCAAAAATAACATCGTTGCGGCCTGCATCACTGAGTACTTTTAATAAATAGCGATAGCCAATATCTCCGGCCGTTACCTTGTTATCATTCTTTTTAATGCCGGCAATTAAGTTTTTTAATACGGCCTGCCGGTTTTTATCCTCTACCAGGCCCATGTATAAAGGCATGGCATTGGAGGTTTGACTACCGCTGCCATATTGCATTTTTGCCGGGTGAAAATAGGCTTTGTTGAATGCCTTTTTAATGCGTGCCGCCTCACTTTTAAATTCTGCGGCATCATATTTTTCACCTAACAGGTTGGCCACTTTCTCCATAATGCTGAGGTCGTAATAATAATAGGCCGTTGCCGTTAACCCCATTGGTGTGAGCTGTGAAAAGCCCGGGCGTTGCGGCCCCAGATCATACCAGTCACTTAAACCCCACATCAGTAAACCACTACTGTCTTTTGATTGCAGGTACCTTACATAGCGGCGCATGGTAACATAGTTATCTTCCAGCACTTTTTTATCGCCGTACCATAAATAACTATACCAGGGAAAGATAATGGCATTACTGCCCCATTCCGGTGAATCGCGGAAATAGCCATCGGCAAAATGCATTTCAGTAAATTCGGGAACCGTGCCCGGCACCAACCCTTTGGGTGATTGTGCAACCTGTATATCGCGGAATATTTTTTGTGATAAAGGAGCAATATTGTAGTTGTATTGCATGGAGTTACCCATAAGATGCACTTCCTCCTGCCAGCCCAGCTTTTCGCGGTGCGGGCAATCGGTAAATACACTCTGCATATTACTGTTGATGGCCCATAAGATGAGGTCATAGGTTTTATTAAATAAGTCACTGGAACTATGAAAGGTTCCCACCTTATCGGCACTGTTACGGGAGTGCAGCCCTTTTACCGCGGTTACCACCGGCAAACCGGTCGATGCCGTATTTTTAACCAGCTCTACCTGTACATACCGGTAACCATAGTAATGAAAACGGGGCTGCCAGCTTTCCTCACCCTCCCCTTTAAGAATGTATTGATAAAACACCGGGCTGCCGGTATGTTTCTGGTTCGCCAGGCCTTTCTCTGTTAATAGTTCTGCAGGTCGTAAACGGATGGTATCGCCTTTATTACCCTTTACGCTAATAGCGGGTATGCCGGACATGTTTTGTCCCATATCATATACCCATAGCGTATCACTGATCTTTGTTTGTTGTACCGGGTTAAAAGCCTGCATAATTTTTACCGGTGTACTTACCTGCGATTGCAGGTCATGCCCGGTGGTAACCAGTACCTGTTTCCATTGTGTATCATTAAATCCCGGTTGGTCCCAACCAGCCTGCTCCAGGTTGGCATCATAATCTTCGCCGCCGTAAATGCTGGAAAAAATAACAGGCGAAGCCGCCGTCTTCCAGGTATCATCAGAAATAATATCTTCTTTGGAACCATCAGTGTATTCAATGGCAATACGGCTGATCATTTTAGGATAATCATAGGCGCCGGTCATTTTACGGTAACGTTCGCCGGGGATATAGTAAAACCCATTACCCAGCATCACACCCACCGCATTTTCTCCGGGTTGTAAATAGTTACTGATATCAAAACTAACATACAGTGCCTGTTTATTATACCTGGTCCAACCGGGATCTAAAAAATGATCACCTACTTTTTTACCATTCAGCATCATTTCAAACTGACCCAGTCCGCAAATAAAGGCAGTAGCCTGTTTAACGGGCTTATTAACGCTAAATTGTTTACGCAATAAAGGCAAGGTATTCGGTCGTTTGCCCCAGCTTTTATCACCGTTGCCATGAGCAGCCGGATATATCTTCCTGGCATCAGGTAAAATGGCATTGGTGATCCATTGTGCTTTTTTCCAGTCATGCTGGGTGAACAGGCCCATCTGCCAGGAGCTGACAGGACTCCACGGTGACTGGTTACCTTTATTATCCCAGCTCATTACTTTCCAGTAGTAACGGGTAGCGGGTGCTAAAGCAGGGCCATTGTAGGCTACCTGTATAGAAGTATTTGCGGTGATCTTTTTAGAATCCCAGCTTATGTTTTCGTTATTGATTAATGCAAGAGAGTCGGTACTGACTACAATACGATAAGCTGTTTGCAACACATTTTGCTGCAAGGATCGCAGTTCCCAGCTTAAAGCGGGTCGAGGTATATCCACCCCCAGGGGACGCTCCTGTAACTGGCAACGCAGGTTGTGTACGGTAAAGTTTTGTGCCTTTACAGCAACCGGTATAGCAGCCCATAAAATAAAAAACATTTTCTTCATCATCTCAGCTTCCTATTGTATTTCAATACTACGTATCGCCAATTGTTGTCCGCCTTCGGTAATAAAACGTACCCGGTAATGACCGGCATTGATCATACCCGGTGTATTAAAACCAAGGGTATTCCATTTACCGGGCCGGGTAAAGCCAATGGACAGTTCTTCATCTAACATTATATCATCTGCCGAATTAATTAATTGTAACCGGCCTTTTATTTCATTTTGCAGCGGGTAATAGTATTTAAATGTAATAGCATACTGATCGGCCACACCGGTATGCACCGGCCATTCCACCATTACCCGGTTATTGGTATTCACCACACCACATTCTTTTTCATTGGCTATGGCAACTTGTACACCCAGAGGTAATATCGCTTTATCAATATTATATACCGTTGTTTTTTTCAGGTCAAAAGCGGCCTGCATGCTATCAACCGGTACTATCATGATCAGTTGGGGATAGTTTGCTGCTTTTACAACCACCGGTTCACCTGCCTTATAACGTTTACGGTACACGGCATACAGTTTACTGCCACCTTCATCGGTTTCTATAAAAGTTTGTGTGGCTTCCATTTGTGCAAGCCATTCTGCCGAGGGTTTTAAGGCCGAATCTATACCAATAAAAACATCGGCTGGTTTGTGTATGGTAAAACTAATATCAGCATTTTGTTGCCGGGGTTGCTGTATCCAGTCGGCACCATATAATTTAGAAGGCAATGAACGGAATTGCACATTCCCATCACTGAATGTTTTATCACCGGCATCTAACCAGGTTTGAGCGGCACCGGTTTTACTTTGCAAAGTAATTAACTGTAAGGCAGGTGCAAGTTGTACATTTTTGTTGGTAGTGGCAATAGCGATACCTGCTATCAATGCCTGCCCTGCTTTTATATCAGGGAATGATAAACGCAGCATACCACCTTTTACCTGCACTGTCACCACTTTTTTTAAGGCCGCATTGGTACCGGCTTCTTTCCAGATATCAAGATCTTTTAAAACAACTTTATCATTCACCGCCACATCAAATAAACGCATAGCCCCGGCATCCATACCACCGCCAATACCCAGCCAGGGTTCATTGAAATATAGTTCAACCCTGTATTCACCGTCCGGCAGGGGAAACTGGAAACTTAACTGCTCACGTCCATACCGAAAGCTTTGAAATAACGGCCAGTCCCTGGTGTTTTTAATGGGATCATTGGTCCGGCGCTGGCTGGCAAAGAATGCAGGCATGCCGGAAAAATGATTGGTCCAGGATAAGGAACCCTGGTTTTTAGTATTACCATTGGGCACTGACCTGTCCGCTGACCATTTGTTCTGGTAAGTATCGGTATACCCCGGTCCGCCACAGTTAATACGGTATACATAGGTAAAGCCTTTGGCAGGTTCCAATAAAGGTTTTGCGGTACGGTATAGTTTGTCAAAACCCGGGGCCTGGGGTAAATGATCCAGCACAATGGTATCCCTGGCCACCGCTTTACCCTTTACATATCCTACGGCATATAACACGTTAAACTGAATATTTACTTTATCCCAGGTAAAATGTGTGCCGATGCCATCACGTTTTCTTTTACCTAAGGAAGCGGCTTCTATATCATTAAACAGTTCCACTTCTTCGCAATTGGAGTAAACACGGATATCATTTTTAATACCGGGTGTTGTCCAGCGGTTAGGCCAGGTATGTGAAGCTATATATACCATGGGTGCAGTAGTGTAGTTACTGCGGTACATATACAATACATCCGTGGGCTCTTCCCAGGGCGTTAATAAGCCTTTATAATTTACAGGACCAACTCTGTCCAGTTCACGCAAGCCTTCGCCGCCCTGTACCCTGCCGGGATTATCATGTGAAGTAAGCAACCAGAAGAAATGACCGGCCGCACTGTCCTTGGCTTTTTCTGCCAGGCGGACTTTCTGTTCCATCAGCTCCGTCATCCTGTCTTCACTCACCGGGCCGTTTTGTACAAAGCCACCCTCTGTATGCAGGTCCAGCGTACGCCAGGCACCATACTCTCCTATCAACACCTGTCTTTTTACATCCTGGTCATAAGCAGCAGGGTTACCGCCATAAGTGCCTGTCCAGTTTTGCGGCACATCCCAATCTGTTCCTTTACCGCCATTGCAGGTAGTCACTAATCTTTCTGTTGATGCTGTCGGGTCAAGCGTTCTTATTAGCTCTGTACATTCTTTGGCAAAGTCTTCAGGCAAAGTGCTTTCGTTTTGTAAACCCCATAGTACTACGGAAGGATCATTTCTTCTTTCTATCACCCACTCCCTTAATAGTTTTTTAAAGTTGCTGCGGAATGCAGGATTATCAAACCAGATATGTGCCGATAATTGTGTCCACCATAAAATGCCTAATTCGTTACATAACTGCCCGTATAATAAATGATGCGGCTGGTGACCATCGCGAAAAGCATTAAAGCCGGTTGATTTGATCCAGTTCATTCTTGCCCTCACCTGCTCCTTACTAAAAGCATGACTCTGCCCGATAATATGTTCATATTCCGCAATGCCATTCATAAATACAGCCTGCCCGTTTAATAGAAACTGGTTAGTGGGCGTATGCCATTTTACTGTACGGAAACCAAAACTCGTTTTTGTTTCATCCAGCAGGCGGTTATTTTCCTTCACAGTTGTTACAATGGTATACAGGTAAGGATTGGTAACTGACCAGCGCACGGGCTTGTTGATGATAATATTTTTTTGCAGTTGGGTTAAAGAATCACCGGCTTGCAGTACCTGTGTATAACTAACCGTTTTAACGGTTTGTTGTTGTGCATTGAGTAAACGGTGCGTAATTGTTACCGTACGTTTGGTCGGGCCGTAATTTTTTACCGTGGTATTGATGTTTAATGTCGATTGCTGTTCGCCTACATTGGCCCAGGCATGAATACCGAAAGGCTCAATGCGTACATCATCCGTAACCAGCAATTGTACCGGCCGGAAGATACCCATGGGTTGCGAGCCTTCTGAAAAGCCACGCTCCTCACTGCAGCCGCCGCATACCCAGGGCAGGTCCTGTATATGTGCCGGGTGGTCGGCCCGCACGGTTAACAGGTTATCCGTACCATCAGTTTTAAAATGATCCGTTATATCCAGCGTAAAACTGGTACGGCCGCCGGCATGCTCACCTATATAAGTACCATTTAAATAAACCGTAGCATAAGAACCTGCCCCTTCAAAAACCAGGAAGAAACGTTTACCCTGCCTGGATGCATTGAGTGTAATATTTTTTTTATACCAGGCAGTACCGTGTTTGTTACCATGTAATAAACGGCGATAACCATGGTAATCGTCCCAGTTATGAGGTATGGAAACTTTTTTCCAATGCGCATCAGCCGCAGGCACCGGAGCATCTGTGGTGTTTATGCCTGCATGATCGTTTGCCGTCGTGAGCCAGTTATCATACAGGTTAATTTGTTTACGTTGTGCCGATACCGTTAATGAAAGCATGCCACACAGCATGGTAAAAAGGATGCCATGAAAAACCGGACGATGAACGGAGCGTCGCAACCACTGCTGCCTTATGTCCCTAAAGCCGGTATCATAAAAATTATTGTACTTGCAATGCTGCATTAAAAGTATAGGTCTTGTTTTTTAGGGTATTGAGTTTTGTTTCCTTATTGCCGTATTTCAGTACCAGTGGTTCACCGGATTTTGACAATACCTGCAATTGTTGCAGCTGACCATTATTCCATTGCATGGATACTTCAAATCCACCACGGGCACAAAGGCCTTTTACGCTTCCCTGCGGAATAGCAGCAGGCAGGGCCGGCAATATATCCAGGTAACCCGCATGGCTTTGCAGCAACATTTCAGCAATACCTGCAGCGCCGCCAAAGTTGCCATCTATCTGGAAAGGTGGGTGTGCATCAAAGAGGTTCACATAACTACCGGCTCCGCCTTTTGCCGGGCTTAATAACATTTTTATCAGGCGGTAAGTATGATCGCCGTCTTTAAACCTTGCCCATAAGTTTATTTTCCATCCAAGACTCCAGCCCGTTGCTTCATCACCCCGGTATAATAAAGATTGATGGGCAGCTTTCATCATGTCCGGTGTATGATCCCAGTTAATTTCGTTACCGGGATATACGCCCCATAAATGGGATACATGGCGGTGTTTGTTGGTGGTATCATCCACATCTTTCATCCATTCCTGTAACTGGCCGTATTTACCAATGGTGTTGGGTGCAATACGTTTATATTTTTCGGCAAGCTCAGTACGTAAAGCTTCATCCGTGTTTAAAATAGCGGCAGCTTGTATCACATTGTCAAATAAACCGCGGATGATCTGGTGATCCATGGTAGGACCGGCAACCAGTCCACCCTGTTCCGGTGAGTTGGAAGGTGTACTGATGAGGTAACCCGTAACCGGGTCGGTAATTAAAAAGGCGTTAAAGAATAAGGCCGCCTGTTTCATTAAAGGATAGGCCTGCGTTTGTAAAAAGTTTTTATCTTTTGTAAACAGGTAACGCTCCCATAAATGCTGACATAACCAGGCACCGCCGGTAACCCATATACCATGATTGGGATGGTTGATAGCCGCCGTACCCCGCCACAGGTCCGTATTATGATGTAATACCCAACCCGGCGCATTGTAATAAGCTTTGGCGGTTGCGGCACCGGTAACCGATAGTTCTTTGATCATACTGAACAGTGGCTCATGCAATGGAGAAAGGTTTAATAACTCAGCCGGCCAGTAATTCATCTCCAGGTTAATATTAGTGGTGTATTTGCTACCCCATGGCGGTGTTTGCAGGTCGTTCCAGATACCCTGCAAATTAGCCGGTCTTGTACCTGGTCTTGATGCGGCAATGAGTAAATACCTTCCATACTGCGCATAGAGTGCCGCAAAAGCAGGATCATTGGCCGTAGCAAATTTTTGTAACCGTTCATCCGTGGGCAGGTGCTCATCACCCTTACCAAAACTAATGGAGAAGGTATTAAAGTATTGCTGGTATTCTTTAATATGCGCCTGCTTTATCTGCGCATAACTCAACGCAACTGCTGACTGCAATTGTTTTTTGCTGATAGCAACAGCATTGGCCGATACATCCTTGTAATTTTTATAGTTAGTAGCCGCTGTTATATACACCGTAGCTTCATCAGCCTTATTTACCGTTATGCCCGTTGATGTAAACCGTATACTACCGTTTTTAGTCCGTACCCGGATATGGCTTACACCTTTTAAGCTGCCATGTTTTACCTGCAGGTTTAATTCCTGTGTAAACGGATCAATTTGTTTGAGTGTATATTTTTTGTGTACACTGGTTAAAGCCACTTCAAAGTTAATATGGCCTGTTTTACTGGCCGTTAACTGTACTACAAATACCTGCTGCGGCTGGCTTACCAGGTATTCTCTTTTGTATTGTACCTCACCATCTGTATAACTAGTAGTGGCAATAGCCGTACTGATATCCAGTTCGCGACGGTAGTTGGTAATATTAGTAGTATTGAACCGCAACCAGATATCGGAAAAAGGCTGGTAACTGGCCTGGTAGGTGCCCGCAGCCGGTGGTTCATCGTCCTGTATAAAAAATTTCCATTTGCCGTTTAAAGATAGTTTCGCCTGTTCATTTCCTTTCGGGTATACACCAATATGTTTAGTAGTATCCTTATAACCGGCCACACCACCTTTGTCAAAAAAGTTCAGCACCTGTATGGCAATACTGTTTTTACCGGCATGTAATACCTTAGCCGGTATCACATAGCGCCTGGCTTCGGTATTTTTCTGCGAACCCACCAATACACCATTCACATAGGTTTCATCTTCATCACGAATGCGGTTCAGGTCCAGCACCAGGTCCTTCCCCTGCCAGTCGGGCGGTAAGGTAAAATAGGTTCGTAACCAGATAGCACCGTCTAATCCTTCCTGCCCTACAGATTCCCATCCATCGTAAGCAGGCACCTGTAACCAGCCCCATTTACTGTCATTATATTTTTCAGCCGCAGGGTTGCCTGTTAATCCTTTCCCGGATTTAATTTTCTGAAGCCATGCTTCCTTTTTTCCTTCCTCCGATTTTAATCCCATGAAGTGTTCACCGGCTATCGCTTCTGCCTCCCGCTGTTTACCGGCAAAAAGTAATTGCCTGATGGTATCCAGGTAATGCCAGGAACCCGGTTTATTATAATCCCTCGGTCCGTCTGTCCATAGGGTTTCTTCATTCAATTGAATACGGTCCTCGTTTACGCCACCAAATACCATGGTTCCTATCCGGCCATTACCCAGGGGCAGGGCATCGGTCCACTTTTCAGCGGGCTTATTGTACCACAATTTCAGATCCTGTGCCTGCAGTAATTGCACACACCCGGTTAATAGAATGGCTAATAAATAGGTTTGTTTTGTTGTCATTTTTTATCAATGTTTTGTCCCTGATGGGGCGGTTGTTGTGTTGGGCCTAAATGATATTGTTATGGGTTGTACATTTTTGCCGCATTGTTGTAGAGACTCCAGCATTGTTGCAGAGACCCCAACATTGTTGTAGAGACTCCATGCATGGAGTCTCTACAACAATCACCATGAACCATTAACCATGAACCATGAACTATTTCTTCACTTCTTCGCCGTACACCACTGCGGCATCGCCGGTTTCATTATTTAACAACTTCACCTTTTCTGTGGTGGCCCCTTTTATTTCTGCAAATGTCTTTACATTTTTAAATAACCAGTTATTCCTTAACAGGGCCGCCTTTACATCTGTTAACCGGATCATGGGCGACGTTGCCGGCAATTTGGCGGCGCTGATATTATCCAGGTCAATCCGTTCGGAATTACTCACTGTTACTGCGGGGCCAGTTTCCGTGTTTATACGTACACCATGCAATGTAATATCTTTTGCATTGCGAATGGTAATGCCGCGTTTGGCTTCAAACACCACATCGTTCAGGCTGATCTCCTGTACCGGCATTTCAGCAAGACCATTGATAAACATAGCTTCATTGGTATAGGCCGTTACATTACTGATACGGATATTACGGAAAGCAGGTGTACGCTCACTTACCGGCTCCACAGGTACTTTGGCATATTCCATATCCATTACAATAGCCTGGTCGCGGATATTTTTCATGACAATATTATCAATACGTATATCTTCCACCACACCGCCACGGCCACGGGTTGTTTTTAAACGGATACCCCTGTCGGTGCCATCAAATATGCAGTTACTGATCACGATCTTTTTCACGCCGCCACTCATCTCACTGCCTATCACCACACCACCATGTCCCGCCAGCATAGTGCAATTGGTAATGGTATAGTTTTCCGCCGGCCTGTTTTTGGTGCGACCCGGAAGATCCTTACCCGATTTAATGGTGATACAATCATCCCCTACACTTATATGACTATCGCTGATACGCACATTACTGCAGGATTCAGGATTAATCCCATCCGTATTCGGCGCATTTCTTTGCGGATTAGTAATAGTAACGGCATGTACCGTTACATTATCACAAAACTGCGGATTTACCGTCCAGAAAGGCGAGTCTTTTATCGTGATACCCTCGATCAGTACATTTTTACAATGCATAAACTGGATGAATGCCGGGCGTAAAAAACCGCGTTTCATTTGTTTGGGATCATCGGGCAATAAAATATCCTTGTTAAGGTCATCAAATATCAATTGCCATTTACTTCTTGGCTGATCGGCTTTATAGCCTTCTACAAAATCCCACCATTTTTTCCCATGTCCATTAATTAATCCCCGGCCGGTGATGGTGATGTTTTCAGCACGGTTGGCATAGAACAGGGGAGAAAAACTCGTCACATCAACGCCTTCATAACGGCTTTCTACCATGGGCAGGTAATCGTCAAAATTATCACTGAAATGTATCTCGGCACCGGCTTCAATATGAATGGTGATATTGCTTTTTAAGTGTATCGGGCCGGTTAAATATTTGCCTGCAGGAAAGTATACGGTACCGCCGCCGGTTTTCACAGCCGCATCAATGGCTTTTTTAATGGCAGCAGTGACTTTGACGCTGCTGTCGTTTTTTGCTCCGTATTTGGTTACATCAAAAAAGCGTTGTGCCTGTACTACCGTACTGCTGACTAAAAAAGCGATCCATAAAATATAACTACGCTTACAATTCATCACTTCCATGATTTATAATTATTCAAACAACCAATCTATCTCCTTGCTGGCACCACTTTCGGTTAAACCTGCATCATACAGGGGTATTATTTCATCATCATATACAAAGCCCAGTATTACGCATACCCCTTTTGCCAATTTCAGGATATTGTTGCCGGCAGGGAAGGTATAAGTATGCACATTTACCGGTGGCATGCCCTTTATCACCAGTGCATTGGCAATTTTTGTATCCGCCTGGCCATAATCATTGGCCAGTGCATTGGTTTCCAGTTCCGGCGCCTTCAGGTAAACGCTATCCTGTGTAAAAGCCGCACGGGTGGGCTTAAAATAACCTACCAATACCTTTACCGGTTTGTTGTTAGTAAACTGCACCTGTGTAGGATTTTTTAATAGCTGCTTATAGGATAATTGCAGGCCTTTTAATCCTTTCAATTCTTTGGCAACAGCCATCACTTTTAAAGTGGTGTCCGCAAAAATAGCGGCCGCACTATCCAATGTATAAGCCGGTGTAATAACACCTGTTAATTTCACCGGTGCGTTGGTAAGTGGTTTTACGGTTACCACGGGTGCATTGGCATTTCGTTGCAAGGAGTCTATCTTCCTGGAGAAATGTTGTACTTCTTTTTCAAAAGGGGCCACCATCTCGTACCAGTTTTTATAAGTAGCATCTACCCCACGCATGGGTATTTTCCGTTGCTGGGTCTGCATACTGTTGGCATATAAATAAGTGCCTTTGGTAAGATCAGATAGCTTTTTATACCAGTCCACACTTTTTTGTAATAAGGGTAAGGCTTTCTGCAGGTCACTGATATCGTTGGAATATTTGTAACGCAGCGTGTGCAGGGCAGCTTCAGCCTTGTAAGCAAAATGATAGGCCAGGGCACGATAACTGTACATATCATTTTTCAATCTTTCAAATTCAGCCTGATCGGCCTTTACCCCTTTCGCCGCTGCTTCTATGGCAGCTACGGCTTTATCGCCATGTTGTTTTACTTCCTGTATAATTTGTACCGGTGTTTCGCCAATATGTTTTTCGCCCTTCCATTCCTTTTCGGCATATTGTATCAGCATTTCTCCTTCCGGGCTTTCCCCATCGTATAGTAAGGTAAACAGGCCATAACGGTAAGGATTGATGAGTTGGGTCATGAGCATACCCAGGGTTAAAGTCTGGCGGTTACCATCGGTTATACCAAAGCGGCGTAATAGCTTGGGGGCAATCTCACCCGATTCCTCATAAGCCGTCAGTATCTCTTTTCCCTGTTGCGCATTCGTTCCAAACTTTGAAGCCAGTAAGCCCCCCCAATAGTTTATTTCCTCCTTCCTGTCACGCTTTGCCTTCCAGGCATAACGGCTCCAGGCGGCATACCATATCCAGTCTCTTTCAATTTGCAGTAAACGTTTTCCTTTAACACTGTCGGCACTGTAAGGCCAGTCCCAGTAAGATGCCTGCGGATACAAGTGCAGGCCATTACCGCCCATTACTTCATGCATACCAATCACCGATTGTTGTATAAAATCGGCCGAGCCATACCGGAAAGGTTCCAGGTTGGCCAGTATATGAATGTTCTCTATTTGTACACTCCCCAGCTTACTTAAGGTCTGGTGCAACTCGGCCCAGGCGCCTCTCGGCCGGGCGTAGGTCAGGGCTTCGCCATTGAATTTGGCTTCGGTGTATAAATTTTTATACAGGGGTAAAGAAGCACGCATCACGGCCGGGGCATCGGTATCATGTGCCCTTAATACGATCGGTGGTTCGGCAGTCTGACCAAGCGCTTTTAACCCGTCCTGTACACCGGGAATAATGGTTTTGGTGAACCACTCAATATCATCAGGCCCTACACCTTCCATTGCTTCACCCAAGCAGACCATCAATCCAACATTGGGATATTTTTCTACAAAAGCCGCAATGGATTTACGGGTATAATCAGCAATTAAAGGTGTAATCGGTCTTTCCCTTTCCTGCGTTTTAATATGGTGATGTTCGGCAAAAGGTTTCGATACAATAATATTATAGAACATCTGTATTACCCAGATGCCCCGTTTATCTGCTTCCGTGGTGAGGAAACTGTACATCTCCTCGTTCTTTTTAAAAGTAGCATCATCCACTTCTACCGCATAAGGATAGTCTTTCAGTCTTACCAGCGAAGCAAAAGGATGACCATTCCATAAATACAAAGAGTTCATCCGGTTGGCCACCAGCGAGTCCAGGTATTGTATCCATAGTTGTTTATCGTAAAACCAGGGGAACACTTCAGGGGTGTAAGGATATTCATACACATTCCTGCCCGGCAGGTAGTAAGGCTTTTGTACACCAATACAGGCCCCTCTCAATACCATCTCGGGCTGGTCCTGCAATTTCAAGTCAGACGGTAACTTTTTTGCCGCCTTTGATTGTTCCAGTAATTCCAGGCAACCATATAAAACACCGGATTCATCGGCACCGGTTATGTTTATTTTTTTACCCGCAGCCTCTATCGCAAAGCCTTCTTTTCCTAGTCCTTTTGAAGGGTCAACCCCCAGTATAATTACATTACCCTTTATATTTTTAGTACCCGCAGTCGTTACTGCATCATACCCCCAGCTTTTTAAGTTTTTTACTAATTGTGCTGCGCCAAATTGTACACGGGGTGCCGCTTTGGATGGCACTACCACGTACACTTTTTCACTAGGTGCTGCCTTTACAACCGTACCACCAAACACAAAAAAACAAGTTGCCAGTATAAAACAAAAAACTCTCATCACTTTTCAAAAAAAATTTGACTGCCTGTTATCCTGCTAACAGGCATATTAACCGTTAAAAATTCAAGGGGAAAGTATCACCCGCTACTATACCTCGCTTAACCAGGTGCCTCCTTTTTCATTACTGATATAAGCCGCTTCCACACAACGCATGGTATCAAAAGCATCATCCACGCTATTCCAGGGTTTCGTTATTACACCGGCTTTGGCCAGCATCATCTGTTCCATAGTGCCGATAAAAGCGTGCGGAAACCAGGTACCTTTAATTTCTTTTGTCTGCCATTCGGGTTGTTTCCCCTCCTGCCTTATGATATAGTGAAAACTGTCAGGCACACCATGCGGATAATTGATCAGGGCGCCATAGTTAATTTTAACAGCGCCATTGGTGCCTTCTATTTTTATATACGACTCCTGTTGCTGGTAGGCATAGTCGTGGTTATGATTGGTATGAATAGCCGCCCGCAGCATATCGCCATAATCCATGATGATATTACTGCGTACCGACGTAAGCGGCTGTGATAATGGATGTTTAAAAGAGCGGCCGTACACCCGTTCAGGGTTTCCCAAGAAGGAACGTATTAAGTCCACATAATGTACGCTATGGTACACAATTTCCATGCGGGGTTTGGTAAACAGGAACTCCCATAAATTCCAGGGCGTGTGTACATTTACATATACTTCCATATCGGTAATGGTACCTAATTCACCGGCTTCGACCATCTTCCGGGCCTCCGCCACATAAGGAGCAAAACGTAACTGAAAGTTTACGCCGGCCTGCATTTGTCTGGCATGGGCCAGGTCAAGAATAGCTTTTGCCCCCTCAATATTTTCACCTAATGGTTTTTGTATTAATACGGTAGCGCCAACAGGAAGTTTATGTAATACCTCCACGGTTTCAGAGGCCGGTAAAGCAAAATCATAGATCACATCGTTGCCGTTTTCAGCCACCATGGCTTCCAGTGTATCATATACTTTTTCAATCCCGAATTTTGCTGCCAGCGCCTCCGCCTTTTCTTTATTACGGTTCACTATCCCTTTTACCCGGTAGCCCGCCAGTGCATAGGCCGGCAAATGCGCATCGTGTACAATACCACCCGCACCAATAATACAAACCGGGAAATGTTGATGATTAGCCATTCGCTTCGTTTCCTCCTAAATAATTGCCGTAAGTAATAACCAGTACAGCTGTCAACAATACCAACAGTGCAATGGCCAGATACGTTTTTGTTTTTTGTTGGGTAGGCTTCCATTCTTTTAACAATATGCCTACCAGTGAACTGATGAGTACCAGCATGATCATATGAATGGCCCAGCTGGAGAATTTATAACTGCCCATACGCACATGCCCCAAACCATAAAAGAAAAACTGGCCATACCATAAAACGCCGGTAATGGCAGCCATTAAATAGTTTTTGCTGAGTATGCCTTTGCCGGCTATACGATATTCTGAAAATGTTTTTTGTTTCAGGTGTAAGTACAAACAATATAAAGCCGTAGTAACAAATGCACCTGTATTGGAAAATATATAGATCACGTTACTCTGTAAATTACCGGCGCCATAGTTAGCCGCTATATCAGCAATAGGTTGCCCCTGTTCAATAGCAAATCCATAAAAGGCAGAAAGCACACCGGCCAGTAAACAAATAGGCAAGCCTTTGGATAAAGAGAAACCGGTTTGGGTATTATGGGCCTTTTCCAGGTCCTTTTCTTTTTTTCGGCCGGCTACGCCGCAGAGGGCAATACCAATGGCGCCTAATACAATACCAATGATAACAAAATTGGCACCATAACCGGAAAGCGTTTCCGCTAATGTGCCTTTTACCAATGGCGGTATTAAAGTGCCTAACACACAACTGATACCCACGGAAATAGCATAAGTGAGTGAGAAACCCACATAACGGATGGCAATACCAAAAGCCGTACCGCCTATACCATACCCCATTCCTAATAAAAAGGAGTTGATCATAGCCGAAGCGGGAGCTTCTTTCAATACTGTTGTTAATTGCGGAATAGTAAGCATGGCTATTAAAACCGGCAAAGCCAGCCAGCATACAAAAGCCTGTGCCAGCCAGTAGGTTTGCCAGCTCCAGTTACGCACCTGCTTTTGTGGCGTATAACATAAAGCCGCGCTGGATGCACCTACACCATGTAATAATATACCGTTAATAACTTCCATTCATTTAACCTGTTTGCTTTTTATTGTAAAAAACAATTTACCTGTTATGCCCTGTTTTGCTCAACAGCGATATACAGCTGAAAGGAGCGTCGCAATAACTGTTCATCCGTGTTACTGTCGGCGGTAACAAAAATAAACCGGCATTTTTTACAGCTATAACTTATAAAATTGTACGGCATTATCATGCAATACCCTGCCACTATCTGCTTGGTTCAATAAATTATTGATCACGGTTTCATACACCTGCCAGGCATGTTCATAAGAGCCTGCCAGTAAACTCACCGGCCAGTCGCCTCCGCAAAAACAACGGTCCGTACCAAATTCCTGTAATACAAAATCAATATAAGGCGCTACATCATCGGCCTGCCATTGATGCAATTTGCCCGATGTTGTTCCCAGTCCTGATATTTTGGCGTACAGGTTTGGCTGCTGTGCTGCTTGTTTCATTAACTCACCCCACCGGCCAAATTTTTCCTGTGTTGCAATGGGTGGCTGGTTTAAATGATCGAATACCATTTTTAAACCCGGCACCTTTTTCGTTACCTGCAATACTGTTTCAATATGCGCAGGATATATGCCTACTATATCATACGGAATATCATTATCCGCTAATATTTCTAAACTTTTGATAACTGCCGGCTGTAATAGCCATTCTGTATTTTTTTCATCGTGTACCTGATGACGTACCCCTTTAAAGTAGGGGTTGTGCAGGTATTCCTCCTTTAACAATTTACTCACAGCTTCCGGATCAGTAAGCGGCAACCAGGCCACTACGCCTTTTATCCAGTCGTTTTCACGGGCAGCTGCCATCATCAGGTCAGTATCTTCTTTATTACCGGCCGCCTGCACCAATACCCCACCCACCACATTTGTTTTACTGCGTTCAGCCTCCAGTTGCGAGAGGTCATAGTTATTACGGAGTATAGATTCGTCTCCCTCCAGCCATGGGTAGGCAGCTTTTTGTAAATCCCAGATATGTATATGTGTATCAATGATCGGCTGCAGCATCGTTAAACTTTAAATCAAATATTGGCCAGCTTTGTAACCGGCTGTACTAATCCAAACTGGTTATCAATTTCAGCATTATGTTCGCCCAGCACAGGAGCGCCTCTTTCAGAAGTGATAATTTTCCCGTCAATACGGATAGGGCAACGGGTGGTAGTGATCTCCAGGCCATTGGTGGTTTTAACCACGGTTTCCATATTCAACGCTTTATATCCTTCCTCCTGCATCAGCTCATCGTAATTTAATACGGGGGCACACCAAATATCGGCCTTTTCTAAAATAGCCAGCCAATGAGCGGCTGTATTCGTTAATAAGTGAGCCGATAAAATGGTTTTGATCTCATCCCTTTTGCTGAACCATTCCGTATTATCTGTAAACGCCTGTAAAGGCGCACAACCTAATAATTCGCCTAATACGGGAATACTACCCATTGCCAGCGCAATAAATCCTTCCTGTGTCTGGTAAATACCATAAGGCGCTGCTATATAGGCATGACCGCTGTTTACTTCGCTGCGTTGCGGCAATGCATTCCCATCATTATAATAACAGGTCAGTACTTCAAACTGGAAATCTAAAATACTTTCCAGCATACTCACCTGTACCAACGCCCCTTTATTGGAAACAATACGGCTGTACAAAGCAGCCAGTATGCCCTGTGCCAGGTGTGTGCCGGCCAATATATCTACCACGGCCACACCCATCGGTGTAGGTCCTTCCTGTTTATTATTGCTTAACCAGGTAATACCCGATGCAGCCTGTAATAACAGGTCCTGCCCGGGCAGGTCTTTCCAGGGGCCCTCGTTACCGTAGCCCGTTATCTCCGCATATACGATCTGGGGGTTCAGCTCCTTCACTGTGTTATAATCCAGCCCGATACGCTCCATTACACCGGGACGGAAATTATGCATCATCACATCGGCCCTGCGTAGCAACTCCTTTATTTTTACCAGGTCGTCGGGGTTTTTCAAATCGGCCACATAACTTTTTTTATTCCGGTTAATGGCATGAAAAATGGTCGATTCACCCTCTATCATCACATCCGATACATACAGTTCCCTGCATATATCGCCAATGCCGGGTTTTTCAATTTTAATCACCTGCGCTCCCATATCGGCCAGGCGCAATGATGCGGAAGGCCCCGACAGGAACTGGCTGAAATCCACCACTATTATATCTTCCAACAAACGCATAAACTACATTTCACTTATAAAATCGCGGTAAATAGCCGCATTATCTGCCCCTACTTTCGGGGCCGGTTTATCTGATGTTAACCGTTCACCGTTGATCCGGATAGGACAACGGGTGGTTGTAATACTCATGCCTTCTGCCTGTATGGATTGTTCCATCTGGACGGCTTTATAAGCCGGGTGCTGGGTTAATTGTTGCCAGTTCAGCACTTCCATGGCCCACATATCACGACTATGCAATTGTTCCTGCCAGTAGGCAGTAGGCTGCTGTAACAAATGAGCGGCTATGATAGCTTTTATCTCATCACGATGCGTGAAGGCAGACTCAGATGTGTATGCCGCCAGTTCATCGCTGTGTATAGCTTCTGCCAACTCCTGTATATCCATCATGGCAATGGCCAAATGTCCGTCTTTTGTTGCATAAATACCATAAGGCGCACTTAATAAAGGATGGCCATTGTTCACTGCACTGCGTACCGGCTGTTGACGGTCGGCATAGTATGTGGTCAGTAATTCAAACTGGAAATCCAGCAGGGATTCCATCAGGCTTACCTCTATCAATGCGCCTGTATTCCTTTTCTGGCGGCGTATCAATGCTGCCAGTATACCTTGCGTTAACTGTGCCCCGCATAAAATATCGGCAATAGCAATGCCAAAGGGTACCGGTGATTGTTCTTTATTGCCCGTAGTATGGGTTAAACCGGCAATAGATTGTATCAGTAAATCCTGCCCCGGTTTATGTTTCCAGGGACCGGCTTTACCATACCCGTTGATCTCGGCATATATCAGCCGTGGGTTAATGGCCTGTACGGCTGCATAACCCAATCCTATTTTCTCCATCACACCCGGGCGGAAATTATGTATCAGCACATCTGCTTTGGTGATTATTTTTTTTAACAGCTGCAGATCTGCTTCATTTTTCAGATCGGCCGCATAACTTTCTTTATTCCGGTTAATGGTATGGAACAACAAAGAGCTTTCATCTACCCAGAGGTTTTTAATGGACAGTTTCCTGCCGGCATCACCCACTCCCGGTCTTTCAATTTTAATAACACGGGCGCCCAGGTCGGCCAGGCGTAAGCCCGCAGCAGGCCCCGATAAATATTGGCTAAACTCCAATACCACTAATCCTTTCAACGGCAAATGACTCATACGGGTTGGTTTGATGGTTTAGCTTGTTTACTATGTTGATATATCTTATTCATTTCCTGTAATGCCTCCTCAGGGTTACCATTGTGCAACAGGCATTGCTGCAGGGGTGTACCGGCATGGTCCTGGAAATGTAAATACCCGTTGTAACGCGGGCGGATATACCCGTTATCCATTACCGGTAATACATTTTTAAAATAATCATTCGTCAATACATTGGCAGCCGGCGATTCCCAGGCCTTGCGGTGCCCCGGTTGTCCGCCATGCTCCATATAAAAAGTGGACTGGCATTCCGCCGATACGATCTGCTGTGCAAAATCTATCGCTATTTTCTTATGCTCACTGAATGCAGATACCGATATACCGGTACCGCCTACTGTTGTTTGTAATCTTTCTCCATTCACCCGCACTACATCCGCATAATGCAATAAATATTTTGCATATCCCCGGCGCGAATAGTTGGAATAACCATAAGCAAAAGGGCAATACCAGTAATCATTGGTGCTGCTCATACGTTCTGCCACTGCTATCGGGTTATACACATACATTTCTTTATCAATAATACCATACAATTGCTGCATGGTGCGGATAGCCGCTACACCGGTCTCCACATCAATCACTTCGGTTTCATTGCTAAAGGGTGTTTTACCATATGCAATACAAAAGGAATAAAAATTCATGAGTATATCAATGGGTATGGCCGGCACAGCTACTTTACCATCCTTTGCTAGTGATAATACCTCTTCCCATGTTTGCGGCAGGGCAACACCATTCGCTTCCAGCAGGTCCTTGCGGTAACTGGCAGCAGGTGTGGCTGCATCAATGGCCAGGGCCCACTGTTTGTCGTCGTAGTTATAACTTATATGTGATTGTCCAACCGAATGCTGTAACTGGTCGGCCAAATAATCAGCTGATAGATATTCGTTCAGGGGTAGTACACAATTAGTAGCGGCGGCACAACCCACCCACGGGTGATCAATGATCAGCAGGTCATACTCCTTTGTCAGTACTTCAATCGGAAAATCGGCAAACTCCTGTAAGGTCCGCTTCTTCCATACTATCTCCACGCCCGGGTGCAGCTCGGCATAACGCTGCGAAAAAGCCTGCAAGGGTGTAATGCCCCGGCTATGCCCCCATGTTATACCTTTTAAAACTACCGACATACTCAAGCTTGCTTTTTTTCAACCAGTAATAAATGTTCGCAAAGCATTACCAGTTCCTTATTTTGGTTAAACACTTCCACCAATTCCGTTACCAGGCCAAAGCCGGGCTTCTTATGGTCTTTTTTATCTTTAATGGAGACGGTTACTTTTATGGTGTCGCCAATAAAAACGGGCTTAATAAAACGCAGCCTTTCATACCCATAGGTCATGGACACTTCATTAATAAAACTGGCCGTTAATCCAATACCGATGGTAAAGATCAGCGTGCCATGGGCGATACGTTTTTTAAAAGGCTGGGTGCTGCACCATTCCTCATCCATATGATGCGGAAAAAAATCACCCGACTGACCGGCATGTACCACTATATCCGTCTCGGTCACGGTACGGCCAATGGTCAGGCGTTGTTCGCCAATTTCAAACTCCTCGAAATATTTTTTTAAAAACATAAACCTGCAATATGGTGTAGGCTGTACAGGATAACAGGCTCAGGAATAAGCAGCTGTTGCGGATCATTTGCTTTGTAGCGGGCATTTATACAAACTTGCGTTGTAATTTATCTATGGCTCATCACAAAAAATGCAATCATTAACTTACTCATAAGCAGCCCTGGAAAAGCCACTTAAATAAGGAAGTAAGTTAGATCAGGGTAGCAAAATGACCAATGTCAGGTCTTACTGTAAAGATGGCATATTTTACTACCCCGCTCCGGCTGCACCACCCCAAATAAAGGGCAAAAGGAAAAATTCGGGTACTATCTTCTTAAAATACGACTGGAGGAACAGGACTTTTAGGGGCTGTCAGCTGCAGCAACTCCGGTCAGCTGTAGTTCCCCGCCCGGCTGCAATCTTACGGCTTTAAGGCCGTAAGGATTTACACCTAAGCGGGGCAGCCCTTCATCCAGACTGATAAGGTTTTAAAAACCTTATCAGTCCGAACGCTATTTCAAGTAATTTTATACTATGAAAATAACAGCACTGTTTGTTGCATTAATGGTATTGATAACCGCCTGCGGCAGTAAAAAAAAGAAACGCGATGAAGCAGATAAAAACTTTCCCGTATTACCCTATCTCTTAAGCCAGGTAAAAGATGTGGACACTTCCCTGTACAGTATTATTAAAGTGGTAACAGTTGATTCCGTTGCCGATACCACTTTTGTTCCAAGGGAAGATTTTAGAAAAGAAGCAAGTGACTTTTTAGACATTCCTGATATTTCATCTGAAAAATATGAGGATGATTATACCGAAAGTAAGTTTTTTGATGAAACCCTGAACCGGGTAGTAATGACCTATACCAAAAAGCCCGATGCCAAACATGCCGTACTGAAACAGGAGATCACCATCAGCCCTAACCAGTATACAGGCGATAAAATTGTAAGTGTATATGTGGACTACGCCACATCCTCAAAAGATAGTGCGGTACAGAAAAGAATGTTATGGATGGTTGATAAAAATTTCCAGGTAACACGCATGGTACAAAAACCCGGTGGTATTGAAACCACTACCACCACTACTGTTAAATGGAACGATTGATGTGTATTTATGACTGCAGAAGATTTTAAACATATAGCGCCCACCATACCGCACCAGCCCGGCATATACCAGTATTTTAATGACGAGGATGTGATTATTTATGTAGGCAAGGCCAAGGATCTGCGTAAAAGGGTAAGCTCCTACTTTACTAAAACCTTTACCTCCTATAAAACGCACGAGCTGGTACAGCGCATTAAACGTATTGCGTTTACCATTGTTAATTCGGAGCATGATGCGTTCCTGCTGGAGAACTCATTGATCAAAGAGTTCAAGCCGCGGTATAATATCAACCTGAAGGACGATAAAACCTATCCTTATATTGTTATTAAAAATGAACCCTTCCCCAGAGTGTTTTTAACCCGCTATGTGGTGAATGATAAATCGGAATACCTGGGTCCTTTTACTTCTGTGCAAAAAGTAAAGGAACTACTGGAGTTCATCCGTCAAACCGTACCGCTCAGGAATTGTACCCTCAACCTCACGGCAGGCAATATTGCCAAAAAGAAATTCAAAGTATGCCTCGAATATCATTTGGGTAATTGTAAGGGGCCTTGCGAAGGTTTACAAACCTTACCTGATTATTTAGAAGGTATACAACAGGTAAAAAATTTATTAAAGGGAAATCTTACTCCTGTTATCCGGCATTTTAAGGAGGAGATGAAAAATGCAGTGGCTGATCTTGCCTTTGAACAGGCCGAGGTTGCGAAAAATAAAATTGCTTTTCTGACCAATTACCAGGCTAAATCGGTTGTAGCCGGTAATACCGCCGGTGATAAAGATGTGTTTACCCTGGTGAAAGAAAAGAATGTGGCCTATGTTAACTTTTTAATGGTACGTAATGGCACCATTGTACAAACACAAACCACTAAAGTGCTCACGCATCTCGATGAGGATGAGCCGGAAATATTAAGTTTCAGTATTGCGCGTTTGCGCCAGACATTTAACAGCGATGCCACGGAGATCATTGTGCCCTTTGCCATTGACTATCCTGAGAAAGATATCACCATAACCATACCTGTGAGTGGCGATAAAAAGAAACTCCTGGAGTTGTCTTTAAAAAATGTAGATCATTATATTGAAGAGATAAAGAATAAAGAACGTTTAAAGCTGTCCACCAATACCAATAAAATAAAAGTATTGGAAAAATTGCAGGAGGCCCTGCAGTTAAACAGTTTACCTGTTCATATTGAATGTTTTGATAACTCTAACTTCCAGGGCAGTTTCCCGGTGTCGGCCATGGTATGCTTTAAAATGGGCGTACCCAGTAAAAAAGATTACCGCCATTTTAATGTAAAAACGGTAGAGGGTATTAACGACTTTGCCACCATGAAGGAAGCCGTTACCCGCCGGTACAAACGTTTACAGGAAGAGGAACAGCCTTTCCCGCAACTGGTGATCATTGATGGTGGTAAAGGACAATTAAGTTCGGCTCATGAGGCAATGACGGAGCTAGGATTGGCTGACAGAACCACCCTGGTTGGCCTGGCCAAAAGAGAAGAGGAAGTTTTTTTTGTAGGTGATAAGGAATCGGTAAAATTGCCTTACAATAGCGAAGAGTTAAAACTGTTAAGACAAATAAGGGATGAAGTGCACCGTTTTGGCATTACTTTTCACCGTAATAAACGAAGTAAGGGCACATTTACCAATGAACTGGAGAGCATTGCAGGTATTGGTCCTAAAATAGCCACACAGTTATTACAACATTTCAAATCGGTAAAAAACGTAAAAGCGCAAAGCAAAGAGACGCTAACAAAAATAGTAGGACTGCAAAAGGCGGTGTTGGTGTATAAGCATTTTCATCCCGGGGATGATACTTAAAAAAATGGGGCCAGGATAGAAATCCAGCCCCGTTTTTAAAATCCAATATCCTATGAAAAACCGTAACAAAAATACACAAAAAAGTTGATTTAACTCATTTATATCTATATTTTTCAACAGTTTCCTTTGACCGTTCGTCATATTTATTTTTACCCTTTTTCACTACTATTCATTTACGGTATATTGTCGGAACAACAAATTGTTTATCATTCAATTATGTATTTTAAACACCCAATAGCCCAACAATAGCGGCCATAAAAAAAGCCCCGGTAAACCGGGGCTTTACATCAATATTTTCTTGTTAGTACGACCAAAGGTCCTGCTCAAAATTGAAGATCTTTTCTTTGATATTCTCACCCTCCAGTAAGGCCAGGATCGGGTCTTTTATTACCTGCCTGATAGTTCTGTTGGCGGCATTATCCAAAGTTGATTTGGTAATATAGCTGCTGAACATACGGCTTTCAAACAGTTCTTCCCAGGTCATGCGGCTCTGGCCCATGTTCTTAGGGTTGTACACCTCATTTTTAGCGAGGGTTGGTCTCAAATCCGGATAATACACCCAGAACATTGGCTGGCTACCAAACTCTTTACCATTGGGTAAGTATTTAGTAAGTACAGGAGCAATTCCTAAAATACGGCAGAACATGCGGCTGGCCTCACGGTCAAACACCCACTCTTCCTTAATACGTAATTTTAAAACACTCTTGGCATCAAAGCTGGCACGTGTAACTACATATTTAACGATCTTGTTAATATCATTAGGGTCATACTGCGGAACAGTATCAGCACTACCCAATGTCATTTGGTTAATATCAGCCACAGTAATAGGTGTGGTGAACCTGTCGTCGGCAAAAGCAGTAACTTCTCCGTTGGTAACCGCATTCAGCAAAACATTGATGAAAACCTGGCTACCGTTATCATCTTCCGCTTCGTAACGGAAAGTCTGGTTCATTTTTTCACGCAGGTCTAATTCACGCCAAACCTTTTCTGCATATAATGCATCATCCCAGCGTAAATGTTCATACTCCAAAGGGGTACGTGCATTTAATCCTTTTTTATCAAAAGCATTATCCTGACGTAAAGAGGCCTTTTTCGTATTACTTGAAACACCGGAACTGTCTACTTCGATCGGTACACCACCATAAGGATCATAACCTGAAGGCGGGCGGGTATCGTTAACCTGCTGTTGCTGCTGGTTATTACCTTGTTGTGTACCCTGGTTGGTGTTGGTGCCCGTATTATTTCTTCTCCTCCCTGTTCTTTGTGCACTTACATCTGCAACCAGTAAAGCTGCAAAGGCAACCAACAAACACTTTTTATAAATTGATAATTTCATAGCGCTGAACTTTAAAAATATTATTTAAGGTAGTACACCAGTGAGGGAGCAGAAGAAACCCTGCCATCCGGACCCTGTACTCTTATATCGTCAATAGTTACTGTTTTACCAGCTTTCGCATGAGCTTTGATATAGTTTTGAGCCTGCGAGCTGAACAGGTTACCCTGACAAGCCGCTGTTGCTACATCTCCGTCATCAGTATCAATGGAGAAAGAGAATGAAACAACCTGGTATTTCAACTCAAAAGGAAAGTCTTTAATACCTGCTCCTACACCGGTTTGTGCCCTGAAAGCACCCGCCGCAATAGAAGCGCCACTCTCATTACCACCAACATAAGCCTGTGCCTTAGGTATGGTACGTACACGGAACTGAGAGGCACCGGCTACTTTACCATCCACTGACACCGTAATCCGGCAATCATCAGTAACAGTACCTACCCGTGCAATATATTTACCGGCACCTACTTTACTGATTGAACCGCCACCGCCGCTAATGCTTACCTGCACTTTGTCATCACCACCACCGCTGGCAGCAATGGTAACTGGGTTATCAACACCAACATACAGTACATTCATTTTATCCAATGCTATAGAAGCATTAGCCTGACCTACTGTATAGGTAATGGTTTTGCTGATAGACTCCTCTTTATTCGTTGTCTGGTTAAAGAACGAAATATTTACCGGAACAGTATGTGTACCAATGGAATTTGCCATTGTTTTATAATGCGCCGTTCCGTCTTCTCCGATCGAAAGGCTTGAGCCGCCAATTGAAATTTTAGGTTGTGCATTTTTACTGAAAGCACCTACACCAGCCGTAATTTCCAATTCCTGGCCAGGCATCAGGTAATTTGAACTTTGCCCGATCACCGCAGCATATGAATCAAATATTACTTCTACTTTACCCACCTGCTCGTGAATATGAGCCACTACATTGTTCTCAGAAGTTTTAATATCATTCTGCAGCTTACTTAAAATGGTTAAACCGGCTACGGTTGGCACCATATTAAAGTTGGCAATATCCCAATCTTTCTTTTTTCCGTCTTTGCCTGTTGGCTCAGACAGGTCTATCTGCAGGGTTTTAGAAAACTTTTCAGCGATACTTGGATCAATTGCCAATAAGTTCTTTTTATAATCAGCCAACATCGTATATAACTTTTTGGCTTCGCCGTCCTTTACCATTATCCGGGTAACAATCTCCTGGCTTCCTTCATTCATATGTTTGTCAGGGTTGTCAGGATTATTCGGATCGCCTCCGGCTGTGGTAATGATTTTGGTTTTTAAGCTTTGTATATAATCAAATACTGATTTAGACAAAGCAGCAGCCTGCTGTGCTTTCGGATACCAAATATTTGCTCTCTCTGCTGTTTCTGCTTTTTTTGTTTTTTCTTCCAATGAGGCTAAAATAGTAGAAGTAGAAGCATTTACAGTGGTATTCGTTTTCTCTAAGCTGGAGTTTACGGTTTTAAAGGCATTAAGAATCTCTGATGATACGTTCAGTGCTAACAGGCAGGTTAACACCAGGTACATCAGGTTGATCATCTTCTGCCGCGGCTCTTTAGGTAGTGCCATAACTGATCAAAAAATTTATAGTCTTTTATAAAATATTTTTCTTTTACAACTTTGGTTTATCAAACAGGATGGTAATTATTTACCCTGCATTGCAGTTAACATATTACCATAAATGCCGTTCAGGCGACCCAGGTTAGTAGCCAGGCTACCAATCTGCTCCTGTACTTTCTTAGCATCATCCGCACTGTTGATCAGGCTGGCAGAAGTTTCGGAAAGTTTACCATAAAAACCATTCAGGGCTTTCAGGTGGTTATTGCTTTCCTGCAGTTCCAGCTCGTAAATTGTATTTAAAGACGACAAATTTTTGGTCAGTACCTGCACCTGGTCGTGGAAGGTTTTAGCCCCTTCGGTAGCCAGGTTAAAAGCGCCTACTGAATTAGCCGCACCTACATAAGCTTCTTTTACTTTATCCAAAGCAACCGTTACTTCTTTCGTTTTTGCGGTATAATCACCGGTAGCAGCCAATACATCGCTGATATTGTTCATGTTACCGATAGTTTCGTTTAATTTTTTAAAGTTATCGCCCAAACGGGTCAATACTTCAGGACTAACATGCGCGTCGATCAATGCTTTATCCAATGCGGCAATAGCGCCACCTTTTGCTGGTTTTACCACTTCGCCGGCAACCGTTAACTCTTCAGAATGAGAGCTATCGGGTAAAGCCGGGTACATAATATATAAAACACCATATAAAGCGAAGATAACAGCCTCAGTTACCAGACCGATCCATAACCAGGTGTCGGCATCGGGTGCGTGGGTAATTTTTCTTAATGCTCCCCATAATACAATTGCTGCTGCAAATGATACTGCTACGTCAACCCATTTACTAACTTTTGAAGGAATAGCTGCTGCCATAAAATAATGATTTAAAAAAAATAGTTTTTGATGAAGAAGATTGGTGAAATGAACCGGGGTGTGATGTAGTTTTTATTACACCCCGGTTATTTATAACTTAAAAAGTAATTACAATATTGTATTGTCTCAGGTAAAGCGGCAATTTTATTTATCTGCGACCCCCGGCTGCAGGTAAATCAATTACCGAACGGAAACCAATGTAAGATTTTGCAGAATCCTGGTACTCGTAAGTGCTGGTACCGGTTTGCAGGTAGTATCCAACATCTTTCCAGCTGCCGCCACGGATAATTTTACGTTTCATTAATGGTGGGTCGTCGTCTTTGGCATTCCAGCGTACATCAGGGTTCATATCGTGCTGGAAGTTGTTACGTCCTTCGTAGAAGATAGAAGAGGTCCACTCCGCCACATTACCCGACATACAGTACAGGCCAAAGTCGTTAGGCCAGTAAGCATCGGCACGCACGGTGTAAAAACCGCCATCCTCAGGGTAGTTACCACGGCCTGGTTTAAAGTTGGCCATTAAACATCCTTTTTTATTACGTAAGTAAGGACCACCCCAGGGGAACATAGATTGTGAGCGGCCACCACGTGCGGCATACTCCCATTGTGCTTCGGTAGGCAGGCGGAAGTCAGACTCCGTTACCCTTTTTTTGCTTTCCAGGAAAGAGTTCAGGTAATGTGTTCTCCATTCGCAGAAGGCTGTAGCCTGTTTCCAGTTTACACCTACTACAGGATAATTATCAAAAGCCGGGTGGGAGAAATAACGTTTGGTCATGGGCTCATTATAAGAGTAAGAGAAGTCTCTCACCCATACCAGCGTGTCCGGGTAAATGGGAACGTCTTTTTTAATGATGAACTTAGAGCGGGGTTTGTTCTCGTTTTCTCTTTTGGCATTTTCTTTTAAGTCATGGATCTCTGAGTGGTATTTCAACTCTTTCACATCCAGTTCTTTTTTGCCAAAGATCCTGTCTTCAGGAGCAAGGATAAGGTTGGTGTTAGCCAGCTCCTCAATGTTTTTGGGATCATCCCACCTGAATTTTTTCATTGCTGCCCAATCAACACCTTCAATGCCATTGGCATCAGCTTTTACTTTGTTTAATTTACGGGCAACAGTTGAGTCGCGCACCCAGTATACAAACTGGCGGTACTCTGCATTGGTTACTTCGGTAGCATCCATCCAGAAGCCACTGATAGAAACGGAACGGTTACGGGCACTAAAGGCATAAGCAGGATCTTCATCGCTGGGGCCCATGTGAAAAGTTCCCTGAGGCACATATACCATGCCCACCGGCTTTTTCAGGTTGGACCTCACACCTGCCGACACACCATGTAACTGGCCGTCGTTAGGCAATGAACCGCCTTTGTTCTTTCCCGAATTACAGCTTGCAAACACCATCAGGGCTGCAAATGCTAAAAACGCATAGTTAGGGTTTCTCATTATCATACACTTAAAGGGTATTGGACAAATATAATATTTTGGTCTATTTGCAGTCACAAGGATACAATTTATTTTTAAACAATCAAATGGTTTAATACGTCGTAAATTATCTAACGCGGCATTAAATATTTTATTGCATTTAACAGAAAATTAATTAATTTTACAACTCACTGTTAATCAATAATATAAGTTCCTCTACAGTAGCAACCGGCGCCTTACAGGCAAACTGACGGCATAAAAAAATATTGGCTTTTTCCAACTTTTTTTTACCCCGGGCCCAGTCCAGGTGCCCTGTTTTTTTATCCACCGTCAGCATTATTTTAAACGGGAGATACTCATATAGTGTTTTAAAATATATGTTCTCATCCGGCTCCACCATCACTATTTCCTGTGTGCCCGCATACAATTCTACCAAAATATTGGCCCAGATACCAAAAGAAGCCGGATATTGATGAACGGATTTGTTTAAAGCCTGTACCATACCCAATCCCCTTTCGGCCCACCCGGCCTTGCCAAAAACGATGGACAACCTGTATAAATTGTGTGCCATCACACTATTTCCCGATGGCACCGCCCCGTCATATACTTCTTTTTTACGTAACAACAGATCTGTCTGTTCCTTACCGGTATAATAAAAAAACAGGTTTTGTTCATCGCTGAAGTGGGCAATTACCTGCTCCGTTAGTTCCTCCGCTTTCAGTAACCAGTCAAATTCAGCCGTTATTTCATATAAATAATACAGGGCATCAATTAAACAGGCATAATCATCTAAAAATGCGGGGTAGCGGGCCTGGTCGTTCTTCCACGTATGGTTCAACAACCCGTTCCCGCCCTTAAATACCTCCAGGAGGAACTGCATGTTTTTAACCGCCAGTGTTTTATACTCCTCATTACCTGTAGCCATAAAAGCCTGGCTGCAGGCCTTGTTCATCAGGGCATTCCAGCCCAGTATTATTTTATCATCCAGTCCGGGTGCAATACGTGTGTACCGGTGTTGCAGCAATATTTCCTTACCCCTGTTTAAAACAGCGTTTAATTCCGCTTCTGTTTTGCCATAGGTGGCTGCCACTTTATCCAAAGGCTCTTTCACCTGTAAAATATTCACCCCCTCCCAGTTGCCTGCTGCTGTAATATCATAACAGGCACAAAATAAAGCTGCATCCGCTCCCAGTAAAGCTGTTACCTCTTCTTTGGTCCACACATAATATTTCCCTTCCACACCTTCGCTATCGGCGTCCAGGGCTGCAAAAAAACCGTGCTGTGCATGCATCAGGTCTCTTTGCACAAAAGCCATGGTTTCCTCAATGGCTACCCGGTAGTGTTGCAATCCTGTTAACTGGTAGGCCTCACACATTACCGATACCAGTAAGGCATTATCGTATAACATTTTTTCAAAATGGGGCACCAGCCATTTCGTATCGGTAGCATACCGGGCAAAACCGCCTCCAACCTGGTCGTATATGCCGCCGCGTATCATTTTATCCAGCGATAAAAGGGCCTGTGCCTGGCACTCCTGCCCCAGCTGCGTATCCGTTTCCTGCAATTCCTTATTGTATTTGCACAGGTAAGCCATGCGTAATAAAAAGCGGATAACAAATGTCTGCGGAAATTTGGGTGCAGCACCAAAACCACCCCACTGCGTATCGGCCTGCTGCAATACCTGCCTGGCCATAGCTGCCAAATCGGTAGTGGTAATACCAAACGATGTCAGATCCACCGGTGCACCACCAAAATGATTGGCCTTATCCAGGTGCGCCGTCAGGTAACTCCCCTGTTCTTCAATTTCAGCCCTCCGTTCTTTATAGGCATTGGTAATACCGGTCAGTACCTCTTTCCAGGACTGGCGCCCGTATAAACTCCTCGGCGGGAAATAAGTGCCGCCGTAAAAAGGCTTTTTATCCGGCGTTAAAAACACATTCAGCGGCCAGCCCCCCTGCCCGGTCATGGCCTGCACCGCATCCATATAAATATGATCGAGGTCGGGCCTTTCCTCCCGGTCAATTTTAATATTCACAAAATGTTCATTCATTATCGCTGCCACGGCTTCATCTTCAAAGCTTTCCCGCTCCATTACATGGCACCAGTGACAGGCCGCATAGCCAATGCTCACCAGTATAGGCTTATCCTCCTGTCTGGCTTTTGCCAATGCTTCTTCGCCCCATGGGTACCACTGTACCGGGTTATGGGCATGCTGTAATAAATAAGGGCTTGTTTCGTGAATTAAGTGGTTGGTATGTGTTGCCATACCGTAAATGTCGGTGAATACTGCCGTATAAAAATATTTATGGACAGATCAGCGCTTTTGTTTTTTTGCAGCAGCAGCTGCAGTAACGCTGCTCAACGATAGTTTCCCGCTTTTGCTGCCAGCCACCTCACCGGTTCATAAAATACAACGTATATACATTGGCGTAAAAAATATTCCTGTTTAATTTTTCTCCTAAAGGTGGGCTGTCCGCGTCAATCGGGGCTATCAGCAGCGGCAGTACAAAGCCGGGCTTTGTTAAACAGACGAGGGGCTGCCCGATGGCAGCGGCATTCCGCCGAAGGGCTGTGAGGCGCAGGGAGCGGCGGAATACAGCGTACAGCGGGAACTACAGCCCAATAGCCATGCTATAGCTGACAGCCCCTGAAAAATTGTAAAGGGAAATTTGTTTATTTTTTTTGTGCGGCTAAAAAATGGTCCAGGGCCGATATCATACTGGGCGCCTTGGGCTGCGGGGCTATAATACCGGGAGCCAGGCCCGCTTCTTCGGCGGCCTTGGTGGTATTGCTGCCAAAAGTGCCTATTACCGTACCATTTTGTTTGTACTCGGGCTGGTTATCGAATAAACTTTTTATACCGCTGGGCGTAAAGAAACAAATGACATCGTAATCGTTCTTGGTCAGCATTTCTTTTACATCATTGCTTTGTGTACGGTACAAAAAGCCCATGGCAAACTCGCAGTTGTTGGATTTAAGCCAGTTTACAATATCATTATCCTGCTGGTTCTCGGAACAAACATAGAGGAACTTTTCGTTGCCCTTGTGTTTGTTGATCACATCAAACATGCTTTTGTTGGAGCCATCGGCACCATAAAACACTTTACGTTTACGGTACAGGATAAATTTTTGCAGGTATAAGGCAACCGCTTCGGTGATACAGAAGTATTTGGTATCCTGTGATACGCTTACTTTCATTTCCTCGCAAATGCGAAAAAAATGATCGATAGCATTACGGCTGGTGAAGATGATCCCTGTGTAGGAGGCAATATCAATTTTCTGACGCCTGAATTCTTTAGCCGGAATTCCTTCCAACCTGATGAATGACTGGAAGTGAAGATTTACACCATACTTCCGTTCTAATTCGAAGTATGGCGACTTTTCGCTCTCGGGTCTTGGCTGTGTGATCAAGATGCTTTGGACCCCATTGGTTTTTTTTCCAGTAGTTGTAACTCCGTTTTTTACCATGTGAATTTCCGCTAAAGTTGGGCGCAAAGGTACGTGTTTTATTTAAAAATTGTCATTACCAATTTATAAAGTAGTAACACCGGGGCCACTTCAAAGGCACAGAAGTATAAAAAGAAATGAAAAACACTCACTTGTACATAGGTACGTACCGCCGAAAGCGCCAGGATATAGCGGTATAAAAGCAGGCCGCCAATAACAGTCCACGATAAAACCCAGGCCGCCCCGGCCAGCCCGGCAGGGCTGAAAGCAACAATGAACAGCACCGGTAATAAAAAAATGCCCAGTACCTTATTAATAATGAAGACAATAAATATGTAGGTATCGGTAAGGGCACGCACATTAAATATCCAGCCCGTGGCTTTAAGGGTTACAAATTTAACCAGGTAAACACCGGCCAGGCCTGCACAACAGTACAGCACAAATAACCAGAAATTAGACACCGGCACCCGGTTTTCCGTATAATAAAACAGGAAGGCAGCATATAAACCTCCGGCTATCACAAATAATAAATTAAACAGTAAAGATGGCAGAGGCGTCTGGCTCAGCTGTTCCGTTAACTGGCGCTGCTTTAAAGTAGTACGGAAAAATAAACGCCACAGGTCGGCCAGGTATTTAGGGAACAACAGGCGCAATACCGCAAAGCAGAGTAATAAACCGATCAGCCCATAGAACAGCATATCCTTATCGGTGCGTTTTTTAAGCTGCCCGCCCGCTACAAGCGGATGTTTTCCAAAACTAAAAAAAGGCATATGTTCCAGCACCTGTACATGCAGGGGAATACCCGGGCGTGTTTGCCAGGCCGCTACCCGTATCAACGGTTTTTTAACCGTCACCGTATCAACAGTCGTATTAACTGCCAGTGAATCCTTCCCTCTTTTAGCTAAGGAGTCGGTAACAGGTTGCGCCAGCAAACCCTGCAGTATGAACAATAAAAAAGAAAGTAGACCGGCTATTCGTTTCAAAAAAAATAATTGTTTGTCAAAAATAAGCGAACACGCCGAAGCTATGAAACAGAATACCTTTTATGTGATTAAAAATAGCTGACAAAGCCAAAATGTATTTTAGATTGACGCAGGTTAAACTCCGTATCATTCCGTTTTCCCAGGGCCCAGGCCAGGTTAAAAATACCCACCTTGGTTTCAAATGCTATACCCAGGCCACCGCTGATATAGGTGTAGTTCACATTGGCATAATTACTTTTATTGCGGCCCCAGCCACCATCACCAAAAGCATAAAAGAAAGAGTTTTGCCCTATCAGGTAACGGTATTCCAGCGTGGCAATAGCGTATTGCGACAGGTATTGGCTTTCCTCATCAAAACCTCTCAGTAGTTTATACCCGCCCACCTGGAAAAGTTCGTTCCGGAAAATATTGGCACTTTGTATAAAGCCGCCATGTAATGCCGTTTTAACCGTGCTCAGGCCTTTGCTGCCCACAGGAAAATATTTTGCCGCAGCCAGTTTTGCCTGGAACTGGTAGTTCTTTAACTTAACCGTATCGTAAAGTGATCCAAAATCAAACCCCTGGTCGTTGGGATCTTTCAGTTCGAGGATGGTATTATTCTTTTTTATTTGCCGGTTACCCGCTTTGGCAATAAACTGTATATCATTACCTCTTACGGGGTTAAAGCGATAATTGGTATTATTAAAGTCGTATTGCAATCCCAGGTTGGTAGTACGTATATCAGCCGCATTCGGTAATGTCCTGGTTTGTATCACCCTGTCCTGGTCAATACCGTTCAATATGGTTTGAAACCATTGTACAAACACCTTGGCCGATTGTTTGGTACTGTGCTGGTAAATAGCGCCCAATTGTATGTCCACGTTTAAAAAAGTACTGTCCTTACGGAACATGTCAAAGGCAAAGTCCAGCCCAAATGGCGATTGAAATAAGTAAGGATGCTGGTAAATAACATTTAACCGCTGCGAGCTTACCTGCAATTGCTGCCAGTTTATACCAATGGTTTCGCCCGCACCTAATGCATTTTTTAAATTCAGGTTGCCCTCACCTGTCACCAGCATTTTTTTAGAGGATAGCTGGTCGTTATTAGGCAGAAACCCTACAATCAAACTGGCCTGGCTGCTTTTCTTTTGTTTTAAATACAGGTCCAGTACCGCACCCGAGGAGCGCCACACCACTTTAGGGGGATATTCTTCCTCTACATAGGTCAGTTCACGTATCCGCCCGGTTATTCTTTGTAATTTTTCTTTGTTATATACCGATCCGTGCCGGATATCGAGAAAACGTTGCAGGTAATCGTTAGAAACTTTGGCATTGCCTATTACCCTTATGCTGTCAATGGTATACAGTGGCCCCTGGTTTACTTTTAAGCGGGCGGTCACCTCATCGCCCTGCATCACCAGGCTATCCAGGTAAATTTTTGCAAAGGGATAACCCGTATTTTCCAGGTAGGTGAGCATACGTTTTTGCATATCGGCCACCTGCAGCAGGTCAACCGGCTGGCCGCGGTAAGCGGTGCTTCGCCAGCCTACAGCCTGTAATAATTCCAGCGGCACTCCGGAGGTATTTAACTGTGCCCATTTGTATATATTTCCTACAAACAATACTACCCGTGCTGATGCGGAATCAGCAAAAAAAGAATCCACCGACGCGGTGATATATCCCCTGGCTTTTAAAATAACGGGTATAGAATCGGCATAACTCCGGCAGGCTAACTGGTCGGTAAATTGCTGTTGCAAACCCAGTGAGGCAATAAAAGCAGCATCCTTATCCACGGGCTGTATGTGTAACACATAATTATTTTGTGCCCTCAGCAGGGAACAATGTATAAAAATGAGCAGCATAGTAAACAGGTAAGGAGCTCTTGTCATGAATGATGTAGCAATAATACCGCTAAATTAAGGTATAAGGGTTAAGCTTTAAGGTGTAGGGTAAAATCTGCTGTCCTGTAAGTCTGTTCATAAGGCATGAAAAAATATTATCGCAGTGTAAAAGAAGTTAGTATAATTTAATAAAGCTGAAGGCCGAATGCTGAGTGCAGAAAGCTTAAAGCTGAATGCTAAAAGCGGTACAGCCTTAAACCCTACACCTTCCCCCTCTGCCTTCTCCCTTCCACCTTATTCCAGTACCTTTGCTGTTTCACTTTTAAAACAACTACCCTGGCCGGCATATATATTCATATTCCTTTTTGCAAACAAGCCTGTAATTACTGCAATTTTCATTTTTCTACTTCTTTGCGGTATAAACAGCCCCTGGTAGCAGCCATTGTGCAGGAACTGCAACACCCTGCTGCCCTGGCAGACCGGCAGGAAACTATAGAAACAATTTATTTCGGCGGCGGCACACCCAGTTTATGTACGGAAGCTGAATTAGACAGCATGCTGTCGGCCATCTATAAAAATTATACCGTTGCGCCGGATGCAGAAATAACTTTTGAGACCAACCCCGATGATATCAGTCTGCCGCAACTGGATATGTGGCAACGCATCGGCATTAACCGTTTAAGCATAGGGGTACAAAGTTTTTTTGAAGAAGACCTGTTATGGATGAACCGTGCGCATAATGCCGAACAGGCCATAACCGGCTTAGCCCTTGCGGTTAGTCGTTTTGATAATATAACCATGGACCTTATATACGGCACGCCGGGGCTCACCCACGAAAAATGGCAGCAAAATGTAGCCAGGGCCATCACATTGGGCATACCGCATTTATCCTGTTATGCCTTAACCGTAGAACCTCAGACCCCGCTGGATAAACAGATCCGCCTGCACCAGAAAAACAATGTAGACCCCGGTTTCCAGTCCGAACAATTTTTATTACTGATGCAATGGGCCAAGGAAGCGGGTTATGAACATTACGAAATATCCAACTTTGCCAAACCCGGCTACCGCAGCAAACACAACTCCTCCTACTGGCAGGGGAAGAACTACTGGGGCTTTGGACCTTCGGCACACTCCTTCAATGGCAGCCGCCGCTGGTGGAATATAGCTAACAATACAAAATATATACAGGCCATTACACAACACCAACCCACTTACGAGATAGAAACATTAACCCCTGTACAACAGGTGAACGAATTTACCATGATCGCACTGCGTACCATGGAGGGATTATCACTCAGGGTTATTGAGGAGAAGTGGCCGGTGCTCATGGCAGATGATATTGCGGTTAATCCGGCAGCAGTA
Organism: Terrimonas rubra; assembly: GCF_042686025.1. Lineage (NCBI taxonomy): Bacteria > Pseudomonadati > Bacteroidota > Chitinophagia > Chitinophagales > Chitinophagaceae > Terrimonas > Terrimonas rubra. The sequence goes on from NZ_JBHUOZ010000001.1 coordinate 351,852, forward strand.
ATATTAACTGCTGCCCAACCCCATATACAACAAGGGCATATGGTACACCTCAATCATTATTTACAGTTAACCAACCAAGGAAAATTACTGGCCGACGGCATTACAGCTGACCTGTTTTTGTAGCAGCCTTATTCAATATTTTTTTAGCCCGCCGGTTTTTAAACCAGAACAAACCTGTTAAAACCAGAATGACAGATGCAATGGCAATTACAAACTGGTACCATGGAGTGGTTTGCGTTACAATATCCAGCTGCTGCCAGGCGCCGATATAAGATAATCCCGCCCAATAATAAGGTAGTTTAGCCACCGGGCGGTTGGCCGTGTTTTGTAACCAGTTTATTTTGGTGGTTTGTAAAGCGGTTACGGGGTTATGCAAACGCACCATATTGTTATAAAACTCAGGCACAAAAGCAGCACCCGTTTCATCATTTACATTCCATAAAGACGCAATAACAGCTTTTGCACCTGATGCCGTAAAAAAACGGCCCATACTCATCAGCCCTTCCCCCTGCCGTAACAGTCCCGTTGCACCTTTACAGGCATTCAATACAATGAGCGGCGATCTTACCTGCAAAAACTGTACATGCCACTGGTATAATAAACTATCGGCAAATACCAGGGCCACATCGCCATTGGGCAGTTGCTGGTTATGGGTACTTACATGCAGGATATTATTACCGGCCAGTTGTTTTTCAAAGTTGTGCCTGGTGGCTTTATTGTTTACATAGGCTTTTGATAATGTTTTTTTATCCAGCTCGCGGTATTCATTTTTTATCTGTGGCAGATCAGGGTAAGTACCATTAAACTCCGATACAAAATAACCATACACTTTTGCATCAACTTTTTTAGCCGTATCACTCATTACCTGTTGCTGCCAGAGTGAGAGTGAAAAGGCATAACCTACCACCGTTTGGTGTAACCAGTAAGGCCAGGCGCCCGGATTGGTAACGGCAGTTGCTTTTGTCTGCAAAGCCTCAAAAGGCAACTGGTATAAATATTCATCCGGCAAAATAATCACCGACCGGTAGCTATTCCAGTTTAATGCCGGTAATAATGTAGTATACAGGCTATGCGATTGTTCGCAAAATAAGGCCGATGTTTCCTGCATGGCGGCAGGACCGTTGTAATAAAACTTTTCCAGATAACTGATGACACTATCTTTGATAGCTGCCGCATTTTTTAAAACAAACACATCCTTTACCGTATCTTTTGCCAGTGCGGTTATATAAATATCATTATTACCAACAAAGTAGTTTAACACCAGTTGCTGATCACCAATTAAACGTAACCATTGTTGCGCACTATCAGTTACCGCTAAGGCGGTAGCGGAAAATTTATGCCCGGCCTTTAGCTGGTTATCAAACAACGCCAGCGAATATTCCAGCTCAGCTATCTTTTGTTTTGTCCGGGTAATATCGGCACTGTCGTTTGTATTCTCTGCCAGCCACTGACGATAGTATTGTATATTATTGGCCAGCCTTTTCCTCGTCAGCGTAATAGAATCATCGGGCTGATTGTACACCGCGTTATTTTTTTCACGTGCTTCGTATAAAACCTGGGCCTTGCTGCGTTCAATCTGTTCTACAATGGCCATGGCCAGCTTAGGTTCTTTTGTTTTTTGCCATTGTGCAACAGCCAGGGCCAATATTTTCTCTGTACGCTGTCGCGAAAAAACATTCTGGTTGTATTTGGACTGAACGGCTAAAAATTTGCGGCGCAATTGCTGTTCCAGGGCCGAAGCCTGTAACATGCCTTCCAGTGCAAGGCCCACATTATTGTTAACCAAAGCACACTCCGCCTTACCCGATATTGTTTCTATAATCACATTGTCTACCACTGCATCTGACATATCGGGATAATAATTACCGCTTTTATAAGCAGGTATCAATTGCAGCAAAGCCCTGTCATAATAAACAATCGCCTCATTATATTTTTTTTGCTGGAGTAAATTATGCCCGATATTGGCCTGTGCCATTCCTTTTTCCCGGCGTAATGACCCCGGAAAATATTGTTGTAATATCTGCAATGCCTGCTGGTAAGCCTGGCCAGCCTTGTTCCATTCACCTGCCCCTTCCTGTAATTTGGCTTTTATCCGGTAACAAGCTGACAATCCTTCCGCCAAACGGCTTTTTTCAGCATCACCTGCCTGTTGCAATAACCGGGTATAACTGGTAATAGCTTTATCATTTGTAACAGCAGCGCCAGGCTCTTGTAATAATTGCTGCAACTCTGCTTTTACACCAGTTAAGTAGGTATGGGTATAAGCCAGGCTATCGGGTGCCAGTAAAAGTCCTTTTTCTACTGCACTATAAGCCAGTTGCAGGCTATCGCTCCACCGGTAAGCCACTGCCAGGTTACCATATGAAGAAGCCAGTAGTACCGAATCCTTATTACGGGCTGCATACTCATTGATCTTACGATGGGTCAATACAGCACTATTGAAATCGCCCAAACGGGTATAGATATTACCCAGCGGCGTTAACAGATAACCGGCTATAAAATCCTCATCATAATCTACCGCAGCCTTGTTTTGTTCATAATATTGTAATGCCTGTTCATACAGATCCATACTCTCCGGCACCCAGCCTTTTACCTTTAAGGCATCATAGGCATATTGTATTAAATAAGAGAAATAGGCAGATGCTTCATCACCATTATTTTTTCGCGGTTTACGCTGTAACCCGGCAGCTACGGCTTCATAATAAGCATAACGGGCAACAGGAGAATCGCCTATAAAAGCCCGTCTTTCATCCAGCCATGCCGCATAATCGGCAGCCTGGCCGGTCGAATCTTTCATATAAATATAAATACTATCAACAGGCAGGGACAAAGTAGCGGCAGGCTTTACTACCTGGGCCATCATATATAAAGTGCCAGATATGATCAATAATAATACTCCAACAGTCCATAACTTTTCTTTTACAAATGTGGCCATGTTTCAAATTTACCTTTTATTGCAGAGAAGACCTGAGAATGAGCAGCAGTAATTCATAATTTATACCATAAGATGACAAGGGCAGTCAACTTTCAAAATAATTGTATCTTGTTACCGGCAATGACCTATCAAATATTTACTTATCATGAACCCCATTCAGCAACTGGAACAATTGCTTAATACGCATCATTTGTGGGAAGAAGAAAAAACTTACGCCCGTAATAGTTACCTGGTTACCAAAGGCACTGTTAATACGCAGGTCTTTTTTATTACCGCCGGTAGCTGTCGTGTTTTTATTCATGACGAAGAGGAAGAAAAAATGATCCGCTTTGGCTATAAAGATTCGTTTATTGTTGCACTCGACTCCTATATAAGTAATAAGCCCACTATGTTTTATATGCAGGCTATTAAACAGTGCCGTGTAAAAACGGTAAGCAAACTGGCATTGGAAAAATTATTGCAACAAGACCTTGCCCATACCCTGCTCTGGCAACAAATATTACAGGCCCTGGTGTACCAGCAACTGGAAAGGGAAGTAGATATCCTGATCACCTCTCCCCTTGAGCGCTATAACCGCGTGTTTACCCGCAGCCCGCAGTTATTCCAGGAAATACCCCATAAATACATTGCCTCTTACCTGCGCATGACGCCTGAAACACTCTCCCGTTTAAAAAAGTCTTGATCTCAATCAGTATTTACGGGTAAACAAAGCAGGAAATTTGCATAAAATAGTACAATGAAAATTTCGTCGAATCTTTTACTGGATGATATTACCCATCAATTGGAACAATATATTGCCGAAGCGGAAGCCCTGAAAGCATTACCCCTTACCCACCTTAACTGGCGTGCAACCGAAACGGCCTGGAGTGTACTTGAATGCCTGGAACACTTAAGCCTGTATGCCGATTTTTATGTGCCGGAAATAAAAAAAAGCATCGCCAACACTACTCATCGTCAACCCGCTGCAGTATTTACTGCCGGCTGGCTGGGTAATTATTTTGCCAAGAGCATGTTGCCCAAAGAAAAGCTGAATAAAATGAAGACCTTTAAAGATAAAAACCCTTTAGGCTCTCAGCTGGGTTATCATACCATTGACCGTTTTATTGCTTTGCACCGGCAGTTATTACAACTGGTACAGGCGGCCCAAAAGGTAGATATCAATAAAACTAAAACCGGCATCAGTATTACCAAATTATTACGGTTAAAGCTGGGCGACACTTTCCGCTTTGTAGTAAACCATGTATACCGCCACATGGTTCAGGCTAAAAAAGCACTGGCGGCGCAAAAAGCCTGATCTTTAGCCTTATTTGTTTCTTATCATACATCAACCGGTGGTCCGGTACATTAGTTTTACTTTGCTGTATTAAATTAATCGTTATGAACAATACAGTAAAAGGCATACATCATATCACCGCTATTGCCGGCGACGCAAAAAGAAATTTTAAATTCTATACACAAACCCTGGGTCAGCGTTTTGTAAAGAAAACCGTAAACTTCGATGACCCCCATACCTACCATTTTTATTATGGCGATGAACAGGGCACACCCGGAACCATATTGACCTTCTTCCCCTGGGGCAATGCCGTAAAACAAGGCCGCCGTGGCGCCGGTTTAACCACCGAGTTTGGCTACAGTGTACCTGAGGGCAGCCTTGATTTCTGGCTGAACCGTTTACAGGAGAAAAATGTGATCTATAATAAAACGGCCGAAAAATTTGGCGAAAAGTATATTACCTTGTTAGACCCTGATGGTTTAAAAATGGAGTTGAGCGTTAGCGGCAAATCCGATAACCGCAAGCCATTTGTAACGTCTGAAATCGGCGCCGATGTGGCCACCCGTGGTTTTCACCAGGTAACGCTTACCTTAAATGATATTAAACCTACAGAAGAAGTAATTACCTCTTTATTAGGTTACAAATTAATAGGTAACGAAGTAAACCGCTACCGTTATATTAACGACAACATTGATACCGCTAATATAATAGACCTGGTGTTATTACCTAAAGAAGAAAGGGCTATTAATGCCAATGGTACAATACACCACGTAGCTTTCAGGGTAAGTGATGATGCCGCACAGATGGAATTACGGAAAAAAATTGTGGATGCCGGTTTACATATTACCCCACAGATCGATCGTAATTATTTCCACTCGCTGTATTTCCGCGAACCAGGTGGCGTATTGTTTGAAATAGCTACCGATAATCCCGGCTTTACCGTTGACGAGCCTTTGGCTGAGTTAGGCACCAATTTAAAATTACCTGCCCAATACGAAGCACAACGCAGCCAGATAGAGAAACATTTGGTAAAGCTGGAGGATTAACAGCATTACCCATTCTACATTCATCACTCATCATTCATCATTTTTAATTATGAGTGATGAATTATAAATGACATCTTCTTTCTATAAAAATTTACTATATGAACTATACTCCTTTAACCTATATATATAAAGCGGCAGCTACCCCTGGTGCTTCTACCTTATTATTATTACATGGCACCGGCGGCGATGAAACAGACTTAATCCCCCTGGCAAAACAGTTTGGCGAAGCATTCAATATCCTGAGCCTGCGGGGAAATGTGAGCGAACATGGTATGCCCCGTTTTTTTAAACGCTTAGGCATGGGTATTTTTGATGAAGCTGATCTCCGTTTCAGGACCGATGAACTTGTGAATTTTGTAAAAGAACTGGCCATAAAAGAAGGTTTTGATATAGATAAGTTAATCGCACTGGGTTATTCGAATGGCGCTAATATTGCCGGTAGCATGTTGGTGATGTATCCCAACCTGCTGAAAGCTGCAATTTTATACAGGCCCATGCAGCCCTTTAAACAATTACCGGACGACTGGAAAACAGATCGTCAGGCCCCTGTCTTTTTAAGTAATGGCAAAATGGATAATACCATTAACCCGCTACATACGCAACAGTACAGCGATGCATTGCAACGTGCAGGCTTTGCTGTAACGGCTCACGAAATAGCAACCGGGCATCAACTGACACAGGAAGATGTTGCAACATCAATAAAATGGTTGAATTCCTTGTACAAATAATGTAAAATTCTTATACTGGTTTTGGTTTGTGTAAATACTGGTATTAAATTTGGTATAACAAGAATTGCTCACGTATAAGATCAGGCCGGTTAAAACCGGCTTGATTTATAGTGTGGCAACTTGTTCTACTAATTTTATTTATTACACCAAAACCCTTGTAAATGCTATTAAAAACATTCCTCAGCAGTGTAGCGCTGAGCACCGTCCTCGTATTAAGTTCTTACCAGGCTGATGCCAAAGCAAAAATCCCCTTTGGTAACCGTGAAGTACTCACCCAGGTTGCCGACCTTCCCGACACCGAAGAATATTTAATTGAAAAAGGCTCTAAACTGACCAACCGCCCCGACGAATACATAGACCTGGCCACCATTCATGAAGAATTTAACATCGCCTGGTTATTGCCGCTCTGGGTCAATAAAGAGCCCCGACTTGTTGGTTACAATAAAGTCAAAGACCTGTATTACGATATTCCCGATGCCGAACTTAACCAGATTTTAGCCGAAAATAAACTGGACAGGAAAAAGCTGGAGAAACTAGGCTTTTATACCCGTTACGGTGGTAAACTGGTAGCACTGGCCATTATTGCTTTCATCATCTGGGGACTAATCCCTTCTAAGAAAAAAGCGGAAGATGTAAAACCTCAAACCGTATAATCTTTTTGCAGAGCACTGCCTTGATGCTTACTTTCTCATATTTTTAATACTATTATCTAACCTACAACCCGATTGTTATGGGCACTTACATTTTTATTATCATAGCCTTTATTGCCATTTATGCCGGTATCTTTATCTGGTACCGCCGCAAGAAACAGCAAAGCGCCGACGCTTTCAGTAAATTAAATATGCAACAGGAAGCTGCAAAGGCCGAAAATTATAAAGCCGAGTTTTTATCCGGCGATTTTGCTTTCCTGAAAAAACATATTAAGGACAACCCCATTGACGCTTTTACTATTGCCACCCTGGATTATGGCAAAGGCGATATGGCCAAAGATGTTGCCAAGGATACTTTAAAAAGCCTGGCCACACTGGGCACGGTAAAATACAATACGGTACAAACACCCAAGTACCTGGTATTAAGCGGCAGCGACCTGCATTTACTGGATACCAATACAGATGGTGATATAGATAAGCATCTGATATTTGATAGTTTCCGTTTACAAAACTCCACCATCGAAGAAATGCCACCGGCTAAAATGGCGATGATGCGTGCCAGCTATGGCGATTACAGCCTCAAAAACTATAAAGTATCCTTACAGACAGATGGAAAAGAAGTAAAACTGGTTATTCCCAACGGCATTGTACAGGCTATGGTAGCACAGGGTTCCGCCACTTCCTTTTTATCCAATAATGTAGAAAAGCAGGTGAAAGAATTTGTACTGGGCAATTATTTCCTGAATAAATTAGGTGAAAAAGCACCTAACCTGAAAGTACAAACCTATTTACCAGCTTAAAATATTTGTATGGGCATTGTATCCAAACTCTTTAATGCGCTCTTTAATAATTTAAGGCAAAATAAAACTAACCCGTTATCAGGCGATGCTTTAAAGCAGGTACTGGTGAGTGCCATGTATGCCGAACAACAATCCGCCTACCTGAACAGTTATGAAACGGGTATTGCGGCGGCAGATGCTAAAAAGATCCTGCAGGAATACTGGGGCATTTACAATAAAGCTGATGCGGAAGACACTTTATTGTATCTGTTACGGCAGGGCCATAGCTATTATTTTGAACCAATTTATAAAGCGCTTACCAGCGAGAAAGATAATTATGCTGCTTACCTGCAATCGGCTTTTCCACCGGAAGAACTGGATAAAGCCGTCAATCTTTTCAGGGGCCTGCGTTCCAATATCGATACCCTGATCAGTGATAAAGTGATCAGCAAAATTGAGGACCTGCAGGTATATAAAGTATATGGCTGGGATTATGGCCGGCTGGCTTTTATGACCCGGCTTTGTTACGAGCACAACCTGATACCTGAACACGTAATGAAGCAGTTCTTACGCGAGGGACTGGAAGGCACCAAACGAGCCTATCGCAACTGGGAAGATTTTTCCAAAGGCTATATCATTGGCCGTGCCATGTGGGGCGGACAGGATAATTCAGGCATGACCGGCATTGCCCATAGCCTTTTAACCGATAAAAAAAGCCCCTGGATACATCACCCGCTTTAAACAGATATTATGCTGCTGAAAACGATTAAGTGCTGCATTGTTTTAATGGTTATACTGTTGGTTGCCTGTGGCAGTAAAAATAACAAACAGGGAAAAACCAACTGGTCGCAAAAGGAAAGGGTGGAGTATATGCGTGACTGTATTACGTCGGCCCGGAAAACAATGACGGAACGTGGTGTACAGCCCGACTCCTCTCTTATCACCACACTTTGCCGCTGCTCTGGTGAAATAATTGAAGAACGGTATAATTACAAAGAGGCCTCCCGCATGCAGCAGGATGAGGTAAAAGCCATTATGCAGGAAGCCGTAAAAAAATGTATTAAATAAGTAAACCCTACACCGTATATACGGCTGAATAGCTTAAAACACTTACCCCGTAAGTGTTTTTTTGTTGCCCCTGGTACCATTTATTGGACCACTTATTTATAAGATATTGTAACTTAATTGTGTTTCTATGCGTTTTACCGTTCGTCATAATAACTTATGGATATATCGTATAAAACATTTGCCATAATTAATTTTTCACCACCTTTACGTACTTATCATCGTCCTGTGAATCCAATTATTTACGAACATTTTCGTAAATTAACATTTCGCTACCATTCATTATCCGTTTTTAACTCTAAACTTGCGACCATAAAATTTTAAAATCAAACCAATAATATGCGAATCAAAAGAATCATTGCCGCCTGCCTCCTTTTTTCCAGCGGCACTGCTATGGCACAGATCAATGCCAATTTGTTACGCTATCCCGATGTTTCTAAAACCAGCATAGTGTTTACCTATGCCAATGATATCTGGATAGTACCCAAAACCGGTGGTACGGCTACCCGTTTAACCACACCTAAAGGTGAAGAGCGTTATGCCAAGTTTTCGCCCGATGGCAAAAGCATTGCTTTTTCCGGCAATTATGATGGTAATATTGATGTATATGTAATGCCTGTATCAGGCGGAATACCGGTACGGTTAACATCGCATGGTGCCTCTGACCGGGTTATTGACTGGACCACCGACGGTAAATCAGTTGTATTTGCTTCGGGTCGTAACAGCGGTAAAGCCAGGTTCAGCCAGTTTTACCAGGTAAAAGCAACCGGTGGCCCGGTTACCAAAATGCCTTTCGAATATGCCGAATATGGATCATTTAATAACGATGGTAACCAGATGGCGGTTGTATTTTTATCACAAGCCACCCGTACCTGGAAAAGATACCAGGGTGGTATGCAGAGCGGCATTCATATTTACGACCTGAAGAATAACCAATCGAAAAAGATCGCTGCAGATAAATATAATGGCCAGGAATTCCCCATGTGGTACGGCGAAAACATTTATTATGTAGCCAATCATGGTAAAGAGGAAAAGATGAACCTGTGGAGCTACCATGTAGCTTCGGGTAAAGTAACCCAACTGACCAATTATAAAGATGAAGATATCAGCTTTCCTTCTTTAGGCGATGGCGAGATCGTATTCCAGAAAGGCGCTGACCTGCATATTTACGATATCAACAGCAAAACCGATAAAACCGTTAAAATAAATATTGTTACCGACCTGTCTGGCCTAAAACCCCGAACGGAGTCTGTGGCAAATTTTTTAGAGAACCTGAGCATCAGTCCCGATGGTAACAGGGTATTGGTAGAAGCCCGGGGTGACCTGTTCTCCGTTCCTGCCAAAGATGGTTTTATTAAAACACTTACCGCTACTTCAGGTGTGGCTGAGCGTTACCCGGCCTGGGCGCCTAATGGCCGCTCCATTGCTTACTGGTCCGATGCTACAGGTGAATACGAACTGTATGTAAAAGACATGACATCCGACGCTGCTGCTAAAAAGATCACCAACCTGGGGCCCGGGTATAAACATAATTTATACTGGTCGCCCGACAGTAAAAAAATAAGCTTTATTGATAATGATGGTAAGATATATGTTGCCGATGTGGAAAAAAGTTCGGTAAATAAAGTTGACCAGTTGTACCGCTTTATCAACTATGGTACCTGTGAGAACTTCAGGGCAAGCTGGTCACCCGACAGCAAATGGATGGCCTATAGCCGCGATATACCCAATACCCATACCGCCGTATTTATTTACGATGTGGAGGGTAAAACAACCAAACAGGTAACCAGCGGTTTTTATAGTTGTGCCAACCCGGTTTTTGATGTAAAAGGTAAATACTTATTCCTGACCACCAACCAGGTGTTCAGCCCCACTTATGGTGATTTTGATAATACCTTTGTATATAACAACTCTACCAAACTGGCGGCTATTGCCCTTAGAAAAGATGTACCGGCCCTGTTAAAACCCTCCAATGATACCGTTGCTGTTACTGCGGAAGAAGCTAAAAAAGCAGAGAAAAAAGATACGGCCACTGCGAAAAAAGAAACCAAACCTGCCAGTGGTATCGACTTCGATAATTTTGAAAGCAGGTTAGAATTATTATCACCTGCACCGGGTAATATTGGCCGCCTGGCTTCCGTTGAAGGTAAAATACTGTTTTTACGCAGTCCTAACAGGGGTGAAAGCGGTGGCATGACCAGTTTAAAATTCTATGATATTGAGAGCAAAACCGAAAAGACCATTGCTCCCGGTATTTTCTTTTATGAACTGAGCGCCAACGGTAAAAAATTACTGGTAAATAAAATGGGTGAGTTTGGTATTATTAACCCCGGCGAAGGTGCTAAAATGGAAGATCCATTACGCACCAGTGAATTATCAGCTACTATTGATCCCAGGAAGGAATGGAAACAAATAATGGATGATGCCTGGCGTTTTGAAAGAGATTATTTCTACGACAAAAACCTTCATGGTGTTGACTGGAATAAAGTAAAAGTGAAGTACAATAAATTACTGGAAGATGCGGTAAGCCGTGAAGACCTGAGCTTCCTGTTAGGTGAGCTGATCGGCGAACTGAATGCCTCTCATACCTATAACAATGAAGGACCTGAAGAAAGAGGTAACAACCGATCGGTAGGTTATTTAGGTGTTGACTGGGCTGCCGATGGCAATTATTATAAGATCAGTAAAATTATCAAAGGCGCCGGCTGGGATAATGAAGTAAAATCGTCTTTAAGTCAATCCGGTATCGGTATTGAAGAAGGCAATTATATTTTAGCGGTGAATGGCGTTCCCTTAACCACGGCAACAGAACCTTACGAAGCATTTTCCGGTTTAGCCAACCGCACCATTGAGCTGACTTACAATACCACGCCAAGCTTTACCGGTGCAAAAACAGCCACGGTTAAAACACTTTCCAGTGAGTACCGTTTACGTAACCTTGCCTGGATAGAATCTATGCGTGCGTATGTTGACAAAGCTACCAATGGTGAAGTAGGTTATGTATATGTACCCAGCACCGGTGTTGATGGCCAGAACGAACTGATGCGTATGTTCAATGCGCAGATGGATAAAAAAGCCCTGATCATTGATGAACGTTTTAATGACGGTGGCCAGATACCCGACCGGTTTATTGAAATGCTGGAGCGCAAACCACTGGCATTCTGGGCTACCCGTGACGGTGAAGCCTGGAACTGGCCGCCTGCAGGACATTTCGGTCCTAAAGTAATGCTGGTGAATGGCTGGAGCGGTTCGGGCGGTGATGCATTCCCCGATTACTTTAAGAAAAGAGGCCTTGGGCCGTTGATCGGTACCAGGACCTGGGGAGGTTTGATCGGCATCAGCGGTACGCCTTCATTTGTAGATGGTGGCAGTGTTACCGTACCAACATTCCGTATGTATAACCCCGATGGTACCTGGTTCAGGGAAGGCCATGGTGTGGAGCCGGATATTGAAGTGGTGGAAGACCTGGGTGCTATGTCCAAAGGAGTGGATGTTCAGCTGAACAGGGCGATAGAAGAGATTAAAAAACTCCTGAAAACAAATGCCTATACTATTCCGGCCAGGCCCGCTGCGGAAAAAAGATAAATAGTATGAGCCAGGCTATAGTACTACTATTTTACAGCCGTTGCGTCGCACACTGCATCGTCCGGTAATACTATTCAGCACATGACAAGTACCCGTTTTATACAAGCGGTACATTACATACCAGGTTCATTAAAAAGCACTCACGTTGTTGAGTGCTTTTTTTATGTAAAAGAGTGTATCTTACCTACACAATCAAAACCAGTTAAAACGTACCAGCCATATGTCCGACAAGCCCATTGTATTTAAAAGCTTAAGCAACATTGAAGAAGCGGAAAAGATAGGCGAAGAACTGGCCCTACATCATATTGCTTATGAAATAGAAAGCCCGCCACAATTACTGGACAGGAATTTTATTGGTGAACAACCGATGCCGGAACATTACATAAAGCTCCTGCCCTCGGATTTTACCCGGGCAAATGAAATAGTAGAGTCATTGTATAAAAATATTGCCGCTACCGTTGGAAAAGATTATTATTTATATGATTTTTCGGATGAGCAGGTACTTGATGTGGTTAACCATAAAAGCGAATGGGGCGATCTGAATTATTATGTTGCTTTAGAAATATTAGTTAAACGGGGCATTCCTTATGATAAACAATTAACCAATGTATTAGAGGAGGAAGCGGCGGCCATTGTACCACAGCCGGCAAAACCTTTTTACCTGCTTTTAGTCTATATCATACTAGCTGTATCTTTTATACGACCCTATCCTTATTTTTCAATTGGGGGGCTTATTGTTGGTTTGTTTTTGTATGGTGCCAGTAAAACATTAAAAAACGGAACAAGGATTTCTTATTATAATCCAAACACCAGGAAAAATGGCATGATCATCATTGCTGTAAGTATACTGTCAATTTTGTGGTTTATATTTCGCCTGATTACCCTGGCTAATAATTAATCACCACGAAACAAAAATATATTACCATTTTTAATACCTAGTGGCAACGCTACCTCGTTTTGTTGATTCCGACAGCTCATTAAACATTAATCAGCTCGACAACATCTTTACCCGTTATGTTATATGTATCCCTCACTTCTCCACTAAAGACTTTTTAAAGTAGCGCTGTAGCCCCAACCAAAATTATTTTAACAACAAGGCGATAGCTGCATTCACTTCTTCAAAAGGAAAACTGTTAACCACCTTATCCATCTGTTCTTTTACAGCAGCCGTGCCTAAATTACCAATACTGCCTTCATGGGTATGCTGTACATGGGTATCGTAGGTAAATTTACCGGCCTCAATATCCAGCCCCACTTTTTTATAGGCATCACGGAAAGGCAGGCCCTGTAATACCAGCTTGTTCACTTCCTCCACACTGAACAGGTACCTGTATTTTTCGTCGGTAAGTATATTGTCTTTGATGGAAATATTGTTCAGCATTAGCCCGGCCATCTGCAGGCAGTTTTTCAACGTAGCAAAAGCGGGGAATAAATGTTCTTTCAACAACTGCAGATCACGGTGATAACCTGAAGGCAGGTTGGTGGTCATCATGCTTATTTCATTGGGCAAGGCCTTGATACGGTTACAATGACTGCGAATCAGTTCAAAAACATCGGGATTTTTTTTATGCGGCATAATACTGCTACCCGTTGTCAGCTCCGGCGGAAAGCTGATGAAATCAAAGTTCTGGTTCAGGTACAAACACATGTCCATGCTTAACCTGGATAAAGTATCAGCCACATTGGCCATAGCCTGTGCTACAATACGCTCAGCCTTGCCACGGCCCATTTGCGCATATACCACGTTATAATTCAGGTCGGCAAAGCCCAGTAATTGTGTTGTCAGTGTACGGTTAATGGGGAATGAAGAACCATACCCTGCGGCAGAACCCAAAGGGTTTTTATTTACCACTTCGTAAGCAGCTTTGATCGTATGCACATCATCTACCAGCCCTTCGGCATAAGCGCCAAACCATAACCCAAAGGAGGATGGCATGGCAATTTGTAAATGGGTATAACCCGGTAGCAAATGGTCCTTGTATTTTTCGCTCTGTGTTTGTAACAGTATAAAGAATTCCTGTACAGCTTTTACAAGACTTTCCAGTTCGCTGCGTAAAAACAGTTTTACATCTACCAGTACCTGGTCGTTACGGCTGCGGGCGCTATGGATTTTTTTACCCGCATCGCCTAATTTTTGTGTCAGTAATAACTCAACCTGCGAATGAATATCCTCCACATCATCCTGTAATTGAAACTTACCGTCAATAATGGTCTGGTAAATATCTTTCAAAGCCGCATGTATTTGCCCCAGTTCTTCTTTTGTCAGCAGGCCGATTGTTTCCAGCATGGCCGTATGTGCCAGTGAGCCCTGTACATCAAAAGCAGCCAGGTACATATCCATTTCACGGTCAAGGCCAACGGTAAAGTTTTCTACTTCCTTTAACGAGGCAGTATCTTTTTGCCAGAGTTTCATTTACATATTTTTTGTAGGATGGTGATATAATCACGCACACCCTGGTGTATCTCTTCAATAAAAATAAATTCATCGGCGGTATGGCTCCTGGCCGAATCGCCGGGGCCCATTTTCAATGCCTGGAAAGACATTAAGGCTTTATCAGAAGTGGTGGGTGAACCATAATAGGTTTTATTCATCTCCAATCCTGCTTTTACCAGCGGATGGTCCAGCGCAATACTGGTAGACCGTAAGCGGGTACTGCGGGGTTTTATCTCGCAATCCACATTGGCCCTGATAATGGCCAGTGCTTCTTCAAAACTATACAGTTCATTAATGCGGGTATCTACCACAAACTTACAAACAGCAGGTACTACATTGTGCTGCTTGTTTTCCGTTTCAATAACCGTAACATTCATGCGGGAAGGACCCAGCAGATCAGACACTTTATCAAAAGTAAAGCCGTTAAACCACTGAATATCTTTTATCGCTTTATAAATGGCATTCTCCCCCTCACCCCTGGCCGCATGCCCGGCTTTACCATGACTGGTACAGTCCAGCACCATTAATCCCCTTTCCGCTACTGCCATCTGCAGCAAAGTAGGTTCGCCAACAATGGCCGTCCAGTTATGATAAGCATTTTCTGCTGCCTGCCCCGTTGCACTTAAAAAATCCGGGTGCTGCAATAACAACTCCACACCACCCGTGCCGGATATTTCTTCCTCAGCCGTGGCAGCCAATACTATATTATAAGCCAGACCTTGCTGTCCATAGAAAAAACAGAAGGCGGCGATTAATGACACCAGGCAACCGCCGGCGTCATTACTGCCTAAACCATATAATTTACCCTCATCAATAATGGGAGCAAAAGGATCTTTGGTGTATTGGGGATTGGGTTTTACAGTATCATGGTGTGAGTTCAACAATACTACAGGCTTTGACGCGTCAAAATATTGGTTAACCGCAAAAACATTATTATTGATGCGTTGCGCGGCTATACCTTTCTGTTGCAGGTAATTAAAAATAATATCCGCCGTTTTATCCTCTTCCCTGCTGAAAGACGGTGTAGCGATCAATTGCTGCAATAATGCAATTGCTTCCTGTTGTAATATGTTTATATCCTGCATCATGCAATAATGGTTGTTCCGGCCTTACCTTCCGTTAATAAAGGTAATTGTTCCGCCTTACCGATGATCACTTTTTTTACCCCGCTGTTAATAGCTGCAAAGGCATTGTCCAGCTTCGGCAGCATGCCGGCAAATATCTTTCCCGTTGTTTTTAATTCGGAATAATAAGCCGGGTTAATTTCATTGATAACGGTACTATCATCATTGGCATCCAGTAACACCCCGGCCTTTTCAAAGCTGTATATCAGTGATACATCATAAGTACCGCTCATGCCTTTGGCTATTTCCTGGGCAATAGTATCGGCATTGGTATTTAACAGCAAGCCGTTATTATCATGGGTAATGGGTGCAAAAACAATCGCCAGTTCCTGTTGCAGTAACGCATGAACCAGGGTAACATTCACCGCATCCACATCGCCTACAAAACCATAATCAATACTGGCATGTGTACGTTTATGCGCTGCAATGGCGTTACCATCAGCGCCTGATAAACCTATAGCATTACATCCATTGGCCTGTAATGCTGCTACAATATTTTTATTAATATAACCGGCATACACCATGGTAACGATCTTCAGGGTTTCGGCATCCGTGATCCTCCTGCCATCAACCATTTGTTGTTCTACACCCATGGTTTCAGCCAGCCGGGTGGCCAGTTTACCACCACCATGGATCAATATCTTTTTACCACTGATCCCGGAAAAGCTTTTAATAAAATCTTTCAGCTTTTGCTCATCATCAATGATATTGCCACCTATTTTAACAATTGTTAATTTATCCATATCAATCTTACTTAGTGTTGGCCCTCAGCAATTCATTTAATACGGCTTGTGCTGCCCAAACCCTGTTGGATGCTTCCTGTGTTACCAGGCTGTTAGGACCATCCAGTATTTCATCGCTCAGTTCTACATTTCTGCGCACAGGCAGACAATGCATTACTTTGGCATTATTGGTATGTTTCAGTTTATCATTTACCAGCATCCATTTAGGGTCACTCTCGTATATTTTACCATAATCCTTAAACGTGCTCCAGTTTTTTACATACACAAAATCGGCACCGGCCAGCGCTTCATCCTGGTTGGTTGTAATGGTAGCGCCTTTGGTAAATTCTTCACTCAGCTCATAATCTTCGGGGTGAGTGATCACAAAATCGGCCTGTCCCCAGGCGTTTACCCATTGGGCAAAACTATTGGCCACGCATTGCGGTAAGGGCTTTACATGCGGCGCCCAGCTCAATACAATTTTGGGTTTGCGGCCCGTAATCGGTGTTTGTTTTAACTGTTCCTGGATTGTGATAATATCCGTTAAGCTTTGCAACGGATGCAGCGTGGCGCTCTCCAGGCTCACTACCGGTATACCGGCATATTTGATGAACTGTTTAATATACAACTCACTGTAATCATCCTCCCTGTTTTTTAAGGAAGGGAAGGTCCGTATGGCCAGTATATCAAAGTATTTACCGAATATAGGGGCCGCATCTTTCACGTGTTCTACGGTATTCCCGCTCATGATGGCCTCTTCTTCAAACTCCAAAGCCCAGCCCTCACTGCCTACATTAAATACAATGGCTTCCATGCCCAGGTTCTGCGCAGCGATCTGTGTACTTAAACGGGTACGCATACTTGGGTTTAAAAACAAACAGCCAATACGTTTACCCTGGCCCAGTGCCTTATCAATAAAGGGATTTGCTTTGTAAGCCAATGCCTGCTGCACCAGGGCATCAATATTGTTTACATCATGAACAGAAATAAAATTTTTCATTCTTTTTGCTTAATGCATAATGCGGAATGCTTAATGCTAAGAACCCTTAACCATTAAATTTCGCATTATATGTTATACCATAATTATCGTCTGATACTTTTTATCAGGTTTATAAGTTTTGCTTTTACTTCATTTAAGTGAATATCTAATTTAGCTTCCCTCTCTTTTGTTATAAAATCCAAATCTAAGGCCAGCAAACAAGCATACTCTAATTCGTGAACAGATCCTAATGCTATGTCCAGGAACCTGCCTTAAGCATTCAGCATTTGGCCTTGTGCATTATTCATCATCTATCACCCTTTTAAAGCCGTAATTTCCTGTTTTACTGCTTCCAAAAATATATCAGCATCAGCTTTGGTCAATGCTAATGAAGGCAATAAACGGATAGCATTAGGTTTGGCCTCGCCGGTGAATATCTTATGCTTCCACAGTAAGTTTTTCTTCAGGTCCTTTATCGCATCAGGTACATCAAAACCTATCATCAGACCCCGGCCACGCACATTCTCAATATCACCAATCTTTTTTAACTCCCCTGCAAGGTAGTCGCCTGTTTCATGGGCATTATTAATTAATTGTTCTTTTTCCATTACCTCCAATACTGCCAGTGCCGCAGCGCAGGCAACATGGTTGCCCCCAAATGTAGTGCCTAACTGGAAGTGTTTAGGTTTAATATGCGGCGCCACAATGATTGCCGCCAGCGGAAAACCATTACCAATACCTTTGGCCATGCTGTAGATATCGGCATTTACCCCCGCATAATCGTGACTGAAGAATTTACCCGTACGGCCATAACCACATTGTACACTATCCGCAATATATACAGCACCGTACTGATCACATAAACTCCTGATCTTTTGTAAAAAACTTTCCGTGGCTACATTGATACCGCCTACACCCTGGATACCCTCAATGATCACCGATGATATTTCATTACCATTCGCAGCAAAATGTGCTTCCAGCGCCGCTTCATCATTAAAAGGCAGGAAGGTCACATTATCCGTTTCGTTCACCGGGGCCACATAGTTTTTATTATCCGTTACCGCCACCGCCAGTGAGGTACGGCCATGAAAAGCTTTATTGAAGGCTACTACTTTTTTACGTCCATTATGAAAAGAGGCCAGTTTCAGGGCATTTTCATTAGCCTCAGCACCACTGTTACAAAGAAACAGCTGGTAATCATCCTTACCGGATATTTTCCCAAGTTTCTCTGCCAATTCAGTTTGCAAGGGAATACGTACCGAGTTAGAGTAAAAAGCAATTTTTTCCAGTTGCTCTTCAATTCTTTTTACCCAATGCGGGTGCGTATGCCCGATACTGATAACAGCATGCCCGCCGTAAAGATCTAAATACTCCTGTCCTTTATCATCCCATACTCTTGAGCCGGAAGCTTTGGTTATGGCGATGTCGTTGATGGGGTAAACGTCGAATAGATTCATGATATGTAATAAGTAATAAGTTTTAAGTAATAAGTTTTAAATCCGTTTAAACTGATTAACCTTGTCGGACTTTGGTAATCAAGTTGATTAGCATTGCTTTTATTTCATTAATATGTGCGGATAAACTTAAAAAGTTGTCTGGTTTTATATAAGAAAGGTCTTTAGCCAGTAAGATGTAATAATCGGATTCATTGGCAGAACCCAAAGAGATATTTAAAAAATTGGCGAAATCAGATTGTGTTTTTTTACCACACCCTTCTGCAATATTTGCTGCAATAGCTACAGCTGCTCTTCGCAATTGACTCGTTAAACCATATACCTCTTCTTTAGGAAAGTTTTGTGTAACAGTATAAACACTAAGTGCAAACTCATGAGCCTTTACCCAAACTTTTAAATCTTTATAGTTTTGCATAACTTAATACTTATAACTTACAACTTATTACTTCCTAAAATCCTCCCGGCTTCAACCCCAGCCCCGTTCTCTCTTCCACACCAAACATCAAATTCATATTCTGCACTGCCTGGCCACTGGCGCCTTTGAGTAAATTATCAATGGCGGAGTGGACCACCAGTTTGGTGCCTACTTTTTCTAACTGGATGATGGCTTTATTGGTATTGACCACCTGTTTTAAGAAAATAGGTTCGTCAGAGATATGTGTGAAGGCAGCATCCGCATAAAACTCTTTGTACAAGGTTTGCAGTTCCGGTAAACTCAGGTCGCTGTTTAGTTGCGAGCTAATGAAGATACCACGGGTAAAATCGCCGCGCCAGGGAACAAAGTTGATACCGCCCCTGGTTTCTGCTGCACCATTTAACTGGCTGATAGATTGTACAATTTCTCCCAGATGCTGGTGCGTTAATGTTTTATAGGCCTGTATATTATTGGCGCGCCAGCTGAAATGTGAAGTAGCCGATAAGCTTTGGCCAGCCCCGGTAGAGCCGGTAATACCAGTTGTATATACTTCGCCCAATAAGCCCGCTTGTGCTAAAGGCAGTAAGCCCACCTGTATGGCCGTGGCAAAACAACCGGGATTAGCTATGTTCTGCGCCTGTTGTATAGCCGCTTTATTCAGTTCGGGTAATCCATATACAAAGGTACGGTTACCGGCAACGGCATTGGCCTGTAAACGAAAATCATTGGCCAGGTCAATGATTTTAATATTATCGTGAATAGTATTTTCGGCAACAAACTTTTTGGATTCACCGTGCCCCAGGCAAAGGAACAATACGTCAATAGAACCGTTGGTCAATGCCGACAGGTCATCGGTGAACTGCAGGTCGGTATCGCCTAAAAGATCCTGGTGGGTATTGGCCACGGGCTTACCGGCCTGGCTGCGGCTATGGATAAAATTTACGGTTACCTGCGGATGATGGATCAGCAGCCTGATCAGTTCGCCGCCGGTATAGCCAGCGCCACCGATGATGCCTACCTGTATATTTTTTGTACTCATGATTTATTTTTTAAAGCTGAGAGCATAAAGCTCAAAGCTGAAAGCTATTTGTAATAAAAAAGCAAAAAGCTGAAAGCCGTTATGTTCCCTGCTTTCAGCTTTTTGCCTTAGGCTTTTAGCTTTATGTTGAAAAGCGAACGGAACGATGAACGGAGCGTCGCAACAGCGGCCCGATCAGGGCTATGCTGCCGACAAACCAAAACTATCGTCGTTCTTTTTTATCGTTTTCCTCTTTTACAAGATGATACATCATGGTTTGATTACCAAAAATGCGGCTGAAGCCTTTTACATCATCACCGGTAAAGCCGGTATTCATTTCACCGTATTTACCAAATTTGCTGTTCATGAGGTCGTACGGACTTTCAATACCAATTACCTGGAAACGGTAAGGCAGTAACTGCACATATACCGCGCCCGTTACATTACGCTGGCTGCTTTCCAGGAAGTTTTCAATATCACGCATAATAGGGTCCAGTATCTGGCCTTCGTGTAACCAGTTGCCGTAAAACTGCGCCAGCTGGTCTTTCCAGTTAAGCTGCCATTTGGTAAGCACATGTTTTTCCAGTGCATGGTGTGCTTTTAAAATAACCATGGGGGCAGCGGCTTCAAAGCCTACACGGCCTTTGATACCAATGATGGTATCGCCGATATGTATGTCGCGGCCAATACCAAAGGGACCGGCCAGTGTTTGCAGGTATTGAATGGCTTTGGAGGGATGATCGAAAGGTTTGTTGTTCACGCCTACCAGCTCGCCTTTTTCAAAATTAAGTTTTACTTCCTCCGCTTCAGTTTTGGTTACCTGGGTAGGCCAGGCTTCCTCAGGTAAAATACCTTTTGAAGAAAGGGTTTCCCTGCCACCCACGCTGGTGCCCCATAAACCTTTGTTGATGGAGTATGCGGCTTTTTCAAAATTCATATCCACGCCCTTGCTTTGCAGGTAGGCGATCTCTTCCTCACGGCTCAGTTTCAGGTCGCGGATCGGTGTAATGATCTCTACACCGGGGATCATAATATGGAAGACCATATCAAAACGAACCTGGTCGTTACCCGCGCCGGTACTGCCATGAGCCACCGCATCAGCGCCTATTTCCTCGGCATAGGAAGCAATATGCAGGGCCTGGCTCAAACGCTCGGCCGATACACTTAAAGGGTAAGTATTGTTTTTCAGCACGTTCCCGTAAATAAGGAACTTAATAATGCTGTCGTAATAACTTTTAACGGCATCTACCGTTTTATGGGTTTTTACACCCAGGCGATAGGCATGTTTTTCAATCTGCTGTAACTCTTCGGCCGAAAAACCACCGGTGTTTACAATGATGCTATGTACCTCGTAACCTAATTCCTCTGTAAAATATTTAACACAGTAAGACGTATCTAAACCACCACTAAACCCTAAAACAATTTTTTTGCTCATGTCAGATTAAGAAAATTAAAAATTGAAAACGAAATGTAATAATGATTTTAGTTTACTGCCGGTACCCGGCTTGTTTTCTTTTTTACGGAAAGGCTTTAACAATTTCCATTGTTTAAAGCGCAGCAGGCGTTCGAAGATCTTTTTGTTTTCCTCGAAATAAGCTTTTGTTTCTTCCGGCTCGTAATGATCTTTAGGATCGTACAGCATAGCGGTGCACATACAGTTCTTCCGTTCCTTGCTCATCAGTATCTGGTAGTTCACACAGCTTTTACAACCGGCCCAGAAAGCTTCGTCCTGTGTCAGTTCCGAATAGGTAACCGGCTCGTAACCCAGGTCGCTGTTGATCTTCATCACTGCCAGCCCCGTAGTTAACCCGAATATCTTAGCATTGGGGTATTTTTTACGGCTTAGCTCAAATATTTTTTCTTTGATACGCTTGGCTACACCCGTTTTACGGTACTGTGGCGCTACAATCAAACCCGAGTTAGCCACATATTGCTCATGGCTCCAGGTTTCAATATAACAAAAGCCCACCCAATCGCCTTTATCGGTAAAAGCAATTACGGCCTTGCCTTCGTCCATCTTGGTAGCAACATATTCCGGCGAACGTTTGGCTATGCCTGTACCACGGGCTGCGGCAGAGGAAGCCATTTCATCGGTGATGATGGTAGCAAATATTTTGTCATCGGGGTTAGCAACCCGAACAACGATTGCTTGATTATCCACTGTGAAAAAGAATTAAAGATAGTAGGGATTACCAGTCCTGATAAGTTTTCGGAGATTTTTCACTGACAGGGACCTGGGTAAATGGTTCGTCCTGTCAGGAAATGCGTCGGCATTGGGGACGACAATACATAAATACATCATACCCAACGGCATAAACTCCCGTTGTGATGGCTGCGTGAAACGCAACTTGTTTGGTATGTGTAAGAATATTGCTCATTATGTTTTAAACAAACTGTAATTTCGGGTACAAATGTATAAACAAAATTGAGTAATTGCGATAAATTTTTTGTTATAAATATTTTACCATGGAAAGCATACCAACAACCGGCAAATCAAGGATGAGCGGATTCAAGAAAATACTGCTAACGTTTGTTATTTTTTTAGTACTGGTACTGTCCGGTTATATCTACTGGAAGTTCTATTACCCTTATACCAGCGACGGGGTAAAATCGGGCTACCTGAACTTTGCCGTAAAGAAAGGGCAGATTTTTAAGACCTATGAAGGCAAGCTGATCCAGGAGGGTATTCGCAGTAAAACGGCCGGTGCTATTCAAAGTAACGAGTTTGAGTTTTCCATTAAAGACCCTAAAGTGTTTGAGATACTGAAGATGAACAGCGGTAAGTATTTTGACCTGCATTACAAAGAGTATAACGGCGTGCTGCCCTGGCGTGGCAATACCCGTTATATCGTGGACAGTATTATTGGTATGCGTGATATTGAAAGGGGCAGTTTGCCTTAATGGATGGTGATGTTTATTGGGTTACCATCGTTCCTCCCCTGAAAGGACTTTTGTTGCGTCGCACACTTCAGCTGTAGTAACACCGGTGAACAGGTAAGTATACCGGTTTATTTTATAATGGAAATAACCAGCGATACAATAAGTATTGTCAGGATAATGGCACCAAGATACAGGTACGCCGGATGTTTGTAATTGTCTTTTATTTCATGGTAATTCCTGACATACCGGTCTGAAAAAGGCAGGTCAATACGTTTCAGCCCGCAACTCTTACAAATCAAGGTTACCTCTTTGGACTTAGGCCAAAACGGGATATAATAAACATGAAAATAATTACTGGTTACTAATATATCCACTTCCTTATCTGCTTCGCAGGCAGGACATCTGTTTAAAATAGTATCAGTGCCTAAATTAATGGTTGCTGTGCCGTTTAATAATAACATCCTGAATAAAAATTAGTCCAATTTACGCCTTATCTTTCAACTATCATTTATCCATTACGCAGTAGTAAATATTGCCTCCCTGCACCATTGCGCCAACTCCTGTGTAAAGGCTTCGTTTTTCCCGGTTATAAAAATCTGCCGGTCTATCATGCCCTGCTTTGTTTTTAATACAATGGCATAAGTGGTAAACAAGCCATTTAAATATTGTTTTTCCACTACTACTTCCCGTACATCGGAAAAACGAATGACTTTCCTGTTAAAAAATAATAAGAGCCGGTTATGCTGAATAACACATTGGTTAAACAGGTCGATGGTTTGTAATTGTGTATTCCAGTATTTTACCAAAAGAATGATTAAGATGCCCGGGACAAAAGCATAGATTACAAAACCCCAGGATAACTGCATCCCTCGCCCCCATGCAGCTAACAACATCATACAAAAGCTAAAGGCAGCTACTATGCCCAGCATTTTCCAGCTTGCATCTTCGTTTTTTATACTAATGCGTTGTTGCAGGGAATCTATATTTACTTTTTCCTGCTCATATGGTTTAAATAGTATTTCAAACGCTTGAATGAGCTGCAGGTTTGTTTTCAATGATTAGCAGTTTAATATCAGGTATGGTGTTTTATTGATCTGGATATATTCGGAAGGAAATCACCTTACTCATCATCACCCATAAAATCATCCAGGTCCCTTCTTTCTTTTTTAGTAGGGCGGCCAATTTTGCTTAAGCGTTTGCCGGTATGGAAACTGGCAGCCTGGAACTGGATGCGCTCCAGCTCCTCAGGCGGGGTAATATCTTCGTAGTATTTGATCGCCTCACTGTAAGCCTGGCGGGTATGCAATAAGCCGGTTACTTTAATGCGCCAGCGCTTGGCTTCGGTCTTCACCTCGTATTCATCACCCACCTGCACGGTACGTGCCGCTTTTGCGGGAGCATCATTAAACTTTACCTTATTGGCATCGCAGGCTGCTGCCGCCGCCGAACGGGTTTTAAACAACCGGATACTCCACAAATATTTATCTAACCGTAGTTTTTCTTTCTCTGCCATATGCTGTAAATAAACAGTACAAAGTTAACCAAACTTGTACATTTATAATGGCATAAACAACTACACAACCCAGCGCCGATACCTGTAGGGTTTTATATGCTCTCCCTTATTGTACCAGCAGCTTACCGCTATCCAGTAATTGGCCGGAACGGTTAAACAGTTTATACATCAGCAATCCCGAAGCCAGGTCAGCCGGGTTAATGGATGAAGGGATGGGACGGTATTGTTTCACAAGCCTCCCGGTAATATCATACAGGTATAAATAACTATCAAAAGGTGCACCTTGTTTCAATAAATATTTTAAAGTGCCGGACCGGTTTACCGGGTTAGGATAAAATAAAATATGCTGTGTACCGGAAGTAGATATGGTAATCACTTCTGTATACACATAACCGCCGGCTTTCATTTTTAATTTTGCACGCCAGTAACTCTCCCCTCCCCCTGGTTTTTCAACTACCTGGTGATACGAAAAACCAGCGGTGGCCTTTTGACCGGGGAGTGTTTTCACCAAGGCCCCTTGTTTATCCACCTGTTCAAAAAAAACACTATCGGTATAAGCGGGTGAGCTGATATTAAGATGCAGCTTCACAATGTTCTCATCCTGCAATTCATGATACAGGTTTTGATAAAAACATTTCACCCCCTGGAAATCAATATCAAAAGCAATACTTCTCGATGCCGGGATACCGTTGCTTAACACCGGCTCCACGGCAAATACTTTAAACGGATATTGCAAGCGGTTAATAACGATAAAGCTATCACTCGTTGTAAACAGATGTTGCAGATAGGGGCCATCTGTTAAAGCAAATATTTTATACGCTTCGGCATAAATATGTTTATTCCAGCTAAGCCTTAGGGAGTCCTCACAAATAAAATCGGGGAATGGCTGAAGGGTTTTTGTAACAACAAACTCTTTTGACAGGAAATGCCCGAAAGCCGTTTCCATCTTTAAAACAGCCCGGCTATTGGTATCCTTGATGGTCCATTGGTATTGGTAACTATCAAGCGACAGGTCTGCCCCTATCAGCTGCCAGGCCATGCCGTTATTATAACTGATATACAGGTTGCCCTTTTCATTTGCATCGGCAACAAATGTTTTCCAGCGGATAAAAATATCGGGCGTTTCATACCGGTTAACCTCCGAACTATGTTGCGGGCTTGTAAAGGCAAAGCTATTAAGCGTATCCGTATTAATGGCCAGGCTAAAAGCTATGTTTCCGTTAACAACAGTTGTTCCATAAACCTTTAACAGGTAATTACCGGCGCTAGGTAACGCTATGCTTATTTGTTCTGCCGTATTGAGGGAGTCTCTTTTTCTAGCGGCAGGCTTGTTCAATGAATCGGCATGTGCCGCCACATTCAGCACCCAGGGCTTATACACGGTGCCACTGGTCACTTCCACCAGTTCAAGGTCCAGGTCATTCATGAGTGCTTTCCCGTTATTATTTAGCATTGTTGCGGTATCGGTCCAGGCCAGTGTAATTTTCGCCTGTGCTGTTGCCGCAGGTATAGTAATGGGCCTGGTCCATACCTGGCCCTGCGAAATAACACCGCCATCATATTTTTTTTGCTGCATCGCCCTTACCGCTTTATAGGCATTTAATGAACCGTAGCCGGTTTTAAAATCAATTCCCGTATGATGCAGATCCGTTGCTGTATTGTATAAAATTGCTTTAATTAATGCAGCAGGGGCTATTGCATTATCATTACTATCGGCATAAACCTGTTGCATTACTGCTGCAGTGCCACTCACCATAGCGGCCGCATCTGAAGTACCGTTAGGGCCAAGCGCTACTAACTGCGGTAGCAGCCTGCCATCATAAGCCGGGCCGGCCGAACTTTCGGCAATAATATTTCCCATATTATCAATGGCGCCTACCGTAATAATATTTTTAGCCATCTTAAAATTCCCGGTAAGGTTGCCAAAACCGGTAATACCGGCGTAAGGTCCGTTGGCGGCAGATTCACGTCCCTTATTCCCGGATGAAAAAACATGCAGCATGTTCTTGTTATCCCAGGTTTGCGCATCATAACTCAGGGCTTCTGCACCGTAAAACGGTTGTATAATTGTACCGTAGGAATGATTTTGAATATTTACTTTCTGCGATTGAAGTATGGCGGGGTCATCAGGAAAAAGAGCATCAAAGGAACTCGGAAAAAAAGTACAGGCATGGGCAATACCTCTTCCGTCATAAAAGCTGTTTCCTGCGCCACCTATGATAGAAGCGATGACGGTAGCATGGTTTGTTTTTGTACTGGCGGCAATGGGTGAAGGCAATACCCTTTTATACAGGTCAAGATCAGCTTCTTCCATTGCCTGTTCCTTCACCCCTACCGTTATACCCCTGCCGTTTGCACAGGGAATATCGTAATCGAGTGTGCTGAGCACATTAACACCCCTGTTATAGCCGATAATAGCGATCTCAGTCGCCGGCTTTTCCTGGCGGTCAACAAATACCACTTCCGGTAAAGCCAATACCTCTTTTAAAACAGCACCCGTTACATGGGTTATACGAACAGATGCAGAAGCTTTATCCATACTCATGATCTTTAGCCGTGGTTTGTACGCTTCTAATGCGGACAAAAGTTCAGGCATATTATAAGTACCGATATTATACACCAACTGTACATTATTATCAGGTATGGTTAATCCGGGCGATAGTTTCCAGTCATTATTGGCCGTTTTGATCTGCCCGTTCTTTTCCAGCCGGTGATACTCGTCTGCCTGGTCAATTTTTACGATAGCCGTCTGCTCATCCAGCCATCGTACGATATGTGCAGGTTCTAATTTTTTTTCTTTGGTGGAGATGATGTAATAAGGATTAGATGGATTGTACCCGGTCAGCTTTTTATTAGCATAGTTTTCAAACAGGTCAGGTTTGCCCGCGTGTTGACCAAAAGCACAAAAGCTTACAAACACAGCAGGTATAATGGAACAAAACTTAAGTATGGTATTTATCCTAACCATATACTATTTACCGCTTTTATACGGTTTTTCAAATAACAAGAGGTTGTCTCCAATAATGAGACAACCTCTTATGAAATTATCGTTTAATAAACATAATTCAAAGCAGTAGCATCGCTGGAACTGAAGGCGGGGTTATTATTGGTACATGCCATCATCCATGAGTTATAGCTGCCTGTTACAGTAGTTGGGGTACCGGGTATATGCACTGCACCTATACCGGCTGAGCCCTCATTCTGATTTTGTCCGCAGCTGGAACGGTTCATGTAATCGGTATGGCGGAAACCGATGCAATGGCCAATTTCATGGGCAATTACCTCATCGGCCCTGTTAGCCGTATTTAAATAAGCCAAAGCACAGCTGCTGTTGCTTAAAGTAAAGCCGCTGGCCGGGTTACCCCCTGATGGAAAACCTGAAGCCTGGCCCAGTATACAACCACCGGTGGATGTGGTACCCAGGTTGGCACTGGTAATAACAATATTACCACCACTGGTTACCCTTACAAACCTGATCTTTAAGTTAAGGTTATTGTACCGGGCTAATGCCTGGTCAAGACCTGTAGAAAAATAGGTAGGGAAGCCTGAGCCTAAACGGACAGTAATGGTCCTTTGGCCTGAACTGGGGGTACTCACCACGTTGGTAGTACGGTAATGCTCCTCGTTGGCAACAATCACCTCGTGCGATGAGCCTGCACCGGCCATTTCTTTTAATTGCGAAGACGTCAATAAGATATCTCCTTCAATTAAATAATTTCCATCCGCAGTTTTCTCAGCCCAGTTACCGTTAAAGCCTGCCGACACCACCAGGGCGGTCTCATCGGGGCTTAACTCATGGGAGTCTAAAGCGTTTTTTACGGATTTTTTACAACTCATCATTGCTACGGTGAGTAAGCAACAGGATACAGAAAGGAAAACAGTTTTTTTCATGATCTCATGTGTTTTTAATGAAGAGTGAATTATTAGCACATTAAACCTAGTATGAAAAAATTGTAAACTTTTTCGGTATTATAATTTTTTGTTAAAATTTGTTATTTGTACTTTGTCCGTAAAGTAATACTTACGATTGTTAGTTTGGTAATTTTACGAAAACCTTATCCCTATTGACTTTTATCACATGAACGAGACAGGCTGAAGGATGTCTTTACTCCCAGGGTTATAAAACAAAACCCTGAACAGCTTTCGCTACAACTCTTGGTAAGCAGCAGGAAATGTTCAGGGTTTTCTGAAGAAGCAGTAAATATGCTTATTCAGCAAAGAACTTATGGAAATAAGGAATGGTTTCTATGCCTTTATAATAGTTCTCAATATTATACTTTTCATTAGGACTGTGCAGGTTGTCATTATCTAAACCAAAGCCCATGAAAACGATCTTGATGCCCAGTTCTTTCTCCAATAAAGAACAGATTGGAATACTGCCGCCGCCACGCACCGGTATCGGCGTTTTACCAAAGGTGGTTTCCAGCGCTTTGGAAGCAGCCTGGTAGCCCTTGCTGTCAATGGGTGTCATATAAGGCTCACCACCGTGGTGTAATTCAGCCTTTACCTCCACACTGGCCGGAGCAATAGTGCGGAAATAGTTTAATAGTTTTTCTGTGATCTTTTCAGAGCTTTGATTAGGCACTAACCTGGCCGAAACCTTGGCATAAGCTTTAGAAGGCAATACTGTTTTGGCCCCTTCGCCGGTATACCCACCCCAGATGCCGTTTACTTCCAGTGTAGGACGGATGCCGGTACGCTCATAAGTAGAATAGCCTTTTTCACCCCACAATTCTTTTACACCCAATTCATCTTTGTATTCCTGCTCATCATAAGGCGCCTTATTGATCAGGGCCCTCTCTTCCTCACTGGCCACTACTACATCATCATAAAAACCGGGAATGGTAATATGGTTGTTTTCGTCATGACAGCTGGCGATCATTTTGGCCAGGATGGTAATAGGGTTGGCTACCGCACCGCCATAGGTACCACTGTGCAGGTCACGGTTAGCGCCGGTCACCTCAATCTCTATATAACTTAAACCACGTACACCGGTGTCAAGTGAAGGGTTCTCCATGCTTAAGAGGGAACTGTCGCTGATCAGGATCACATCGGCTTTCAGTAATTCTTTATTGGCCGCTACAAATTTGCCCAGGTTAGGCGAGCCCACTTCCTCTTCCCCCTCAATTAAAAACTTAATATTCGTGGTCATGGTATTGGTCTTTACCAGGGTTTCCAGGGCTTTTACATGCATATAAAACTGGCCTTTGTCATCGGCGCTGCCGCGGGCAAATACTTTACCATCTTTAATGGTCGGATCAAAGGGATCGTTATGCCATAGTTCCAGCGGCTCTACGGGTTGTACATCATAGTGACCGTATACCAGTACGGTTGGTTTTGCCGGGTCAATTATTTTTTCGCCATATACCACCGGGTGCCCATCTGTAGCCATTACCTCCGCCTTATCGGCTCCGGCAGCCAGCAGGCTGTCTTTAACCGCATCAGCACAACGCTGCATATCGTTTTTATACTCCGATTTTGCACTGATGGAGGGAATGCGTAACAGGTCCAGCATTTCATTTAAAAAACGTTCCTTATTTGCTTCCTGGTATTGTTTCCAATCTTGTGACATAGTATTTACTGGTTTGAAAATGTAAAAAGATAGGCTGCGAAGATACAGCGTTTTTACAGTTACTACCGAACGTTAATTGTAGCATTTTGCTTACCATGCCTGGGCCGGTCACAGCCTAATATACCCGCTGGCACTGATACCCTGCCGTATGTAAATCGGCTACTTTAGCCGCATAATTACAGTAAACGATATGGGTATGAAACAGCTTCTTCTTTTGCTTATTGGTGTTGCAGCACAAACCTGCCAGCTGGCCAGGAGCCAGGTAATGACGGGTGTAAAGTATGACAACGGGTATACCATTATTTATGAAAGTCGCAGCACCGGTGCCGGAAGAACCATTTCCTACTATGGCTTAAAAGAGGAAAAAACCGGTAATATCATTTTGCCGGTCTCCTATTTAGCTATTACCTACAGCGGGCAGGATAAATTGTTTGTAACCGAAAACTCGGTGAACAGGATGAGTTTGTATAATGCCGCCACCCGGCAACCGGTTACGGAACCTGATTATAAAAGCATCTCCTTCTTCTCCGAAGGCCTGGCCGTGGTGAGTAAGGATTCTTCCTATACTGTAAAACTATACGGCGCCATAAATGCTTCGGGCAAATTGGTAATACCTGTTGAATATCGCAGTTTAGGACAATGCGGAGAAGGTCTTATGGCCTTTTCAAAGGGCGGCAACGTGGGTTTTATCAATACAAAAAACGAAGTAGTGATACCTCCCACCTATCAATATGCCGGCGTTTTCAGTAACGGCCTTGCGTTTGTCAAATTAAGCACGGATACACTGTATGGTTATATTAATAAAAAAAATGAATGGGCCATAAAGCCGGCCTTCCAGCAGGCACAGAAGTTTACAAAGGGTTATGCCACCGTAACACAAAAGAACGGCCTGTATAACCGCAATATGTATGGCGTGGTCAATACAAAGGGCGTAATGGTCGTACCGGCACGCTATGACTATATTACCACCCGGAATGCCGGGGGGACATTTGTGTATACCAAAAACAGTAAATACGGTATTGTTGACAGCACAGGTAAGGAGTTTACCAGCTTTCTGGCAACCCATTATCCTACCTATACCAAAGACAATATCATCTTCAGCAACGATACCGCCAGCGGGGTACTCACTCTTAAAGGCCAGTGGCTGATAAAGCCGGAAAAACAATTCATCAACGCTTCCAGGGATGGTTTTTTTCACGTTAAAAAAGGCGTTAACAATACTATCATCAATCCAAAAGGACAGGTTATTTTCCCTTCCTTCCTGGCCAATAAAGTGATCATGGGGAAAAAACGGGTCATACTGGTGCATGCAAATGAGGTAGAAGTGTTTGATTACAACAAAAAATTGTTACAAACTATTGCCCAGCCCAATATACAAGATGCCTATACCACGTTGCACCTGGCAGAAGACTCCATTAAGATCAGTTACAACAAATCTATTGCCCTTTATAACCTTGTCAATGACAAAACCATACCGCTGGACCTGGATGAAATGTATAATTTTACGGATGACGGTACCTTTATCGGTAAAAAAAATGGTTATTATGATTATTACGATTATACCGGTAAAAGATTAAGCAGTAAAAATTACTACACATTAAGCCAGTTTTCGGCCGGGCTTGCCATTGTGCAGGCATCCATGTATGATACAGAAGCCAGTTTGGTAGATAAGCAGTTCAACGTGATTAAAAAATCGGCTTCATTCAAAAATTTAAAAGGCCTGTACTCCGAAGGCCTGGCCAGGGTACAGGTAGCCGGCACAGCCAACTTGGCTTTTATTAATAAAAAAGGCATAGAGGTTTTCCAGGTACCGGCTGCAGATGCGGGTGATTGCACAGAAGGAATCATCTGGATCAAAAATAATGCAGGACGTTACATGTTCATTGACACCGGAGGCAAAGCCATTAACCAGCAGTATTATGAAGAGGCAAGAAATTTCAGTGATGGTTTGGGCTGCGTAAAAACCGGTGGTAAATGGGGCGTAATTAATAAATCAGGGGAAATGATCATCCCGGCCCAATACACTAATATTTCTTCTTTCTCCCAAGGCATTTGCATGGTGGCAAACGGCAATGATTTTTACCTGATTAATAAAAAGGGAGAACGGGTTGACAACAATACCTATACAGAAGCCGGCGCACCTCAGAACGGGTACGCACAGGTTAAAAAAGGAGATAAAATGGGGATTATTGATTATAGTGGAAAAGTGATTATTCCTTTGGAGTATACCTATACTTATTTACCCTCAGAAGGTTTGTCCTGGGTAGAAAAAGAAAAAAAAATAGGCGCCGTGGATCTCCAGAATAAAACGGTGATTGCTTTCCGGTACGATAATGTACAGCCCTTTAAAGACGGTTATGCACACGTAGCATCTGATAAAAAATGGGGAGTGGTGAACAAGGCAGGTAAGCTGTTATTACCTTTTGAGTTTGAATCCCTGAGCAATGTTTATAAAAACATGATGCTGGGTGTTAAGGCCGCAGGTTCCCGGGTATATGCTTTAAAATAATTATTTACGGATAACCACCCTGGTACCAACCTTGGTAAAATTATATAACTCTGTTACTTCGGCGTTTTTCATGGAAATACAGCCCAGGGTCCAGTTTTTATACTTATCAATAACAAAATCCTCCCTGGGCCATACGCCATGAATACCAATGCTGCCGCCAATTTTGGCATCGGCGGGTATTTGCCCGCTGGCTTTTCTTTGTTTAAATTTTTCGTAGCTCTCTGCCGTAGGATAATCAATGGCTAAAAACCTGCACCATTTTTCGTGCACCCTTTTTGCATTGATCGTAAAAGTTCCTTCGGGTGTATTTTTATCCCCTTCCATTTTTTTATCGGCCAGGCTATTGTTGCCAAACACTACCGGGTAAGTAGCATACCAGCCTTTTTCATCATACACGGTCAGTTCATAATCCGACTTGTCAATCACAATATTAATGGCCCCGGTAGGTCCCGCGGCAGGCAGGGAGCTTGCATACCTTTTCACTGTTCGTTCTGCACTGGTATATTTGTGCGTACCCGAGGTAGTAACACAAACACTGGCTCCAATAAATGTGGTAAATAAAAGGGCTAAACTCTTCATGTTATAATCTATCAGCGTCATCACTAACGTCAGGAAAGATACGGGTAGTATCTATTAATATTTTTTTAACGATGTATTTGCAAGATATTATTTCCCGCTCTTTTTCAACATGAAAAATCCCGCCGGAAAACTCCGGCGGGATGACTATTTAATAACATTATTGCGTGAGATCAAGCGTTTAGTAACTGAACCTTACACCCAGTGTATAAGGGGTCATATCCAGGCCTTTGTTGTACATGCTTTTAAAGGCGTATGATCCGTAAAATTTGATAAAGCCCAGTGATAATTCGCCTACATAAGACAGCTTCCAGCGGTTCAGGTCAAAATCATCCTTTACTTTTTGTTTACCGTCTTCAGAAGTTTTGATCACGTGGCGGGAGTTGTATAATACACTGGCGCTCACACCTGCACTAAAGCCAAATTCACGTTCGTTATGCGGGGTAAAGTTGAAGTTCAACATCAAAGGCACGGTAATATAATCAGCCGAAAGCCTGCTTTTCTTAAAGTTTCTTACATCATCCAGTTCTACCACCGGACTGCCTGTATTGGTACCGGTGATTTTTTTATAAACAATGGGTGATTTAAACCGGTAATTATTTAATTCAAGGCCTGCTGCATATTTTAAGTTTACATAGTGCTTAACCAGGTTTACTTTTTGCATGGCCAGCCAGATGTTTACATTAATGGAGTTACCGAATTTTGTTTTAAACCAGTCTTCATTACTGCCGGGTGCATAGGCATTGGCTGCGGTACCTACGCCGTATTGTGTATTGTCAACAAAGTTGGAAAAACCAAGGTCCAGTACAAACCAGTTAGTAGTGATGTTTTTAGGTTTGTACATTTTTTTACGTAACATTTTTGCTTCGGCATCATTACCACGGATGATCACCATGCCGCCTACGATCAGGGTATCGTTCTCACCACCCAGCGGAAGATCTTTTTTAGGTAAGGTATCGGTTTGGGCATAACTGCTTAGTAATGTGCATACAGTTGCACATAATAATAATATTCTTTTCATCGTTAAGTTGTTTGAAATTTTATGGATTACATTTTGAAGGCAAAACCGGCCACCAACAACTGATCGTCACCATTTGTCATGTCAATACTGGTTTGCTTTTGAAAATTGCGGGTTACTTTGCGTAAAAAGCCACGAAGTTTGTTTTTCTTATTCTCCGGCTCTTCTATTTCTACCACCTCATCAAATACGTGCTGGCTGTTGGAAGCGAACGCCGGCTGGTTATTATTTTTAACCTGGGGCGCTATTGTATTATTACCAGTAGTATTGATGGGTTTAATTTCTGCTATACCATTTTCAACAGCGGCATTGTTCATCCCGTTTATATTGGGATTTTTATCCCCTGATGGCAGGTTATTACTTCCGTTACTGTTTGTTACTACTGTTTGTAATAACGTAGCTGCAGGCTGATTAGTTACAGCTACATTGCTATTACCTGTATTTTTATGAGCGGCATAACCAACGGTATTGGCAGGTAGTTGCGACTGTTGTATTACGCTGTTTTCTTTAACAGGTGTTTCTGCCGGTTCCTGCTCATCGCCTTTATTGTCTGCCTGGTTCGTTTCTTCGGTTACTACCAGCGTTACCGGGGTGGTAGCTTTGGTATCAGTTATTGTAGTAACTGCCATGCCACCATTCTCTGTTTTTTTCACCGGGTTATTCAGCCATTTAAAGCCTCCTACACCCAGGGTAAGTAATACAGCTGCTGCCACACCCATACGCAACCAGTACATCGGTACAATCCTGCGTTTGTTCTCTTCTTCTTTATATAACAATGTTTTATCAGGAAACACTTCAGCTGCTGAGGCCTGTAATTTGGTTTTGGCAAACAAAGCTACCTGCTGCTGGAATACGGTATCCCCGGCAAGTTTTTGTTCAAAAGCTTTTTTATCGTTCTCCGTCAGCTCTGCATCCAGGTACATAATTATTTCGCTGTCCTGTGCCGATACCTGTCCTTCTGCTGTTTGCTGCAATAAACTACCTGCAAATAATAATGCTTTATCCGGGAACACCACTGTTTCATCTACACTCAGCTTGGTACCGGACAAAAGATCCAGTTCGGCCTGCAGGTCCGGGTTTTGTTGAAGAAAAAGCGTCAACGCCTGCTGCTGCTCAGCGTTAAGCTCATTATCCAGGTGCAGGATAAAAAATTCTTCGTAATTATTTCGGTTTATATTGTTCATGAGGCGTTTTACTTAATTGTGTTTTGTTTGGGTTTAGCTATATCAGGTTTTCCACTTTTACCAGGTATTCTTTCATCTGTACCCTGGCCCTGTGCAGGTAAACCTTCACCTGGCTGTCACTTAATCCGGTAATCTTCCCGATCTCTTCGTAACTATATCCTTCGTAGTCTTTTAATAAGATCAAAGACCTTTGGGTTTCACTTAGTTTGCTTAAGGCCTGCTCCAGTACTTTTTTAAGGTTGTTCTGTGTTCCCTGCTGTACCATGGCATTTTCTTTAAATTCTTCCTGTAATGATACCCGCTTTACTTTCCTTATATGATCGATCATCTGGTGGTAGGCCACGGTAAATAAATACGATTTACTCTTGGCAGCATCTATCTCCTCCCTGTGTATCCATAATTTCTCAAACGCTGTCTGTACCACATCTTTTGCATCCTCTTCGTGGCGCAGGTTCTTTAAAATAAACCTGTACACGTTGTCGGCATATTGTGTTACACATTCGTTATAGTCCTTCTCTGTCATAAGCTGTTACTAATACCGGGCAAATTTACCCAT
Organism: Terrimonas rubra; assembly: GCF_042686025.1. Classification (NCBI taxonomy): domain Bacteria; kingdom Pseudomonadati; phylum Bacteroidota; class Chitinophagia; order Chitinophagales; family Chitinophagaceae; genus Terrimonas; species Terrimonas rubra. Next base: position 387,867 of record NZ_JBHUOZ010000001.1, read on the forward strand.
CAATTGTTATTTAAAAGTATTACGTACAGTGGAACTTTTTTGTTACACCGGGAAGCAGTTTTTTTACTTTTTAAGTCCCTTTTTTAACCCATCAAATATAACTATTTGATTTTCAATAAAAATATAACCTTTTTGCTTTTGCCGCCACTCCAGGTCCCGGTAATAAAAAAGCCCCTCGTGGTGAGGGGCTTTATATAAAAACAGTTCAATTATCTTTTAGAGCGTTTGGTAGGGAACTGGTTACCGGTTTTACGGGTTCCTTTACCGTTAGCGGCTCCGCCCATGCTGTTCATGGCACAACGGAAACCAAGTGTGCTCAGGGCCTGGTCTTCTTCCAGGAAACGGCGTGTTCCGGGCGACAGCCAGTAAGCACGGTCGTTCCAGCTACCACCTTTGTACACACGGGAGTGGTCGCTTACCAGGGTTGTAGTACCATAACCATAGGAGGCCTGTGAAGCAGTATCACCATCCAGGTAGTTAATTACGTTACCACGCTGGTAGTTACGGCGGTTTTTGCTTTCCTCATCTGTTACATCACGCATTACCACACGACCGGTTGTATCGTTCACCATTGCTTCGCCGGTGCTTGGGTCTTTTACAATAGTCTGGAATTTGTTACCACGGGTAGGTGCAGGCATATCGTCAAAATCAAGTGTTGATAAAGGACGGAATACATCATGTACCCATTCGTTCACATTACCGGCCATATTATACAGACCAAAAGCATTGGGATAGAATGATTTTACATCAGCAGTATAAAAGGCATTGTCATTTAAACCACCGGCAACACCCGCATTATCACCCGATCCACGTTTAAAGTTGGCTAAAAACTGACCTTGCCAGCTGCCATGTCTTACATCACGCAAACCATTGGGGTTTTGCGACCAGGGGTAAACCTGCCTGTTCTGTACCAGTTCCTCACCACGTTTTTTCTTAGTGCTGGTGCGGGGATTCTGATCTATCAGGCCGTAAGCGGCATATTCCCACTCCGCTTCAAAAGGTAAACGGTAATCAGGTAATAATAAACCGTCTTCCATGGTAACATTGGTACGTGGCTGACCCTGAGGGGTTTTTAAAGGGTTCTTTTTAGAAGTAGCGCCTTTACCTGGCGGTGGCTGGTAGCCTACGCCTAATAAGTAAGATTTGGTGGTAAAGTTATCAGCGCCCTGCTGACCATTTAAAGATTGTTTGTTAACAAAGCCTTTTTGTAATAAAATACCTTCGTTCACACGGTCACTGCGCCATAAACAGAAATCATTGGCCTGTTTCCAGCTTACACCCACTACAGGGTAGTAGTTAAAGCCCGGGTGACGCAGGTAGTATTCTACCATCGGCTCGTTATAACTCAACTCGCTTCTCCAGGACAATGTATCGGGTAAAGCACCTTCTACAATGGGCAGGTTTTGCGGGTCGGTAGGGTCAAATACTTTGTTTAACCAGTATAGGTATTCGCGGTAGTGTACGTTGGCCACCTCTGTACGGTCAATATAAAAAGAAGGAACAGATACACGACGGGGAATATTATTCCAGTCGCCCATTACATCTTCTTCTGTCTGACCCATGGTAAAGGTACCGCCTTCTACGAATACTAATCCGGGACCGGTTTTCTGGTCAGTAGCTTTGGCTACCTGGAAACCGCCCATGTTTTTGTCGTTGTAGTTCCAGCCGGTTACGCTGGATTTGCCGCTTTTGTTCCTGTTACAGGAAACAGCGAGCACGCTGAAGGATAAAAGGATTACTAAGTTTTTCACGTTCATAATGTATTGCATAAGCCTACGAATTGGATAAAGTTAACGCTCAGTTAAACATAATTATTGCGTTAGCCGCCAAAATATTCACCGGACGGCCTGCGAATATATACACTTTGTCAAAAACTACTAAGCGGAAAACTACTTTTTTTTAGCTGTTTTTATACTATTTACCTGTTTCTTACGCATTAACCTGCAATGTGTTAGTGGCGGGGATAAAAAAAATCAATTTTATTCATCAGGTAAACAATAAATAGTATCAACAGGCGTTCCTTAGGGCAATAAAACAATTAATTGCCGTTGCCATTTTTTGCAGTAAACCCTTGGCGGTTTGGCCAACTTGTTTTAAAAGTTTTTATTTTAATACTATTCTTGTTATAAAGCATTTTTATATATATTTATATTTGCAACCAATCATTTAAATACTAGCTAATGAGATCAAGATCCTTAAAACTAACTGCTGCTCTATTCTTTGCTTCTGCTTTTTCCCTGTCAGCTTACGCGCAAAACAACCGGATCAATGTAGTGACCACTGCTGTTCCGTTTTTACGTGTGGCCCCTGATGCCCGCTCCAGCGGTATGGGTGATATTGGCCTTGCCACTTCCCCCGATGCATCTGCAGGTTTCTGGAATATTGGTAAAGTAGCCTTTAACGAGTCAAAAGGCGGCCTGGTGGCCACTTATTCTCCCTGGTTAAAAGATATTGTAAACGATGTTTACCTGGCATCTCTTTCCGGTTTTTATAAAATTGATGAAAACTCGGCACTGAATCTGGGCTTCCGTTACTTTAATTTAGGTGATATCCAGTTCACGGATGATAACTCCAATAATATTGGCAGCGGCCGTCCCCGTGAGTTTGGTATCGATCTGGGCTACTCCCGTCGTTTATCTTCTAAATTAGGCCTGGGTGTTAGCTTACGTTATATTAACTCCGACCTGGCTGCCGGTGTAGGCTCAGGCGGTTATACCTATAAAGTAGGTAGCGCTATTGCGGGTGATATCGGCTTATTTTACGATAACAAGAACGAAGCCGGTAATGGTTTTGCCTTTGGCGCACAGTTAAGCAACCTGGGTACCAAAATAGCCTATACCGACAATGCCGATGCAAGAGACTATATCCCTGCCAACTTGGGCCTGGGTGCTACTTATACTAAAAACTTCGACGATAAAAACAAGATCACTTTCGGTATAGACGCTAATAAATTATTAGTACCTACTCCTCCCGAAAACCTGAGCGACCCTAACGCTTTAAACGATTACAGAAGCAAAGCGGTTGTAGGCAGCTGGTTCAGTTCATTTGGTGATGCCCCGGGTGGTTTTGGCGAAGAAATGAGAGAGTTCCAGCTTTCTGCCGGTGCCGAATACTGGTATAACAACCAGTTTGCCTTACGTGCCGGTTATTTCTACGAAGATAAAACCAAAGGTAACCGTCGCTATTTCACTGCCGGCCTGGGTTTAAAATACAATATCTTCGGTATCAACTTCTCTTACCTGGCTCCAACAGGAAGCGGTGTCACCAGGATCCCGCTGTCAAACACGATCCGTTTATCGGTAGCGTTTGATTTTGGCAACAATGCAGATTAATTTGTAAAGTTCTTATACAAGTAAAGCCCCTGCAAAGGGGCTTTTTTATTTACAGGCAGTTTAAAATATATAACCGTCACCGGGCTGTATATTTGCGCAACAGGCTCCCGCATCAGATAACAGCATAAATATTTCCATTATAAAATAGTAAGCACTATGTCATTTCGTATAGGTTCAGGTATCGATTTTCACCAGTTAGTAGCAGGCCGCGATCTGTGGATCGGTGGGGTAAAAATCCCCCATCATAAAGGCGCACTGGGACACAGTGATGCAGACGTGTTATTACATGCCATCTGCGATGCTTTATTAGGCGCACTGGCCCTGGGTGATATTGGTGTGCATTTCCCCGATACCAGCAACGAGTTTAAAGATATTGACAGCAAAATATTACTGCGTAAAACAATTGAACTGATACATGCAGAAGGTTATAAAGTAGTGAACATTGATTCATCCCTATGCCTGGAAGCACCCAAAATTAAACCCCATGTGCCGGCCATGCAGGAAACCATTGCCGGTATTGCCGGTGTAACGATTAAAGATGTATCCATTAAAGCCACTACTACCGAAAAAATGGGTTTTGTGGGCCGTGAAGAAGGTTTGGTGGCCTATGCTACGGTATTACTGGAGAAAGTATAATAGTTCTGTTTCCTGAGGTTAGTATAGATTAAGTTAATTATGGAAATTTTACTTCATCCCGGGGGATAAAAAAACCTTTGATACAATTTAGATTACGAATACATATCTGAATATGATTTTTGGATTGAATGCCTGCGCCTTCAAACGCCGGTCCTCCTTCAGTAAAAATTCCTCTTGTCGTATCAAAATATTGTAATGCACTATTTCCATGAGCATCAATATCATTCTGAATTTTTTCTGCCATTTTTTGATGCATATATTCGATTACAGCACAGTCTAACTCGCGTAAAATCAGATCATGATGTTTGTCATTGGCTAGATTCTTATTTTGAGGCAATTCTTTTTGCAAGAAGGCAAAATCATCCTTCATTAAAGCATAGTATGCTGAAATAATATCAATGAATGCTGAATCAGTAAAGTCAAGACAATGATTTAATTGCAAAACTACACCCAATACTGCCGGTTTAGTCAACCCTCCTCTTTTCTTTTTATCCTTCGCCCATTTCAATGCCCTTTCATAGTTATTCTCCCAAACATAAAAACCATGACCCAGCCAGTCAAATGTTTCCTGGCTTTTTTTAACTGAATTTGGGTTTTGCACAAGGTGATTACGTATTGATTCATCACATCCATGAAAACCAATAATTAGATTTGGTCTACTGTTGTACATTATTTAGAAGCGGAAACAACTTTGCTTAAGTTGGAATAATGGCTGGTGAGATTTTCGTTCTTTGTCAAGATTTTAGCCGACTTCAAAGAGATAACAACCTGAGACCTTTTTTTGGGTTCAGCTTTAATCTGCTTTGCCAAGTCAGATAAAAGACGTTTTTGATTGTTACTCATAAATTATAATTTGTTTGTAAAATTATGAAAAATCCTAAAAATACAATAATGCCTTTTATACAATTACATTTAAATTATAATATAAAACGGTCATTACTTATTGGTTATTTTAAAGATAGCTGTAATTTATCAAAGTAATAAAAAGTTTGAATGTAGTATTACAGCTGAAAGGCTGCGCCGCTTAGGCGGAAATACTTTATGTGCAGCATAGCCATAGCAGCCGGACATAAAGTATTGCAGCCGGGCGGCGAACTGCTGCTGATGCAATTACTGTTGCTGACAGCCCCAGATATTACTGCAATTTACCGCCTGCTGGCAATGAGCAGGTTGAGGTCGGTGTATTTTAAATCGAAACGCTGGCTTAAATAAAAATTGGTCAATGCCCCTTTGAATAAATAGATGCCGCTGCGCAAATGCAGTTTATGCCAGACCAGTTTTTCAAAGCCGCCTTCTTCCCCTGCTTCCAGTATCAAAGGCATCAGTACATTACTGATGGCCTGCGAAGCAGTACGGGCAAAGCCGGAGGGAATATTGGGCACACAATAATGTATTACCCCGTATTTCATAAAAATAGGGTGTTCGTGACTCGTGATCTCCGAAGTTTCAAAACAACCGCCGCGGTCAATGCTTACATCCAGTATCACTGAGCCGGGACGCATATTGCTCACCATCTCCTCGGTAACCACCATGGGCGTACGGCCTGTATGCGAACCCAAAGCGCCCACCGCCACTTCACAGGTTTTTAATTGTTTGGCCAGCAGGCGTGGTTCTATTACAGAAGTCCACATACGCTGGCCTATATTGTTTTGTAAACGTTTTAAACGGGATACACTATTGTCAAACACTTTTACCGAAGCGCCCAATGCCAGGGCCGCACGGGCGGCATATTCACCTACGGTACCGGCGCCAATGATAATAACCTTTGTAGGGGCAATGCCGGATATACCACCCAGTAAAACACCCTTGCCATGGTTGGCCGAGCTAAGGTATTGCGCCGCGATGAGCATTACCGCACTGCCGGCTATCTCACTCATGCTGCGTACAATGGGGTAAGACTCTGTTTCATCCATCAGGTTTTCAAAAGAAATGGCCGTGATGCGTTTTTCCATCATACTGGCCAGTATCTCGGTCTTTAAAACGGATAAATGAATAGGGGAAATAATTACCTGGTTGTATTGTAAAAGCGGCAGGTCATCTTCAATAACCGGGGCGCTTTTTACCAGTATGGGCGCTTTAAATACTTCGGCACGGTCGTATACAATTTTGGCGCCTGCTTCACTGTAATCCTTATCCCTGAAATGGGAGGCATCACCTGCATTATGCTCTATCATTACCTGGTGGCCGTTGCTCACCAGTACACTTACCGCATCGGGGGTTAAGGCTATGCGGTTTTCCTGGAAGGCTATTTCTTTGGGAATGCCTATCATCATGCCTTCGGCTTTAGGCTTAATATCTAAAGTTTCTTCCAGGGTTTCGTAACTAAACGAAGTGCTTATTAGCGGTTTGTGCTGACTCATGTAGTAGTTTAACAATAGCAACCATTAGCATTGCTCACCAAAATTACTTAATTCTGCGTTATGCTGCACCGGCAGGTATCCGCATTTATACGTTCAAGATGAACATGTACCGTACCGGGCGGAAATAATGCCGGCGCTTTTTCGGGCCACTCCACCAGGCAGATATAACCGCTGTACAGGGTATCTTCTACCCCGGCCTGTATGGCTTCGGCTTCATCACGCAAACGGTACAGGTCCATATGAAAAATGGCCCTTTTGGTGCCGTTACAATCGTACACATATTCGTTAATAATAGAAAAGGTGGGACTGCTTACCACCGACTGTACTCCCTTGGCTATACACAGTTGTTGTATAAAAGTGGTTTTACCCGTGCCCATGGGTGCATGAAAAGCAAATATTTTGGCATCGCCGGCCAGGCTCCAGAATTGCGCTGCCGCCTGTTGAATGTTTTGCAACGTAAATTCAAAAATCATACTGCAAAAATAGCTTTAATAGCAACGTTGTTGCTTTATTATTCCCTGCATGGTAAATAAGCCGTTTTTAATTGAAGTAACTTTGTACTATCAAACGGTATTGATACCGTAAACCAATACAAGCCGCCTATTGTTATACCATAACGAATCAATATTATGCCAGATACAGCAACAGCACATAACAAAAAAATAGAATGGAAGGTAGAAGGAATGGATTGCGCCAACTGTGCCCTCACCATTAATAAGTACTTGGAAAAAAAAGGGCATAAGAACGTAAAAGTAAATTATGCTACCGGCGATGTGATATTTGACGCAGCCGGTAATATGGATGAACAGCAGTTAACAAAGGACCTCCACGGCCTGGGTTATACCGTTTTATCCGGCACCGGCGATCCGCATGCGGGTCATGACCATCCCAAAAGCAAATGGACCCATTTACGCCGCTTCTGGATCTGCCTGCCTTTTACCCTGGTGCTTATGTTACACATGATACCCGGTGTACATATTCATTTTTTAATGAACCCCTGGGTACAGCTGGCGCTTTGTTTACCGGTATTCATTATCGGTATGAGTTTTTATGGCCCCAGCGCCTGGAAAAGTATCCGCAACGGCATTCCCAATATGAATGTACTGATCGCCATTGGCGCTACCGCAGCCTTTGTGTACAGCCTGGCAGGTACTTTATTTAACCTGGGCGCCGGTTATATGTATTACGAAACGGCCGCTACCATCATTACCCTGGTATTCCTGGGTAATTATATGGAAGATAACACGGTACAATCTACCCAGAGATCACTGAACGCCCTGGTAAAATCGCAGAAAGTAACGGCGAATATGATCGCTTTTGACGATAAATACGAGGAGCAAATATTCCCGGTAGACAGTGATAGCCTGCGGGTAGGCGACCTTGTACTGATAAAAAACGGCGAACAGGTTCCCGCAGACTGTAAGATACTCTGGGGTGATGTACAGGTAAGCGAAGCCCTGCTGACCGGCGAAAGCGAACCCATTCATAAAAAAGCAAAAGATATACTGGTAGGCGGCAGCCTGGTGCTGGAAGGCACCGTAAGGGCACAGGTAACAGCCGCTGGCAACGAAACAGTTTTATCCAATATACTTAACCTGGTAAAACAGGCACAGGGCGAAAAACCGCCGGTTCAGCAAATGGCCGACCGTATCAGCGCCATTTTTGTACCCACTGTATTAGGTATAGCCGCCCTTACTTTTATTGGGAACTGGATCTATTTAAAAGAACTGGCCCCGGCTTTAATGAATGCCATTGCCGTACTGGTCATTGCCTGCCCCTGTGCCATGGGCCTGGCCACACCGGCCGCCATTGCTGTGGGCCTGGGACGCGGCACCCGTAATGGTATATTGTTCCGCAATGCCAAAAGCCTGGAGCTGTTTAAAAATATTAAACAGGTAGTGTTTGATAAAACAGGTACGCTTACCACCGGCGATTTTGCTTTATCCGGCTGGCAGGTAACCGGTAATATAACCGAAGAAATGTTTAAAAACATTGCCTTCTCCATTGAAAAATATTCCAACCACCCCATTGCCAAAACCATTGCCCGTGAATGGAAGGCAGGTACACCCATCCGCTGGCAAAAGATAGAGGAGATAAAAGGCCTGGGCATGCAGGCACAGGATATGGAAGGTAATACCTATATGGCCGGCTCCTGGAAGGCGGCAGCGAAACTTACAACTGATGACAGCCATAATGTTTACATTATAAAGAATAATGAATTACTGGGCTGGATAGATGTAAGAGACGAACTGCGACCCGAAGCCAAAGAAGTGGTCAGTTATTTACAAGGCAAGGGCATTAAAACCATTTTACTGAGCGGCGACAGGCAACAGAAAGCCGGTGAACTGGCCGGGCAGGTAGGTATTGATACCGTTATTGCCGAACAGACACCGGAACAAAAACTGGCCTATATCACCGAGCAAAGCGCCCATACGCCTACCGTAATGGTGGGTGATGGCATTAACGATGCACCGGCCCTGGCCAAAGCCACTATCGGGGTTTCCATGAGCGACTCTTCGCAGGTAGCCTTGCAGACTGCCTCGGTGGTATTAATGAACAATGGTTTAAAAAACCTGCCCATGGCATTGGGACTTGGCAGGCATACCTATATCACTATCAAAGAGAACCTGTTCTGGGCTTTCTCCTACAATATTGTAGCCATCCCGGTTGCGGCTTTTGGCTTACTGGGTGTGTATGGTCCAACCTACGGGGCTTTGATCATGGCCCTCAGCGATGTGGTGCTGGCTATTAACAGCGCCCGGTTATTTGTAAAAAAAGTGAAGTAATATTCTTTTAAATAAAAAAACGGTTAGCTGATGCTAACCGTTTTTTTTATGCTGTTCATTTGTTATTACGACTGTTGCAAAGCCTGCTCAATATCCGCAATAATATCATCAATATGCTCCAGGCCTACCGATATACGGATCAGGCCGGGTGTAATACCTACGGACTGTCTCTCTGCTTCACTTAATTTGGAATGCGTGGTGCTGGCCGGGTGCGAGGCAATACTGCGGCTGTCGCCCAGGTTATTGGTCATGCTCAGCATTTGTAAGGCATTTAAAAACTTACGGCCGCTGTCAATACCACCTTTTAGTTCAAAACTTACAATACCACCACCATTACTCATTTGTTTTACAGCAATGGCATGCTGCGGATGTGAAGGCAGGAAGGGGTATTTTACCCGGCTTACTTTTTCATGTCCTTCCAGGTGTCTGGCCAGGGCCAGGGCATTGGCAGCATGGGCATCCATGCGTATAAATAAGGTCTCTAAACTTTTCGATAAGGTCCAGGCGTTAAAGGCGCTTAAGGACGGCCCGGTATTGCGGATGAATAAATACAGCTGGTATACCAGGTCTTTGGGACCAACGATCACACCGCCCAGTACACGTCCCTGGCCGTCAATAAACTTGGTGGCAGAATGTAATACCAGGTGCGCACCATATTTAATCGGCTGCTGCACGGCCGGGGTGGCAAAACAATTGTCCACCACAAACAGTATATTATGCTTGCGGCAGATATCACCTACCAGTTGCAGGTCAATAATGTCCAGGCCCGGGTTGCTGGGCGTTTCCAGGTATAACATTTTGGTCCGGGGGGTGATCAGCGCTTCTATTTCTTCGGGTTTGGTCATGTCGAAATAGCTGTGTGTAATACCCCATTTAGGTAAGTACTTTGTCAATATGGAGTGTGTACTGCCAAATACCGCCGATGCGGAGATCACATGATCGCCGGCGCTTAAAAAGGTCATAAAGGAGGCAAATACGGCAGCCATACCCGTAGCGGTGGCCACGCCATCCTCGGCTCCTTCCAGTTGTACAATTTTATTCACAAACTCATCTACGGTCGGGTTTTTAAAACGACTGTAAATATTTACATCCAGGGTATCATCTTCAAAAGCGGCGGCCATGTCTTCGGCCTTGTCGTATACAAAACTGCTGGTTAAAAACAAGGGCGTCGCATGTTCTTTCTGTGCGGTACGTTCAGTCTGCAGGCGTATGGCCTGCGTGCGGGGATGTTGTGCCATGATAATAAAAGGCTTTAAATAAAGGAGTGCAAAGATAAGCAGGGGGAACAATTTGAAAATTAGTTAATTTGAGAATTAAACTTTGGATGAGCTGAAGGCTGAAGGCTGAAGGCTGAAGGCTGAAAGCTGAAAGCTGAAAGCTGAAAGCGGCATGTAACTTAACATTAAACCTAAAACCTTAAACTTTAAACTATTTGAACCTTTGAACTTTTGAACCTTTAAACTTTTCAACCTTGCCTCTTTGCTTTTAAAACTTATCTTTGCGCCCTTATGCAGCAACTGTTACAACAAATTGACGCTTATAAACAGGAAATGACCGCTTATGCGGCCACCACGGCGCAGGAGCTAGAGGATTTCCGTATTAAATACCTGGGTACCAAGGGTATTGTAAAGGCCATCATGGGCGAAATGAAAAACGTTCCGGCCGAACAGAAAAAGGAAGCCGGCTTATTGTTAAACGAGTTTAAACAATTTGCCGAAGCCACTTTCGAAACCCTGCAACAGGCCATCACCCCGGCAACAACCGGCGCGGCTGCGGGTATCGATCTCAGCCTGCCCGGCGACCCTGTACCCATGGGCGGCCGTCACCCCATTACCCTGATGCGTAACCGCATTGTATCTATCTTCCAGCGCCTGGGCTTTGCCGTAGCGGAAGGACCAGAGATTGAAGATGACTGGCATAACTTTGGCGCACTCAACCTGCCGGCCCACCACCCTGCCCGTGATATGCAGGATACTTTTTACATTCAGCAAAACCCCGACTGGGTATTGCGTACCCATACCAGCAGTGTACAGATACGCGAGATGGAAAAAGGCAAACTGCCTATCCGTATGTTAATGCCGGGCCGTGTGTACCGTAATGAAACCGTGAGCGCCCGCAGCCATTGTTTCTTTCACCAGGTGGAAGGTTTGTATATCGATGAGAATGTTTCCTTTGCCGACCTGAAACAGACCCTGTACTTCTTTGTAAAAGAAATGTATGGTAAGGATGTAAAAGTGCGTTTCCGCCCTTCTTACTTCCCCTTTACCGAGCCCAGCGCCGAAATGGATGTAAGCTGTTTTATCTGCGGCGGCGAAGGCTGTAATATCTGTAAAAAAACCGGCTGGGTAGAAATTTTAGGTTGCGGCATGGTACACCCCAATGTATTGCTCAACTGTAAAATAGATCCTAATAAATACACCGGCTTTGCTTTTGGTATGGGTATTGAAAGGCCGGCTATGCTCAAGTATGGTATCAACGATATCCGTTTGTTCAGCGAGAATGACCTGCGCTTTTTACAGCAGTTCAGCAGCGCTATCTGACGACGCTAACGGATCAACTATATTTTTACAAAGGATGGCTTCGGTCATCCTTTTTTATTGGGGGCTCTCATCGTTCTGTTCTCTTATCAGCCGTAGTTCCCGCTTTTCGCTGCAAGTCCTCGCCCCCCTGCGTCGGGCCTGCGGGCTTTTCGCTCCAATCGGGCAGCCCTTGAGCTTTACAAAAATTATATTTTAGATAACCTGTTTATCTAAGATGTATAAACTTACCCTTCTCCATAGCTATTTTATTACCCAACGCTGTAATTACTTCCAAAAGAGGGATGAATGATCTTCCAAAATCAGTCAGGTTATAAACAACCTTAACAGGCGGTTTTTTCCCAAAAACCCTTCTTGAAACTAATCCATCTTTTTCTAATTGTTTCAATTGTAAACTCAATGTCATTTCTGTTATAGCAGGGTTTTCTTTGTGTAATTCATTATATCGTTTTGCTCCACTCCTCAAATGATAAAGAATTACGGCCTTCCATTTCCCTCCTATTAAATCCATTGTCAGGCTGACTGTACAAGGATATTTCTTATCCTTAAAGGCAACATAATCACTTAAACATTCTATTTTCATTTTACTCTTTTTAACCTATCAAACCTGATAGTTATTGTATATGAAATATACTAAAAATAGTTTTGTAGCTAAAATTATTATAGTATAAAATAACAATTATGAAAATACTTATTGTATTCGCACATCCGGAAGAAAAGAGTTTCAATGCAGCCATGTTTCAAACAGCAATAAAAACTTTAGCAAAAGAAGGCCACGAAGTGAAAATTTCCGACTTATACAAAATGAATTTTGATGCGGTCAGCGGAAAAGAGAACTTCACGATATTAAAAAATCCGGAATATTTTAAACAGCAGGAAGAAGAGCTTTATGCTTCACTGGACAACACATTTTCAGTTGAAATTTCAGCTGAGCAAGAAAAAGTAGAATGGTGTGACGTGATGATCTGGCAATTCCCGTTATACTGGTTTTCTGTTCCCGCTATCTTAAAAGGATGGACAGATAAGATTTTTTCTATGGGCAAATTTTATGACAATGGAAAAATTTTTAATACTGGCTATTCAGTCGGCAAAAAAGCAATGCTTGCTATAACAACTGGCGGGCCTGAAAAAAATTATGTACATGACAAGTATGGAGACATTCATTCAATACTGTTCCCCATAAGCCGTGGGATATTTGAATTCCTGGGATTTTCGGTTTTGAAACCAGAAGTAGTATATTCGGTTGAGCGTTTATCGCAGGAACAACGGAAAACAGTCCTGGACAATTGGGCGCAAAGATTGAAAAATATTGATAAAGAAAAAATACTGAATTAAAAGCATCCCAGCTAATAACCCCGGTACTCATCAACATTAGCAGATATTTTATGAAACCGATACAAATGACAAGACCCCTATTTATACTATTCCTTATCCTCATAAACTATTCCATCTTCGCCAATGATGGCGCTTTCTTTGCAAAAGGCAACCAGCTCATCCCTATTACCGAAACGGATATCAGCGTTAAAAAAGAAATACTAACCCTAAAAAAGATCAGGAACCAGTTTATAGAGGTAACCGTTTATTATGAGTTCTTTAATCCAAAGGAAGCAAAAAAAGTGACGGTTGGGTTTGAGGCTTTTTCACCGGAAGGAGATGTAGATGGTGCACCGAAAAACGGGCACCACCCGTATATGAGGGATTTTACGGTGGAATTGAATAACGCCATCCTGAAATATAATGTGGCCTATGTTGCAGACTCCATGTATAATAAAAACGGAAAAATAAAATCCTTAGACCTGGCCAAATTTGAAGGGAGCAAAAGTGGCAATAATGTCGACTTTTACTATGTGTACCATTTTGAAGCCAATTTCAAAAAAGGCATCAATATCATTAAACACACGTATAACTATGACCTGTCAGGCTCTATTGATTACAATTATAATTTTGAATATGTTTTAACGGCTGCCAATCGCTGGGCCAATAAACAAATAGACGATTTTACGCTGATCGTTGATGTTGGGGAATTTGAAACCTTCTCCATTAATAAGTCCTTCTTTAAAACAGCCAATGAATGGCTGATTAACGGCATCGGGAAAACCGAAGACATTAAAGGCAGTAAAAATTCATTCATTGAACAGGATGCGTTAAAGTTTCACCTGCAAAAAGGCAACCTGGTCTTTCAAAAAAAGAATTTCAAGATCAATGGTGACCTGTTTTTGTATGCGCAAAATGTTTTAGGATTTGAGGACCTGGCATACCTCCCTTTCTCTTACTACCAGGAAGACAATATACATGCTCCTCAAAATGATCTTCAAAGAAAGGTTTTAAAAAACCTGCCCTTTGCCAGGCGGGGTTATGTTTTTCAAAACCAGGAGCTGAATGCTTTTTATAAAAACATGGATTGGTATATCCCCAATCCCAACTATGAGCCCAACATAGAAATTCTTACAGATGGTGAAAAGAAATGGATAGAAAAATGGAAATAAAAAACAGGGCTTATTAAAAATACTTTTATCAAACAATCCATATTGCTGATCCTGAAGAATTTCCTGATAAAAAATCCAACCTGTTTCTGCAAATATTATGTATGTTCAGTACACTTCAAAAGGCCCAATAGCATTCCTACCGCTGAACGGAGCGTCGCAACTAAAGCCCAATCAGGGAACCGAACGCTGGCGATCCTGATATTGTTATATACAAACCTCTTTTACAACTGCTTAGCAACAACTTCCCTTCGTGTAAGTGCCATTTTTTTTACGGTATTGTTTTTGGTTATGGTATAGAAGCGCAAGCGCTATCATTGTATCATGTAAAAAGCCCTCTTATGTCAATTATCAGTACCCTTACCTCCCTGTTTAAGAAACAAACTATCCCCGCTGGGGTAAAAGCCGTTGAAAATTTTAATGTAAAAAAATACCTGGGTACCTGGTACGAAGTGGCCCGCATTGATTTTAAGTATGAAAAAAACCTGAACAATACCACCGCTACCTATTCCCTGAATAAAGATGGCAGTATAAAAGTGGTGAACAGGGGCTATAATTATAAAACCAATACCTATAAAAAATCGGAAGGGAAGGCCGTGTTTGTAAAAGAGAAAAACACAGGCATGCTGAAGGTATCTTTCTTCGGGCCTTTCTACGACGGCTATAATGTTTTAGCCATTGACGATGCCTATACCCATGCCCTTGTCTGCGGCCGCAACCACGATTATTTGTGGCTCCTGTGCCGCCAGCCCAATATGTACGAGGCTATCAGGGACAGGTACCTGAAAATAGCAACGGCCAATGGCTTTGATATTAACCGGTTATTATGGGTGGTGCATGATCAGTAAAGTGATATGTAAGAAACATATACTAAAAACAAAAGCGTTTAACCCGGGGTTAAACGCTTTTGACTATAGGGTAATAAGTTCATTACTTGTTCATGCCCTGTTTGGCCTCAATGCTTAAAGTAGCATGCGGCACCGCACGTAGACGGGCTTTGTCAATTAACTTACCGGTTACACGGCAAATACCATAGGTTTTGTTTTCAATACGCATCAGGGCTTTTTCCAGGTGATCAATGAAAGTGATCTGGCGGCTGGCCATCTGGCTAAGCTGCTCACGTTCCATACTCACACTGCCGTCTTCCATGGTCATATAACGGGCCTCGTCCATATCACCACCTTCATCACGACGGGTAATCAGGCCCTGGAGGTATGCCAGCTCTTTTTTAGCGGCATCTAACTTACGCATGATAATTTCTTTAAACTCGGCTAAATCCGCGTCCGAGTAACGAATAATAAGTCCTGATTGTTCCTGCATGGGGTCTAATACTGATTTTGTAAATTCGGGTTCATATTTAACCGCACTTTTTGTTGCAATTTTCGGGATCACAACTTTGGCGGGTTTAGGGGGTGCTTTTTTAAGCACCTGCTTTGGCTGTGGTTTTACCGAAACCAAAGACTGGAATTCGTGTTCGGGTTGTTTGGGGGCTTCTTTTTTTGCCGGCGCTGCTGCTTTTTTTGCTACTGGCTCAGCCGGTTTTGCTACCGGTTTAGGCGCTGGCTTTTCAGCAACTTTTGGTGCAGGTGCTGCTTTTACAGCAGGCTTGGGCGCTGGTTTGGCCGCTACTTTTTTAGGAGCAGGCTTTGCAGGTGCCGCTTTTTTAGGAGCGGGTTTGGCCGCTGCCTTTTTAGGGGCTGGTTTAGCTACCGGTTTCGCCGCTTTTTTAGGAGCAGGCTTTGCAGGCGCCGCTTTTTTAGGAGCGGGTTTTGCCGCTGCCTTTTTGGGGGCTGGTTTAGCTACCGGTTTTGCTGCTTTTTTGGGAGCAGGCTTTGCGGCCTTTTTGGCCACAGGTTTTGCGGCCGGTTTTTTTACTGCAGGTTTTTTCTTAGTTGCCATACAAATTAGCCTTCTTTTTTTAAAACAATCGTTTTGAATGTGGTATCATTCACCTCAATATCGATACCCTCGTTTATTTCAGCCACAAATTCCAGCTCATCGGCCAAAACTTCGGCGCAAATATACTCTTTAAACAATGTTAGTGAAGTTTTCAGCTCATCGGCACCACTTACTTTTACCACTATCCTGTCGGTAAGATCAAAATTGCTGTCTTTCCTTATTTTCTGAATGCGGTTGACAAATTCCCTTGCGTTCCCTTCCTGTTCTAATTCCGGTGTAATGTTAATGTCCAATGCCACGGTCAGGCTTCCTTTATTGGCTACTGTCCAGCCCGGAATATCCTCACTGCTTATTTCAACTTCGTTTATCTGTAATATTACGGGTTCGTTATCAATTAACAAACTATATTTTCCTTCTTTTTCAAATTGGGTGATCTCCTGTTGCCCAAATTGTGATAAAGCTGTGGATACTGCCTTCATTTTGGCACCCAGTTTTTTACCCAGGGCCACAAAGTTTGGCTTTATTTTTTTACTGATGAAGCCATCAGTATCGCTCAGGTATTCCACTTCCTTCACATTCACTTCCGATTTAATAATATCCTCCACCTGCTGCAAGTGCTGTTTCATCTGGCTGCTCAACACCGGGATCAGCACTTTTTGCAAAGGTTGTCTTACTTTAATGTTCACCTTTTTCCGTAAGGACAGTATCAGTGAAGATGCATCCTGTGCCAGCTGCATTCTCTCCTCGAGGCCGGCGTCAATAACCGCTTCATCGGCGACCGGGTACAGCACATGGTGTACCGATTGCTCGCTAAAGCGTTGTGTAACAGCGTTTAAGTTGCGGAAAATAGTATCACTGAAGAATGGTGCCGTAGGGGCGATCAAACGTACAATGGTTTCTAAACACTCATATAAAGTCTGGTAGGCACATATTTTATCATGCTCATACTCCCCTTTCCAGAAACGTCTTCTGCATAATCTAACATACCAGTTGCTTAAATGTTCATCCACAAAGTCCTCGATGAAACGGCCGGCCTGCGTAGGCTCAAAATCGTCCATGGCCGTAGTTACCCTTTTTACCAGGGTATTCAGGCTCGATAATATCCATTGGTCAATTTCGGGGCGTTCTTTTACCGGCACATAGGCTTCTTTAAAAGAAAAGCCGTCTACATTGGCATACAGGGCAAAAAACTGGTAGGTATTATATAAGGTACCAAAGAATTTACGCTGCACTTCCTTTATACCCTCAATATCAAATTTCAGGTTATCCCAGGGCGATGCATTGGTGATGAGGTACCAGCGGGTAGCGTCTGCGCCATATTTTTCAATGGTGGCAAAGGGATCTACCACGTTACCCAGGCGTTTACTCATCTTGTTGCCGTTCTTATCCAGCACCAGGCCGTTACTCACCACATTTTTAAAGGCAACCGAGTCAAATACCAGGGAAGCTATGGCATGCAGGGTATAAAACCAGCCGCGGGTCTGGTCAACCCCTTCGCAAATAAAGTCGGCAGGAAAAGCCCCGTCAAAATTATTATTGAAAGGCTTGGGATCACCGGCTTTCAGTTTCTCGTAATCCAGTCCCCATTGTGCATAAGGCATAGCGCCGCTGTCAAACCATACGTCAATCAGGTCGGGCACGCGTTTCATGGGTTTGCCTGTTGGGCTTACCAGTACTATATCATCCACATAAGGTTTGTGCAGGTCCAGTATGCCCTCGTGTAAATAGTTTTTGTTCACATCACCACCCAGTATATCACTTGCTTTTTTGATCTCTTCGTTCAACTGGGCAATGGTAGCAATACATATTTGTTCACCGCCGTCTTTCTCGTCAATATAGGCACCGTTCTCATCTACCGATTTCCAGATAGGTAAAGGCGTACCCCAGAAACGGCTGCGGCTCAGGTTCCAGTCTACCATATTCTCCAGCCAGTTACCAAAACGGCCTTCGCCGGTACTTTTGGGTTTCCAGTTAATGGTTTTGTTCAGCTCCACCATTCTTTCGCGGATAGCGGTTGTTTTAATAAACCAGGCTTCCAGCGGGTAATACAGGATGGGTTTATCTGTACGCCAGCAATGCGGGTAGTTGTGCTCGTATTTTTCTACTTTAAAGGCGCGGTTCTCTTTCTTCAGTTTTACGGCTATGTCCACATTCACGTCAACATAATTCGCATCGTCCTTGTAATTTTTCACATAACGGCTGCTGAACTCACCCAGGCCTTCCAGGAACTTACCTTGTTTATCTACCAGGGTTAAAATACCAATATTGTATTTCTTACCCACTTTATAGTCATCTGCACCAAAAGCAGGTGCGGTATGTACGATGCCGGTACCATCTTCAGTGGTTACAAAACTATCCGCCATAATGCGGAATGGCTCCGCTCCCGGGGTAATTTCATGTATGGCTGCTAAAGAGTTAGCCTCGTAGGGTAATAACTGCTCATAATGCAGGCCTTCCAGGTCACTGCCTTTGAACTCAGCTAATATTTTCCAGGGCAATAATTTTGTTTCGGCAGTATAGCTGTCAAAATCACCGTTCTCACCTTCCGGTTTAAAGAATCTGCCTAACAAAGGCTTAGCCAATACCACGTTCACGGAATTATGCAGGTACGGGTTAAATGTTTTAACCAGTACATACTCAATATTAGGCCCAACCGTTAAACCCAGGTTACTGGGTAAGGTCCAGGGCGTGGTGGTCCAGGCCATGAAGAACAGTTCCTCTCCGTTAGCCGCATTAAATAAAAACTGCGATTTATTATCCTGTACCGCCTTAAACATGGCCACGGCACTGGTATCCTTAACATCCTTGTAAGTGCCGGGCTGGTTTAACTCATGTGAGCTAAGGCCGGTACCGGCAGCAGGAGAATAGGGCTGTATGCTTACACTTTCGTATAACAATCCTTTTTTATACAGTTCGCTCAGCAACCACCAAAGGGTTTCAATGTATTCGTTCTTGAAAGTGATATAGGGATCGTTCAGGTCCACCCAATAACCCATTTTACGGGTAATATCATCCCATTTGTCTTTATAACGCAACACCGCTTCGCGGCATTTCTGGTTGTATTCTTCTACCGTGATTTTTTTACCGATATCCTCTTTGGTTATACCCAGTTCTTTCTCCACGCCTAATTCAATAGGCAGACCATGCGTATCCCAGCCGCCTTTACGTTTTACCTGGAAGCCCTGCATGGTTTTATACCGGCAAACCAGGTCCTTTAAAGTACGGGAAATAACGTGGTGAATACCGGGCATACCGTTCGCACTGGGCGGCCCTTCGTAAAACACAAAGGGAATAGCGCCTTCTCTGACAGTCACACTTTTTTCAAAACTTTTGTCTTCCGTCCATGTAGCCAACTGTTCCTGCTCCATAGCAGGTAAGTTCAGTACCGAATATTCTTTGTATTTATTTGCCATAGTCCTTTTCCAGCCTTGTTTTAAGGTGTGCAAAGGTACAATTTTATCAGGCAATTTTAAAATCGTAAAACGGGTCGTTTACGGGGCCTGTACAGGGGTGTTTTTCAGCCTATCGGGCAGCCAAACCGCAGCAGGTTGCCGCTATCGTCCAGCACATAAAACTCCCGCATACCCCAGGGTTTATCGGCCAGGCCGGCATGGGGGTGTACCCAGGCTTTGTACCGTTCATGCAGGGCATCAATATCCTGTACCCGGATATACACACTGCTGTTTTCTGCAATATGCCGTTCATTACATTTCCAAAAATGAAGTTCCTGGCCGTTGATGGTAAAAATGAGCAGGTCGGGGTATTCATTTTCCAGCGTAAACCCCAGGTTTTGGGTGTAAAAAGCCTTGGTGGCCTCAAAATCAACAGAAGGGAGCTGGGGCACGATGGCCAGGATTTCATGCATGTTTTTTATTGATAAAGATAATTGTTGTTACTGGTTAATGGTTCATCGTTAATGGTATGATGAATGTCAGTACTTCGCAGCAGCAGCGATACTACTGAGGGATATAAAAAATACGACCCCGGTCAGGGGTCGTAACTTCTATAAAAACGGTTTTACTTTTTAGGAATAATAAACCGCACCCCAATATACCCTTCCCTGCCCCTGGTAGGCCCCCATACCGAGGAAGTATCAAAATAAGGACCGAAAGGATCCTGCCAACTGATAATGGGCTGGTGTTGCCGGTAGTTGAAAATATTTTCACAGCCGGCATATACTTCCACTTTCTTAAAGTTATAAGTCACCTGGGCATTAATGGTGGTATAGGGCTTTGAATAAGCCGGACGCCGGTACTGCGGTGGATTGGCTTCTGTATCCGGTAAACGCTGTTCACCATACCAGTGTACATTTACGTCGGCATGAAACTTATTGTTCAGCGTATTGTAACTGATGGTACTTAACACTTTGTGCCTGGGGTTAAAAGGCAGGGGCTTTTTCATCCCGTTATGCTCCTGGAATACATCGAGGTAAGTATAACCCGTTTTAAGAGCAAAACGTTGCCAGATGTTCAACAATAACTCGGCCTGGAAACCATTGCTGATGCTCTTTCCCGTAAAGTTGCCGATATATGCTTTTGTCGGATCCGTATCATAATCAGGAAAAACCTGGTTTTGAAAACGGGTATGATAAAAGTCTATACTCAGGGTACCCGAAAAATTATCCTGCAGGGTTTTGAACTTCTGTGTAAAGTTGATACCCGTATTCAGGGCTTTTTCGGGGTTTAAAGGCTCGGTAAAAATAATATCCCTGGAACTGGCCAGGAGATTGATATTTTCGCTGAAAAGATTCACTGTTCGCCAGCCCGTGCCTATATTGGCACGTACTACGGTATTGGGACTAAAATCATATTTAACCAGGGTGCGGGGCGTAAACATGAAGCCCGCACTGTTATGAAAATCACCTCTTACACCGGCGATCCAGGTAAGTTTATTATTGAAAAAGCGCATGGTATTCTCACTGAACAGGCAGGGTATGTTTTCTGTTCGTTTATACAAACCGGCATAAGTTCTGCCCGGCACCGTTTCCGTAAAACGGATATCCTCTCTCAGTGCCAGGTGCCGGTAACTGATTCCTGATTTTACATCGTGGTTACCATAGTTCAACTCATGCTGTATATTGGTATATACATTGGTCTGGCGGGCTTTATACCCCAGGGTGCCAAAATAAGTATCCTGGTCATGGTGGAAAGAGGACACCTGTAAAACGATATGCTGCTTATCATCAAAACGATAACCGGCTTTGAAGGTTATTTCCGGTTGATTGATCTGTACAGCCTGCCCGTAAACCGTGTTACTGCCTTTATCACGACCGGCATTAAAACCGGTTTGCCCGCCGATACGCTGCTCCTGCAAATAACGCAGACCGATAGTGCTGTGCCAGCCCCACTCCTTCTCGTTACCATATTTCCATTTAGTGGATAACATATAACGTGTTAACAGGGGCAGGTCCAGGAACCCGTCCTTATCACCATCTGTACGGTTAGCCGGCTGAACAGTTTGAAAAACCGTCAGGTTACTCCATTTACCCACCCGGAACATATAGTTCACATTGAGGTGTTTTTCCATAAAGCTGTTCATGTATACATTCAGTAACAGCTTATCAGTATTATCCGGCTTTTTTGTTTCAACATTAATCTGTCCGCTGATACTTTCATAACCCTGCATCACGCTGTTGGCGCCCTTGGCCACATAAATATTCTCCACCAAAGTACCGGGTATACTGCTGATGCCATAGGTATAGGATAGCCCCTGTATCATGGGCAGGCCGTCTATCAGTACCTGGTTATATACGCCGGACAAACCCAGTATTCTTAACTCTTTGGAGTTGGTGATAATATTGGTGGTTTGCGGCTGAACCGTTAACTGGGTTTCAAAACATCCTGCCAGGTCGCAGCAGGCGGATTTTCGCAGTTCCACCTGTGTGATCTGTTCAGTTTTAACAGCACTACGGTTGGACATTAAGATCCCTTCCTTACCGGCATTGACCACTACCTCCTTTAATTTTTGTTTTTCTTTCAGCTCAAACACTACAAAACTTTGAGCGGAGATTGTAATAGTATCCGGCTCATACCCTGCATAACTGGCCACCAACCTGTGATTGGCGCCCGTGGCGGGCAAGGTAATGCCGAACATACCTTCCTCGTTGGTAACACTGTTATGGGTATTACCTAACCAATATATATTGGCTCCGGCCAGTGGCTCATGTTTATCGTTGGTTACTTTGCCGGATATTATTTGTGCCTGTAACAATACAGGCCACAAGAAACCGGCAATGCATACAATTCGTTTCATTGAAAAAATTTATAGCCCGTACAACCGTCCCTGCTGTTTGCACAGCGGTCATAGCCGTTCATGGCAAAGCCGGAACGGTTATACGATGCTGTAACCAGGCAGTATTACCTGCCTTTGTAATAAAGTTTAGGGTTTAACCTTGTAAGGCCTGTCTTTAGGGTCTTTGCAACCTTCTGTACCTTCAATAGCAGCATATATCTGCTTTTCGGTTACCAGCGCGGGGTTAAACTTTACCTCAAATTTTGTAGTAGCACCTGGCTTTTCGGCCACACAGCTGGCCACGCCTTCCAGTTTTTCCACGTTACCGGCAATGGTTTTAAGATCTCCGGAACAGGTAACACCTTTTACTTTGATGGTGGCTGATTTCAATTGTTTTGTATCGGTAGTTTGCGAGAATGCTGTATGGGAAATAAAGAATAAGGCTACTGCCAACGCTAATAGTTTAACCGGTTTCATTTGAAATGATTTTATAGTTTAATAAATAGAAGGAGGTTATCAAGTTTATATTGATAACAAGACGGAGATGTATATTAAACTACGCGTGGAGGTTGCCAGAAGTCCGAACTATACCTGAATATAAAAGAAGCCTGATAAGTACTGAAGGTTTGTGCAGCCGCCGGTTCAGGCCGGGCGGGCAGGTCGAACTGCCTGTTCTCGCAAAGCGAAACAAAAGCGCAGCAGGCCTGAAAGGGGTTACAGGTATTTTGCCTGTTTTCTTTTCCCGGCAACTCCCGTTCTTCATTTTCTTCACCGGGCATACAAACACCACCGCAACAACTTGGTGCAGATGTGGCTGCCATAGCGGTTATACCGGGCTTCAGGACCAGGAATAACATAAAAAAGGCTGCTATGAAAACGATCAATTTCATTACCGGTTGTAAAAATAACCATTTAAGTAAGATTTCCAATCACTACCCGTAACCGGAATTTGCTGTACTAAAACAGGACTATCGTCACTTACTTACCATCTACCCCATCATAACCCGTTTTTTTCAAATAACTTTAGGACTTTGACCAACTATTATTTAAAATATTATCATGATAAAAACAGGTATTGCCTCATTTGGCATGAGCGGGAAAATTTTTCACGCCCCCTTTATACAGGAGCATCCTTCTTTTGAACTCACCGGGATAGTAGAACGGCATAAAAACGATTCGCGGGAAAGGTACCCGGATAGCATTTTGTACCGCTCGTTTGAGGAAATGCTGGCCAATACAGCCATTGAACTGGTAGTGGTAAACACACCCGTGCAAACACATTTTGAGTATGCACAAAAAGCATTGAACGCAGGTAAACATGTAGTAGTGGAAAAACCTTTTACGATTGATGCCGCTGAAGCAAAACAACTGGACAAGCTGGCCCAGGAAAAAGGACTATTACTGACCGTTTACCAGAACCGCCGCTATGATGGCGATTATGCCGCAGTAAAAGCAATAGTAACCAATGGTGTCATTGGTGATATGAAAGAAGTGGAATTAAAGTTTGACCGCTACCGCCCCGAGCCCGCCGGCAAATTACACAAAGAAGGGGGCTTTTTAGGTGCGGGTACATTACACGACCTGGGTGCCCACCTGATTGACCAGGCTATTCAATTGTTTAATATGCCCAGCGCCGTTTATGCAGATGTGCGCACCATCCGCAGCGGCGTAGTGGCCAATGATTATTTTGAGGTATTGTGTTATTATGACGGCTTTGTTGTGCGTATCAAATCCAGCATGCTCACCTATAAAGCCACACCGGCTTATATATTACATGGTTCAACCGGTTCGTATTACCAGCAACGCACCGATATGCAGGAAGAAGCATTAGCAGCGGGAGCCATACCCACGCAGGAGGACTGGTGCGCATCGCCTCAACAGTCCGATGGTTTTTTATATACTGCCGCAAACGGTGAACAAAGCTTTACCAGTAAATCAGGCAACTACATGAATTTTTATAACGATGTATATGCCGCATTAACCGGTGTAGCCCCTAATCCTGTGCCCGCTGCCGATGCTATTAAAAGCATGACCATTATTGATGCGGCACTGGAGAGCGACAGAACAGGTAAAAGGATCGTACTATAAAATAACAGGAATGGTAAGCAACAAAATATTACTCGCCGGCATAGTGCTTGGTCTTTTTTTATTACAAGCCTGTTCCACACAAAAAAAGGTCAGCGGGCACACCGGTAACCGTCTGTTACAGGACAGTGCTTTAGCTACGGCACATATCGGCATCAGCATTTATGATCCTGCTACCAGACAGTACCTGTATAATTACCAGGGCGATAAGTATTTTGTTCCTGCCAGTAATACCAAGATACCTACCTGTTATCTGGGTATGAAGTATTTAGGCGATAGCCTTACCGGACTATTATATGGCATACCGGAAGAAAAGGGATATAAGGATAGATTTGTAGCCATCCGGCCAACCGGTGACCCTACATTTTTACATCCTGATTTTAAACAACAGCCTGTATTCGATTTTTTAAGGAATACTTTTACTGTGCAACAAAAAAAACCTGCCACATTTTATTTTGATGGCTCGAATGTAGAACGCTGGGGGAATGGCTGGAGCTGGAATGATTACCAGGAGTACTATATGGCCGAGAGAAATGTATTCCCGGTTTTTGGAAATGTATTGAACATAAAACTGGTTCCTGTTGGTAAAAGGGTAATTGTTGATAGCAACTACCCTTATCAACCTAAATTGGTTTTATTTGAAACGGGAAGTAACTTTTTTAATAAAATATTAAATAATAATCTTCCTACGTTTAAAAATTGGCAAACAGACACTTTACCCAAACTATCCCTTACCCGAAAAATTAATGATAATATTTTCCAAACAAGAAGTAGTGAAAAGCCATTTAGTGGCGCCGAGATGCCTTTTAGCACTGATTATTGGGGAACAGTAAATAGTTTTTTGGAAGATACCTTGTCAATCCCTTTTGCTCATTTTCTCTTTTCGACTGAAAGAAAAGACTACTATGAACTTGATTCAAAAGATGCAGATATAAGTCACGTGACTATAAAGAAGTGGCAACCCATCCACTCACAACCTACCGACAGCCTGCTGCAACGCATGATGTACCGCAGTGATAATTTTTATGCCGAACAAACCTTGCTCATGACCAGCTTTGCCTTATTGGACAAAATGGATTCGCGTAAAATAATTGACACTATTTTAAAGACCGATTTTAAAAACCTGCCCCATAAACCCGCCTGGGCCGATGGTTCGGGCCTAAGTAGATATAATCTTTTTACGCCACAGGATTTTGTTCATATCCTGTCCAAGATGAAAGAGGAGTTTGGTATGGAACGCATCAAAACTATTTTCCCCGCTGGCGGAAAAGGTACTTTGAGCAGTTATTATAATGATGCGGCAACGCCCTACCTCTATGCTAAAACGGGTACTTTATCCGGTGTGGTGGCCCTGAGTGGTTTTATTTATACTAAAAGTGGTAAGGAACTGGTATTCTCGGTGCTGGTCAATAACCACCAGACCTCAGCTGTGCATGTTCGCCGCAGTGTGGAAGCATTTTTAAAGAATATCAGGGAACAGTACTAAATATTATTTTTCCCTGGCCAGTTTACCATCCTTATCCTGGCTGATCATGTTTTCGGAAAGCAGGAAACGCAACACTTCGTTAACATGTGTTTTATTCCTGTTCCTTAATTGCTGTACCAGTGCTTCCGGGCTTATGGCTTCCGTAGCAAGTATTTCCAGGATGGCTTTTTCGATCTCCCGGAAAAGAACACCATCCAGCGGTGTTTGTTTTTTAGCCAGGCAAACATCACAAATACCGCAATCGTTTATCTTATTATCGCCAAAGTAATTACCGATCATTTTTGCCCGGCAAACAGTGGTGCTCTGTACAAAAGCAATCATCTGTTCAATACGTGCGGTAAATACTTTTTTTCGTTTATCATAGGCCTGCATATCCATTTTAAATTCTGCTACAGGCACCCGGTTGCGCAGCCAATACACCTGTGGCTCTTCTTTCTGCGGTTCGTACTGTATTATTTTATGTGCCTGTAATTGCAAAAGCTGCTCTTTAACGGCTTCCGGCGTGCTGCGTAACAAGTAGGCAATTGTTTTTTCTGCAATATTCACCGGCTTATCAAAAATGCCCTCATAGGCCCGCAATAAAGCTTTGATCACCGGCTCCAGCTGCGGGTATTTTTCTTCAAATGCATACAGGTATTGTTTGGTACAATTAAAAGCGACAGTGGAAGGTTTAAATACCGACTCACTTAACATGAACCAGCCATCACTTTGTATGGCCTGCAAAGCATAAAAAGTATTGTGCGGATGCAGGTTGAATTTTTTGGTAAACTCCCCGATATTAAAATCATAGCTCTCATCCTTACCGCCACCCGAAGGCACCTGTAAGTAATTCACCAGGCTTTGGTATACCTGCTGAATATCCTGCCATAACGGGTAACGGATATCGGGCATAGCCAGCAACTGGTCTGTTTCCTTATTATTCGTCAGCAATACGGCATAGGATTTTTTACCATCACGCCCGGCACGACCTGCTTCCTGGTAATAATTTTCCAGGCAATCAGGTACCCCGGCATGTATTACCAGTCTTACATCGGGCTTATCAATGCCCATACCAAAGGCATTGGTACAAACAATTACTTTTACCTTATTATTGATCCAGGCTTCCTGCCGGGCATGTCTTTGTTCCTGTGTTAACCCGGCATGGTAATAATCGGCAGGCACCTGTAATAAACGCAGTTGTTCGGCTATATCACGGGTCTGTTTACGGGTACGGCAATATACAATCGCCGTACCGGGCACTTTACTCAATATATCAGCGATCCTGGGAATAAACACCGATTCATCAAAAACACTGTAGGATAAGTTGGCCCTCTCAAAGGATTGTTTAAACACCGCCCACGATGCAGGTTTAACGTCTGCCCATTGTAAGCTGTCACAAATATCCTGTTGAACATCCGGTGTAGCCGAGGCCGTTAAAGCCAGTACCGGCACATTCGGCAGTTCTTCCCGCAGTTTGGCAATACGTAAATAAGGAGGCCTGAAATCATAACCCCATTGTGATATACAATGCGCTTCATCAACCGCTATCAGGTTAACAGCCAGGGCGGGCAGGTATTCCAGGAACAGCCTTGTTTCCAGCCTTTCCGGCGATACATATAAAAATTTACAATTGCTGTTACCGGCAGTTTGTAAAACCTTCTCCACCTCCCGGCGGTTCATACCCGTATGTATGGCAAAAGCGGTAATGTTTTTTTTACGCAGGTTCTCCACCTGGTCTTTCATCAAAGCGATCAGGGGCGATATGACCAGGCAAACGCCCGGCCGGCACAATGCAGGCACCTGGTAACACAAAGATTTGCCACCACCTGTAGGCATTAAAGCCAGGGTATCTTTATTGGCCAGTACGGCTTCAATAATATCCTGCTGCATAGGCCTGAACTGGCCAAAGCCCCAATATTGCTGTAGTATTGTTGTTGGTGAGATCATGTGTAAACCTGTCGCATGATACGACAAATTGTTATAACCCGCGACGGAAAATTATTATTTCCACTCGGCGGTTTGCCGCCCTGCCTTCCGTAGTGGTATTAGTGGCTACCGGCCGGGATTTACCAAATGCCTGGGCTTTTATGCTATTGGCCCCCACAATATTCAGTTGTTGTAACCAACGGATTACAGCCGTACTTCGCTGCAGGCTTAATTCATTGTTCCTTTCTTCCGTTCCTACCGAATCTGTATGCCCTTGTACTAATATACTGTCAATATTTTCAATATCTGTTTTGGTAAAAAACTCAGCTAATACGGTTTCAGCTTCGGGCTTTAAAACAGCCTTGTTAAAGTCAAACAATACATCGCCCAGGCGCAACGTATCGGTAAGCGGTACAGTCTCCGGAATAATGGCAGTAGCCGTCAGTTCTGCAGCCTCTCCGCTGAATACAACGGGTAGTTTGCCTTTTGCATACAAGGTATTATCCAGTAGTTTATGCCGGTAATTGTAACTGTAGATCGCTTTTTTCTGTTGCGCAAAAGCGGTACAAACGCCTTCGGCAGGATCAGCAGGGGTTAATGCAAAATTATCCATCACCATTTCTATCGTCTCCTTCTTATTCACCATCCGCTTACCGGTTATCGCATCTTCCCGCACAAAAGCACCAAAGGTTAAATAAGCCTCATTGCCTGTAGCAATAAAACTGTATTCAAATTTGTAAAAGCGGGAGTCCGGCACCGGTGTCAATTGTAAAATAGAATCCGGTTTCATGGTTTTAGCAAAAGGCCTGTTGGGTACATAGTAATATTCACCGGTTACCACGCCCGGTACAAATACCAGTTTAGGATTTAATTTGGCACTCAGCAAACCACTGAAAGTATACTTATTTCCTTTTTTTAAATTACAGGGAAGCATGGTGCCTATAATAGGCGAAAAGCCGGTATGATCTATCCAGTCATAAAAAATAGCGTAGGAGTTGCTCCCCAGGTTAAGCGTTCCTTCTTCCTGCGAATACATCTGGGCTTTTACATCCCGCAGGTAAAACCAGCCTTCCACACCACACTCAGACTCATACTCCGTACAGGTATTAATATCCTCAAAGCCCCCGTTCAATAACAGGTTGGTCTGGGCATAGCCGATACTTACACTTAACCAGCTAATGAAAAGGCAGCAATAATATTTGTAAGAAGTTTTAATAGGATACAAGGTAAAAAATTAAACAACAAAAAGAGGCTGATATTCCTTAACGTTTTTTCTTCTGTTTTATTTTTTCCAGCTGCTGCAGCGTAGCACGCATATCCTTGGGCGCTTCGGCAACAAATGTCTGCTTTATATTGCCCGGTAGTATAATACTCAGACTGGCTGCATGTAAGGCCAGGCGACCCAGTATAGGCTGCTCCTCGGCATATTTCGATAATTTAAACTTGGGTTTTAAAGCCGACAGCAGGATCGGTTTCCCGTCGCCATATAACTCATCGGCCACCAGCGGGTAACCGATCTCTTTCATATGAATACGTATCTGGTGGGTGCGGCCGGTATGTATCCTGAACTCCATCCAGGAATAAGTACCGAAACTATCCAGCACTTTATAATCGGTTAAAGCAGCTTTACCGCTGCGGTGTATGGTCATCATGCCCAACTTTACAGGGTGCGGGGCAATGGGTGCATCTACCGAACCTTCTTCCGGTGCCGGTTCGCCAATCACTATTCCGTTATACAGCTTTTCTGTTTGACGGTCCTCAAACTGCTGCGATAAGAATTTATGCGCTGCTTCATTTTTCGCAAATATGATCACGCCGCTGGTGTCCTTATCCAAACGGTGTACCGTAAAAATCTGTCCGTAAGCCTGCTGTAATAAGGCTTTCAGCGATTGTTCTTTCCCTTCCCTGTCCGGTATGGACAAAAGACCCGAAGGTTTATTGATCACTACCAGGTCATCGTTCTCAAAAATTATATGTTGACTTAACTTCATTCTAAAACAATAATAAATAATTATTTAGCGGGCTGCATAGCAACCATCAACTGCTGTTGCGTCGCACACTTGTACTGTAGTAACGCTGTTCAGCAATTACATACATGATCACGGCCGTTACCAGTTGTAAACAAAGCGGGTTCGTGAGACAGGAACCTGGCATTGAACCAATGTATTACCAGTTATGTTTGGCAATGATAACACATACATAAGTCTGGTATTTACTACCTGACTCCCGTTTAACAAAACCGATACCTATATCTTTCAGGGAGGCATTCCATGCGTTTAACCCAAGCAAATGATTTCTGTGACCTAAAGAGGGTACACCTTCATCGATGATAAGGGCTTTGATAGCTTCTTTTCCTGTAAAATAATTTGATGTAATGGATTCAAAAGCGTTATCCGCCTTGTTTTTTACCCAATCAGGATTCAGGGTATAACCGCTTTTGTTGATGTGATAGTTAATACCAAAGCCCTCCGGATCTACATGATCGAAATAATCACGTTTTGCCATATCATAAGCTTTTTCGGCTGCAACACGGGCCAGCGTATCATTCCACACCAGTTTAACGGGTGACACTTTTATATCTTTTTCTAATTGCAGTTCTTTATGAAACCTGGCAGGATTAGCCCTGATTTCCTGTAAGAACTGGTAAGCATTTTTGGCCTCATTTTTATCAATGACAATATCACTTTTAAAGCAAAACGAACTTGTCACAAAAAAGCTTACAAGCAAAAAAAGGAAATTACGAATACCCTTCATACGGTGGTCATTATATGCTGAATGATTATTTACCTTTTTTAAAATACTTCAGGTCGCGTACTTCTTTTTCCGTTAAAAACCGGTACTTACCTCTTTCCACATTTTTCTTGGTAAGCCCTGCAAATACTACCCTGTCCAGGTTTTTTACATCGTAGCCCAATGATTCAAAAATACGGCGCACAATACGGTTACGGCCGCTATGTATCTCCACCCCTATCTGGGTTTTATCTTTTATATCGGCATAAGCCAGTACGTCTACATTTGCCGGGCCGTCTTCCAGCACCACCCCTTTCAGTATCTGCTCAAAATGTCCTTTCTCCAGGGGCTTATTCAAGGTTACATGGTATACCTTTTTTATCTGGTTGCTGGGGTGTGTAAGCTTTTGCGACAGCTCCCCATCATTGGTCAACAATAATACCCCACTGGTATTCCTGTCCAGTCTGCCAACAGGATACACTCTTTCCGGGGTAGCTTTACCGATAATATCCAAAACGGTTTTACGTTTTTGCGGATCGCTGGTGGTGGTAATATAATCTTTAGGTTTGTTCAGCAGGATATATACCAGGTTTTTAGCCAGGTACACCCTTTTGCCGTTCACACTCACTTCATCGGCATGCGATACTTTAAACCCCGGCTCATTGATAACGGTTTTATTCACTTTTACCAGTCCCTGCTTAACCATTTCGGCAGCTTCGCGGCGACCGCATACACCGGCATGCGCAATGAATTTGTTCAAAGGCATTTTATCATCGGTAATGGCACGTTCAATATTTACCGGATTGGTAATTACAGTCTCTTTGGCTTTTCCTTTTCCTGTTTTTGAAACAATCGGTTGCCCCGTTTTCGCACGTTGCTCGGCTTTTTGCTGTTCAAAGAAAGCGGCCCTTTCTTTTTTGTAGGCTCTTTTTTCCTGTTTAAAGCCCTCTTTTATAGCGGCATTACTTTTCTTTTTGGCAAATTTTGCAAATTGCCCTGCTGTACTCTTTTTCATGTTGTAGTAGTTTGCTGTTTTGCAACAGTAGATGAAGTGCAAAGATAGGACTTAAAGTTCAAAAGGTTCAAGGGTTTCAAAGAGTTTAAAGTTTAAGGTTTGAGGTTTAATGTTACATTACGTGACGCTTTCAGCGTTAAGCATCCGGTTTTTGCTTCAGCTTTTTGCTTTAAGCTTTCCGCACCTGTTGATGAGCGAATAGAAAACAGACTCTCCGATATACATGACAACCTTAAACTTTAAACCTTAAACCTTTTGAACTAAAAAAAAGAAGCGGCCCAGGTTGCCCCGGAACCGCTTAGTTATAACAGACTTAAAAAATGTAGAGTATAAATTATATCATGCGCCTAAATAAGTTCGTAACACGTTGCACCTTTCGGTTGTACGTAATTTGGTGATTGCTTTGTCTTTAATTTGTCTTACACGTTCGCGGGTAAGGTTAAATTTTTCGCCGATATCTTCCAGCGTCATCGGGTGATCTACGCCAATACCGAAAAAGTAACAGATCACTTCTTTCTGCCTGTCGGTCAAGGTTTTCAGGCTACGGTCGATCTCTGTTTTTAAAGACTGGTTATGTGCCAGGTCCTCATCGGTACGTTCGGCATTAGGATTTTCCAGCAGGTCCAGCAAAGTACCGTCCTCACCATCAGCGATAGGAGTATCCATACTAACATGGCGGGCATTGATACCCAGGGTAGAAGTTACTTCTTCCAGGTCCATCTCCAGTAACTCGGCCAGTTCCTCAGCTGATGGCTCTCTTTCAAACTGCTGCTCCAGGGTGGAAAAAGCCTTTTGAATACGGTTGGTCAGCCCTACTTTGTTTAAAGGTAAACGTACAATACGGGCCTGTTCGGCCAGTGCCTGTAAAATACTCTGCCTGATCCACCAAACGGCGTAGGAAATAAACTTGAAACCACGGGTTTCATCAAAACGCTGGGCAGCCTTAATTAAACCCAGGTTACCCTCATTAATGAGGTCGGGTAAGGAAAGTCCCTGGTTCTGGTATTGTTTGGCTACTGAAACCACAAAGCGGAGATTGGCTTTGGTTAAACGGTCAAGGGAACGCTGGTCGCCTTGCTTGATCAGTACGGCTAAACGTACTTCCTCTTCGGGACTGATAAGCTCAACTTTGCCTATCTCCTGAAGATACTTTTCTAAACTTTGAGATTCACGGTTCGTTATCGACTTCGTGATCTTCAGCTGTCGCATACTCATAGGTGAATAGATATTGGTTTTACAATGGTATTAAATAAAGGATATTCAGCTTGTTTTGGATGTAAATAACAGGTAGCGTTACAGCGTGGAGTTAGTCAATCGGTTAAGGTTAAAGCGCTTCTGGTTTTAAAATTTGATTCGTAAAACGTTGAAGTACATAGCAATTTAAGGTATTTGTTAATAAAAACCAAAAAAACTACAACAGGTAAACGTTTAAATTATAATTATAGTATATCCGGCCGGAAATTATTTTTTTTAAAAAAGCGAGAAATAGTAAAAAAATATTTTGAAACAAGTTTAATTTATTTATTATTGCAGGCCTTGAATAGCAAGTTCAGGTTAAATAAAAATGAGTAAGCAATTATATACTTTAGAGTTCCCGGTTAGATGCTCACCTGCCATTTTGTATGAGTTTTTATCAACCCCCGCCGGTTTAGGCGAGTGGTTTGCCGATAAAGTTGACGAACGTGACCATATTTTTTACTTTGGCTGGAATGGTACCTTCCAGCAGGCTGAAGTACTGGAAAGCGAACAGGATAAATTTATCCGTTTTCGCTGGCTGGATGGCCCGGAAGATGAATATTTTGAATTCAGCATAGATAAATCTGAGATCACCAACCAGACGATACTGGTAGTGAAGGATTTTGCCGAGAAAAGAGAGATCAAAGACCAAAGCCAGTTGTGGGACTACCAGGTAAAAGACCTGTTCCACCGCTTAGGCAATTAAAATATCAGGTAAGGCCCTTAGCCCTGCGGCTATAATGGCTCTTTACCCCCGGATCACCCTGTTAGTGTTAACAGGGTGATTTTTTAGAAAATTGCTGCAAATACTTCCCTGCCGGTCATGCTTTTCGGGTTTTTGTGTTAAAATATCATATCTGTCGCCCCTCAACAGGTAACGCCGTTCTGTAAAGCCTTAATTTTGCATCCATTAACTAATCTACGCGGTGTTTAAAAAACTAGATAAACTTATTGTAAAAGCCTTCATCGGCCCCTTTATCGCCACTTTCTTTATTACGGTGCTGGTATTGGTGATGCAGTTTTTCTGGCTGTGGATCGACGATTTTGTAGGTAAAGGCCTGGATGCCACTATTATCTTTAAGTTTATCTGGTACCAATGCGCCGTACTGGTTCCCCTGGCCCTGCCGCTGGCCATCCTGTTATCCTCCCTCATGACATTTGGTAACCTGGGTGAAACATTTGAGCTGGTAGCGATTAAATCGGCCGGTATTTCGCTGTTGCGCTTTATGCAGCCCCTGTTTATTGTTACCGTACTGATCAGTATACTGGCCTTCGCTTTTTCCAATAATGTAATACCGGTTGCCACATTAAAATCAAGAACCCTTTTATCGGATATTGTGCATGCCAAGCCCGCCTTTAACCTGAAAGAAGGCGTTTTTTACGATAAAATTCCCGGCTTTGCTATTAAAGTAGGTAAAAAAGAAGCTAACGACAGTATTATACAGGATATTATTATTTACGAAAGCTCCAACTCTTTACAGGATAATTTTATTGTAGCCGAAAGCGGTGTGATGAAGACCAACAGCGAGAACAGCCGCCTGCTGGAGTTCAATTTAAAAAATGGTATCCGTTACGAAGAAAGAGGCGACCGCTATGGCGCCAAAGCGGAAACGGAGTATATCCGTATGGGCTTTAAGGAGTATAAAAAGATATTTGACCTGAGCACTTTCATCTTAAGCCTTTCTTCCGACAGTACAAATAAGGGGAATGAAAAGATGTTCACCATGCGGCAGTTAAATGTGGCCATAGACTCCATAAAAAAAGAGAACAGCGGCCTGAAAGAGAATTTAACCCGCGAAACTTACCGGTACCTGCCACTGGCCATTTACCTGGACAGTATGCACAGCAAAGCCAACTATAACTTTAAGGACAGCACCGATTTTGGCTTTTTTAAACGGGACAGCCTGGCCATAAAAGATAGCTTACACAGGAAAGACAGCCTGCATAGAACAGACAGTATACATAAAAAGGACAGTATTGATAAACAGAAGGCAAAAGCGGATACCATAAAGAAAAAAACGGTTGCACAAAAAGCAGATACTGCCGGTAAACAAAAACCGATGGATCCCCCGGCGAATGTTACTACAAAAGACAGCAACCAGTTAAAACAGGATAGCCTGGCCCTGGCAGCGAAAAGAATAGCGGATTCCACCGCTGCGGCTGAGGAAGCAAAGCTTTCCGCTTTTTATAAACTATTACCTGACTCAGCCAAAATAAACTCCAACAACCGGGCACTCAGCCAGGTAAATTCATTAAGGACAAACCTGGAATCATCGCTGGCCAATTATAAAGACAAGGAAAGAATATTACGCCGTCATAAAATTGAGTGGCATAAAAAGATCACCCTGTCATTATCCTGCCTGGTACTATTCCTGATCGGGGCGCCGCTGGGTTCCATCATCCGTAAGGGTGGCTTAGGAACACCGCTGGTGATTGCCATCATTTTCTTCATGATATTTTTCTTTACCAACAGTATGGGCGAAAAACTGGCCAAAGAAGGCTCATTAACACCCTTCTTAGGTGTTTGGCTGGCTACATTTGTACTGGTACCCATAGGTATATTTTTAACCTATAAGGCCCTGCACGACTCCCAGTTATTCAATAAAGAGTTTTACCAGCGCCTTTCCAGGAAATTGAGGGCGGCCATGAGCAGGAAGTAAAATTTCAGTGGTTCTTTTGTGCGAAACAATGAATATATAAACTGGCATACTTTGTGAATATGCTTACCTTTGAAATATAGCAGGTAATCAGTTCTTTCCACATCATATATATTGAATCCTTAACGTTTTAAAAACCGAAAGATGGAAAATAACCCCCTTCACACACGCAGAAATTTTATCAATACATCATTAAAGGCAGGAGTAGCATTATCGGTAGGTTCGGCAGCCCTTGGCTCTTTTCTAAGTTCATGTAACAACAATACAGCCGGCAATAATGCCGCCATTCTTACAACAGGCTTTACACAAACACCACTCCCTTATGCTTACAATGCTTTGGAAAAAGCCATTGATAGCGCCACCATGGAAATTCACTATACCAAACACGCCGCAGCATATGCAAAAGCATTGGGAGAAGCTGTAGCCAGTGAAGGTGTGGATGCCAAAACAAGCCTGGAAACGGTTCTTTCAAAAGTGTCAAAATACTCCACCAAAATGCGTAATAACGCAGGCGGACATTATAACCATGAGCTTTTCTGGAAATCCTTATCCCCTACGGGTAGCGGCAAAGCAGGTGGTAAATTATTAACCGCGATTGAACAGCAGTTCAATTCTTTTGATGCTTTTAAAAACCAGCTGACCGATGCCGGTAAAAACAGGTTCGGCAGCGGCTGGGCATGGTTATATGTAGATGGCAGCAAGGAACTGAAAATAGGATCGACACCCAACCAGGATAATCCTTTAATGGATGCAAGTGAAATAAAAGGCGTACCCCTGCTGGGACTGGATGTATGGGAACATGCTTATTATTTACGTTACCAGAATAAACGTCCCGATTATATTGATGCCTGGTGGTCGGTAGTAAACTGGGATTATGTGGCCGAACGTTACCAGGCTGTATTAGGGTAGTTCGCTGACAGGTTCTTACAAATAACAATTTAATTTTTATACTTCATAACCCACGGCTGGCCGTGGGTTATGATTTTCGTTTCGTACGATACTAAACATTTTACATGAAAACAGTTTACCTGTACCTGTTGAGCGCAGTAATAACCGGGTTATTTGCCTGTAATAATGCAGCCGATCAACAAGCTGGCAATGCAGACCCGCTGAATGCCGAAACCGACCCTGTTGCCCGTTTTCATATTCAACCGGTAGACTCCGCAAGCCTGCCCCCTGCTATTAAGTTTAAAGGTAAATTATACCAGGCCTGGCAATGGCAGGACTCACTGGGTGAGCATTTACTGATCACTTCACAGGTTGCACCTGCCTATAGCACTAAAGCCGGTGAGGAAGAGGGTGCATCGGCATCCTTACACGCTTTTCATTATGTAAAACAACCGGCAGGCTACCAGTTGCGCTGGCAAATGCACGACAGTGTGGAGGATTGCCCTGTGGATGTTGCCTGTAATTATATTGACAGCGTACATATTACCGACCTGGATGGGAATGGCATTGCCGAAACCAGTTTACTGTATAAAGTTGCCTGCCGCGGTGATGTGTCGCCGGCCTATATGAAACTGATCATGCACCAGGATAGTGTAAAGTATGCCCTGCGCGGCAATATGTGGGTAAAGCTGAATACCGAAGATAGCTTTACAGTTACACCTGCCAACGTAAACCTGGAAACTTTGCCAAAAGCTGACAGTGAATACGGAAGGCTGCTGCAACTGGATGGCCGTTATGAAAACGAAAAGGATTTTAGAGCCGCCCCGCCGGCATTCCTGGTATTTGCCAGGGATTTATGGTTAAAAAAAGCTATTGAAACTTTTGGTGAAGGGGAATAACACTCTTTACAGTATAAAAGAAAGTTTTATTATAAATTGCCGTCCATTGCAAGCCTCAAAAGAAAATATCAGGGTTCAGCAGTTGGTTGCTGTAGTATCGGTTGTATTACTGGTAACAAAATTTATTGCCTGGTACCTCACCAGGTCGGTAGCCGTGCTTACGGATGCCATGGAAAGTATTGTGAATGTGGCTGCAGGCTTTATAGGGCTATACAGTTTATATGTGGCCGCCAAACCCCGTGATAAGGATCACCCTTACGGGCATGGCAAGGCCGAGTTTTTATCGGCCGCTTTTGAAGGCACTTTAATAGGCGTTGCCGGGATGGTTATTTTATACCAGTCTGTTCACCAGTTACTTTACCCCGTACCGCTCAGCAGGCTGGATACCGGTATCTGGCTTATCAGCCTTACCGCCATCATTAATTTTGCTATGGGCTGGTATTGTATTAAAACCGGTAAACGCAATAACTCCCTGGCACTGATCGCCAGCGGTAAACACCTGCAAAGTGATACCGTTTCAACCATCGGCATCATTGTGGGACTTATACTGTTATACTTTACCGGTTATACCTGGATAGATAGTGTAGTAGCCATGATTTTTGGTAGCTGGATCTTATTTACCGGCTATTCCATTTTACGCAAATCCATTGCCGGCATTATGGATGAAGCGGATGAACAGTTACTGGAAAAAATGGTAACCTTACTGAACGAAAAAAGATCGGATAACTGGGTAGACCTCCATAATTTAAGGGTAATTAAGTACGGCAGTATTTTACATATTGACTGTCATGTAACCCTGCCCTGGTATTACAACCTGAACGAAGCACACGAGGAAATTGATATACTCTCTGCCATTGTACGCCAGCGTTTCGGCGATTCAGTGGAATTATTCATTCATTCCGACGCCTGCCTGCCCTTTCAATGCCAGCTTTGTCAGAAAGCCGATTGCAACGTAAGGCAGCAACCCTTCGTCAGGCGTATTGAATGGACCGTGGATAATATACTGGTGAACAAAAAACACCGTTTGCCGGGCTAATGAATAAAACGTATTATTGTATTTGGAGGAGGTGGAAGCGGAAAGCGAAAAGCTAAAGTCTGAATGCTGAATGCTGATTGCTGAATGCTGAAGACTATAAAATATCGTTTAAAATAAAAAGGATGACAACGGAAACAGTTTGGATCAATAACCATGTTTTTGACAGTACGTTTGAAGGAAATACGTTCAGGATTGACGGTGATAAAAAGGAAGGGCCCGGGCCTAAATCCCTGTTATTATCAGGACTGGCCGGCTGTTCGGGTATTGATGTGGTGGATATTTTAGAGAAAATGCGGGTGCCTTTTTCAGGCCTCAGTATTAAAGTAAATACCGAGCAAACCGAGGAGCATCCTAAGGTTTTTAAAGATATTGAGGTGGAGTACCGACTGCATACCGCTGCCGAAAATGAAGATAAAGTGCGTAAAGCCATTGAGTTATCGTTAAATAAATATTGCGGCGTAGCGGCTATGCTGCAGAAAAATTCAACAATTCGTTATACATTAGTGTTATTACCGTAACAACATGCTATCAAAAAAATCGCAATACGCTTTTAAGGCACTGGCCTATTTAACCGAGAAGTTTAACGACGGCCCGGTATTGATATCGGATATTGCCAAAAAGAAAAAAATTCCCCTGAAGTTTTTAGAGAATATTTTACTGGAATTGAAGAAAGCTGATATCCTGGATAGTAAAAAAGGTAAAGGCGGCGGTTATTTTTTAAAACAAAGACCCGAAAAAATAAAAGTAGCCACCATCATCAGGCTGGTGAACGGCCCTATTGCCATGTTACCCTGCGTTAGCCTGTACTTTTATGAGCGTTGTAAAAACTGCAACGAAAAACACTGTTACTTACACGATATGATGGTGGAAGTGCGTGATGCCACCCTGCAGATTGTAGAGAACCGTACGCTGAAGGACCTGAGCGAACACGAGTAATTCCCGATCCCCCCTTTATTTTTTTATACAAACAACCGTTATAGTTAAAGTTCGCCTTTTTAGTCTACTTTTTTGGTAGGGTATTATAAAAGGGTTAGATTTGTCTATCTAAAAAAGTTAAACTATGTCGCTACGCTTAGGGGATACGGCTCCCAATTTTAAAGCCCAGACCACCATTGGTGAAGTTGATTTTCATGAATATTTAGGCAATAGCTGGGGTGTATTATTTTCGCACCCTGCCGATTATACACCGGTATGTACCACCGAGCTGGGACGCACCGCACAATTAGGTGAAGAGTTTGCCAAACGTAATGTAAAAGTACTGGCCGTTAGTGTTGACCCACTGGATAAACACCAGGGCTGGGTAAATGATATTAACGAAACACAGAATACTACCGTTAATTTCCCCATTATAGCAGATGCCGACCGTAATGTGGCCACCCTGTATGATATGATACACCCGAATGCATCGGCTACAGCTACCGTGCGCTCCTTATTTATCATCGGGCCTGATAAAGCAGTTAAACTGATCATCACTTACCCCGCTTCTACCGGTCGTAATTTTGTAGAGGTATTACGTGTAATTGATTCTTTACAGTTAACCGCCAATCACAGTGTAGCTACACCTGCTGACTGGAAACATGGTGAAGATGTGATCGTTGTACCTGCTGTAAGCACTGAAGATGCGATCCAGAAATTCCCGAAAGGAGTGAAAGTGGTAAAACCATACCTGCGTTAT
Source organism: Terrimonas rubra (assembly GCF_042686025.1). Classification (NCBI taxonomy): domain Bacteria; kingdom Pseudomonadati; phylum Bacteroidota; class Chitinophagia; order Chitinophagales; family Chitinophagaceae; genus Terrimonas; species Terrimonas rubra. Next base: position 427,743 of record NZ_JBHUOZ010000001.1, read on the forward strand.
ACACCGCAACCCGATCTGTAAAACATTACAAAGATCTTAGATCCCAGATCTGGGATCTAAGATCTTTGTTCCCCTTCATTAGTTGTGTCTCTTTTTTCATGCCTTCTTCTCATACCTGGACACATATAGTTAATGTTACTGTTACTATCTGTTGTCCAGTACAATTCTTCTTTTTGTGCCCTGATGCACCATCCTGTTTTATAACCCCATTACCAAATTTCCAAATTAACTAATTCCCAAATTAACACTCCCCTTCCTATCTTTGCCGGCATGTCTGACCATCTACATATTGCCGATTTTTTAGTGCCGGTGAACCTGCAGCAGATCACCAACGATGAAGGATACCGTGAGGGACAATTGGGTAAACTGGTTGTTGCCTACGAGGAAGATAATTTTCCTGACCTGGACGATCCCCAGCTGGTAATTGTAGGTTGTGGTGAACAACGCGGAGCCGGCGTAATGGGTGCCCCGAGCAACGCTCCGGAATTGATACGTAAACAGTTTTACCAGTTATTTTACTGGCACCCCGATATTCACCTGGCCGATGTGGGGGATATAAAACCCGGATCATCTATTACCGATACTTATGCCGCTTTAAAAACAGTGGTGAACGCACTCATCAACGATGGTAAAAGAGTAATTATACTGGGTGGCTCACACGATCTTACCCTGGCACAATACCAGGCCTATGTACAGAACCAGCAACTGGTAGAAGCCGCCTGCGTGGATGCCCTGATTGACCTGGATATGGAATCGGCCTACCCGCATGATAATTTCCTGATGCGCATGCTGACCGGCGAACCTAATTTTTTACGTCACTATAACCATATAGGCTTCCAGAGTTATTATGTTCACCCGCGTATGCTGGAAACCATGGATAAGCTCCGTTTTGACTGCTTCCGCGTAGGACATGTAAAAGAGGCAATTGATGAAATGGAGCCCGTAATACGGAACAGTCATTTATTCTCCTTTGATGTATCGGCCATTGCCAATGCCTATGCCCCGGCCAATATTATTACCCCCAATGGTTTTACCGGAGAGGAAAGCTGTATACTGATGCAATATGCAGGTATGAGCCCCTCGGTTAACTCTATTGGTATTTACGGTTACAACCCGCGCCTGGATAATAATGAATTAACCGCCAAACAAATTGCCCATATGTTATGGTATTATATTGATGGACGTACCAGGGCAAAACGGGAAGCAGTACTGGAAGAGAGGGAATCCTTTAACGAATTTCATACGGTGTTTGCCGAAGTGGAGACTATATTTTTACAAAGCAAACGCACCGGCCGCTGGTGGGTACAACTCCCCAATAAACAATTCATTGCCTGCAGTTACAAAGATTATTTACTGGCCAGCAGTAACGAAATACCCGAGCGCTGGTTAAGAGCCCAGGAGCGGGAAGGATAAACTATTTATCTAAACGCAGCTGCCCTTTTAGTAATTGAGCATTAAACTTACCAATGGTGGTTGTATGCATCATACTGGTGATCTGTGTACGTATTTTTTTAAACTCGTTATGTAAAGGGCAGGGATTATGCCCCGAACATTGTTGCAGGCCCATGGCACAACCTGTAAAAATATCATTACCGTCAATAGCGTTTACAATAGCTGACAGGGGTTGTTGCAATCCCTTTTCATCGAAATAAAAACCACCATTTGGCCCTTTGGCCGATAGTATTAAACCAGCTTTGCTGAGTTGTTGCAATATCTTGGCTAAAAATGCTTCCGGTGAGTTAACCTGTTCAGCAATTTCTTTTATCCCGCATTTATACCCGGCATGTGAACGTTGTGCAATGTAAAATACCGCACGTATACCATACTCGCATGTTTTGGAAAATAGGCCCATAAGGATACTATTGTAGAGGATACATATTTGTGCCCCGGTAAAAAGCAATTTTATGTTGGAACATGGCTGCCATTTTTCCGGACCGCCATTTGGCTTCATCCGCCGTTTTACCTGTAAATAATTCATCCACCGCGGCATGAAAGAGCTGCAGCCAGCGGTTAAAATGTGTTTCGTTAATAGGCATGTTGGCATGCGGCGGAAAGGGACTACCTGCATAAGTATGCTCATCCAGCAGTACCGTTTGCCAGAACCGGTACATCTTATCCAGGTGATGGGGCCAGTCTTTTATGGCACCCAAAAAAATGGGGCCTAATAATTCATCCTGCTGCACCTGTTGGTAAAAACTGTCTACCAGTATCTTGATATGGTGAATGTTGGTGATATCTGTCTTTACTGCCATAATCCCTGCTTTTACCATACAAAGATACACAACAAAATAATAAAGGATATTTTTATCCTTTATTATTTTAGACTCATCACTGCCAACATTTAGCCAGCCGCACACACAAGGAACCCTGGTAAAAACAGTAAGAAGGATTATAGAATATTTTTGTAATAACAAATGCCGATGCAGTAATATTGTATTACAATTATACACGTATGAAAGGCTTTTACACCATCGCATTATTAATTCTTTCCAACACTTTTATGACCCTGGCCTGGTATGGCCACTTAAAATTTGCCGAATGGAAATGGTTCAGCAAACTGGGACTGTTTGCCATTATCCTCATTAGCTGGGGAATTGCCCTTTTTGAGTATATCTTCCAGGTGCCGGCCAATAAGATGGGCTATAATGGTAACGGGGGGCCGTTTTCCCTCTTACAACTAAAAGTGATACAGGAAGTTATTACCCTGGTGGTATTTGCCGTGTTTACCCTGCTCTTCTTTAAAACAGAGACTTTCCGGGTAAACCATATCATTGCTTTTGTATTACTGGTAGCGGCCGTTTATTTTATGTTCAAAAAATGAGTTGCAGTTATTTATACTGATAAAAAATCCCCTTATCCGTCACTGTCCATAAACAGGCTTTCTGTTCTGCAGCCTTTAAAGCATTATTGGCCCAGGTATTACAACTGTAAAACAAACTATAACGTCCTTTAGCTTCGTAAAAAGCATCGGTGCTGCCATAGCCATCATTTACACTGGGTATATGAACGGTATTGCCACCGGCATCCAGGTCAAAACTGTTCACTAAAAATTTATTCAGGGCTTCATATTGCTGGTAACTTATCTGTATAGCTTTACAATTTTCACCTTCATTTATCTGCGGGTAAAAAGTGGCATGTAAGGCCGAAGTGCTTAAATAAAACATGGCTTTAAAAGCCGTACTGAATTTTAAATCAGACCACTGGGGCGTTTGCAGGTAAAACCCTTTATCACCCCAGCCAATGCCTACATAAGCCATGGTGCTGTCTTTATCATCCGTATGCTCATATTTAATGTACTTTGTCCAGTCAAATTGAGCTGTTTTAACCGGCACCACAATATCCGTATGTACCCCGTTGCTTTTAATATAAATAGTTACTTCGTCCGGCCCTTCCAGCCTTGCTTTTTTATTAACCGGAATATAGGGGATCAGCCAGGCGGCCAATGCATATAATGCTAATATGCCGATGATGATGCCCAGGGTCTTTAACGTAATACGGATAATTTTCTTTAGCATAATAAAGGTTAATGTTCCTATATGAATACTTTATTTCATCAAAAGTAACCCCTGTGATGGCGGGATGTAGATAAAGTAGGTAAATTTAACAATCCAAATAAGCTTATAATGAAAGTATGGTATACACTATTGCTGCTGGTTACAATTGTATTTACGAACAGTAAATCATTATCTGCGCAGCACCCGGTAGAAAAATCCATCGACAGCATCATGCAACGGTTCCAGGCGGTAGGTATATCGGTTGCTGTTGTCAAAAATAATAAACTGGTCTATAACCATTCGTTCGGCTATAGCAACCTGCAAAACAAAACACCGTTGACCACTGATCACATTTTCCGTATTGCCTCTATCTCCAAATCATTCACGGCTACCGGTATCATGCAACTGGTGGAAGCCGGCAAACTTTCCTTACAGCAGGATATCAGTGAACTGTTAGGCTTTACTGTACGCAATCCCAAATTCCCGGATAAGGTGATCACCCTTAAAATGTTACTGGCCCACCGCAGCAGCCTGAACGATAAACAAGGATATTTTACACTCGATATTTTACAGGCGGATAAAAATCCTGAATGGGCAAAAAGCTTTAATGATTATGAACCGGGCAGTACCTATCAATATTGTAACCTCAACTTTAACCTGGCCGGCACCATCATTGAAAGAGTTTCGGGCCAAAGATTTGACAATTATATTGTACAACATATTTTTAACCCCCTAGGGTTATACGGCGGTTATTGTAATGATTCGCTGGACAACCGCCGCTTTGCCACCTTATACGAATACAATAAGGACAGTAATATTTTTGTGGCAGCTGAAAACGCTTATCATCCCCGCCGGGAAGAGCTGGCTAAATATATTATGGGCTACAGTACGCCTGTATTTTCACCCACAGGCGGGGTAAAGATCTCTGCACATGACCTGGCCCGGTATATGATGATGCATATGAACAGGGGCAAGCTGGGTAAACAACGTATCATCAGTAAAAAAAGTTCCGGGCAAATGCAAACACCCTTTGCAGCCGATAACAGTTACGGGTTGGCTTTAGAGGTAAATACCAGTAAAGTAGTACCGGGTGTAACACTTACCGGGCATACCGGTTCTGCCTATGGTTTGTACAGTGCCATGTTTTTTAACCCCAAAAAGAAATATGGATTTGTGGTCATTACCAATGGCTGCAAGCTGGAAGATACCGATGGTATGAACGGGTTGTTAAAAGAAAGCTTACAAGCCTTATATCGTTATTTTATACTTAATCCATAAACTGATTTTCAATAAAGCCAATGACACTTTTTCCAGCTGAATATGATGCCGGGCTTAACCTTTTACCACATGATGGCATTGTAAATTATTACGGTAAAATTTTTGACGCAGCGGCAGCACAGGCTTATTATAATGCTCTTTTAACAGGCATTGACTGGCAGCCCGATGAAGCCATTATCTTCGGTAAAAAAATTATCACCAAACGTAAGGTAGCCTGGTATGGCGATAAACCTTTTTCCTATACCTACTCCAAAATAACCAAACAGGCATTACCCTGGACTGATACTTTATTGGCGCTGAAACAGGCCGCCGAACAGCATTCCGGCGAACAATACAATTCCTGTTTATTGAACCTGTACCATAACGGAAGTGAAGGCATGGCCTGGCATAGCGATGGGGAAAAGGATCTGAAGAAGGATGGCGCCATCGGCTCTTTAAGTTTTGGCGCCGAAAGAAAATTTGCATTTAAACACAAACAAAGCGGTGAAACCGTTTCCGTATTACTGGAACATGGCAGCCTGCTGGTAATGAAGGGCCGCACCCAAACCCACTGGCTGCACCGCTTACCGCCCAGTACCCGCATAGGTACTGCACGTATTAATTTAACGTTCCGCACTATTATACAATAACCGCTATTCCCTATTTTTATACCTGTAGCAAACATGATAACTATGTTGAAATACTGGCTCGGACTTTTTTTATTCGCTCCTCTTTTTAGCACTGCCCAAACGGTAAAACCCCAAATAAAGGACTGGCATTACCTGGATTATAAAAAAGATGGCTATATGGGCATTAGCCTGAACCAGGCTTATGAATTATTAAAAGGTAAAAAAAGCGAACCGGTAATTGTTGCGGTAATTGACAGCGGCATTGATACCCTGCAGCCCGACCTGTTACCCGTATTATGGAAGAATCCTAAAGAAATACCGAATAATGGTATTGATGATGATGGCAATGGCCTTGTAGACGACTATTATGGCTGGAATTACCTGGGCGCTGCCAATGGCGAAAACCTGGCCGTTAGTGTAAGCGATATTTACCGCACCTATCACCGCTTTAAACAACAATTTGAGAACAAAACAAAAAAGAATATCCCCGATAGCCTGCAATGGCAGTTCAGCGAATGGCAACGGGCCACTAAAAAAATAGAGGACGCTTATAAAGAAGCGGCAAAGAATATTGATATTATCAGGGCCAACTGGGATATTATCAGTAAAACCAATGACGAATTAAAATGGCTGCTGAAGAAAGATATTTTTAACCGGACCGACCTTGATAGCCTTAAAATAGACAAGAACAATCAACAGCTTATAGCCCTTTGGCGCAATATTTTTAATAACCAGGATTTCTCCAATGCCGCTTTTATAAAAGACTACGGGCAGTTTAAACAGGAAACGGAAGACGACCTGAACAAGAAAACAGTACCACCCACTCCTTTTCGTGATAGCTTATTAAATGACAATGGTTACGATATAACCAAAACACATTATGGCAATCATAATCTTACTACCCATAGCGGTTACCATGGTACCAGTGTAAGCAGTGTTATCGGGGCTGTACGTAATAATGGTAAAGGCATTGATGGCATTGCCGATAATGTACAGATCATGATGATACGGGGTATATTGGGCAAGGATGAGTTTGACAAAGATGTGGCGTTATCCATACGCTACGCAGTTGATCATGGCGCCAAAGTGATCAATATGAGCTTTGGCAAATATATTTCCCCGGATAAACGCTGGACAGATGAAGCCATTGCCTATGCCTTGTCAAAGGATGTGCTGTTGGTACATGGCTCCGGTAATGATACCACCAATACGGATAATGATATGAATTACCCAAGCGCTTTTGCCATTAATAATACCCGGTTCCCTAATTTTTTAAATGTAGGGGCCAGTGCCGATCCCAGCACGGGCAACTGGGTAGCTGATTTCAGCAATTATGGAAAAAAAACAGTTGACCTCTTTGCTCCCGGCGTATACATCCATTGTGCTATTGCCGGCGATGGCACCCAAACAGCTGATGGCACCAGCCTGGCCAGCCCGGTGGTAGCCGGTGTAGCGGCCTTACTGCGTTCCTATTTCCCAAAACTTACAGCCGCTGAAATAGCCGATATTCTTAAAAAGTCCGGGCAATCCATACCGGAGAAAGTAAACAAGCCTGGTAGTAAAACCGAAAAAATAAGTTTAAGTGAATTATGCGAGAGTGGTAAAGTAGTGAATGCCGCTGCGGCAGTTAAACTGGCCATGGAGTATAAATAAAACAAAAAAGGACAATAAAAAGGGAGTGTTAATCAAAACACTCCCTTTTTATTTTATACATCAGCTAATTAAAAATCAGCTACTGTTTTCACTACTTCTCTCCAGCTTTCCAGTTCAGGAATACCGGGTTTACGCTTACCAAATAACTGAATAATTAATTCACCGTTTTTATCAAATACTTCCAGAGCGGTAACAATACCGGCTTCGCTCGGCTTTTTAACCACGTAGGTCTTAGCAATTGCTTCGGTACGTAAGTGTACATTCAGATCAGGATCTAACACATTGAACCATGGGCCTGTTCTTACCAGCCTGTTCACTTCACCGGTGTGAATCTGGATACAACCACGGTTGCCTACAAATATCATGATCGGCGCTTTTGTCTCCGATGCTTTCTGTAACACCGTTTCTACCGCTTCGTTACTTACTTCCTGTACAAAGCCTTCGGGCGCCAGGCGTAAACCCTGTGTACGGCTTACACCAAATTTTTTCAGTATACCAAAAAACTGGTGCGTGTCGGTAATATTCCTCCAGCCTTCCTGGAAACCGGCCACATCAATTTCACTGTCAGGTTTTTCGGCAGGTGTGGGAGGATAAGCTTCCGTGGTAATTTCCAGTTGCTGGTCAGCAGCTGTATATTTTGCTTTTAAAGCTTCGTAAGCTTCTTTATTGCTGTCGTCAGTTAAATAAATTTTATGTACCGCCTCACCGCTTTTATCAAAAAACTGGAAACTGAAACGGTCGTTCTCATTCACCGCAAAGCCATACTTCCAACCCATCATAAATAAACGCAGGTCAATATCCGGGTCTAATACCAGGCCAACATGCGGGCTATCAAAAGATACATTGTTGTACACCCCTTTACGTTCGTGTACACAATCATCATTGCGGGTAAGCGCCATTACACGCCCCATGGTATTTACTTCTTTTAAAAACTCGCGGAAATCGCCTTCCAGCAACGTAACAGTTTCACCAATGCCGGTGGCCAGCAACTGTGCTTCGCTGCTGCCTAACAGGCGGGCAATATCCCTGATACGGGCCTTGGGGTTCTCTACCCTGGCTGCTTCGTATTTCTCCTTTAAGGAACTTAAAGTTGTTTCCATATTTTCAATTTTGACTTTTTATATTTTAAGCGTCTACATTTTTACCACCACCAGTTTGCGCCTGGAATCGGGATGCTGGATAATTTCCGTATCCACCTCGTACACTTCCCTGATATGATGTTCGTTCAACACACTCAGGTCGCCAAATGCAATTTGTTTCCCCTGTTTTAACATCAGCACTTTATCGGCATATTGTAAAGCCAGGTTCAGGTCATGTAATACCGCCACCACGGTAAAGCCCCGCAAGGTCAGCTTCTTGGCCAGTTGCATTACACTGTGCTGGTACTGTATGTCTAATGCACTCACGGGCTCGTCCAGTAACATCAGTTTATTATTGGCATCTCCATCCCACAACTGTGCCAGTATACGGGCTATCTGCACCCTTTGCTGCTCACCGCCGCTCAGTGTGAGGTAGTTCCTGCCCTGTAAATGCTCAATGCCGGTATAACGTAAACATTGCTGCACGGTATGCCTGTCCAGCTCGCTCGGGCTGTTTTTAAAATGCGGGTAACGTCCCATCATTACAATCTCCTCTACACCAAAGGGCAAACTTATCTGGTAATTCTGCGTTAACACCGCCCTTACTTTGGCCAGCGATTTATCTGTCCATTTGGATAACGAAATATTATTCCAGCTCACATCGCCCTGCTGTGGTGTCCACTCCTTACTGATACATTTCAACAAACTGCTCTTGCCTGCCCCGTTGGAGCCCAGCACCACCAATAACTCGCCTGCATTTGCATGAAAAGAAACATCCTGCAACAAATGCCGTTTATTATGGATTACTGATATGTTGTTTACTTTTAGCAAAAGTTATTTGTTACTTGTTATTTGTTAGTGATAAAAGACCGAAAGAACAATAACCCAACGTTGAACATTTGAATCTTTGGAACTATTGAACCCTTCCCTCCTACTTATCTAACATAAACGCCTTATTACGCTCCTTTAATAATAAATACAAAAAGAACGGTGCGCCGATAAATGCTGTCACAATGCCAATGGGTATTTCTACCGGTGCTATGATGGTACGACATAAAAGGTCGGCTACCAGCAATAACAAAGCACCCAGTAAAGCCGATGCAATGAACAGGTTTTTATGTTCGGGGCCTATCAGCTTTCTTACAATATGTGGTATCACTAAGCCTACAAATCCTATCACCCCGCTCACACTTACACAGGCTCCTACGCCTAAAGCCGTTAACAGTATTACTTTCAGTTTTAATCGTTCTACCCGTATGCCTAAATGCAGGGCGCTGGTCTCTCCCAATGTAAAGGCATTCAATGATTTTGACATCAGTGGTAAACACACAATACACAGTAGCGAGAAAGGCAGTATGGCTAATAAATTTGTCCAGTTAGCGCCACCCAGGCTACCCAATGTCCAGAACGTGATGGTGCGCAATTGTGCATCACTGGCACTTAAGGTAATAAAACCCGTTACCGAGCTGGTTAAGGCACTAATGGCAATACCTGCCAGTAACATGGTACTTACAATGGTTTTACCGCCGGCCTGCGATAAACGGTATACGGCCATCGCGGTTATAAAAGCACCACCAAAAGTAAAAATGCTCAATGCATATAATCCCAGCTGGCTTTGTAAGCCGGCAAACAAGGTTGTGCTTAATACAATGGCAATAACTGCTGCCATAGCGGCCCCGCTGCTGATGCCTACCAGTCCCGGGTCGGCCAGCGGATTACGGAATAAGCCCTGCATAGCTGCTCCGCATACCGATAAGGTAGCCCCGATTAATATGGCAAAGAACACCCTGGGCAAACGTATGGCCATGATCACGGCCTCCTGTTGTTGTGTAAAGTTTGCATCGCCTGCCATACCTAACTGGTGCAGGATAATGGACAATACTTTACCGGGAGGTATGCCCAAAGCGCCAATACCCGATGCCAGAACAATGGCAACCAGTAACAGCACTGTTAATATGGTAATTAAAACCGGTGGACGCATAATAAATAACTACAACAAAATTTATTTGGTTCCGGTTGCCGGTTTATCATGAATCAGTGCTGCCAGGTCAACCACCGCTTTTCCCATACGCGGGCTTAAGCCCGCCAGGTACTGGCCATCCATGGTAATGAACTTTTTATTTTTACCGGCATTGGTACTCGCAATACCGGGTACTGTTAACAATCCTTCGGCTCCACCCAGGCTTTCCAGGCCACTATCAAAAAACAGGATCACATCAGGGTTCTCCCGCACAACGGCTTCCGCAGTAAAAGGTTTAAAGCCGTCCACTTCGGCGGCTGCATTAATACCCCCGGCCAGGTTAATCATTGTATTGGGTGCAGTAGCCGTACCCGCAACACTCATGGTGCCGGCCCCGCGGGCATAAATAAATAATACTTTGGGCTTGTTCACGGTATCATACTTGGGCAATGCTGCCAGGTCGGTATCGATCTGTTGGGTTATTCTTGCCGCTTCTTCCGGTTTACCCAAGGTGTCCGCCAGGGCTTTTACCAGGTCCCTGGTGCCTTGTAAGCTATACTCGCGGTGTAATAATACAACGGGTATGCCGGCTGTTTTAAACTGTTCGGCCACTTCGGGTTTCATACCCTGCTCCAGGGCAATTACCACGGTTGGCTGCATGGCGATCACCGCTTCGGCATTTACATTCCGGTTATGCCCGGCTTTGGGCAGTTTGTTCATTGATTCGGGGTAGCTGCTGGTTACATCCACCCCTACAATATTCTTTTCATAGCCCAGCTCACATAAAATTTCGGTTAAGGTCCCGTCCAGTGAAACGATTTTTTCCGTATTGATGGATGATTGCTTATCAGCCGTATTACAGGCCGTAACAGCCATCACGATCATCAATATAAAGAAGAGGTATTTATTATTTTTCATTTTAGTTTTTTGTTATGGGCCGTATTACTACTATTAGCTTTAGTTGTGTCACTCACTGCATCGTTCTGCCCGCTATTCAGCATTATGGAAGTATAAACCCAGAGGCCCTCTGCCTGCCATGACAAAGCAATGACAATTATGGTAAAAGGGGTTACGGAAAGGGAAAAGGGATTTACGCAAAAAGGAAAAACCGCCTCCAGGGCGGTTTTTCCAATAAAGTGTCGATTATTTAACCAGTTTATACTCAATTCTTGGCTTTCCTCTTTCTCCACCATCACTGGCGTGGAAGTTTAAGAATTTTAATTTGTACACATTACCTGCTGCATCTTTAATAACAAAAAACCTGTCAGTTAAAACACCTACCGGTGCACCTGGAAATTCAGCAGAAGGTGAAGTTACTCTCCACTTATGTCCAATTACATTATAGTCACTGGAAAAAGTTGTAGTAGCTATGTTACTGGCTGAATAAGCATCGTAGCTCACAGTTGAGTTTAATACAAGCGCTGCAGTAACGCCACCAAGCTTATTAATAAATATTAAATCAGAAAAATTGTACGGTACTATTGTTCCGCCAAAATTTGTTTCATACACAGAGTAGGTCCATACAAAGTCCCATTTGCTTTTTTCTGGTTCACCAGTAGCTATCACACCATTATCAAAAGATACTAACTGAAACGAATAGTCTGAATTTTTTGTGATATTCACAGTTTGAAAAGTGGTAGCATTTAACTCACCATACTGTAAAGTATAACCATTTCCATTCCTTGTTATTTTAGCCTTGATCCATGCACGTGCAGCTATTCCGCCGCCAGTGCCCCTGTTAATAATAATTACTTTATTGTTTGATGCGGTTGCAGAAACTTCTGGTATTACAGTACCGGTTAACGAACCATTTAAAGCATCAATGCTATTGTAATGTGATGCGGAAGGCGAAGATTGGCTAATGGCCAATGTTAAACCCGCAGTATCGGCTGCCACTACTGCGCCTAAATCCGTTTTTTCTAATACCTTAACAGCTGCGCTTGTTGTATTATTAATTTTTACACGAAACTCACTGCCACCATAAAAACCTAAATCCCAACTAGCCCTTGCAACAGAATCTTGTTTATCTGCACTAAAATCAACAAAAACCGAATTTTTTGCACTCGCACCGCCGGCTCCACCATTTAATTGTAATTGTGACCCACTGGATGGAGGAATTACAATAACAGGATCTTTATCTTTTTTACATGCTGTAAATAAAGCAGCTAAACAAAGGATAGCTGACAATTTTTGAAAACGCAACATAATGGTCTTTTTTAGTTTATTTTTTAAAAAGTTTATTTCTTATTCCATTGAAAAGCAAGTGAAACAAAATAGGAACGTCCGTAGCTCATCGGCACCGGTCCACCTGTACTATGTCCCCCACCCGAATCTGTAGAGGTATTGGTTAAGGTGGTAACGTCAAAAATATTTTTAACTCCTGCTCCCAGTGTAAAGAGTTTAAATAGATTTTTACTCACCGTAAAATCTGCTAAATGAAAAGCACCGATCTCTGTCAACACTGCATTTGTCTGTCCATTTATAGTGGCTAATTGATAGGCCGGACGTTTACCAGTGAATTTATAGAACAAGGCAAATTGTGTGTTTATCTTTTCCCAGGTGTAGGTGATATTACTGTTCACCTCCGGTGTCCATACAAAACTGGGCATGTTCTCCTGTTTGTAGGTGGGATCATCAGAATATAAATTATAACGTCCGATGTAAGAAGCACCTAATGTAGCACGAAGATGCTGGTAGGTAAAAGTATTTTCCAGGGTCACTCCCGTTGTTTTATGTTCAGTCACATTAATTAATGTGGTAACAGTGGGGTTATTGGCATCAAACCCATAATCGATCAGGTTTTTAAATTGATTATAGAATCCGCCCAACACCGCGGTATAAGTAAAGTCACGTTTTTTAACTGCTGACCAGTTAAATGAGGCGTTCATACTATTGGAAGTCTCGGCTTTTAAATTGGGGTTCCCGATAATACTGTGGTTGGCATCAATAAAATTGAAGTATAGTTCTCTTAACGCAGGTGAGCGGAAACCATAAGCATACCCAACTCTTACATTCAAATCATCAGTGATAGCCCATCTTCCGTTTAATGAAGGAATTACAGGCGGCGCATCATATTTTGAGTTTTTGATGAACCGTAATCCTGGTCTTATATTAATAGCAGCTGTTGGTTTTATTTCGGAAGAAACAAAGAAAGCATAATCCATAATCACAGGATTACCTAAAATTCTTTGCCCGCTGGCTTCATCCCGGTTAATATCTATGCCGGGTTGCAGGCTCACTTTATCAGAAATTCTGTATTGAACAGTAGTTCTGAAAACGCCTGTATTAAATTTGGCGGTATCCTGGTGACCGTCTTCAGTCGTCAATACGGTAGTACCAGCTATAAAATCGCTTTTTGTGCTCCGGGTCCTCCTGCTGTAATCCGTATAAGATAAAATACTGTTGATCTGCAGGCGGTCATTGGCAAACCACTCACCCTGTAACTGATGCATCAAGCGTTTGCTGAAGTATCGCTGATCAAAAACTGTGTAAGCCTGGCTGATTGCCCCACGGCTGGTAATGGTTTCATCTAATCCGTCTATACGATAATATACATTCAGTTTTTCTGTACGATACCCTAATCTTATATGGCCCAGGTATTGCTCTTTGGGTTTCCAGCTTTTAGCACGTCCGAAATCATCGCCACCATAACCATTAAAGTCAATATGTGTTAAACCAGCGCTGACATTCCAGGCTTTTTTCTGCCAGTTTACGCCCAGGTTTTGCTGGTGCAGGCCCTGGTAACTAAAAGGATAATATTCATCAGCCGCAGTCTCCTCATGTACCTTTGCAGTAACGCTCAGGTTATCCCCTTTTCCTTTTTTAGTAATAATATTAATTACACCCGCCAGCGCATCTGTACCATACGATACAGACATAGGCCCTTCAACAATTTCAATTTTTTCAATAGTATTTACATCAATCTGACCCAGGCTCTCTCTTACATCATTTCTATCAACAATGGGAACCCCGTCCAGTAATATTTTAATGCTCCTGCCCGACATGCCCATCATCTGCACATCAGTGGTGCCTAATGTATTATCATTAACCAGCCTGAATCCAAGTTCTGTACTTAATATTTGTTGTACATTATTCGCATTTCTTAAGCGGATACGTTCCTGCGGTATCACTTTTACGTTGTATACCGAATTCTTTAACGACTGTGGCCTATACTGCCCCGTCACCACCACTTCTTCCAGTTTTTTACCCGTAGTATCTTCCTGCGCATTGATTCCTGATATCGCAAAAACGGTTAAGGCAAACAACAATGCCTTTGACCGGCTGGGTTTATTATAATTTATTACAAACCATTTACTTACAATATTTTCCCTGGTAAACTTGCTCATAGTGACTTTATCTGGCTGCAAAAGTCACACATTAATAACCGGCAAATTATCGCAATTAGGAAATGCATTTACGCATTCGGGAACATGACAATAGCGTGACAAAGTGGAGTAAAAGAAAAAGGCCGTATCGTACAGATACGGCCCAGGTTAGCAACGACCAGAATTAAGACGTTATTGATAGGTGTAATATTTATAGAACGGTACGAATTAGAAACGGGTAATCAACGGGTAACGAACTTAAGTAGCTGAAATACCAATTAGTTTTACCTGCTGTATACTACTTGGTAAACTGGTCTTAGGTTCAAAATTTCTGTTCTTATATATAAAATACAGTGATATAGCCAATACAATAAGCAATACAAAAGAGAACACAGTTCTTACGAACTCATTACTGTTTGTCTCTTTACCGGTTTCGCCGGACATATACAGCTCTCTTTCTATTTCAGGCATTACAGCCCCAGTATTATCCTCCAGTAAGGTGCTCATCTCCTGCGGGCTCACCCCCAGTTTTGAAGTAGCCAGGTAATTAATAAAGACTCCTGCCGACATCCCGGAAACAGTTGCCTGCTCGCCCAGCGATTTTAATACCACCGTTGCATACAGGCAGGTATAGGTATAGGCCGTGGACGCTTTTACACCTGATCTTTTTACCAGGTAGTTTAAGGCCTGCCCTAATTTATTGCCGAAAATTTCCGTTAAAGCACCCCCACCCTTCATCAGCAAATAACCATTTTCCATGTTCTCCACCATGTTAGGCGATATTTTTACCCTGCCAAAATTTTTGGCCATGATAAATACATCCGTTTTGCCGGTATGGATAGTATGATAATAGTTCAGACCGGAGATAAATAAGCTTTCAACTGTACTGATCAGCAACTGAACAGCTTTTGGCTCTTCCTGGAACAGATCCGCCGCCGCATTTACAAAGAACGATTGATGCTGAATGATTAAATGTATATCAACCTTATCGTGATACTCAAGTTCGGATAATGTTGATGTCGTAATCATTGTTTTCTTTTAATTAGTTAAAAAGCTCCTTGTCCTTCTCAACTCCTGCCTTAAAAACATAAACAAAGTAACGCCTGTTAAAGCTGACTAAGGTTGCATTTTCGATAAACCGGCTTTTTTGTTCGCCGGATCACTCAGAATAATTATTATCTTTTATATGACAGGTTATCTTCAGCATTAACTATAACAATAGTTGTAATACGCTTAAGAGCAGAGGCAAGCCTGTCATAAAAAAGAATGGGCTATGATACTTAGAAAAGTTTCTTAGCCCAGACTTTAAGCCCTCTAAACCGACACAAAGAAAGCAAGTATTTTAACCCCTGTTTTCTTATTTCGCCCAATTTGCTTTTTTATTCGCTGAAAAGTGCCGTTCGTTCTTTCTGTTAAAAAACAGGATATAAAAACGCTGCAAAAACACGGGAACAATACCCGGATTATTTAATAAAGCCTGAAAGTTGTAAGGTAATTTGAGGAAGGGAGGTAATGATGGCAGATATATAAAAAAAGAATGGGCCAGGATACTTAGAAAAGTTTCTTAGCCCAGACTTTAAGCCCTCTAAACCGACACAAAGAAAATAAAGAAACAGGACCGTTTTTTTATATTTCGCCGGTTAATGAATATGTTTCGCCTAATTGCACCTTTTTAACGTTGAGTGATTAATTCTCTTTGATATCCGGCAGGATCAGCCAGTAACACAATACGATCCGGCGGCGGTCATCATCGGGCCGGTAATCGGTAATATGGGCAAAGGGATATTCCTCACCCCGACCGTTGGCTACATACCCGATCTTTAAATTGTTGTAATTGGTAAACCGGCCTGCATTACGGGTCATTAAAAACTTGAGATTTCTAAGCAGCTCCTTAGCCCTGAACTCCGATAACTGCTTATTTAACAGTTGTTGACTCGCCGCCGGATCCTTTAATATTTCCACCAATGTTTTGTGTAAACCGGTTCCCTCCGGAATAGCCTGTTCATCGGCATAGCCAAGTAAAACAATGACGGCTTTATGGGGAATATTTTTGTACTTATTGGAAAACCTGGCAATGGAATCAATTACCGGGCTAAACAGCTTTTCTACCTTGTCCGTATTTTCGGGCGCCACACGATATACCCCCGGATCAAAAAAAGCGGCCAGGCTAAAGAGGTTATAGCTGGTAATATTAATGGCATCGGTCAGCATCTGGTATACCTGCTCCCGTTTGCCTGAGCGGTTATTAAAAGTGTCCAGCTCAATAAGCCTGGCCCTTATTTCACTTTTATACGCTTTTCTGAAAGTCTTTTTATCCGTAAGGGTTTGAGCAATATACTCAGCCCCTTTTGCTTCTGCTTCAATTGTTTCCTGTAAACGTTTAATCAATATTTCCGACTGATCACTTAATGTATCTTCCAGGTGGCCTCTTTGCTCTTTCTGGTTAACCAGTTGTTTTAAACTGTCTAAACGGCTTAATTCTGCTGCCTTACTTTGATTATACGTATCCAGAGATCTTTTTGCCGCTGCCATTCGCTTTTGGGTTCCACATGATACCAACACAAACAGACAGATAAGTGACCATATGCATTTAGTCATATCTTCTTTTTAAAATGGTTTAGATTTTGATGTGGCTTTTCAGTCGGAATATGACTCTATCAGGGAACAGGACGGATATCAATACCCCCTCCGCCCCTGCGGCTTTGGCTGGTATTTTTTACCTGCTGTTCGTATAATTTTTTATATAATTTATCCCTGCCCGCAAAAGTATTTGAGCTTACCGTATCGTATTCATTATTATTGGTTAATAATGTATTGATCAACTCCTTTCGCCCCGAAATGCTCAGGTCATTCGCAGACAGTAACAACTCGTCCACAAATATGCCATCTTCGGCAGTGTTGTTACGGGTTTCCGTATTGCGGTGTTTTACATTCAGGGAAATAGCATCGTCGCCTTCTTTATACCATAAAGCGATCATGATAAGAAAAATAACAAAAGCACCCGCCCACAAAAGAATAAGTGCAGGGTAATCTCCTGCGGACTTATCGGGGAATAATGTTTTAGTGCCTTTTTTACTCATAGTCTGAAATCACTGCCGTTTATACGCCAGCTTTACTAATCAATCACGAAGATACGTTTTTATTAAGTCTTTGTTGTACCCTTCAATGGTTCTTATAAATGTTTTTAGCTCTCCGCCGTTTAAATTGCCACTGGCAAAATGCTTATCTATCTGTGAAATAGTATTATATATAGGATGAGATGCGCCCAGGGGAGAAAAGGTTGATCTCAGGCTGTGTAAAACAGGCTTTAATAAATGAAACTCTTTCTCTTTGTAGATCATTTCCATGGTCTTCTTATCTACTTCCCACTGGGTGAGCATTTCATTGATAAAAGTTTTGGCGGTTTCCATATCCCCGCCTACCAGGTTAAGAAAATAATCCTCTTCCTCCTCATTTGTTGTTCCGGCAGCCAGGTCCTTATTTTCCGGCTCCAGGAATTTCTGTATCTCGGTTATTAATGTATACTCTTCCAACGGTTTAGCCAGGTAGCCGTTAAAGCCGTTTTGCAGGCATTTGTTCTTTTCGTCGGCGGAAACATAGGCGGTCATGGCAATTACCGGCACGTCCAATAACATATCATTACGCACATGACCTATGGCTACGTAGCCGTCCATCACCGGCATCTGGATATCCATTAACACCAGGTCAAATGACTGTTGTTGTAATACCTGCAGGGCCTGTTCACCATTTTCGGCATATTGCACATTTGCTTTGTATTTCTTTAATATATGGCTCAGTAACAACTGGTTGGTCTTATTATCTTCTACTGCCAGCAGTTTATAACCCGACAGATCAGCCAGTGCTTGAGTATATTCGTTTCCTTCATTCAGGTTTACGTGCTCGTGTTCCTCCGGCGTCAGTTTATCTGCCAGGATAGAAAAAGAGAAAACGGAGCCCTTACCCATTTCACTGTAAACCGATACATTACCACCCAGCAGGCTTACCAGGCTTTTTACAATGGTTAACCCCAGGCCGGTACCTCCGTGCTGGCGCGTGGTAGCATGTTCCAGCTGCTCAAAACGTTTAAAGATAGATTCCGTTTTATCCACCGGTATACCGCTTCCGGTATCACTTACACTAAAACCAAGTTTCATTAGCCGCTCCGTATCATTATCCCATACAACAGATACGCCCAGGGTTACCGTACCCTTATCTGTAAATTTTAAGGCATTGCCTATCAGGTTGATCAATATCTGTTTTAAACGTTCGGCATCGGTTTTTATAAACTCGGGGATCTTTTCATCCACGTTACTCTGGTATACAATTCCTTTTTCCTTAAAAGAAGCGGAGAACATCAGGGCCACATCCTGCAGCAACTGTTTAATGTTGAATACTCTTTTTTCTATACGCAGTTTGCCGGCCTCTATTTTTGAAAAGTCCAGTACATCGTTTACTATATTCAACAGGTTGTTACTGGACGAACTGATCACATTTGCATATTGTTTCTGGGTTTCATTCAAAGGTGTTTGCGATAACAAACGGCCAAAGCCTATCAACGCGTTTAAAGGGGTGCGTAACTCATGGCTCATATTGGCCAGGAACTGGTCCTTCACTTCTGTAGACCGTAATGCCGCCCTTTGTGCCGCCTTAAAATCACTGATAAGCTGCAGCTGTTTCGAATGCCGTCGAATAATAATGGTTGTCATTACCAGTATGGCAATAATGGCCGCAATGGCCAGCAGCCTGTTAAATAAGGACAGGTTACTGGCCTGGGCATTATTGTCACGCAAAGTATTCTCCAGCTCACTGTCCAGCCTTTTCTGTACTTCCAGGCAGTTAACATAAATTTCATCGCTCAGCTGCATTTTACGCAGCGAGTCTATCAGTGAACGCCTGCTGTTTAACCGGGAAGCCTGCAGGCTTTGTGTTAGGATAGAAAGGGAAAGTTCCACCTGCCTGTCAATAAAACTGTTCATATTGTTCAGGAACACCTTGGTTTCAGGTGTGGCAGCCGCCTTAGCCAATGCACTACTGTTATAACCCAGTATGGTGAGCGAATCATTCAGTTTGTTAAACCGGGCACTGTCAATCGTAAGGTTATGCGAACTGAGCTTCTTTTCCAGGTCAAAAGCCAGGTTGGCCAGCTCTGTAATACGGTTATTGATACGGAAAGTCTCCACCGCTTTCAGATTACCGTAGCGTAAAGCACGGTTGGCCTGGTTGGTAAACAACTGGGTAATAAATATCAGCACCATCAGTGCCAACGCCAGTATTACTATAGGAAAGAAAAGTTTAAAAAACCGTTTCATGAATATTAAAAGTACAACCTTTTATAAAAGGTTTAGCTTGGTCAGTAACTGCTCCCTGTAACTATCTGATACCGGTATGGCGGCATCATGAATATGGACCACCATATCCTCTATATAATCTATTTTATTAAAGGCAATAATATAACTGCGATGCACCCTGATAAACTGTTGTGCCGGCAGCCGGTCTTCCAGGGCCCGTAAACTGGAATGAATAATATGGTTCTTGCCTAATACATGCACTTTCACATAATCTCCCTTGGCCTCCATCCACATAATATCATTCAGGTTCAGCTTGCGTATCACCTTACTTTCCTTGATGAACATAAAATCGGTAGAAACCTGGCCCAATTGTGTATCCTGGCTTTTCAGCAGCTCCAGTGCCCGTTCCACGGCCAGGAGCAAGCGGCCCATGGTAAAAGGTTTTACCAGGTAATCCACCACATTCATTTCAAACGCTTCCACAGCATAACCCTGTTTGGCAGTGGTAAGAATGGTTAAGGGCTTTACCGGTAATAATTTAAGTAATTCCAATCCTGTCATACCCGGCATCTCCACATCTAAAAACAGGATATCGGTGGTTATGGTCTCCAAACCTTTTTTGGCACTGATGGCGTCCTCGTATTCACCAACAATATTCAGTGAACCCGATTTTTCCAGTAATTGCCGCAGCATCAGCCGGGCTATTTTGTTATCATCAACTATTATGCAGGATGGTAAACTGTTTTCTTTCATAGTCGTCATTTTCAAAAAAGCAGATCCTGCAATTTGTATTACAGGTCATCATACTTTTCCTGGTGTTATTTGTATAAGAATGAAAGTAATAAATTATTGACCAATGTCAACCTCTTTTATCCTTTTTATATGTCATTTCAGTTAAAAAACGATTCATCGTATGTGAAACTTACTGCCTCATCGCCAATTATTATAGGTATGCCGGCGATGAACACACCATACCAGGTATAAAAAAAACCCGCATGGTATGCGGGTTTCCATTCTATATAATACAGTGATTAATACGTTATAAGCCGCTTAAGGTCAAACCAACAGTGTAAGGTCGGATCTCAGGCGCCACACCATCCTTGAAGAGGTTGGTCAACTGGAAAGAGCCGAATAAAGAAAAATGTCCCCATCCTACCCGGGCCGTTGCCGAAATACGGGTAGTATTGAAGTAACGTTTCTGCATTTCTTTTACGGTATAGTCATTAATAACGCCTCCGGCCCTTGTTTGTAAAGTACGGCTGCGGGTAAATGCTTTGGCCAACCATCCGGCTTTAATACCGATGGCGCCTTTCCAGCTGCGGTCACTGTTATCTGGATCCGCTACAAAACGCAGTTCAATAGGAGCTTCCAGGTAAATAGTACCTACCTTATGTTTTTTAAAATTATTGGTATCTGCCTGGTTAATAAAACGCAGGTTTTCAGTTGTACCTTTTATATCCACAAAAGTTTTATCAAAATACATATTATCATACGCTACACCTGCACCAATGGCTGCACTGAATTTTTTTGCTGATTTAAAAGGAAAATCCAGCATAAAATAGGCGTTGAAGGTACGGGGGAAACCTTTGGTACTAATGGTATCAGGAATACCTGACCAACCGGTATAACCGAACTGCAGCATTAAATGATCATTGGCTTTACCGGCCTTTTTTAAAACCCCTTCTCTTGCAGTAGTTGAGTCCTGTGCCGATACAGCTGTAAAAAAGAAGGCACTGAGAGCAATTAAGAATATTTTTTTCATAAATGTGTAGTAATGGGCAAATGTATTTTCAATGCGGTTAATAAAAGGTTAAACCCGTCTTTTTATGCTAAAATCTATACCATCAGGCGTCAAATGCATGTAAAAGACAGGAAATCAGCCCCTATTAAACTATTTAGCGTTATAAAAAAGCCCCGTTTTCCGGGGCGTTTTTGTAGTGGACCCTGCTGGGATCGAACCAGCGACCCTCTGATTATGAGTCAGATGCTCTAACCGTCTGAGCTAAGGGTCCTACAGTGCAACTGCGCTGTGCGGCCGCAAAAATATATAATCTGGATTAAATAGCCTTATTTAATCTCCTCAAATTCTATATAATCGTCAGAATGTTTCTGGGGAGGAGGGTTTTGAGCCTGTTTGGTTTGGGTAAAACGGCCCTGGTTCATGCTTTCATGCGTTTGCTGTTGTTGCTGAAACTGCTGCTGCATCTGCGCAAACTGTTTTTTCATGGTGCGGGAAGCACGATAAATGGGTATGATAAATTTAAATATCAGGTTATATAAAAACCAGGCAAGTAAGGCGTATAGTATAACTTTCAGCATAACAGGTAAAGTATTTAAGTATAAGGTATCAGACTTAATATCAAATACAGGTCAAAAATACAATAGTTATAAGGGTTTATAACGCCATTTATCATTTAATTGTTCGGCAGTGACGGATTTTAATAAAGCTTTAATAAGTGGGAGGGAGTTTAAAGTTTAAGGTCTAAGGTTTAAGGTTGGGGGCAGGAGTTCAATAAGTTCAAAAGTTCAAGAGGTTCAATGTTAGGGTGTCATTTTCCTTGTTCCTACAATTAACGAATAACCATTAACCAATAACACAAAGGCTGGAATGTTAAAAAGGTGGGAGACAGTACTCCCCCTCTCTTACCATTAACTAATAACAATTAACGAATAACTATTAACTATCATCCAATAAAAAAGCTGAACACTTAAAACCTCCAGAGGCCTTAAGCATTCAGCTTTACACATTTAGCTTATACTACTATACTAATTCTATTTCAAAATTGATCAGTTCCTTGAACTGCTGGATACGCCTGTCAATATCGGCCTTGGTCACTTCTTTTAAACGGGTAGGACCAAATTTCTCTACGCAAAAGCTGGCCATTGCAGAACCAACAATGATGGCACGTTTCATGTTTTCAAAGGAAATATCGCCTGTTTTAGCCAGGTGACCTATAAAACCACCGGCAAAAGTATCGCCTGCGCCAGTAGGGTCAAACACGTCCTCCAGCGGCAGGGCCGGCGCATAAAACACTTCATTCTCGTTAAACAACAGGGCGCCGTGCTCACCTTTTTTAATGATCAGGTACTTAGGCCCCATTTTCAAGATGCTTTTGGCCGCTTTAACCAGCGAAAACTGGCCGGTCAGCTGGCGGGCTTCGGCATCATTTACCATTAACAGGTCAACATGTTTCAGGGTCTCTTCCAGGTCAGGCATAGCCACTTCCATCCAGAAGTTCATGGTGTCCATTACAATCAGTTTGGGGCGGGTAGTCAGCTGTTTAATCACGCTTAACTGTACCGCAGGCACCAGGTTGCCCAGCATTAAAAACTCCGCTCCCTGGTATGATTCAGGGATAACAGGGTTAAAATCGGCCAGTACGTTCAGGTCGGTTACCAGGGTGTCACGGCTGTTCATATCCTCGTGGTAACGGCCGCTCCAGAAAAACGATTTTTTATCTTCAATTACTTCCACACCATCCAGTAAAACCCCACGGCTTTTCAATTCTTCCATCTCCTCTTTCGGAAAGTCGAAACCTACAATGGATACCTGTTGTACCGGTTTTACAAAATTGCTGGCTGCATAGGCTACATAAGTGGCCGAACCTCCCACGATCTGATCGGTTTTACCAAAAGGAGTTTCAATAGCATCAAAGGCCATGGTGCCTACAGAAATAACTGACATGTGTTGTTGTTTATGTACTTAAATTGATTTGAGAATACCAAAAGGTGCAGCAATAGTAATAAGGGCTGTAAACACCTGTTTTGATTGCGGCGTGCAAACCTACAAAAAATTTGATGATTTGTATAGTAACCCGGGCATTATAAGCCCTGAAACCGGGCCCAGGCCCTTAAAATTCAGGATTTTCAAACTGTCAAATTCATTTATCTTTGGCCTATGAATAAGCCTCAACGTAAAAAAGCCGGAAAAAAAGACCTGATTCTTTTAAAGGCTGCTGCCATGTTTCGTGAGAAAGGATTTGCTGCCACGTCTATGCGTGACCTTGCCGAAGCTGTAGGTATTGAAGCTGCCAGCCTGTATAACCATATTCGTTCCAAGAACGAAATACTGGAAACCATCTGCTTCGATGTTGCCAACCGTTTCCATACGCATATTGAAGAGATCGATAGTAACCACGATCACGCCATCAAAAAAGTAGAGACCCTTTTACGTTTTCATATTAAACAGATGATTGAGAATTTTGAAGAGGTGCATGTGGCCGACCGTGAGTGGCGTCACCTGGAAGAGCCTTACCTGTCTAATATGCAGGCACAACGCCGCAATTACCGCAAACGTATTGCTGCCATTATCCAGGACGGCATCAATAAAAAACAAATTGCCAATATCGATGCTTCCACCTCCGTGCTCATCATGTTACACGCTATCAGTGGTATTGAAAGCTGGCATCGCAGTAAGGCTAAAATTTCGGCCGAGGAGCTGGAGAACAATATGATCCGTTTGTTAATTGACGGCCTTCGTAACAGCGATAATAAATAAGGTGTAACCGGCTGCAGTAATCCTTATCATCGTTCGTTGCGTCGCACACTTGTGCTGCATGAACAATGATCGGCATCTGGCAAGCGTTCGCAATTGAATTATTAATTCCTAATTTTAAATTACTAATTAATACCTCCTTAACTACCTGCTATTTTTTAAAAGTAAACATTACGAATACAAAAAATGTCCATTCATTTTCATCCGTTAAAAGTTAAAGAGTTACGCAAAGAAACCCCGGAATGTGTAACCATTGTTTTTGAAGTACCTGAACAATTAGTAACCGATTTTAAGTTTATACAAGGGCAAAACCTCACTATAAAAAAAACCATTAACGGGCAGGAGCTGCGCCGTACCTATTCCTTATGCACCAGTCCGCTGGACAATGAATGGCGTGTAGCTGTTAAACAAATTGAGGGTGGCCTGTTCTCACAATACGCCAATAACGACTTACAGGTGGGTGATGTACTGGAAGTGCTGTCTCCCGCCGGTAAATTTTATACTGAACTCAGCAACAGTCAAAAAAAGAAATACCTGGCCATTTGTGCGGGCAGTGGTATTACCCCCATACTTTCTATTATTAAAACAACCTTACAGGTAGAGCCCGAAAGCCATTTTACCCTGGTATATGGTAACCGTACCCGTAACTCCATCATGTTTTTTGACGAGCTGGAGGCACTGAAGAACAAATACATCAACCGTCTAAGTATTATACATGTACTAAGCCGTGAAACGGTGGACACCCCCATTCACAATGGCCGTATTGATACCGAAAAAATGGAAGCGCTGAACCGCCTGGTAAACTATGCGGGGATGGATGAAATTTTCCTTTGCGGCCCTGAAGGCCTGACCTTTGGTGCTAAAAGCTACCTGGAAGGCCAGGGTATCGATCACCATAAAATACATTTAGAATTATTTACCACCCCTGTTTCCAACAAATCGGGCGAGGATAAAAAAGTAGTGGTCGCGCCGGTAAACAGCAATGCCAGCCTGGTGACCATTAAACTGGATGGCCGTAGTTTTGATTTTGAACTGCCTTACGACGAAACTATTTTAGATGCCGCCCTGGATAAGGGACTTGACCTGCCTTATGGCTGTCGCGGTGGCGTATGCTGCTCCTGTAAAGCCCTGGTGAGAGAAGGAGAAGTGAATATGGATGAGAACTGGGGCCTGGAAGATGATGATGTAGAAAAAGGCTTTGTGCTTACCTGCCAGAGCTACCCCACCACACCACGTGTAGTGGTTGATTTTGATGTTAAATAATTACTGACACAACCACACTGCATGTGAAACAGGTTGACGATTTTTTTAATGATTTAACCGAGCCTAATAAAAGCTTTTTGTTAGCATTAAAACATATTGTTCAGCAACATATTCCGCAATTACAATTAAGCATTAAATACGGCCTGCCATTTTTTACTATAAATGGCAGGCTTTTTTGTTATTTCTGGACCCATAAAAAGTTCAACCACCAGCCCTATATCAGCTTTATGGATGGCCATCGTATGCAGCACCCGGCCTTACTGCAGGAAAAAAGGGTCCGTGCAAAAATATTCTTAATGGATCCGCTGGCTGATATTCCCCTTACCACTGTAAAACAACTTTTAAATGAGGCCATTGCCTTTTATAAACTGTAGTGGTTTTTCATCACAGGACTATACCTTTCCCTATAAACGCATAAACATTTTTACGCAATTGTTTATTTTCTCGTTTTCTTTGCTCAAATTGCTATAAAGTAAACCAGCACAAGAAATGCACCACGCACTTATTATTGTGTTAACGTTGTTGTTTTCATCGTTAATGCTGGCCGTATTGGCACAAAAAATCAAAATAGCCTACCCTATTTTCCTGGTGGTGGCCGGTCTTATCATCAGTTTTATCCCCGGTCTACCCAAGGTACATTTAAACCCCGAGCTTATTTTTTTAGTGTTTTTACCGCCGCTTTTATATGAAGCGGCCTGGTACACTTCCTGGAACGATTTCTGGAAATGGCGTCGTGTCATCTCCATGCTGGCTTTTGGTTTAGTATTGATCACATCACTGGTAGTGGCTTTTGTTTCACAGGCGCTTATTCCCGGCTTTACCCTGGCCATGGGCTTTTTATTAGGCGGTATTATTTCCCCGCCCGATGCGGTGGCAGCCAATACGGTTTTAAAAAACCTGAAAGTGCCCAAAGCTATCTCTACTATCCTGGAAGGTGAAAGCTTAATTAACGACGCTTCTTCACTCATCGTTTTCCGTTTTGCCCTGGCTGCCGTGGTTACCGGCAGTTTTTCGGTGGGCGAAGCCGTAGGTGATTTTTTTATTGTAGCAGGTATGGGTATTGTTACTGGTGTAATTATAGCCATCGCCATTTTTAGACTGCACCGTATGCTACCCAGCATACCGGCCGTTGATGCCACTTTAACCGTAATGACCCCCTACATCATGTACCTGGTGGCGGAGGAGTTTCATTTTTCCGGTGTACTGGCTGTTGTAAGCGGTGGGTTATTTATCTCCTATCGCTCACATAAAATATTTGACAACGGCGCCACGCGTATGAATATGTTAGGCGTTTGGACCACCCTGGTTTTTGTATTAAACGTGCTGGTGTTTATTTTAATAGGACTGGAATTACCCGATATTATTTCAGGCCTGGGCGAATATGCCATTATTGATGCTATACAATATGGTCTTATTATCAGTGCAGTTGTCATTGCCATACGTATATTATGGATATTACCGGTGGCTTATATACCCAAATGGCTGGGACAAAAGAACCGGATGGATAATGTTAACCCTACTTGGAAAGGCCCCTTGTTAGTGGGTTGGGCCGGCATGCGGGGCGTAGTATCGCTGGCAACAGCCCTATCTATTCCTTTATTAATGGATAGCGGCGAGGCCTTCCCCCACCGTAACCTTATTTTACTGATCACCTTTATTGTCATTTTTGTTACCCTGGTATTCCAGGGTATTACCCTGCCCTTCCTGGTAAAATGGTTAAACATCAAAGACTTTGAAAAAACCGGTAAAGAAGGCGAAGAATATGCCGGCATTCAGCTGCGCTTAAAACAGGCTACTTTAAAAAAGCTGGAAGAAAAATACAGCAGGGACGAAGCCTATGTTACTATTGCCCAGCAACTGATGCAGGATGTAAACAATGATATTTCCCGCCTGGAACAACAGTTAGAGGAACTGAATTATGATGAGATTGCCCCGGAAGAGCAACAAAAACTGCAGGCCATTATGCATGATATTATCCTGGTAAAAAGGGATGAATTATACAAGCTGCGGAAAGAAAAACATTTCAGCGACGAGGAAATACGCCGGCAGGAGTATTTATTGGACCTGGAAGAACTGACCACTAACCATTTAAAAACACATTAGTATGAACACAGGTGCCCGTTACAGCCTTAAACATTTTATATTATGGACCAGGCATAAAATATACTGGTTAGCCGTTATGGCCACTATACCGGTACTGTTATACGAGTTTGCCAACTGGCACTGGATAGCTATACCATGGGTAACCATTGCTTTCATTGGTACCGCAGCCGCCTTTATTGCCGGCTTTAAAAACACCCAATCCTATAACCGTACCTGGGAGGCCCGCACCATCTGGGGCGGCATTGTAAACAGCAGCAGGGCCTGGGGCATGATGGTGAAGGATTTTGTGAGACATGATGATACTACGGAGGAAAAAAAACTGCACCGCGAACTGGTATACCGGCATATAGCCTGGTTAACGGCTTTACGTTTCCAGTTAAGAGAAAGCCGGAGCTGGGAAAATGTAAAGACCAAAAAGTATAACCGCGAATACCTGGCTTATTATACGGTGGATGAATGGGTGAGCCAACTGGACAAATCAATGGAACCCCTGTTATCCGCCGGTGAACTCGCCTATATTATGAGCAAAAAGAACAGGGCCACACAGCTGATCGCCTTACAATCAAAACAATTACGCACCTTAAATGAAAACGGCCAGCTGGATACATTGCGTTATGTGGAAATGGAAAACCTGTTAAAGGAAATGTATGATCACCAGGGCCGCAGCGAAAGAATAAAAAACTATCCCTACCCCAGGCAATTCGCCAGTATTAATATTTTCTTTATTTTATTATTGGTAATTTTGTTGCCCTTTGGCTTGTTAAACGAATTTGCTAAACTGGGCCAATACGGAGTATGGTTAACCGTGCCGTTTACCGTAATAGTAGGTTGGGTTTTTACCTCCCTGGAGCAGGTGGGCGAAAGCACCGAAAATCCTTTTGAAGGCAGCGCTAACGATATACCCATTACTTCCATGAGCCGGACCATCGAGATAGACCTGAGGGAAATGTTGGATGAGGAAAATATACCGGCGCCCATTGTGGCCTCCAACAATATTTTAATGTAAACCAAAAGGGTATGGCTTTTGCTCTGTGAGCAAGTACCCCTGTAAAAATTAATATTGTACATACACGAACATATTTGTATTTCGCCGCAGCCTGGTTTTGATGACCTGTTATCGGGCAACCTGCAGCCAAGCGTTAATAATCAACTACACGCCATTGAGCCGGCATATACCGGTATTCCACCGGGTCTTTTACGCCGTATGGGTAAAGCCGTACGCATGGGTATCGGTGCTGCGCTGCCTATTATACAAAAACATCCGCAGCTGGCCGGTATTATACTGGGTACAGCCAATGGCGGTATGGAAGATTGTATTAAATTCCTGAACCAGATCATAGATTATGAAGAGGGTATACTGGCCCCAGGCAATTTTGTACAAAGCACACCCAATGCCATTGCCGGCCATTTAGGCCTGATGAGCCGGAACAGGTGTTACAATATTACCCATGTACACCGCGGTCTGGCTTTTGAAAATGCCCTGCTGGATGCTTTGTTATTATGTGGTGAAAATGCTTCGGAGTCGTACCTACTCGGCGGGGTGGACGAAATTTCGGATTATAATTTCAATATTGATTTCCTGGCTGGCTGGTACAAAAAAGAAACCGTAGCCAATACCGCGTTATATGAAAGCCGCACACCCGGCAGTATAGCCGGCGAGGGCACGGCCATGTTCCTGGTAAACCAGCAGCCTGCAAATGCGCTGGGCCGTATAAAGGCGGTGAACATGTTGCACAGCAGCAGCAATACTGCCGTTACTGATTTTATAGTCGGTTTTCTTAACACCAATGCTATTCAACCCGATCTGATTATTACCGGCGAGAACGGTGACAGCCGTTTGCTCCCCTTTTACCATACTGCCCGCAACCTGATGCCTCCCGGCACCCCCGTTGCCCGCTTTAAACATTTAAGCGGAGAATATCCCAGCGCCTCCGCCTTCGGGCTTTGGCTGGCCATAGAGTTGCTTAATCACCCTGCTCCTTCACACTTGCTCACAGCCCCTGTAACCCAAAAGGGTTACGAAAATATTATTCTTTACAATTGTTATAAAGGAGAGCAGCATAGTATTATCTGGATTTCAAAAAAATGATTACTTTTCATAAAAATTAAAGTCACCCAAAAATTAAACCTTAAAAACTAAACCATGAAACTAGTAAAGTCACTGGGATTGCTGCTCCTGTCCGGAGCTTTTGCTTTCACTGCCAACGCTCAAAAAATTAAAGTAACAGAGGGGAGTCTCGATGCAGTAAAAGGCGTTACAGAATACAAACTTGAATTCACCTATAACGATCTTGCTGTAGGCAAGTTTAAAGATGAGGCAGAATATATTGCCAAGAAAAAAGAAGAGTATAATAAAAAAGAAGCCGGTAAAGGTGATAAATGGGCTGAATCATGGATTTCAGACAGGGAAGGAAGATTTGAGCCAAAATTCACCGAACTTTTCACTGAGTACAGCAAGGCTACTGTTTCTGACAAAGCCAAATACACTTTGATCTTTCACACAACTTTTATTGAGCCGGGGTTTAACATTGGTGTTATGCGTAAAAATGCCGAGATCAACGGGGAAGTAACCATCGTTGAAACAGCAAATCCCGGCAAAGTATTGGCCAAGTTAACTATTACCAAATCGCCTGGCGCACAATTCGGTGGTTATGATTTTGATACCGGTGTACGTATTGCCGAAGCTTACGCTAAAGCAGGGAAAGAGATTGGTAAAAAAGTAAAATAAACCCCTCAGATGTATTTTTAAAAAGAGAGCAAACAGCTCTCTTTTTTTATTCCTGCGGCCCAGCCCTCAGGGATATACAGCTGAACGGAGCGTCGCAACCGCAGCCCCATCAGGGAACTACAGCCGGTGCCATAAAAAAAGTCCCCGCAATAAGCAGGGACTTTGTATACAATAAGCTTGTGATTATTTGTACTGGGGGATGATGCTTTTAGCCAGGTCAACCATTTTCTTAAGACCAGCTTCAGGCAGATCACCTTTTTTAAATTGCGCTAATACATCAGGCAGTTGATTTTCCATTTCCATTAAGAAATGCTCTTCAAACTGTTTTACTTTACTTACCGCAACTTCTTTAATTAAACCATTTGTACCCAGGTAAATAACAGCCACCTGTTTTTCTACGCTGAATGGTGAGTATTGTGGTTGTTTTAATAATTCCACGTTACGGGCACCTTTATCAATTACGTTTTTAGTAGCCGCATCCAGGTCACCACCAAATTTAGAGAAAGCCTCTAACTCGCGGTATAAAGCCTGGTCAAGTTTTAAGGTACCAGCTACTTTCTTCATCGATTTGATCTGTGCATTACCACCCACACGGCTTACAGAGATACCTACGTTGATCGCAGGACGGATACCTGATAAGAATAAGTTAGACTCCAGGAAGATCTGTCCGTCGGTAATAGAGATTACGTTGGTAGGAATGTATGCAGATACGTCACCCGCCTGTGTTTCAATAATTGGTAAGGCTGTTAAAGAACCACCACCTTTTACCAGGTGTTTGATAGACTCTGGTAAGTCGTTCATGTTCTTAACAATCTCGTCATTGTTGATCACTTTAGCGGCACGCTCCAGTAAACGGCTGTGTAAGTAGAATACGTCACCAGGGTAAGCTTCACGGCCCGGAGGACGTTTTAATAATAATGACACCTCACGGTAAGCCACGGCTTGTTTGGAAAGGTCATCATAAATAATTAAAGCGGGACGGCCGGTATCACGGAAGAACTCACCGATGGCCGCACCGGCAAATGGTGCATAGAACTGTAAAGGAGCAGGGTCAGAAGCTGAAGCCGCTACAATAGTAGTGTACTCCATAGCGCCATTGTCTTCCAGTGTTTTCATTACACCGGCAATGGTAGATGCTTTTTGTCCGATCGCTACATATATACAGTAAACAGGCTGACCTGCTTTGAAAAATTCTTTCTGGTTAATGATGGTATCTACCGCAATAGCCGTTTTACCGGTCTGGCGGTCACCAATGATCAGCTCACGCTGGCCGCGGCCGATAGGGATCATGGCATCAATCGCTTTGATACCGGTTTGTAACGGCTCTTTTACAGGCTCACGGAAAATTACACCGGGTGCTTTACGCTCCAGGGGCATTTCGTAACGCTCACCGGTGATAGGGCCTTTACCATCAATAGGCTCACCCAATGTGTTTACCACACGACCCACCATACCTTCACCTACTTTAATAGAGGCGATCTGGTTGGTACGGCGCACTTGGGCACCTTCTTTTACACCTTTGCTCTCACCCATCAATACCACACCTACATTGTCTTCCTCAAGGTTCAAAGCAATGGCACGTACACCATTTTCAAACTCCACCAGCTCACCATAACTTACGTTGTTCAATCCATAAACACGGGCAATACCGTCACCTATCTGTAAAACGGTACCAACCTCTTCCAGGTCGGCATTGGCGTTAAAATTGCTCAATTGCTGGCGCAGTATGGCCGATATTTCATCTGGCTTTATTTCTGGCATATAGTTAAAATTTAATTGATGTTTAATTTTTAGGAGACCGGCTGTAGTGCCCTGAGGAAACTGCAGTTGCGACGCTCCGTCCATCGTCCGGTAATGCTGTTCAGCAAACCTCCAAAACCGACGTTGTTTTTTCGGGTGCAAAAGTAGTATATCGGTGACGGTAAAACAAAAAAAGACCCCTAAATATCGGGGTCTTTATAACAAATTATTTTTTAGGGGCAGTAATTACTGAACCAGTAACTTTTCAGTCCATATTTTGTCATCCAATTGTATGGAAATCAGGTAGGTACCAGCATTCACCCCCTGCAGGCTTAAACTTGCCTGGCGGTCAAAAGCGTTCACATTGTTCCAGGTTTTTACCAGCTGGCCCTGTGTATTGTACATTTTTACGGTAACATTATTCTGTATACCGGAAATAAACAGTGATATTTTGCCATTTGTTACGGGGTTAGGCGCCAGCAACAGTTTTACTGGGCTCGTTTCCAGTTTGGCACTTCTTACCACCGATAATTTTTCCCGGTTGTCAAAATCGGTCTGGCGCAAACGGTAATGGTATACAATACCCGGCTGTATATAATTATCAGTAAAATCGTAATGGTGTGTGGCGTTACTGTTTCCGTTGCCCGCTAACCAGCCAATATTTTCGTATGTAATACCGTCTTTACTGCGTTCTATGGCAAAGCCTTTATTGTTCACCTCTTCCTGGGTAGTCCATTTAAGCGCAATTACACTTTTTTGAGCAGTGGCAGTAAATGTCAGCAGGTTTACTGGCAAAACAGTATTGGCCGATACAAGCATAAACTGGGAGAAACCACCGGTAAAGTCGCCGGCAAATGAGGCATAGCCTTTATCAGCCCTTGAGTCGGTGACAACAGCTGTTACCAGTTGCGCATCGGCCGCAGTAATTACTCCGGCCAGGTTTACACCGTCTTTAACTTTTAATATTTTAAGATTAGTAATACTACCCCAGCCAGCCAGTTCGGCGGTAGTATAATATAAAGTTGTTTTATAAGTAGCACTGGTATTGGCACTGGAAGGCGACAATTGTACTACTTTATTGCTGCGCAGGTAACTGCCACCGCTAGTAACCAGGCTGGTAGTACCATTGCCGGCCTGGGTAATGGAGGCCGTGACAGCATTTACATTTTGCGACAGGTTTTCAATGCTGGCAATAATTTTATTATCCGCACTATTTCTCAGGTGATTAACCATGCCGGTACGGACATCATAAGCATGTGAGGCCGATACAACTGTTTCTACCTGGGTTCCCAGGGCGGTTACCAGTACATCATCTACATTAAGGGCGGGGTCATTACCATCCGCATTATCGTTGCGCCATAAAAAACCTAAATGAAAAGGGGTATTAACCACCGCTGTATTGGACAATAGCACATCCGGTGTGCCCGATACAACACCCGTTGTTCCGCCATATGCGCCTGTGCCCGGCACAGTATAGAATGTTGTGGCAGCAGCGGCAGTGGCATAATTCAGTGCACCATAATCGTATGCGGTAGTACCTACTACTTCACCCCATACCCTGTACTTAAAGCTAACCCTGATATCGCTATAACCTGTAGGTGTAATAAGCGGTGACCTTAATACTGCTATACCGGTAGTAGTTTTAGTGTATTGATTTAAGTAGGGAGATCCAGTGGAGTTAGAAACAAAAGCTGCATTACCAGTACCTCCCGCATCACCGTTACTACCAACCGTCCACTGATTAGGCATGCCTCCCGAGGACAAGATATTCCATCCTGCCAAATTCACATCAAAATTCTGATCTATTAAAGTAATCCGGTTATTACTCAAATTTGCCAGGTCATCATCCTGGATAGTGATTTGTTGTGTTTGCGCTGTTGCCCCGGCAGTAATGCCGGAACCGGTTATTGCGTAAGTTAATACGATGGTGCGGTTAGCTTCTACCGCAGCATTATCCAATATTCTTACGGTAATATCTTTATAAATATCTCCGGCAGCAAAATTTACAGATGCGGGCATTACCTGGTAGTGATAGTTATTGGTAGCGGTGCCTCCCACATTAAAGTTAACGGTAGCGGCGCCTGTTGCTTTATACTCCGCTTCAACACGCAGTTTAATTTCCTTGTACCTGGGATAGGTACCGGCATTGGCCGTTTCTGTAATGGTTAATGCCGGTGCGCAGTTTGCAAAATATAACCTGTTGGCCGCAACCGGTTCTACCACACCGGCTGTTGAACCGCTTAAATCTTTTCTCCGGGGGCAGTTTGCCATTACGGCTTGTATCCTGTCGGTCTGGTTCTGTGTAAAAGTGTTCATCACATCATCATCCACATAATCCATGTAGTTTTCAAACATTTCATCGGCTGTTCCGCAAGTATTAGGTTTAGGATGCGTTGGCTTGCCGGCATTATCGGTACGGTGTACAGGGGTATCATCGCAATAGTCAGTACCACAATTGCTATCGCCCCATATATGACGTAAGCCCAAAAAATGGCCTATTTCATGTGTAAGTGTCCGGCCTCTTCCATATGATACAGTGGAGCCGCATGCACCATAAGGCTGTATCATACTGCCAACAGTAGGCGTATATATTACTACTCCCGCAGTATTATTTGTTTCCGCATTATCCAGTCCGCTTAATCCCGAAGCCGTGGCATTGGGAAAAGTAGCATAGCCTAACAATATACCGGTTACACCACTGGCAGTTATGCGTGGGATAACCCAGATATTCATATACCGTTCAGGATCCCAGATACTGGCAGGTTTTACCGTGGAATTAATATAGGTATTTAACCAGCCAGCGCCGGAGTTTGCTGTTGTATAATCAGTCCATGCGGCCCCTCCACCCGGAGGCGTATTCCTGTTAATCCTGTCTACGCCCGGTTCGGTGAGCATAACTCCTGACGGGTCTTTCTCGGCCAGTTTAAATTGTATCCCGGTATTTTGCGCTACACTATACGTACTGCCTGCTGCATTGGCAAAATCTTTATTAATCTGGTAAAGCTGTTGTATAATGGATGCATTACTTACGTTAGGGTTGGTACCTACTGCTTCACCATTGTGTATAATATGAAAAACAACCGGTATGGTGTAATCGGCCATTACCCTGCTGCCCTGGTTTAATCTTTTCCGTTCACTAATGGCCCGGTTTAACCAGGCTTCAAACTGGGCGTCTGTTTCTGCTCCCGGCTTACCTGCCCTTTCGCTTGCCAGGTTTTCAACGGTATAACATTTTACAACGTTTTCCTGTAAGGGCAACGATGTGAGCTGCTGCGCCCATAGGGAAGAAGAAAAACAACAAAAATTGACCAGTATAAAAATGGCCGGTTTTAGAAGTGTTCTCATGTTGAAGTAAGTTGGTTGAGGTTGGTAATTTTTACCAATATTATGTTAAAAAAATGTAAAATATGGTTTGACAGATCAGTTTTTGTCTGTTTCAAAAACTGTTTTATGATAAAAGTCATAAAAACAAAACGGCCTTGTGTTTATCACACAAGGCCGTTTAAATACTGTATATCTTGCTTATTTCACTTTATAAATAAAGTCGTTATTCTCAAACTGGCGGGCAATTGCTTTTAAGTCATAAGCAATGCTGGCGTCAATTAATTTATCGCCTGCTTTTAATACAAAACCTCCGATAATAGAATCGTCAACCACTGATTCCAGGTCAACCTGTTTGTAATCGCCGGACGCTTGCATTTTACTCACTATAGCCTGTTTGGTAGCTTCGCTTACAGGGATAGCAGTGGTAAGGGTAACCGTTTGAATGCCTTTTTTCGCTTTGTATTGTGTAATAACAGCACCGGCTACTTCCTGTAAGTTTTTCTCACGGCCTTTATTAATTAATAAAGTAATGAAAGCTTTACTTAAAGGAGAAACATTCTGCCCGATAACGGCATCAACAATTTTATTTTTTTTGTCGGCCTTGATAATGGGGCTACGTAACAAATTAACAAAGTCACGGCTGCTTTTGCAAACAGCTTGTAACCATTGCATATCTGTATAAATTTGTTCCAGCTGGCCCTGTTCAACAGCAAGGTCAACTAATGATTTGGCATATCTTGTAGCAAGGCGTGGATTACGCATAAAAAAGTAAAAATTAAAAGTACAGCGGTAATTAACCTGGTTAACCCCAGGTTTACATTAGTTCAGTTTCAAGGTATCAACCAGGCCTTGAATATGTGCTTCCTGTGCACTTTCGCCGCTCAGTTGTTTTCTTAATACTTTTTCACTCACCTCAATTACCAGTTTACCTACCTGGTTCTTCACATCAGTCAGTGCAGCCATTTTCTGGGCCTGTATAGCAGCCTGCGCTTCAGCAATGATCTTATTGGCTTCTACTTTAGCCTGTTCTTTAGCCTCGTTAATGATCTTATCTTTCATATCACGGGCTTCTTTCAGTAACTGTCCTCTTTCCTCACGGGCTTTGGCTAATAAAGCCTCATTTTCGTTTTGCAGCTGGGCCATTTCAGCCTTTACCTTTTCAGCAGATGCAATGGCATTGCTGATATTGGTTTCCCTTTCATTCAGTGATTTCAGAATGGGTTTCCAGGCAAACTTTTTTAATAAAAGAAATACAATAATAAAGGCAACCAATGCCCAAACAAAATAACCGAGTGAAGGAGTTAATAAACCCATAAAATATAAATTAGTATCGTTTTGCTTTGTTGTTGTAAAAAGAACTGTACCCTCCGCCCTGTGCCTTGGGTACAGCACTAAGTTTGTTGTACTATGATTATTTCAGTACAGCCAGTAAACCGGCAATTACCGCAAACAGTGCAACACCCTCTACGAAGGCTGCAGTTAAGATCATAGCACCACGGATGTCGTTAGCAGCTTCTGGCTGACGAGAGATAGCATCAGTTGCACCTTTACCAATTTGGCCAATACCAAAACCGGCACCGATTGCAGCTAAACCTGCACCGATAGCTCCACCGAAGTGAGACCAGCTACCAGAAACCTCTAACAGGATGTTCATTAAATCCATGATTCAGATTTTAATTATGATAAAAAAACGCTTAAATATTCAGTATCTAGTATCGAGAAATAGTATACAGATACTATACAATTATTTT
Source organism: Terrimonas rubra (assembly GCF_042686025.1). NCBI lineage: Bacteria > Pseudomonadati > Bacteroidota > Chitinophagia > Chitinophagales > Chitinophagaceae > Terrimonas > Terrimonas rubra. The sequence continues at coordinate 464,832 of NZ_JBHUOZ010000001.1, forward strand.
ATTGTTCAATTGGTTGATACGCTACTAGTGCGCTACAACGTCCTCTTCGTAATGATGATCACCAATAGCCTGGCTGATAAATACGGCTGTAAGATTGGTGAAGATGTAAGCCTGGATAAAGGCCACCAACACCTCAATTACATAAATAAATACCGCAAAAGCTATAGATAAAGGAGCAAAACCCAAACCGGCCCCTTTGCTCATCTCCGCAAAAATGAATATTAAACTAATGAAACTCAGTATAATAATGTGACCTGCAGTCATGTTGGCGAACAGACGCACGATGAGGGCAAAAGGCTTGGTAAATACACCCATTAACTCCACCGGTAACATTAATATTTTAACCGGTACCGGTACGCCGGGGAACCAGAATACGTGACCCCAGAAATGTTTGTTGGTGCTGAATAAAATAACCACCAGTGATATTAAACCTAATACCAGGGTAAAGGCAATATTACCGGTTACGTTAGCCGCGCCGGGTAATAAACCAAAGATGTTATTGATCAGGATGAAGAAGAATAAGGTTAATAAATAGGGTAAGTATTTACCCGCTTTGTGGTGCAGGTTGGGTTTGGCAATATCGTCACGCACAAACATAACCACCGGCTCAATAGCATTTTGAAAACCTTTGGGGGCAGAAGTTACACCCTGGCCGGTTTTGTATTTACCCGCAACCGCTTTTAACAGGAAGAACAGTACCACCAGCGCCAGTAACATCTGGGCTACGTTTTTGGTGATAGAAAAATCCAAAACCGTTACGGTTTCATCAATAGCACCGGCTTCGTTTACCGCCACAATATCATGACCTACCATGCGGTAGCCATTGTAATCCTCGTGACCATGGTGGAATTTGGAAGACATGAAAACACTCAGTCCGCGTTGTGGAGAGTATAAAATAACAGGTAAGGGTAAAGTAGCGTGAAAATCGCCTACAGAAAAGAAATGAAACTCATGGGCATCGGCAATGTGATCTAACATTGCTTTACCTGCGTCAAATTTTCCGCCCTCTTCGCCGCCGCCGCCAGCTTTTGCCGTAAATGAAATTAGCATGCAAAATAAGCTGAAAGCCGCTATAGAAAAGGATTTAAGTCGTCCTGCTGTCATACCTGCCTGAAATTTGGCGCAAAGATAAGGACCTAGCCGTCAAAACAATGATTTAAGGTTTTGATTTTGGGAAAAAATCGGAGTTAATTGGATATCAGGCAGTACGGAACATCTTTAAACAGTTATCCTGATGCCGGAAGCCGGAACATATTATTTATCTGCACGTTTATCCAGTATCGTTTTAATACGTTCCAGGTATAATACATCTACCTGGTCTTTAGGCCGGTTAACTGCTTTCTTATTGGCAATCAGTTGGTTAACATGTAAAAAAGGAACTTTAACGCCTTCCAGTTCGGCGATATTGGTCATTGCCAGCAGCAAGGTTTCGCCAAAGTTGCAGCAACTTCTGGTCAAAAATGTCCATTATTAATGATTATTAGCGGATTGATTATTGAAGGTGATTTTTGCTTTGGCAAACATCCTGTTCATTTTCATCAGGCGGGTCATTACCAGAAATCTTTCGGTGTAGGAACGGTTTAAAGCTTCTGTCAATTGATCATTTTCGGCCTTTTCGTAAAAAGCATCAGGCTCCTGAACAAAACTTTGTTCAAGCTCTTTTTGCTCATCTTCCGTAAGTGTCCAAAAGCTTTTCATACCTGCAATTTACGATTTTTTAGACCGAAAAAGAAAAATAGTCTCTTAATGAGGCAGGCTGTTTTGAGAACAATACAGCCACAGGACTTAGCTTCTAATTCACTTCCTGCTCCTGCTTTTCAAACTGGGTTTCGTACAGGCGGGCATAAAAACCGTTTTCCCGCAATAATTCCCGGTGATTACCCGTTTCCACCACCTGGCCACGGTCTAATACAATGATCTTGTCGGCCTTACGGATAGTGGATAAGCGGTGCGCTATTACAATAGAAGTACGTCCTTTTACCAATGTATCAATGGCGTTTTGTATCAGTAACTCACTTTCTGTGTCGATGGAGGAAGTGGCTTCGTCTAATATTAATATGGAAGGGTTGTATAAAATGGCCCGGATAAAAGACAGTAACTGGCGTTGGCCTAATGATAAAGTACTGCCTCTTTCTTTTACCTCGAAATCGTAGCCGCCGGGCAACTGCATAATAAAATCGTGCATATTAATATGTTTGGCGGCTTCTATTACCTGCTCCCTGGTAATCTGCGGGTCACGCAGGGTAATATTATCCATTACCGAACCGGAAAACAGGAATACGTCCTGCAATACCACGGCAATATTCCTGCGCAGGTATTGCAGCGGGTAACGGTTGATATTGGTATCATCAATAGCAATTTCCCCTTCATTGATAGCGTATAAGCGGTTCAGCAAACTGATGATAGTGGTTTTGCCGCTGCCGGTATGCCCCACAATAGCCACGGTTTCGCCGGGCTTAACGGCAAAAGATACATTATCCAGTACTTTATTACCGGCTACATATTCAAACGACACGTTTTTAAAATCTATACTCCCTGTAAGTCTTGCCGGCAGATCGGTCACCATATTTTCATCGTCGGTAGTTACATCCGGGTTATCCAGTACTTTAAATACCCTTTCGCTGGCAATAATGCCCATCTGCAGTACATTGAATTTATCGGCAATAAAACGTAAAGGCCTGAACAGCAGGTTTAAGCACAGGATAAAAGCCACCATGGTACCCTGCTGGTTTTGATTGAGCCTTAACGACTCACCCGCCAGCCACCATACCAGTAAGGCCGTGGACAAAGCCAGTACAATTTCTATCAGCGGGAAAAAGATGGAATAGGCCAGGATCCCCTTGATATTGGCATTGCGGTGCTCCTTGTTAATGGTATCAAATTTTTTAAACTCCGTGTTTTCTATGGCAAATGCCTGCACCACCTGCATACCCGTTAAATGTTCCTGTACAAAGCTGTTTAAAGCGGCTACGGCGTTACGTACTTTTAAAAAGGATTTATTAATGCTTTTCCGGAAGTAGTAGGTGCCGATAATGATAATGGGAAAAGGGATCAGCGCTATCAGGGTAAGTTGCCAGTCAACCCAGAACATATAACCCAGCACACATACAATAGACAACAGGTCGGTAATGATAGGTACCAGTCCGTCAGCAAAAATATCGTTGATCGATTCAATATCATTAATGGTACGGGTAGTGAGTGTGCCGATGGGCGTAGTATCAAACTGACGCAGGTTCAGGTTCAATACTTTTTTGTAAGTGGCAACCCGTATATCTTTTACCACGGCTTGCCCCAGCCAGGCAGTGGTAAAGGAGAAAAGAAACCGCATCGCCGTTTCCAGTAATAACAGCCCTATCTGAATAATGGTAATATAGATCACCATATTCACTACCCCATTGGTAATATATTTATCAACCGTAAGCTGTATCAGGTAAGGACGAACAGGTGTAATGAGGGCCAGCATAATAGCCATAATAACCGAAGTGTAGAACTTGCGTTTATATGGCGCGGCATATCCAAAAACCCTTCTCAGGTGAGTGATATCAAATGTTTTTTTCTTAGCTCCGGACAATCAGTTGTTATTTAGAGCCGGCAAATATACGTAGCATTTGGCAGGCATACCCCAATTAACCCGCAACATTACTTTAAAATAACTTTTGTTTAAACCCCGGAAGGAATAACAGTTGCCGCCTGTTGCTTTTTTTCTGCCGGGGTAGGTTTTTGTACCCAGGAATTATTATAAGGTTTAAAACAGGGTTGCTGCTGCAAACGGGTAATACATATTTTACCGTCTATATACTTACACAGGTTGCTGAAGGCTGCCTGGTTTTCTTTTTTCATTACCAGCAAGGCCGCATTAAACCCGGCTTTTACCGCAATAGGTACACCACCGCCCAGCTCAGCCCAATGACCGCCCAGCAACAGGTTTTTAACCGGGGTCTGGTAATGCGCAATATTGTTCTGCATGTTTTGCTTGCCGGGTTTGGCCCCCATCATGGTGCCGTTTTTATTGCCCGTATAACGCCAATGAGTAACCGGCGTGGCCACATCGTAAAATAAAATATGTTCGCAAAGGCCCGGAGTCAGGTGTTTATCTATCCGTTCAATGATAATTTTTGCTATCTCCTGTTTTAATTGTTTGTAAGCCTCACCGCGGATAATATTCCCGTTTTCATCACGGGTGGTAAGCCAGTCATTTTGATAATTCATATAGGCCGGCATGAATAAGGTAAGGGTACCACAACCTTGCGGGGCCATGGATTTATCCCGCACAGAGGGCGCCAGTATACTGATCTCCGACGTATGGGGATTACCATTATGATGTTCATTAAAGGGAATACTTTCATCTACCAGATGCACCAGTTCCTCCCCAAAACCCAGGGATTCCGCCGTACAATCCAAAGCAATGGATATCGTTACGGAGGAACTATACAGCTGGGCGTTCTTTAATTTGTTTTTCAGCTTTTGTGATACGGCATGAACCGGCAGCATGTGTTCGTATAAAGTTTCAATATCGCAGGCGGCAATAACATATTTGCTATGCACTATATGGTCCTTACCTCGATGGTTAAAAGCTACTCCTTTTACCGTTTGGTCTTCAATCAATACCTGTTTTACAGCACAATGGGTAAATACCTGGTTATTGTAATGGTTAACTACATATTGCAACCATTCAGGTATTACCTGGCCGCCACCCCTGGGCGGACTTTGAAAGTCGTGGGCATAGGACCAGCCAATGGGTACCATACAACCAATGATCTCGGTTTCGGAGGCGAACATTTTATGCAGCCGCTCGTCTTTGAAGTAATGTTTTAATCCTCGTTTTACACCCTTTTCACCACTGTAACCTACCAAGGGGATAAAAGGGAAAATAATACGCAGTAACTGGATCTTGCTTAATAGTTTTTGTTTAAAGGTCAATACATCATCGGCTTTAAAAATACTGTTGAGCCGGGTAAGCGACCAGCCCACCCTTTTTGCTTTGGCAAAAAATTTCATGATCCCTTTGCGATCATGGGGAAAGTCCTGTATGAGGGTGTCGCGTAACTGATCGGGATCATTGGTGAGCAGATAATTGAAATCCCTGCCCTTATACCGCCTGATGCATTGCTGGGTAACCGCAGTGGGATGGTCGGTACCAATAGCATCAAAGAGTTTGGTAACAATGCCCGTGGGACCATATTGGTTTAACCAGTGAATGGCCGTATCAAAAATAAAATCCTTACGCCGGAAGCCGGCCAGGTAACCGCCGGCATGCGGCTCTTTCTCCAATACACAAACTGAAAGACCGGCCTTACTTAACAGGGCAGCAGCCGTTAAGCCGCCCACACCTGCACCAATAATTACCACATCGTAAGATGCTTCCAGTTGTTTCATATGCTGGTAAATTACAAAACAGTTGGTAGAGTTTTAGCTTTCGTGCATAATTTTTTGCCGGTATATGGCTGCAGCGGATAAACGGACCGGGTGAGGGATGGAAGCGGCATCCTTTTGCGAAGGATAGCCTGCAGCGCAGGGCAAAAGATACAGCGGACAGCCCGGCCCCGTTTTTTCCGTATGCATGTTAAAGGCGAGTTGCGAGCCGTACCGATTGTCAGCAGGAAAAAAACGGGGACACCCCATTATACCTTTTTATTTATCAATAGCCTCCAGGATGACCGCACAGGCTTTTTTAATTTGCTCCCGGGTAATAACCAGGGGTGGTGATATACGTAGACAATTGGCAGCAAATAGAAACCAGTCAGAGAACACACCCTGCTCAATACAGGCATCAATTATTTTTTTGTTGGTGGTAAAACTATCAAACTCAACAGCCAGCCACAAACCGTACTGGTGTACCGCTACTATACCGGGATGTTGTAATAAAGAAATAAAGAGCTGTGCCTTTTCGTGGACCTGCGCTATTAAGTTTTCTTCCAGTAAGGCCTGCATAGCGGCCATACCCGCCGCACAACAAACCGGGTGGCCACCAAAAGTTGTAATATGACCTAATACGGGGTTAAGGGTGAAGCTATCCATAATAGTTTTATCGGCCACAAAAGCGCCCAATGGCATGCCGCCACCCAGGGCCTTACCCAGCACCAGTATATCGGGAACAATATCAAAATTTTCGAAGCCCCATAATTTACCGGTACGCCCAAAACCGGCCTGCACTTCATCTAATACCAATAAGGTTCCTGTTTCGGTACATTTTTTTCGCAGGGCTTGTAACCATTCGGCCTTTGGCGGTTTTACGCCACCTTCTGCCTGTATGGTTTCTATTATAATGCAGGCCGTTTGTGTATCAACAGCATCAATAGCTTCCTGTGTATTGTAGTTAACATGGGTAATACCCGGCAGCAAAGGCCTGTAGGCACTGCGCCAGTATTCATCGCCCAGTAAACTTAAAGCTCCCTGTGTAGAGCCATGATAGGAAAAATTGCAGGCTATAATTTTTGGCCTTCCTGTATAGCGCTTACTCAGCTTCATGGCTCCTTCAATGGCTTCGGCACCTGAATTGGTAAAATAAACGTTATTGAGGCTGGCAGGCAGGTATTGGGTGAGCAGTTTTGCATATTGTACCTGGGGCGTTTGCACCAGTTCGCCATAGACCATAATATGCATATAGGCATCCAGCTGTTGTTGTATGGCCGCCAATACTTTCGGGTGGCGGTGCCCAACATTCGCCACGCTGATGCCCCCGATAAGGTCGATGTATTCTTTACCATCGGCATTAAAAAGTAAAGCACCTTCGGCTTTGGTAATTTCCAATGCCAGGGGTTCTGGGGATGTTTGTCCTACATGTTGTAAAAATAACTGTCGCTGGTTCACTATTCCTGTTTTTGCAAAGGAAGGAAATATAAATAAGGCAACCAATTTGATAATGTGCTGATGTGCTAATGAAGCCGCCGCTTTGTGTTATCTTGCAGGTTTAAATAAATGCTGTATGCCCGTTATTTTGCCTGTTAATGATAAGAGTCCCCAGTTTGGCGCCGATAATTTTATAGCTCCCAATGCTACCATTGTAGGCGATGTGGTGGCGGGTGACCAATGTTCATTCTGGTTTAATACCGTAGTACGTGGTGATGTTAATTTTATTAAGCTGGGCAATAAGGTAAATGTACAGGATGGCGCTTGTATCCACTGTACCTACCAGAAGTATGGTACTACCATTGGCAATAATGTATCCATTGGTCATAATGCCATTGTGCACGGTTGTACTGTACATGATAATGTATTGATAGGCATGGGCGCCATTGTAATGGATAATGTAGTGGTGCACAGCAATACCATTATTGCTGCCGGGGCGGTGGTGCTTGAGAACACCGTTTGTGAGGCCGGCAGTATTTACGCCGGTGTGCCTGCCAAAAAAGTAAAGGATATTTCGCAGGAACTGATCCACGGCGAGATCAACCGCATAGCTGATAATTACATTAAATATGCCGGTTGGTTCAAATAAGCGTTGTTTTAGCCCATTTTAGCCCCGGGTACTTGCAGGTACAATTTATTCTTAGTAGCTTCGTTAAGCTTTTAGCACAAGTACCCGTGAAAAAATCTGCTTTCTTCATATTACCCCTTGTCTGTTGCCTGGTATTGTTATCAGGCTGTTCCCTTTTTCGCAATAAGGGGAAGGGCTGCCCTACTGACGGCCGTAATATTGGCGCCGAAAGATTAGCCGCCGGCGACCTGAATGCCAAGGAATCCAAAAAAGCCCGCAAAGCCCGTTTCAGAGGTTAATTAATTGTTATCGTGCAGCTTTGGCACCGTTTTTTCACTCTATACATATTGTAAGCCATTAACCCCATCTAAAATGTTTTTTTATGAATTTCACCCTACGTTACGATCTTGGATGCACCGAAGCCGTACTACATGAATCCGGCAGTTTGCTTGCTTTTCAGCAAGCCGCTCATCTGTTACACAAAAATTTAAGTATTAAGTTCCATCAGAAACAGGACGATTTTGACGGCGCTAACTGGGATTTTAAATATAAAGGTCACCAGTTGCGTTTGCAATATAATGTGTACCATGGTATTTCCATTTTTCCGGCCAATATGGAGAAGGCTACGGAAAAAGATAATAAGACCGTGGAATACCTGTTGCATAAATTACAGGGCAAAGCCGACAAGAAGGTTCAACTTCAAAATTCCATGGCATAGTATTACCTGCATTTTTTGATTGTTTTTTTAACTTGTTAAACAATAGCCTGTTGTTATAACAGGTTATTGTTATTTGCTAATACAAACGCAATACCCGGTTACCCATTAAAGTGTATATTGGTAAAGCAAACAGCTATGTATGAAGGCCTATATCAGTGTAAGTTTTGACAAAAGAAGCAGCCTGTCCCAGGTAATAACTGTTATTAATAATTGCCTGGAGCGTTTTAAAATTACCCCGTTAGTTTTTGTTGATAAATATAAGTTTACCCCAGAGCAGGAAAAGTATATGATGGCGACTGCCCTGGAGGAAATTGACCATTGCGATTTTTTAATTGCAGAAACCTCGGTTAAAGGTATTGGCATTGGTGTTGAAGCCGGTTATGCAAAAGCGAAAAATAAACCCCTTATTTATTTACGGCATCAACAGGCGAGCCATTCTACAACGGTAGCCGGCATCAGTGATTACCAGGTTATTTATGCCGGCATTGCCGACCTGGAAGAACAGCTACCCGGCATTATTAATGATATACTGAGCCGACGGCTTGCGCACCGGTGATAAAATAAACAGGCTTACGAAACTGTATCCACCCAACTTTCCGGCCGCTTAATTGTTACAGGGTACAGATTTAAAAAAAGTAAGTGCATACATGAACCCCAAGTATTTTAAGTATATCAATACCCTTTTTATAGTGGTGCCCATGAGTTTTATCATGGCTTTTGTAGGACTTATCCGTAATTATGGTTTTGGAGAAGATTGGTTTTTCAAGTTTTTAAAAGCCTGGACGGTGATGATGCCGGTGGCCTATATTGCCGCCTTCCTGATTATTCCCCGGGCCAGGAAACTGGCAGAACGGGTTGCTTCACGATCGACTAAGGAATAGGAATGTTTTGATTTGTCCCGCAGATCTTCGCAGAGGAAAAACAACGCAGATTTTCGCAGATAATGTTTTAATCAGTGAAAATCTGCGTAACCAATCCGCGTTATCTGCGGGCACAAACAAGCTTGCCGTTTATACTGCCTGTTTTAAAAAGCTCTCCGTCGCAGCAATGGTTTTATCCAGGTCCGCATCACTAACTGCATTACTGATAAACCATGTTTCAAAAGCCGATGGCGGCAGGTAAATACCCTGCGATAACATGTAATGGAAGTATTTATTGAATAAGGTATTATTAGCCGCTGCCGCATCCGCAAAGTTGTTGACCGGTTTTTCACTGAAATGTACACTGATCATACTTCCCACGCGGTTGATGATATAGGGAATGCCGGAAGCCTTTAACACCTTTTCCAGTCCCTGGTGCAGGTAGGCCGATTTTTTTTCAATGCTTTCGTAAATAGCCGGAGATTGTTTCAGCTCCTGCAATAAGGTATAACCGGCTATCATGGCCAGGGGATTACCACTTAATGTACCTGCCTGGTAAACGTTGCCTAACGGAGCGATATGCTCCATGATCTCTTTTTTTCCGCCAAATGCACCTACGGGCATGCCGGCCCCAATAATTTTTCCATAAGTTACCAGGTCGGCATCAACACCCAGGTATTGTTGTGCACCTCCCGAAGCCAGGCGGAAGCCGGTCATCACTTCATCAAATATCAAAACGATACCTTCTTTATCGCAAAGGCTGCGCAAAGCCTGCAAAAAGCCCGGCTGCGGGGGAATACAGCCCATATTACCGGCAACGGGTTCAATAATAATGGCCGCTATTTCACCAGGATTTTGTTGAACCAGTGTCTCCACCGCCTGTATATCGTTAAACGCACAGGTTAGTGTATCGTGACTCACCCCGCTGGTAACACCCGGGACAGTTTGTATGTTAAAAGTGGCTACCCCGCTACCGGCTTTTACCAAAAAGCTATCGGCATGGCCATGGTAACAGCCTTCGAATTTTATAAACTTGTTACGCCCGGTATATCCACGGGCCAGCCGGATAGCGCTCATACAGGCTTCGGTGCCGCTGTTTACCATACGGATAAGATCGACATTTGGCGCCATGCTTTTGATCAGTTCGGCCATTTCAATTTCCAGTTCAGTGGGTGCCCCAAAGGAGGTAGATAAAGCCGCTTTTTCCTGTATGGCTTTTACCACCGGTTCATACGCATGGCCCAAGATCATAGGCCCCCAGCTATTGATATAGTCTATATATTGGTTACCATCGGCATCATACAGGTAGGCGCCTTTGGCGTGTGTAATAAATAACGGTGTGCCGCCCACACTTTTAAAAGCCCTTACCGGCGAGTTAACGCCACCGGGAATACTTTTATTCGCTCTTTCAAATAAGGCAATGCTGTTGCTCGTGTTCATACTATTAAAACTTTATTGATGGGTTGCAAACTAACGCTTATAATTTTGAAATCCGTTTTCCACCGCTTTATACAAATCCTCAAATTTCACATTCATGCCTATGGTAGTTATATGAATAGGTGTTTTATATAAGCTGTAGTTAAGCGTCATCATACTCTTTTTTAACGGGTTTTTCTGGGCTTTGATATATAGTTGCGGATTTTTTACTTCTACCATAATCAACTGCTGGCCGGAAACCCACTCAACACTTATCTTTTTTATATCGGACCATAGTATTTTACCGGCGGCAACACCACTGGAATTATCTGTTATGCCTTCTTCATCAATAATGAGCGCCGGCTTTTTATCGGATAGTTTTATAAGGTAAACCAGTAATCCCAGGCCTGCCAAAACAAGAAGAATGTAACCAATAATAACAATTATCAAAGAATCGTCACTCCTGATAAACCAGAATGGCTTGATAATAAACAATAATCCTGCAATAAAGAATAAAAGTGTAAACAGGGTATTCCTTATCAGTTTTGTTTTGCTTAGCGCTATGGTTGTTGCAGGGGTCATTTTTGTGAATAGTGAATAGTGAATAGTCAATTTATGATTTCCGATAATTAATTAAGCCGCTTAGTAATTTGAAGCAATTGATTATTGAGGTTTCTAAATCTGTCAAATCTACATTTTTTAAATATTCTAAATCAACAGCTACTTCAAGTGCTGTATCAACTTCAATTAATGAGCCTCTGGCTATTTCATAAAATCTTTTTCTTTCGTTTTCAGATTTTCTTGAAGCACCCTCCGCAATATTCAAATGCACTGACAAAGCTGCTCGCCTGATTTGTGAAGTCATAGCAAATTTTTCGTCGTTTGGTAAAAAACCTGAAATGCGATAACATGTGTTAAGAAAGAATCTTGAAGCTTTATATACTTCAAGATTTTGGTGTTTTAATGTTAAAAACATAGGTAGTTAATTTAGGTGTTCTTAAAACACGAAAATAGCTACTTTCAATATTATTATAAACCTACCAAAACGCTCTTTCAAATAACAAACGTTATTGACTATTCACTATTGACGATTCACTATCGACCATTCACTTTAACAACTTCGCCGCATGCTTCGCATAATAAGTTGCTATTAAATCAGCTCCCGCACGTTTGATGGAGGTCAGACATTCCAGCACTGCTTTATCCTCATCTAACCAGCCATTAGCGGCAGCTGCTTTTATCATGGCATATTCACCGCTCACATGATAGGCGCTCACCGGCACTGTAACGGTATTTTTTATTTCCCGTATAATATCCAGGTAGACCATGGCAGGTTTTACCATCACTATATCCGCCCCTTCTTCAATATCCATCTGTGTTTCTTTAATGGCCTCAATACGGTTGGCATAGTTCATCTGGTAGGTCTTTTTATCGCCAAAGCCGGGAGCGCTGTCCAGTGCATCACGAAAAGGACCATAGAAACAGGAGGCGTATTTTGCACTATAGCTCATGATACCTACTTTGGTATAGTTGTTTTGCTCCAATGCTTTCCTGATAGCGCCAATACGGCCATCCATCATATCGCTGGGTGCTACAAAATCGGCGCCGGCAGCGGCATGGCTCACACTCATTTTCACCAGGGCTTCTACCGTTTCATCGTTTACAATTTCGCCATCCTTTACAATACCGTCATGACCGTAAATGGAATAAGGGTCTAAAGCCACATCAGTCATTACCACCATTTCAGGTATAGCCGCTTTTATAGCTTTAATGGCCCGCTGCATTAAACCATGCTCATTCCATGCTTCCTGGCCTGTATTATCTTTTGTTTCATCTTTTGCCTTTACAAATAACAGTACACATTGCACGCCCAGGCTCCAGAGCTCCTGTACCTCCTGCAAAGTGTTATCAATACTCATGCGGTAATAGCCTTTCAAGGAGGGTATCTCGTATTTCACATTTTCGCCTTCGTCAATAAACAGCGGCGCAATTAAATTAGCCGGGGTTAATACGGTTTCAGCTACCATGTTGCGAATGGCCGGGGATTGACGGAGAATGCGGTTGCGACGTTGAAGGAACATACAATTGTTTTAATCTAAGATCTAAGAAGTGTGATCTAAGATCTTTGTTTAGTTTGACTCAAAGTTTTTAAAGATGATACGAAGATTGCGGTAAGCTCATTAGCCTCCTTTAGTAGTTGCTGTAACTCATCTGTTTGTATCATCTTCGTATCATTGATTATTTCTAACCAATATAAAGATTCATCAGCTTCCTCTACAATTATTTTCATCTTATTGACAAAATCATTGTTGGATTTTGCCCGTTTTGTAGCACGATAGTTAGCGCCCACCGAGCCTGCTGATCTAATTAATTGTTTGGCTAATTCAAAGCCTGCCGCGTTTTTTGGAAGCAGGTTACATAATTGAATTACGCCAATATGAAACAGTTTTGTTCTTTCCTGAAGTGTTATTCTATCCATAGGTTAGCGATTACACTTCAAAGTTCGGTATTTTATATCTTAGATCTAAAAATCTGAGATCACAGATTAAACCCAGTTTTTTGGTTTCAAACAAGCCTGCAACAATTTATCCTCTTCACTTCCCGGTTGTGGCTGGTAGTTATAATCGAAGCGGACGGTTGCCGGTAAGCTCATTAAAATGCTTTCGGTGCGGCCATTGGTTTTAAGGCCAAAGATGGTGCCGCGGTCATGTACCAGGTTGAACTCTACGTAACGGCCGCGACGGATCTCCTGCCAGTATTTTTGTTCCGGCGTGTAAGCCAGGTTTTTGTTTTTTTCAACAATGGGAATATAAGCGTCAATGAATCCATAGCCACAGCTTTTGGCAAAATTTACCCAAAAGTCAACATCTCTTTTTCCATCGGGACGCTGGTGATCGTAAAAGATACCGCCAATACCACGACGTTCGCCATTGCGATGATGGTTTACAAAGTAATCATCACATTCTTTTTTGAAATTAACGAAGAGGTCGGTGCCATAATCGTCGCAGATATTTTTATAGGTTTTATGAAAATGTACGGCATCTTCCTCCACCAGGTAATAAGGGGTTAAGTCGGTACCACCGCCAAACCATCTGTCCGCTAAAGAGCCGTCCTCGTGATACAGTTCAAACATGCGGTAGTTACAATGTACAGTAGGTACTAAAGGACTTTTTGGATGTATGACCAGGCTTAAACCGCAGGCAAACCAGGAGCCGTTACCAATGGTAGCAGGTGTTTTTAACTGTGCCTGCATGGCCGGTGTTACTTTACCAAAAACCACGGAAGTATTCACTCCGCCTTTTTCAAAAACATTTCCGTTGGCTATCACCCTGGTTTTACCACCGCCACCGCCTTCACGTTCCCATTTATCTTCCTGGAAAGTGGCGCCGCCATCTGCCTGTTCCAGTGCCTGGCAAATTTTATTTTGCAGGTCGTGGATAAAGCTAATCCATTGTTCTTTGATAAGTGTATCGGTTTCCATATTGATTACAGTTGCGTTCATATAAAAAAGTTTTATGCAAACTTCTTTTGTTTTACAGGCATGAATCCTGATGTGTATCAGTTGTACTAATGAGATTGACTAATTCTTTCGCACCATGCTGATCAGCGATATGTTGTTAAACGGAGCGTCGCAAGGGACGATGATCCGTGTTACTACAGCCGGTAACAAAAAATTAAATCCCTGTCCAGTCAAACTCTTTCACCGTATCTACAAATGCGCGGGCATTATCAACCGGCACATGCGGTAATATACCATGACCCAGGTTAGCGATATAGTTTTGTTTACCAAAAGCCTGTAACATTTCTTTTACTTCCTGTTTTATGACTGCCGCAGGCGACAATAGTTTGGCAGGATCAAAGTTGCCCTGCAGGGTAATATTATCACCGGCAAATTTGCGGGCCATTGGCGCATCAATACACCAGTCAATACCCAGGCCTTTTGCACCTGTTGCGGCCATTTCGCCCAATGAATGCCAGGCACCTTTGGCAAATACAATCACGGGTACCTCGTCCTTTAAAGCTGCCACAATCTGGTTGATATAAGGTAAGGACCAGCGGGCAAAATCGCCTTTGCTTAATAAGCCGCCCCAGCTGTCAAACAACTGCAGGGTATCGGCACCGGCTTTCACCTGGCCTTTGAGATAAGCAATGGTTGTATCGGTGATCATTTGTAATAATTGTTGTGCTACAGCAGGTTGCTGGTAACAGAAGGCTTTGGCCTCATCAAAGGTTTTACTGCCTTTGCCTTGTACCATATAGCAAAGAATGGTCCAGGGAGCCCCGGCAAAACCGATCAACGGTACACGCCCGTTTAATTCTTTTTTTATCAGTGCAATGGCATCAAATACATATTGCAGGGTTTCGTTTACATCAGGCACCTGTACACGACCGAGGTCATTGCTGTTTTTGATAGGTTGTGGCAATAAAGGACCCACCTGTTCGATCAGCTGCACTTCCAGGCCCATAGCCTGGGGGACTACCAGAATATCGGAGAATAAGATAGCCGCATCCACACCGATGATATCCACGGGCTGCAGGGTGATCTCACAAGCCAGCTCAGGGGTTTGGCAACGTTCAAAAAAACCATATTTATCACGAATGGCGCGGTATTCGGGTAAATACCTGCCTGCCTGGCGCATCATCCATACCGGAGGACGTTCAACTGTTTCATTATTCAGGGTGCGTAATAGTAAATCGTTCTTTAAAGCTGACATGGTATCAAGTAAAAATTAAAAAGTAAAAAATAGAGAGCGGTACAATTTATCTTTTTCAATATTATCTGTAATAGTCCATTACTGTTTGTATCATTTCTTCCTTACCCGTTTGTTCGGCCATAATAACGGGATTGGTGCTTATTCTCTGTAAGGCATTGGCAGTGGTTTGCCCTGTTGCAAAAAGTACAGTAGCCCGGGATATTTTATTGGCCGCAAAAAAACTTTCTGCTGCTGAAGGACTAAAGAACAGTATACCATGAAAACGGCCATCTACTGTAACAGAGGCCGGCGTATTCTGGTACACGATAATTTCCTGCACATATAATCCTTCCTCATCCAGTTTATCCATTAAGGTAGGGAGGTGTTTGTTGCCGGTGAAAAAAATCAATTCTTCTGCCTCTCCATCCTCAATGATCTTATCGGCCAGGTCTTCGGCATAGGCTGCCGTACCTGCAATACTTTCTTTACCAAAGTATTTTTCAACCAGTTTAGCCGTTTTGTTGGCAATACAGTAAATACGCCAGTCAGGTTGATGGCCATCCAGTTCGGCAGCAATAATTTCTACCGCATGCTGGCTGGTGAATATTACGTAAGCCGATTGTAGTAAAGCCGTTTCAATTTCCTGCTGTACTTCGATAGAGTCTACCGGTTCAATATTAATGAAAGCCTGGGCCGTAATGGAAATATTTTCCATGGCCGCTTCCTGCACTAAAGACTGGGGCAGGGCGCTGGTAGATAATATTTTAATTTCGTTATTTGCCATTATTTCATTGACGCAACAATGGCTTCACCGCCATTTTGCAATATTTCATTTGCTGCTATAACACCCAGTTGCATCGCTTGTTCAACGGGTAATTGTTTTTCCACCTGTATTTTCTGTGATCCGTCTACCGAAAGTAAACTACCGGTAAAATGCAGTTGCCCGTTTTGTATTTGTGCCAGGGCACTGATAGGGGTAGTACAACCTCCCATCAGGGTACGTAAAAAGTCTTTTTCCAATTGGGTACATAAAGCCGTAACAGTATCATTTAAAGGTGCGCAGGCCTCTAATACCCGGCTGTCATTTTCACGGCCCACTATCATAATAGCACCTTGTGCCGGGGCCGGCAACATCCAGTCAATTTCAATAGCACTGGCTGGTCGCAGGCCCACACGTTCCAGGCCTGCAGCGGCAAAAATGGCGGCATCCCAGTTGCTGTTCTTTAATTTTTCCATCCGGGTATGTACATTACCCCTGAGGTTTTCAAAAGTGGTTTGAGGATAACGGTGCTGCCATTGTGCTTTACGGCGGATAGAGCTGGTAGCAATAGTAATGGTGAGTGCTGTATTTGGCTCCGCTAATAATGCCGGTGTAATACTGGTTTTACCCGGATGCAAAACAAGCAGGTCTTTTTCATTACCCCTTGATAAAACCGCGGCCTGTACAATACCCCCGGGTAGTTGTGTAGGCACATCCTTCATGGAATGTACGGCTATATCTATCTGGTTATTTAATAAGGCTATGTCCAGGCTGCGGGTAAAAATGCCCTGAACCCCCATTTCGTATAAGGGAGTAGTGAGGTTAATATCGCCTTCACTTTTTACCGGTACTAATTGAGTAGTGTAACCGGCCTGCTGTAGTAAGTTACTCACGGTTTCGGCCTGCCATAAAGCGAGCTTACTATCTCTTGTTCCTATCCGTATTGCTGTTTGGGTCATTATTGTTAAGACATTTGCAGGTAGTCGTTTATAGCATTGATAAACTGACATCCTTTTTCCTGGTTTGTACGCAAATTTACAGCTAAGCGGCTTACCGCCTTTTGCACTTTTCTGTCATCGTACAGCAAAGTGTTATCTGTGGCCATTTCGCAAAATCCGGGATGCAGTTCAGCTAGTTCCTGCAATTTATCTTTCCAATTTTTTATATGCAACGAATAACGATAGTCGTTCAGCCAATTGTAAAAATCAACTTTATATTGCTGCAAGATGGCTTTGGCTTTTGGAATTTCGCCCTTGCGTTTACTGAATGTTTTATCTAAAATAGTGGTGGATATTTCATCCACATCAATAACATGTACATGGGATAAGGTTCTTACCCCGCTGTGTACGTTCATCGGTACCGACAGGTCGAGTACCATTTTCTGCCCACCGGTTGTAAAATATTCCTTTACAATGGTAGGTTGTGTTGCATTGGTACATACGATCACCACATCGCTGCTGTTTACTGTAGCCGGCAGCAGGTCGTAATCAATATATTGTATACCGGCTGTTTCGGCCAGCTGGCGTGCATTTTCGGCAGTGCGGTTGGTAATGGTTACCTGTATACCGGGTATATAGTTCACCAGGTTTTTACATACGTTGCTGCCAAATTTACCGGCGCCAACCACCAGTACTTTCTTCCCGGCTATACCTGGAATATCTTTCAGCAACTCTATAGCTGCATACGATACCGATACGGTACCGCTGCTTAAAGCTGTTTCCGTTTTTACGCGTTTGGAGGCCTGGATGGCAAAATTGATGGTACGGTTCATGATCGGGCCGATCATGCCTATTTTTTCCGATTCACTGATCGCCAGTTTCAGCTGACCCAGTATTTCATAATCGCCCAAAATCTGCGAATCAATACCCGATGCCACATTGTATAAATGTTCCACCGCATCATTGCCCGATTTCAGGTAGGCATGTTCCAGGAACTCATCCTGCGAACCCCGGGTATACTCCGTTAACAAACGTACCAGGTGCATTACCGATTCGGCAAAGCCATATATTTCTGTGCGGTTACAGGTAGACAGGACAAAAACGCTGCGTAAGTTCTGCTCTTTTGCTTTTGCTGCGATCTGGTGAAATACATCCTTATTAACAGAAAAAGCACCACGCACTTTTGTATCGGCAGCATGGTAGTTGATACCGGCAATACAAAAGCGGTTCAGGATTTCCGTGGACATAATATGTGGGTCCGAAAGCATAAAGTCCGCAAATGTAAAACCGAAATACTTCTCAAAAGTCATAATACTGTCACACACTATGTAATTGTATGATAATCATGCACGGGATACAAAAAAACATGAGCAAAATCAGGCTTTGGGCCTTATGTTTTTATGTTACCGGCTACAGTGCTGCTATCATCGTTCCTTGCGTCGCACACCGGAGCCCCATATCCCTGATCAGCCGTCCGCAATCAGTAGTGAATATGATTTTCTTCTGTCAACTTTTGAACTTTTGTCATACAAACCTTTAAGACTTTCAACTACTTTTGCAGCATGCAAAAAAAGAAAGCCCTTTTGTTAATGAACCTGGGGTCTCCCGATTCTACTTCCGTAAAAGATGTTCGCCGTTATCTCAACGAATTTTTAATGGACCCGAGGGTGATCGATAAACCCTGGCTGGCCCGTTTTTTATTGGTTAAAGGCATTATTACACCTTTCCGTGCACCAAAATCGGCGCACGCCTACCAGACCATCTGGACCAAAGAAGGCTCCCCATTGATTGTGCTGACCAAACAATTACAGGCAGCATTAAAGGAGCTACATGATATGCCCATTGAAATAACCATGCGTTATGGCAACCCGCACCCCAAAGTGGCGTTTGAAAAATTATTGCAACAGGCTCCGGACCTTGACGAGGTAATCTTATTTCCCCTGTACCCGCATTATGCCATGAGCAGTTATGAAACTGCTGTGGAATACGTAAAAAAAGAGTACGAGGAAAACAGGTCCAGGTATAAGTTTACATTAACCGTGGTTCCCCAGTTCTTTAATCATCCTGAATATATACAGGCAATGGCCGATGCCATGAGGCCCTACTTACAACAGGAGTATGATCATTTGTTATTCAGCTATCATGGCATACCGGCCAGGCATTTACACCAGTGTGACCAGGAGAACATTCCTAACAGTGTAGGTAAACCCTGTTCCGAATCCTGCCCTGTTTCCCAACACCAGAACTGCTACCGGTACGAGGTATATGAAACGACCAGGCTGTTAACAGAGGCACTGAGGATACCTGCCAATAAGTACAGTGTTTCTTTCCAGTCCCGTTTAGGTAAGGGCTGGCTGGAACCATTTACCGACAAACGCCTGGAAGCCATGCCCGGTGAAGGCATTAAAAAATTACTGATCGTGAGCCCGGCATTTGTAAGCGATTGCCTGGAAACCCTGGAAGAGCTGGCTATTGGCGGTAAAGAAAGTTTTATAGCAGCAGGCGGTGAGTCATATACTTTTATTCCCTGTATGAATACCAACCCTACCTGGGTAAATGCCATTGGCAATATAGCCGCAATAACAAAGCCGGCAGCCATCCAGGCCGGTTAAGTAAGCAATTGAAAGCATGTATTTATATTTAAAAGCCTTACATATCATTTTTATTGTAACCTGGTTTGCCGGGTTATTTTACATGCCCCGTTTACTCATTTATAATACTGAAGCCGGTGAGCAGCCCTCACCTGCCAGAGAGATCTTACGCAAGCAATTTTCGGTCATGTTAAAACGGCTATGGTACGGCATTACCTGGCCCTCGGCCATTATTACTTTAATCATGGGTTTATGGGTGATGTTTTACGGACCATGGGCCAGCACTTTTAAAATGCATACCTGGCTGCATATCAAATTATTATTTGTATTGCTGTTATATGTTTACCATCATACCCTGCATTTTATTTTAAAGCAACAACTACGCGGAGAGTTTAAATATACATCACAGCAGTTACGCATCTGGAACGAGGTGGCTACCATTTTTCTTGTAGCTATTGTTATGCTTGTAACGGTCAAACAAAACATGAGTGCTATCTGGGGCATATTGGGTCTGGTGGGCTTTGTGGTATTGTTAATGAGCGCTATTAAAATTTATAAGATAGTAAGGCAGAAACGCGCTTAACTATTATAGCTTTTTGTCATATAAACCGTCAACCAGGATAAGCCTTATATTTGTAGGCCAGCCTTAATAAGCATGATAAAATAATGTCGACCTCTTCTACTAATATCTTAATAGATAGAATTACTGCTCTATTAAATGCGGCCAGGCAAAAAGTTGTTCATACCGTAAATCATACAATGGTATTAACATACTTTGAAATTGGCAAAATGATCGTAGAAGAAGAACAAATGGGCAAGGAACGGGCCGGTTATGGTACAAAGCTCCTATCCAGTCTTTCAGTTAAATTGATTAAAAAGTTTGGAAAAGGATTTTCCGCAACCAATCTAAAACAGATGAGGCAATTTTACCTTATCTATTCTAAGCAGTCGGATCAATTACCAGACTTACACAAAAGTCAGACAGTGTCTGACGAATTCAAATTGAGCTGGTCTCATTACCTGAAATTAATGCGGATCGACGATATTCATGAACGTCAATTCTATGAAGTTGAATCTTTAAAAAACAACTGGAGCCTGCGGGAACTAAACCGTCAATATGACACAGCTTTATTCACAAGGCTTGCGTTAGGCAAAAACAAGAAAGAAACTCTTACACTAGCCAGGGAAGGTCAAATTATTGAAGAACCACGGGATGCCATTAAAGATCCCTACATTTTAGAATTTATCGGGCTTCCCGAATTATCGGCCTTTTCGGAAAACGACCTGGAGGAGAAGTTAATTGATAAGCTGGAGCACTTCCTACTTGAATTAGGAAGCGGATTTACATTTGTTGCAAGGCAGGACAGGATTAGTTTTGACGACAAACATTTCAGGATTGATCTGGTATTTTATAATAGGATACTCCGTTGCTTTGTGCTGATCGATTTAAAAGTAGGGGAACTTAAACACCAGGATATCGGTCAAATGCAGATGTATGTAAATTACTATGACAGGAAAATAAAATTAGCAGAGGAAAATAAAACCATCGGTATTATACTTTGTCAAAACAAGAGTGAAGCGGTGGTAGAATTCACTTTGCCTGAAAACAATAAGCAAATCTTTGCCAGTAAGTATTTAACAGTACTGCCAAGCAAAGAAACCTTGATCAAACTTTTAGAAACAGCAATAAATTAAGCATACAACATGCGGAAAATATTCATCCTTGTATTAGCCGTCCTGGCAAGCCAATTATCGTTTGCCCAAAAATTTACAGCTTACCGCTCCGGCATCATGCAACCCGTAAGCGTAGCAGATATGGCCGCCGAGTTAAGTACAGCACATGTGGTTTTTGTAGGTGAAGAACATAACGATAGCATGGCACATGTATTACAACACGAATTGTTTAAAGCATTACACCAGGTAAAAGGAAATCAGCTGGCACTAAGCATGGAAATGTTTGAGACTGATTGCCAGACACCCCTGAACGATTATCTGCAGGGTTTTATTACCGAAGCACAAATGATCAAAGATGCCCGTGCATGGGGTAATTACCAGGATTACCGTCCTTTGGTTGAATACGCCAAGGAGCAATCGCTTGCAGTAATAGCCGCCAATGCTCCCCGTCGTTATGTAAACCTGGTAGCCCGCCGGGGCATGCAAAGCCTGGACAGTCTTTCAAAAGAAGCCAAACAGTGGTTACCCCAATTACCTTATGATACTTTAGACGGTGCTTATGCCAAAAAGTTCTGGGACCTGATGGCCGGGCATGGTCGCCCCAGTATTTACCATAGCCAAAACCTGTGGGATGCTTCCATGAGTTACAGCATTCATCAATACCGGAAGAAACATAAGAAAGACCTGGTATACCATCTTTGCGGACGCTTTCACAGTGATGATAAATTGGGCACTATTGAACAGTTACAACGCCGCAATAAAAAACTGGTGATCAAAAATGTAACGTGTGTACCCAAGCCCATTGCCGATGCTATGACCAAAGAAGCACTGGCAGCGATTGCAGACTTTGTAGTGATCACAGAAAAAGAATGATGAATCTATTGCTGACAATACAACACTTCGCCAAAGGCAATAACATATCCATTTGAAACTACAAGTTTCATATAGCAAACCTTTCATATACCTATAATAAAAGGCTGCATTTTTACTGTTTATTGATGAGCAATCTCCATCTTATTGACTGGTTGAAACACAAATAAGTTTGGGTATCTGCCCATAATAGGCTATCTTTAGTCAGTGATGGGAGAGTTTACGGTATTCAGTTCAGACTAGCATCAATCTTTACGCTTCTCTTCTCTATGTAAAAGTTCATCTTTTCTTTGCTCCTTGCAAAAGTTTTTCGTCACAAACATTTTTCATTTTTAAACTATTCTTATATGAATATGTATGTGTCGAACCTGAGTTTTAACACTAGCGAAAACGACTTGCAACAACTTTTTTCCGAATACGGAACAGTCAGTTCACTGAAAATCATCACCGACAGGCAAACCGGTCAAAGCCGTGGTTTTGCTTTTGTTGAAATGGATATTGATGATGAAGCTAATCATGCCATCGAAAATTTAAATAACAAAGAAGTACAAGGCAGGCAAATTTCGGTATCGGTAGCGCGGGAAAAAGCAAAACGGGACCCACGGAACAATTGGTAATTCTAAACAGCACTCCTATTCCATCCAAAGTGATTTCCAGGTTTTATAGTTACTATAAAACAATAACCCTTTGCCCCTAATTTTAAATTTATCATATGACCAGCGAAGAAATTCAAGCCTTTAATGCCAAAAAGAATATTAAAAATGATCTTGTCCAGATAAGTTTCAGATCACGTCCGAGCCTGAAAGGATTGTTTTTAAATACAAAAGACAGTGAGGAGTTACAACGTAAAAACCTGTGGCGTATTGTAAGCGAACTGCACCTGCCCTCCTACATGGAAAGCGGTGATGAAAACTTTTCCAGGATATTTAATGGTGTTGATATTACCAGGATGGAAGTAATAAAACCATGATAAAGTCAGCATAATCATTCATTCAAAACAATTAATAGTGGCTAAACCCAAAGAAACCTTTAACAAAAAAGAAAAAGAACAAAAGAAAAGAAAACAACGACAAGCTAAGGCTGAAAAGATGGAACAGCGCAAAGCAGCGCCTAAGAAAGAAAAAACACTGGAAGATATGATGGTGTATATTGATGAAAACGGAAATTTCACCAACACACCTCCTGACCCACGTAAACGTAAGGTGATCAACAGTGAAGATATGATCATCAGTACACCCAAGCAAGTACCGATGGAATATGTAGTAAGAACCGGTACTATTACATTTTTTAATACTGTCAAAGGATTTGGGTTTATTACCGATGCAGTAAGCGGTGAAAGGATCTTTCTTCATGTTAATAACCTAACGGAACAAGTAGCCGAAACGGATAAAGTACAATTTGATGTTGAAAGCGGCGCCCGCGGGTTAAGCGCTATCAATGTTGTTAAAATAAAATAATCAGCTACTATGGCTAATTCATGATGCAAAGACTTATTATAACAGGCACCGGCTCTTATATTCCGGAACGCATACAAACGAACGAAGATTTTTTGTCAGCTACCTTTTATAACGAGCACCAGCAACTTGTTGATAAAACACCAGAAGCGATCATTGATAATCTCAAAAACATAACGGGTATCACAGAACGCCGTTATGCTTCCCCAGAATTACACACGGCTGATATTGCTGCGATGGCCGCCCAAAAAGCTATTGACGACAGCGGAGTTGATCCCGAGTCAATTGATTTTATAATTGTCGCCCATAATTTCGGCAATGTAAAAACCGGTGGGGCTCAAACAGAAATGGTGCCCTCACTGGCTAACCAGGTAAAACACCTGCTCCATATTGCCAATCCCTCCTGTGTTTCCTTTGATATTATTTTTGGCTGTCCCGGATGGGTACAGGGTTTGATCATAGCGCAGGCATTCTGCCAGGCCGGTATGGCCCGTAAAGGCCTGGTGATAGGAGCCGAAATTCTATCCAGGGTGTATGATCCCGCCGACCGCGACAGTATGATTTATGCTGATGGCGCCGGGACCTCTATGGTGGAATGTGTGCCCGCGGAAAATGACTCAGCGGCTGGTATCCTGGCCGTAGCGGCTAAAAGCTACAGCGTGTCCGATATAAACTATATCTATCTGGATAAAAGTTTTTCGCCAAAACTTAAGGAACAGGATAAGTATTTAAAGATGAAAGGGCGGAAAGTATACGAATTCGCCATGCAACATGTCCCGCTGGCTATGAAAGAATGCCTGGATAAAGCCGGGGTGGATATTCTTGCATTGAAAAAAGTGTTTATTCACCAGGCAAATGAAAAAATGGATGAGGGCATTATTAAACGTTTTTATGAATTATACGGGATCAGCACCCCTCCCACCCATATCATGCCACTGAGTATTGGCAAGCTGGGCAACAGCTCCGTTGCCACCATACCTACTTTATATGACCTGGTGATAAAGGGCCTTTTACCTGATCACAACCTGGTAAAAGATGATGTCATTCTTTTTGCATCGGTAGGTGCCGGCATGAATATCAATGCTGTTTGTTACCGGTATTGACAACTGCTCATTCAGATATGCCGTAATTTGTTTGTGTTTTTATCGCCAAAGGCGATAGCATATTTATGCGAAACTACAAGTTTCGCATAGCGGGCATAGCAGAAGTTTCAAACCTATCACTTATTACGTAAAACTTACAATCTCCTAATCCACCGGGCATTTTTCGTGGTAGTTGATCAGTTCAATAGGGGTTTTATCAATTTCGTAGCCCTGGTATTTTACAGCTATTTCATCCAGCACGTCGTTGATCTCCGCTTCGGTTTTAATAGTTACCAGTCGGTTGCGGTATTCTTTAATATTAGGTAAGCCTTTTAAATAGTTGGCATAATGACGGCGCATTTCGTTGATGCCCACCACATCGTTTTTCCACTGCACACTCAACTTTAAGTGTTTACGTACTACTGCAATACGTTCTTCAATGGTTGGTGGCGCATGGTGCTCACCTGTTTCCATAAAATGTTTGATCTCGCGGAATATCCAGGGATAACCAATAGCCGCACGACCGATCATGATACCATCAATGCCATAACGGTTTTTATATTCCACCGCTTTTTCGGGGCTGTCAATATCACCATTACCAAAAATGGGGATCTGTATGCGGGGGTTGTTTTTTACTTTACCGATGAGAGTCCAGTCGGCTTCGCCCTTGTACATCTGGGTACGGGTACGGCCATGAATAGCCAGGGCCTTAATGCCTACATCCTGCAGGCGTTCGGCCACTTCTTCAATATTCTTGGTTTCATCATCCCAGCCCAGGCGGGTTTTTACCGTTACAGGCAGGCTGGTACTTTTTACCACGGCCGAAGTGAGACGTACCATCAGGTCAATATCCTTTAAAACACCGGCACCGGCGCCACGGCAGGCCACTTTTTTAACGGGGCAGCCGAAGTTGATATCCAGCAGATCCGGATTGGTCACTTCTACAATTTTAGCAGCCATGGCCAGGCTGTCCTCGTCGCCGCCAAAGATCTGGATGCCTACAGGACGCTCATATTCAAAGATGTCCAGTTTACGGCGACTTTTGATCGCATCACGTATAAGTCCTTCACTGCTAATGAATTCGGTATACATCATGTCGGCGCCATTGTCCTTACATACGGCACGAAAAGGCGGGTCGCTCACATCTTCCATTGGTGCTAACAACAACGGAAATTCCGGTAAAGAAATATTGCCAATTTTAACCATAAAATTATCCCGGGCCTGTACCATACATGTATTTGTGCCTGCACCTACAGTACATTGCCCTATTTTTGTGCCTGCAAATTTACACACTTATTTTTTAATACCATTATGAACGATAGCGGCAGCAAAGGAATATCTTATACGGCAGGCTTTTTTATGGCCATTTGTTTCACCATTGCGGGTACTTTCCTGGCCAGCATGCTGGCTGTATCTATCTGGCCCCTGCTTACCGGCCGGGGTATGTCCAGTTTTGCCGAGGATATGTTAAATCCCGCTTATTCCGGCAGCGCCAAGATCATTCAGAGCATTATGGCGGTGGTAGGTTTCCTGTTACCGGCTTTTACTACCGCAGCCATGTTAAACCGGTACCCGGCCCGCTTAATGGGCTTTACACCGGCGCAAGGCACTGTAAAACAACTAGGTCTGGTAATTGGTATTATGCTGCTGGGACTGGCCGTTTCCGGTAGCCTGGGCTATTTAAGCCATCAACTGCCCCTGCCCGCAAGCTGGACAAATTATTTCACTACCCTGGAAACCAAGTACAACCAACAGGTTGCCGGCATTATAGGCCTGAATAGTTTCAGCGATTATTTATTTTCCCTGGTAGTGATGGCATTTTTACCGGCCTTATGTGAGGAAGCCCTGTTCCGGGGCGTATTCCAGAACTTTTTAAGCCGCAGTACCCGTAATCCCTGGCTGGCCATTATTGTAGTGAGTCTTATTTTCAGCGTAGTGCACCTGTCCGGCTTTGGCTTTTTATCCCGTTTGTTCTTAGGTATTGTGTTGGGCGCTATTTACCATTATACCGGTCGTTTATGGCTGGCGGTACTGGCCCACTTTATTAATAATGCCATTGCGCTGACGGCTTTATACTATTATAAAACCTCCGGTAAGGATCTTACTGCCGCTTTAAATGAAACAGAGGGAAGTTATTGGGGCTTACTGGCTATTCCTGCAATCGTGATATTATTTATATTATTACAAAAAGCCAGGCCCGAACAGCCGAAACAGCAATCAGATCTGTTAGATTTTTAAATTTTATTTTAACGTTCTTCCCATGGCAATGAACTGGTCGGTATTTACAACGAGGGCAATTTATGGTTTAAGTTTTGCCGCCATTATGGCTGCAGGTTTTTTATATAGCTACTGGAGCTTTTTATTACTATTTACCATTGTACATGTCGGCGGCTGGCGGGAATACCTGCGTTTAATTGAAAAAATATTCAAGACCGAGATTGACCTGAACCTGAAGTTGGGCTTCTTTCTTCTGGGGTTTGCCATCATGTTATATGTACCTATTCTTAGCAGTTGGCTTACAGATACTCATATTATCTACAAGAAGTTTGGCCTTTTTGGTTATTACGTCAACGTACATTTTATACTCCTGATAGCCGGCACTTTATTAACGATGGTGGGCACTTTTCAACAAAAAGTGATTCACCTGAAAGCCTATCTTTCTGCAGCTTTGGGACTATTATATTTATCGGTAAACATAGGATTGTTATTAGACCTGTATAAACCAATTTATGTTATTACCGAAGAAGGTTACTGGCAGTCACCTGCATTCTTTCTCCCCCTTACCATTTTATTAAGCATCTGGGTAAATGATACCATGGCTTATATTGTGGGTTCCTTTATTGGTAAAACCCCTTTCTCCAAAATATCGCCTAAAAAAACCTGGGAAGGTACTATTGGCGGCGCCATACTGGCCGTGGCCACTATCGGTTTATTATTTCCGGCTTTATTTTATAATGACCAGCTGAATAATTTATATCCTGTACTGATCACTATTGCTTCCATTGCCGCTGTAGCAGGCACCAGCGGTGATTTACTGGAATCAAAACTAAAACGCATGGCCGGGGTGAAAGACAGTGGCACGATGATGCCCGGGCATGGCGGCTTTCTTGACCGCTTTGATTCATTGCTGATAGCGGTGCCCTGTGTATGGATATTTGTCCGCTTATTTTTGTAATCCCCGTATCGTTTTATTATTTCCTGGTAAAGAGTAAGGTCTGCGAGCCCTGTTTTAATATCATTTGTTTTTCAGCCGGTTTAAACTCCAGGCTTACACCGGTTGCTTCATGGATAAAATGATGTGCACTCACAGCCTCCATAGTAAATACCTGCTGCCCTACCGGGTGCGCCAGTAACTGATCATCCTTACTGCTGATGGTAATAACCAGTGGCGCCTGTTCGCTGGTATACTCACCTTCATAAACCTTCAGCATGGCATTTGTTACCTTATAGGCATTGAAAGAAGGAATGTCAAAAGGTTGCTGAAAGATAGCCTTGAATACTGTTTCATTTACTTTCGCCAGGTCATAGTTTCTGCCATTAGCGGTAAATACATACACCAGCTTTGCTTCGGGGAAATAATAGAAGAAGCTATAAAAACCGTCGATAACACCACTATGTGTATATGCTGTTGCGCCGTGGATGGTTTGTTTAAATAATCCCAGGCCATAACCGCCGGTTTCCGTCATCATTGCTTCCAGGGATTGTGCATTGATGATCCTGCCATTAAACAGCGCCTGAATAAAAACCGACAGGTCTGCAGCAGTCGTTACAATAGCACCGGCTCCCAGCGGGATAGATAGCGGGGTGAGATTTTTTAATTCCCAGCCAGTTTTATAAATATAGCCGTTTGCATTGAATGTGCCGGCAGCTGCAGCGGGTCCGTAGCCGGTATTTTTTAAACCGAGGGGCATAATGATCTTTTCCTTTAAAATATCATCATAAGGTTTTTGATACAGTTGTTGTAAAACCAGGGATAGTAATACATAGTTGGAATTACTGTATTCGCCTTTGGTACCCGGTTCAAAATCACTGCCGCCGGCTGCTATTCTTGCCAGGAGTTCATCGCCGGTCCTGGCCTGCATGGTCCATTCGCCAAAGTCATCCGCATTGGTAAAGTTCTTTATACCGCTATGGTGATTTAATAATTGCCGGATAGTAATTTTCCGGGCATTAACCAGGTTGGGAAAGTATTTATCAATGGGCTGTTCCAGTGACAGCTTTTTTTCTTCAACGGCCTTTAATATTAAAACAGCGGTATAGGTTTTAGACACTGACCCTATCCTGAACCTGCTGGAATCTGTTAGCCTGGCTTGAGTACTTATATCAGCCTTGCCTGCCTGGTACTGGTAAATATTTTTACCATTGGCGCTGATCAGCACATTACCCATAAACTTATCGTTTTCGGCCAATACTTTGAAATAGGCGTCCAGTTGCGGAGCGTTTATTACCTGTGCGGTGGCAACCATGCTAACTAACAGACCTAATACAAACACTATCCGGTACATCATCATTATTATTTTACAGGTTGTAATACATTTTACAACCTGCATCTTTTGACGCAGATAATTTGTATACGGTTACAGCTGCTGCCGCTATTTTCCTGTCAAGTGCAGTTCATTGCTTTCTACCTGAATGCAAAAGCGCATCAATGGGTATTGATGCGCTTTATTTTATATTCATGGTTAGTATTAAACGGAGCAGGTTATACTTTTAACCCTTTCATATAAGCAGCATTGGCTTTTACTGCTTCCAGCGGCGTTGTGCCTTCGTATTTCTCCTGTTCTACAATAAAATATTGCATGCCATTATCAATGGCCGATCTGAGTACTTTACTGAAGTCAATACTACCGGTACCCAAATTCACAGAGGCATCGCCGCCTGTGGCATTTTTTGCACGGTCCTTAATATGACTAAGGCGGAACCGGTTTTTATAGTTGCCTAACCAGCTTTGAACATCTTCGCCGGCAGCCACCACCCAGTAAATATCCATCTCGTAATCAACGGTCTCCTTATTGGTCATATCCATCATAATCTTCTGCGGATACTGCCCGTCCATTTTTTCAAAGGAGTAATCGTGGTTATGATAGGCAAACCGGATGCCGTTCTTACGGCATATTTCCCCCTTTTGGTTAAAGGTATCGGCATACCGTTTATAATCGTCCAGGCTTTTTTGTTTACCCAGGTAGGGACATACCAGGTACTTCATACCTATTTCAGCTGCTTCAGCAGCTTTGCGTTCAAAGTCCCTGTTCATATCACAGTGAGAGGATACGATTGTCATACCCAACTCGTCCATGTATTGTTTAAAGCCTTTGTGACCCATACCCCAGAACATTCCCTGGCCACCTTCATAACTTTCAATCTGTTTATAACCAAAGCCGGCTACCTGTTTTAAAACAGCTTTAGGGTCTTTGGGCATATCATCACGTAAAGTGTATAGTTGCAATCCGAATTGTTCAATATGTTTTCCCGATCCGGTGGCACTACCTGCGCTGTTGCACCCCATTTGTAGCAGGGCAACTGCAGCAGCAGATTGTACACCCAGTTTTATAAAATCGCGTCTGTTATAGGACATGAGAGAATGAAGAATTATGAATGTTGAATGATGAATGATGAATGATGAAAAGCCCAGTGCCCAGTGCCTAATGCCGAATGCTGAGTTCGTTTACTTAAAAGTCTCTCAAGCTTTCAGCATTAAGCTTTCTGCGTTCGGCTTTATCAATAAAACGCTTTGTCTCCTTTTTTATACGGATATGCGCCATCGTATTTACCCGGCACCGGTAAGTACTCCAATGCCTGTTTGGCGCCGATCTCCGAATTAAAATAGCCGGCTATACTCATCTGGCGCATCATGCTGTAATAATGTTTGGGCGAAGGCACAAAATTGTAAGGACGTTTTTCCGCCTTGAATTTTTCACGCTCCGGCTTATCCGCCTCCCATACTTTCTGGTTATACTCTTTGGCCTCTTTTTCCAGGCTTACCAGTATTTCGTGACGCTGCTCGGGTGTACATTTTATAAAATCATTTTTATGCATTTTATTGCTCACCACATCAATCTCGGAAATACCTTTGATAAATGCTTCCTGTTCGGCCTGCGTATAACAATCGGTCACCAGTATACGCATAAACTCCGCTACATTGGCCGCCTTAGCGCCGGGAGTATTGGTAGTGGGGATAATGGTTTCGCCGATCTCGTTCAGCAAAGCCATATTGGCTTCATTAAAAGCGCCACCAGCTGCTTTTCCACCGGCATTACAGCCGCTCAGGAAGAACTGGCCGCCGATCATGCTGCCACCGGTTATTAAGCCCACCAATTTTATTAATTCTCTACGCTTCATTGTTGTTTAGTTTATAAGTTACCTTTTTTCAGTTCGTTTACGGCAAAATCAGCAGCACGTGCGGTTAATGCCATATAGGTTAAAGAGGGATTAACACAGGAGGCCGAAGTCATACAGGCCCCGTCGGTTACAAATACATTCTTGGCATCCCAAACCTGGTTGTTACCATTCAACACCGAAGTTTTTGGATCGCGGCCCATACGTGCCGTACCCATTTCATGTATACCCATACCAAACTCATAGTTATCATCCCAGGTGCCTACATTTTTAACCCCGGCGGCCTCCAGTATTTCTTTGGCATCATTCACCATGTCGATACGCATCTTCTTTTCATTCTCTTTTATCTCCACGTTCATGTCCAGTACCGGCAAGCCCCATTTGTCTTTTTTATCTTTATTCAGCTTGATCATGTTTTCATGATAAGGTAATACCTCGCCAAAAGCGGTCATACCCATGGTCCATGATCCCATTTCGGTCAGTGATTCCTTTAACGCTGCACCAATGGTCATCTCCGCCACTTCGGCTCCACGACCACGACCCGCACCACCCTGGTAACCAAAACCACGCAGGTAATCACGCTTATCGTTATAAATATTACGGAACCTTGGGATATAAATACCCGTTGGTCTGCGGCCATACACCCTGAAATCTTCGTAACCTTCTACCTGGCCGCTGGCACCACAACGGAAATGATGGTCCATTACATTGTGTCCCAGCTCACCGCTTGAACTACCCAAACCATCAGGCCAGATATCGGTTGCTGAGTTCATTAACACCCAGGTTGAGTTGAAGGAGGAAGCACACACGAATACTATTTTAGATTTGTATTCGTAGGTCTGGTTGGTCTCTGCATCCAGTATTTCCACACCGGTCGCTTTCTTGGTATCCTTATCGTATAAAATTTTAGTTACAATAGAGAATGGACGCAGGGTTAGATTACCCGTGGCCATTGCCGCCGGTAAAGTAGCCGATTGAGTGCTGAAATAAGCACCAAACGGACAACCACGCCAGCAACGGTTGCGGTATTGGCAATTTACCCGGTCGTGATGCGGCTGCGTAAGATTGGCGCTACGGCCAATAAACATGTGACGGGTATTGTTGTAATGTTTTTTTATTCTTGCGGCCAGATCTTTCTCTACAATATTCATCTCCATCGCCGGCATAAAATCACCATCAGGCAATACTTCCAGGCCTTCTTTACTGCCCTGTATACCTGCAAATCTTTCGGCATAGCTATACCAGGGAGCAATATCATCATAACGGATGGGCCAGTCGATCGCAATGCCTTCTTTGGCGTTAGCTTCAAAATCCCATTTATTAAAACGGTAACTCTGGCGGCCCCATAATAAGGAACGGCCACCTACATGGTACCCCCTGAACCAGGAGAAAGGTTTTGTTTCGGTATAAGGACAGTCCTTATCGTTTGCCCACATACCATACACTTCCTCACTTAAAGGATAGTCACGTTTTAATACCGGGTGTTCTTTGATCATTTCCTGGGTACGGTTATTACGGTGCTCAAACTCCCAGTTCTCCTTGTTGGCATTTACATAGTCCTTTTTATGTTCTATGTTCCTGCCGCGTTCAAGCATAATTACCTTCAGGCCTTTTTCACAAAGCTCTTTGGCGGCCCAGCCACCGCTGATACCTGAGCCAATTACAATTGCATCATACTGATTATCTGCCATGTGGATCGTTTTTAAAAGCTCCCTTTGAAGAGAGTTTTTTTTAATTATTGTTTAAAACTATTCAAGCATATTTTGTACAGACTGAAAGCAGAAGGCTGAAAGCGAAAAGCTTATTCACGTCCGGCCATTTCAAGCAAAACGCTGAATGCTAAAAGCATAAAGCTTATCATTTTTCAAGCATGTATTATCAAACTTCCAAGTTACCTGACTACCAAATTAGCATTGCTTTCGGCTTTCTGCTTTAAGCTTTGTGCTTATTTATTTTTCAAGCATTTTTTATAATGACATCCTGTGAAGAATAACATTACCAAATTTCCAAATCATCAAATTACCAAATTACTCCCTCACACATCACATATCTTAATCGCTTTGTGGACAGCATCCAGCTTAGCCGCATTGTCCTTGCCTTTGGAAATAAATTCCTGGGCAACATAACCCTTATAACCGGTAGCAACAATGGCACGCATGATAGCCGGGTAATACAGCTCCTGTGTTTCATCTATCTCGTTACGGCCGGGCACACCGGCGGTATGGTAGTGACCAAAATACTGGTGATTGTTTTTAATGCTACGGATAATATCGCCTTCATTGATCTGCATATGATAAATATCAAACAGCAGTTTAAAATTATCAGAACCCAGTTGTTTACAAAGCTCTATGCCCCATTCACTTTTATCGCACATATAATCTTTATGATCTACCCGGCTGTTGAACAGCTCCATCTGGATGATCACGCCATGTTTTTCGGCCAGGGGCATGATCTTTTTTAAGCCGGTAACACAGTTTTTTAAACCGGTTACATCGTCCATGCCATTACGGTTACCACTGAAACAGATCAGGTTTTTATAACCTGCCGCAGCTACTACGGGTATGGCTTCGGTAAAATCTTTTATCAGCCACTCGTGGTTGGCCGGGTTATTCCAGCCCTCGGTTAAACTTACTTTCCCGGCGGTATAACACATGGAACATTCAATGCCATGTTTTTTGGCGGTGGCAAATTCAGATGGGGTTAAAAGATCGACTGCTTTAACGCCCCATTTCTTTAATTGTATACACAGCTCCTCCAGGGGCATGGAGCTGAGGGTCCAGTAACAAACAGAATGATTGATATTACCTTTTAACGCGTTTGATATTTCCATATTCGTCGGATTACTCATAGCCTGCGCTACCGGGGCCAGGCCTACAGCCAGCGCTCCTGCCGATAGTTGTTGAATAGCTTTTCTCCTGCTTAAATGATTGCTCATATTTTAGTATAGTTCCTCTTTAAATGTTCATGGTTCATAGGTGCCGTTATACGTTAAAGGTTAATGGTTATTTGTTAATCGTATAGATCGTCAGTGGTTTCTTTCCTTCCTTCCAAGTTTCGGTCTTTCTGACTTTCCGTCTTCCTGTCTTTCTTCTGTTGCCCAGCGATATACAGTACAAGTGTGCGACGCAAGGGACGATGATTCAGGGCCCTGCAGCTGATCACCTAAAACTTATTTCACCGCTGTTAATTTCTTTTCATCTTTAAACAGAACAGCGAACAATAAAAATACAGCTAAAGCAATACAGGAAGGAATGATCCAGATCATTTTCCAGTCAAATGCGCCTTCAGCCGTTTTATAGGTATCACTTATTAAGCCCGCCACTTCAAAACCAATTAACATGCCCACACCATAAGTGGCCAGTGTTACCAGGCCCTGTGCAGCGCTTTTGTATTTTTCGCCGGCTTTTGTTTCGGTATAAATATAACCGGACACAAAAAAGAAATCGTAACAGATACCGTGTAAGGCAATACCCAGTATGATCATAAAGCTCAGTTCACCGGCATTACCGTAGGCAAATAACAGGTACCGTAAACACCAGGCCAGCATGCCCGCCAGGATCGTTTTTTTGAAGCCGTATTTTTTAAAGAACAGGGGTAATAATATCAGGAATATCACTTCGGACATCTGCCCGATCGCCATTTTACCGGCGGGCTTTGGTACGCCGATATTCAGCAGATAAGCACTGGCATTCTGGTAATAAAAAGCCAGCGGAATACAGATAAGAATAGAGGCTACAAAGAAGATGGCAAAGTTGCGGTTGGCCAGCAATTTCAATGCGTCAAGACCTAATATTTCTTTAATGGAAGCCGATTTTCCGTCCTTATGTTTCGGTGGTGTTTTAGGCAAGGTAAAGCTGTACAGGCCCAGTATCAATGAAGCGATACCCGCCATCAGGAATGTATTTTTTAACTGTCCGGCCGCTGTGCTCTCCGGTGAATCCCAGAAGAAAACATAACTGATAATTAAACCAGCTACGATCCAGCCCACAGTACCCAGCATACGGATGATGGAGAATTCTTTTTCCGGGTCCTTCATCTGGTTAAACGAAACCGAGTTAACCAATGCGATGGTAGGCATGAACAGGATCATATAACCCAGTACATAAGGATAAAACACACTGATACTTTCGGCATTATACATCTGGTACATAAGAAAAGCACCCAGTAAGTGCAGTATGCCTAAAATACGTTCGGCATTAATATACCTGTCGGCAATTAAACCAATAATAAACGGCGCAAGAATAGCCCCCCATGATTGTGTGGAGAATACTTTCGCTACGGCGCCACCATCGGCATCGGGAAAGTTGGAGGCTAAAAACGGGCCTAACGTAACAAACCAGCTACCCCAAATAAAAAATTCGATAAACATCATAAAGGATAACTGGAAACGAGTGGATGACTTCATAATTTTATTTGTGGCCTTAATCGTTAGAAAGTCTAAATTTAATGTTTTGGTTTTACATTACAATTGTATGACCTATTTTTATTGCTAAAAAAACGATTGCATAAAAAGGGTACCATTATTTTAACCTTTTTAAATACTTTTTTATCAGTATTCCTTTCGCAATTTGTATCACAATATCTTTATCATTGCAGGGTTCATTATAAAAATTGTAAAATATCATGAAGCAAAAGTTACGTATGGGTATGGTAGGCGGCGGGCCGGGATCCTTTATTGGCGCAGTACACCGCATGGCGGCCAACCTTGACGGAGAAATAGAACTGGTTTGCGGCGCCTTCAGCAGCAATGCCGATAAATCGAAACTAACGGGCGATAGTTTGGGCCTGGCACCGGAAAGAGTGTATGGCAGTTTTGAAGAAATGATCAACACGGAGAAAACATTACCCGCTGATGAACGCATGCAGTTTGTAAGCATTGTTACACCTAACCATATGCATTATGCACCGGCTGCACTGGCGCTGGAAAACGGCTTTCATGTGGTAATGGATAAACCCCTGGTATTAAATATGGACGAAGCCAAAAAGTTACAGCTACTGGTACAGGATACCGGCCTGTTGTTTTGTTTGACCCATACCTATACCGGTTACCCCATGATAAAGGAAGCACGCCAGCAGGTATTGCAGGGCAAACTGGGCACCATTCGCAAAGTGCATGTATACTATCCGCAGGGATGGTTATCCGATTACCTGGAAGGTGGTGATAATAAACAGGCATCCTGGCGTACCGACCCTGGTAAAAGCGGTAAGGCTGGTGCCATGGGCGATATAGGTTCGCATGCTTTTAACCTGGCCGAATATATCAGCGGCTTACAGGTAACTAAATTATGTGCCGATATTAATATAGTAGTGCCTAACCGGCAACTGGATGATGATGGCGCTGTATTATTAAAGTTTAACAACGGCGCCAGCGGCCTGTTACTGGCTACCCAGGTAGCAGCCGGTGAAGAGAATAATGTGACCATACAGGTATACGGCGATAAAGGCGGACTGGAATGGAAGCAGGAAGACTGTAATACCTTATTTTTAAAATGGCCTGACCAGCCTGCGCAAAAATTACGCACCGGTGGTGGGTATGTAAGCAGTTTTGCACAACACAATACCCGTGTACCGGCAGGGCACCCGGAAGGGTACTTAGAAGCATTTGCCAACCTGTACCGCAATTTTGCCCTGAGCTTACAGGCACGCCTGGCGGGCATTACACCGCAACCGGAGTGGCTGGATTACCCCGGCATTACCGATGGTATAAGAGGCATGCAGTTTATTGACACGGTCATTGAAAGCGGCCGGTCGGATATTAAATGGCTGCCTTTTGCACCATAAATCAAACAAAGTTTTAGTTCTCCATTTTTAATTCAACAGTATGCAAACAATAAAAGGTCCCGGTATTTTTTTAGCACAGTTTTTAGGTGATAAAGCCCCTTTTAATACCTTAACCGGTATTTGTAAATGGGCAGCTGATCTTGGTTTTAAAGCCGTGCAGATACCTACCAATGATCCCAATATTTTTAACCTGCAGCAGGCGGCCGAAAGTAAAACCTATGCCGATGATATTAAAGGCCTGATACTGGAGCAGGGTTTACAGATCAGCGAACTGTCAACGCATTTACAGGGACAGTTGGTGGCTGTTCACCCCGCTTATGATGACCTGTTTGATGCTTTTGCACCAGCAGAAGTAAAAAAGAACCCGGCAGCACGTACCCAATGGGCCATACAACAATTAAAATATGCGGCCAAAGCATCGCAAAACCTGGGACTCACGGCCCATGCCACTTTCAGCGGCTCATTGTTATGGCATACTTTTCACCCCTGGCCGCAGCGTCCGGCTGGCTTAGTAGAGGCGGGCTTTAAAGAACTGGCCAACCGCTGGCTGCCCATCTTAAATTATTTTGACGAGTGCGGGGTGAATGTTTGTTACGAAATACATCCCGGTGAAGACCTGTTTGACGGCGAAACCTACGAGATGTTTCTACAAGAAGTAGACAATCATCCCCGTGCCTGTTTATTATACGACCCCTCACATTTTGTACTGCAACAGTTAGATTATATACAGTATATTGATTTTTACCACGAGCGCATCAAAGCCTTTCATGTGAAGGATGCCGAGTTTAACCCTACCGGTAAACAGGGCACTTTTGGCGGCTACCAAAGCTGGTTGAACCGTGCTGGCAGGTACCGCAGTCCCGGTGATGGCCAGGTGGATTTTAAAAGAATATTCAGTAAGCTAACGCAGTATGGCTACGATGGCTGGGCCGTAATGGAATGGGAATGCTGCATTAAACACCCGGAGGACGGGGCCAGAGAAGGTGCAGCCTTTATTAATAACCATATCATCCGTGTAACCGAAAAGGCTTTTGACGATTTTGCAGCAGTAGATACCGACGAAAACTTTAACCGCAAAATACTGGGCCTGTAAAGGATGTGTATCATCCACATAAACCGAGTATCTTTGAGGGAGTAGTTCATCGTTAATGGTTCATGGTTAATAGCAGAACAACAAAACCTTTGAACAATTGAACATTGAACTTTTGAACCTTTGAACCTTTCATAAACCCACATTTTATCAAATAAGATCCTTGCATTGAAATCATGAAAAAGTTAATTGTAGGTAGTAGTTTAGTAATCCTCATTGCCCTTATTGCCTGCGGTGGCAGCGATAGTAAGCCGAAAGAAAAAGAAGCCGCAGCTAAAACCAGTGAACCTTCTTTATCCGATAACCCCGTTTACCAGAAAGGTTTATCGCTGGTGGCACAGGACGATTGCGTTACCTGTCACCAGGTGGATAATAAATTCATGGGGCCAAGCTACCGCGAAATAGCCGCCAAATATGCCAATGCTACGCCAGAAGAAAAAAAGGCCGTGGCACAGCGTATCATCAATGGCAGCACCGGCATCTGGGGCACGGTACAAATGACCAAACACAGTTCCATGACAACTGAAAATGCCGAAGCTATTGTGGATTATATTTTATTACTGAAAAAATAAATGCAGTTCAACTGCTTTAATTTTCAATTGTTCATTATTTAATTATAAAACATGTTCGCAAAAAAATTAGGTATCGGGTTACTGGCAGCATTTTGTTTAACTGCCTGTACCCAAAACAAAGCCCAGCAATCGACCATGAAAAAAACGGTCCATAATACACTCAGCCAGCAGGAAAAAAAAGAAGGCTGGCTGTTGTTGTTTGACGGCAAATCCTATAAAGGCTGGCATAAGTATGGCGGTGGTGCCGTAGGTACGGCCTGGATCGTAAAGGACAGTAGCATTTTCCTGGATGCGGGCGCTAAAAAAGATGACTGGCAGATTGCCACCGGCGGTGATATTGTTACTGACCAGGCTTTCGGCGATTTTCATTTACAATACGACTGGAAAGTAGATAAAGGCGGTAACAGCGGTGTTATCTTTTATATTCATGAGGATACGACCAAATACCGCTGGGGCTGGCAGACCGGCCCGGAGATGCAGGTGCTGGATAATGAACGCCACAGCGATGCCAAAATACATAAACACCGTGCAGGCGACCTGTATGATTTAATTGCCAGCAGCAGCGAGCCCGTAAAACCCGCGCTGGAATGGAACCATGCCGAAATAAAATCGGTAAAGGGCAAGCTTGATTTTTACCTGAACGGGGTGAACGTAGTGTCTACCCATTTATGGGATGACAACTGGAGAAAACTAATTGCCGGCAGCAAGTTCAAGGATATGCCGGGGTTTGGTACTTACCGCGAAGGTAAGATAAGCCTGCAGGACCATGGCGATAAGGTCTGGTACCGTAATATCAAGATCAGGAAATTATAATAAACTTAAAAAGCCGTTGCTCTGCAGCGGTTTTTTTATATTCAATGCTGTTTGTCGAGTAAGCACGTTATTGGTCGATTGTGCATGTTAGCAGGCATAACAGTGATGTAGCTTTGGCTTCAATCATTGTAAACAAAAACAAATGCACATGAAAACTTTATTTGTAGCTGCCCTCCTGTTCACGGCCATCGCTGTAAGTACCAGCTGTTCTAAAAAAGGCGATACCGGCCCGGCGGGCAATGCCAATGTAACCTTGTATAATTTTGATTCCAAAACATTTACCGGCTCTACCGACTACCCATTATCCATCAGCCAAGGCAAGGTAGACAGCAGCGTGGTGCTGGCCTATTATAATCCATCCGCTGAAGCCGAATCGGCCTGGTATAATATTCCAGGCAATGGGTCTACTAACTCGTATGTAACCAGGGGCCTGTTTTTCCAGGCAAATCCCACTACCTACACCTACAGGGTATTTTTACATAACCCGGCCGGCGGTCCTTATGCCGGCAGCGTTACCTTCCGTAAGTTCCGAATATTTGTTATCCCCGCCTCTACCCTTATTAACGGCCGGGTAGCCAATGCCGAGGCCCGGGCCGATATTAATAACCAGACCTATACCGAATCGGAATTAAAAGCCATGCCCTACCAGCAGTTGTGCAGTTTACTGGGTATAAGGCCATAAAATAATATTGCTCAAATATCCCCTTTTTGCAGGATTGCCGGCGGTAACACAGGTAGTTAGTTTTGGCCTTCATTAAAACGCTCTACCACATGAAACCCTTACAACTATTAACCGTATTGGCCGCCATCCTTATCTTTTCGTCCTGCAAAAAGGGCCTGGGCGATGATAATACCAACCCCTTTGAAAATGCCACACCCGTTGTTACCGAAAAAGGCACACCACTGGGCAGCGCCACCAGTTACCCGGTTAATGCATCGGCTACCACTATTACCTCAGCCGATGGCAAGCTGGACCTTATCATCCCTGCCGGGGCTTTCAGCAGCGCTACCACGGTATCTATACAACCCATCAGCAACCTGGCACCCTTAGGGTTAAGTACCGGTTACCGTTTATTACCCGAAGGCGTTACCTTCTCTAAACCTATCACACTGCGTTTTCATTATACCGATGCTGATCTTGGTACTGCTGTGGAAGATTTTTTATGGATCAATACCCAGAACAATGATGGCACCTGGTCAGGCATTAAAAACAGTGTGGTTGATAAAGCCACTAAAACCATTACGGTGGAAACCACCCATTTCAGCGACTGGACCATCGGCCGTTTTATGGATCTTACCTTAACACCGGCCCGCGCCACGGTAAAAGTGAATGAAACGCTCAACCTGAGCATTACCGGCTTTTTAGAAACCGACGAAAACAGGGATGACCTGCTGGTGCCTTTATCGCCTGTAAAATTTGGCCCCAATACCAAAGTAACCGAGGAGCAACAGATACTGTTGGCCACACAGCAATTCCTGAGTTTTAATATTAAGGAGTGGATGGTGAACGGCGCTACTTCAGGCGGCCGCTTTGGCAGCATTGAACCCGGCAACCTGCATGCGGTATACAAGGCGCCCGGCACAGTACCCAACCCGGCCAAGGTAAGCCTGAGTGTAAATATGGTGGCCCGTAAACGCAACCTGCCCAATACCAATTATATGCT
Source organism: Terrimonas rubra (assembly GCF_042686025.1). NCBI lineage: Bacteria > Pseudomonadati > Bacteroidota > Chitinophagia > Chitinophagales > Chitinophagaceae > Terrimonas > Terrimonas rubra. The sequence goes on from NZ_JBHUOZ010000001.1 coordinate 505,562, forward strand.
GGTATCGGAAGTAACCATCATCGGCAGTCCTTATTACCTGCGCCTGAAAGTAGATGGCGGCGAATATTTTTATACCGAATATGGTGTGGGTGGTGTGTTACCCGCCGATAATAATAATTTCCAGATGGTGAACTGTGGTGTAACCGATGAAGGCTTTTTGCAGATTGCGGCCGGTTACTATGCCAACTCCAACCTTACCAATAGCTTTACCATCAACATTAAAAAAACAACCAGCGGCAGTTACAGCCTCAACTGTTTTAACAATACCAGCGGCCAGGCCGATGAAATGGTGTTTATGCCCGCCAGCAATGGCATCGGTTACCAGAACAACTATGTGGTGCGCAGCCGTAATGCACAAAACAACTGTACGTCCACCTATAAATGTGCAGCCATTAATACCAGCTTTACCAAATTTGGCGCCGGCCGCATGACCGAGGTAGAGGGCAGTTTCTCCGGCACCCTGTATTACAATGGTCTCGATTTTGACAGCCAGTGTAAATCAAGCGAAGCCCATAATGTTAGCGGCGATTTTTTGCTGATGCGTTTGAATTAATTTCAACAACTATGACTATTCATAAAGCGTTTGCCAGGTATGGTAAGCGCTTTTTTATTTTACCGGCTGCAGTAATACTAATCATCCCTCGTTGCGACGCTCCGTTCATCGTTCGGTTCGCTAATCAGCATCGTATGATGCGGCAGTCGTTTCTTTAGCGTGGCTTGTCTGCCGGGTCCCCCGGTCTACAAAACGGGAGACCGTATGACCCGGCAGAACCACCGCACACCTGAACCTTAATTTTTTGTAACTTAGTAACAATACCGTTAACCTTAACACCCATACTTATGAGCAACGCCAACGAAGCCGGTGGCTTTATACCCAAACATGGTGGGTACCGCAGTTTGATCAGTTACCAGAAAGCCGAAATTATTTACGATGGCACCGTGTTTTTTTGTAACCGTTTTTTCCGCAAGTACGACCGCACCATTGATCAGATGGTACAGGCCGCCCGATCAGGTAAACAGAATATTGCCGAAGCCAGTATGGCCTCCGCCACCTCCAAGGAAACCGAAATTAAACTCACCAATGTAGCCCGTGCCAGCCTGGAAGAACTGATGATTGATTATGAAGACTACCTGCGCATACACAAACTGGAACAATGGTCCCGTACCCATCCCTACTCCATAAGATTTGATGAATTAAACCAGGTACCCAATGCCACTTATCAAACCTATCAAAAAGCCATAGAGCATGAAAACCCCGAGATCAGCGCCAACTTTTTACGCTGCCTGGTTAACGTTACCTCTTATATACTGGGCAAACAAATAAAGGCACTGGAAATTGCTTTTATTAATGAAGGCGGTTTAAGAGAGCGGATGACCAGGGCCAGGCTGAATAAAAGAAATAATAAATAGCAACAAACTACTACCCGGCAGGTGTAGAACATGTACTCTGGCAACCCCAACTTATAAGCTATAATTTACATGTATTACACGGCCTACAGCAATTGGTTTTTACCCTACCCCGGCTAACGCCGGCCTGTTGCCGCGGGCGGGGCTTATCTTTGTATTTTATGTATCTTTAGGTAAACACCTTTTGCCGGTAAACAATTAAATTTGCCCCATGACAACACAAAACGCCATGCCAAAAAATAATATACACGAAGGCCGCAACATAAAACGTTTCCGCGAAATGCTGGGTATAAAACAGGAAGTACTTGCTGCCGACCTGGGCGATGACTGGAATCAACAAAAGATATCCCTGCTGGAACAAAAAGAAATTATTGATCCTCCCCTGCTTAAACGTGTAGCCGATATTATGAACCTCCCCGTAGATGCCTTTAAGAATATGACTGATGACCAGGCGGTGAATATTATATCTAACACATTTCACGATACCCAAGGTTTGATTAATTACAACCCAACCTTTAATAATAACAATGTAGAGAAACTAATGCAGCTCCATGAACAGAAAATGGCTTTGTATGAAAGAATGTTGAAGGAAAAGGATGAAATAATGGCTAGACTGGAGAAATTTATAGAAAGAAAATAGTACGATACAAAATATTAAAGAAAAGGTCGCTTTGCGACCTTTTAACGTACTTATCAGATCACAACAAAAACAACATATACTTTAATAAAATCAGTCCCCAATGTTACATTAAAAACGATTTATTACTTTACAATAAAACTTAAATTTCATCTTTTATATAAAAAGAAAATATGAATATTAAAAGCCCCAAAATAGATGTAGATAACAATAATCCATTTTTAAATTGCAAGCTTAGCAGACAAAAATATGCTAACATTATCGTTAAATTAATTGAAAGCTATCCTTCTGGTTTTGTGTTAGCGTTAAATAACAAATGGGGTACAGGTAAGACAACATTTATTCAAATGTTACAAAGAAAACTAGAGCTAGATTTCTTTCCAACTATATATTTTAATGCATGGGAGCAAGATAACGAAACCAACCCTTTAAATATTTTTATAGGAGAGTTCATAGAACTGTTCGGCAAGAAAGATTCTAAAAAAATTCATAATCTAATTAAAAGTGCTGCTATAATTGTAAAATCAGCACTGCCCGCACTTATAAAAGGGGTATTCGGAAAGTTTATTGGCGATAAAACGACTTCAGAAATTGCAGAAGCAGTTTCTAAAGGAGCTGGCGACGTTTTTAAAAATGAAGTTGATGCTTATTTAGACAGGAAAAAAGCAATAGCCACATTTAGAGAAGATCTTACATCGTTTGTAACTGAGCTTTCAAATGAAAAACCTTTAGTCATTTTTATCGATGAACTAGATAGGTGTAGGCCAGATTATGCAGTTCTCGTTCTAGAACAAATCAAACATCTTTTTACAATTCCTAATATAATTTTTGTTTTGTCAATCGATAAGATTCAATTAAGTAATGCAATCAAAGGGTATTATGGTAGTGATAATATTGATACAGAAGATTATTTAAAAAGATTTATTGATATTGAATATTCTTTACCAGAACCAGAATTTAACGTTTATTATCAATTCTTATTAGAGCATTATAAAATTTATGAAATAATTTCCCAAAAAGGATTTCACCGACCTGACGACACCCATAGAACAATGCATTTAATAGTAGAAATATTAATGCATAATAACATAGGCAAATTAACGCTACGCCAGCAAGAAAGGTTCTTTGCTCATTTAACAATTTCATTAAGTTTATTAGAGCCAAACCAAATAATAAATACTAATTTCTTTACATTCCTAACTTTTTTAAAATTCTTTAATCCGGTATTTTTTAAGGGGCTTAGAGATAAGACAATATCGTTTGAATCATATCAGGAACACTTTCTTCTTGAATTTAATTTTGAAACAAGAACTAGAAGTCAATATAAGCACCCTCTTTCTCTTCTGGAGTTCACATTAGGGGTTGCATATCATGAGTTTACCAAGGCAACTAATAATGACAAACTATTTAAATATAACGAAAAGCTAAACGAAGTTGAAATTCTCTTTAACTCAAAGATTAGTAAACTGCCGGACAATCAATGTTGGGAGTTAATTAAAAGCATATCAGAAAATCAAAAAAATAACTTAACCCGAATATTTGAACTTATTGAAATGGGTGATATGTTCGATTAATTATCGTCAGTAGTCTAGGCCGTGTCTTTAGTGACAGCAAAAACTAACAATATCATTCTTTAAAGCCGACTAATAGTTAATGCAGATTATCGGTAATGTCTTACTATACTTTACCAGTGACTACTTTATGCAATCCTTCTAGTTTTTTTAATAATTCATCGAAAGTCACTATATCAACGTTCTTTTGATTTGCCCTCAATAATTCAAAACATTTTGTTTGATTACTGTTAAGTTTAGATTTTAATCCAATAACTAAAATTGCTTTAGGGTCGTATGAGGGATTTTCTTTTCCAAAGTCCTTAAGAAATGTATGTTTTTGATCTAAACATTGATTTAAACCACCCGATAATTCATCAGCCCAAGCGAACACATCTGGTTTTCGGTATGCAGTCGGCTTTAGTAGTTCCTTATTATGTGTTTTAATTTCTAAAAGGGCAAAATTATCACTTAAATTGCTTGCAAAAAGAAAATCCACTACGCGTCCTTCAGCGTTTTCGATAGTTTTACCACCGACATATGCTTTTCCTTTTTTTAAGATAACTTGATATGGGAACAGATGAGTAAGAACCCAAGAGTATTTTTCAAAAAAAATCTGCCATTGCTCTTCATTATCATTTGTAACTGTTAGTAACTTTTTGAACTTCTCAATAACATCTTCTAAATAAACTATATCTAGTTTTTCTTTGGTCTTTATGAAGTGTGAAGTGGTAATAATTTTACCAGATGGAAGTTTTTCAAAAACTTTTGCAAGTGTTTCTACATCTCTAGGTGTAATTTTTTCGAATGAACCAAATTTACTTAGATATTGTTCAAGTTCACCTGCTGTTAGTTTCTTTTCTATTGGTGCAATCTTAGTTGTAAGTCTTGAAAGTTCATTGGTAATTAAAAGTTTTCTATTACTATCGACAATCAAAAACTCTTTATAAATATTTTTTAATATTTTTTCCACATCGCCCCAATTCAATGTAATAGTCTTTTTTGCAAACCTATTTTGTATGTTTATGCCAAAAATAATATTCTCTACTTCTCTAAATCTTGAATAGATTAATTGCAAAAAGCTTTTAATTCTTTTTGTTCTGAATCCATAACCTAAAGTTTTTTTGAAATCATTTGGTACTGCCTCAAGAGTCGACCACCCTCTAAATTCAATTTTTTTGATTTTTTTTGGTGTCACTTGCCCTGTCGAGCGATTTAATGAATATGGATAAACTATAATTATTTTTTCTTTCTTATAAATCTCTTTTGCTTTATGAACAGGATTACGATCTTCACCATAGAAATAAAATACTTCTTTCCCTTGATCTTCCGAAAATTGATTTTCTGTAGATGGTTGAATATGCTTCATTAAAAATGTTGTTTTTATAAAAACCGCCGCTAAAACAAAGTATAATTGCTACACACAAAGAACTATTACTAATCAGATAGTAGTAATTGTTATAGAATTATAAAAAAATTAATTACGTTAACTAATGAGCAGCAATTAGTATTAGTTTAATAGTTCGTTAATGGAGTTACGTTGTACAATTGGTGGTTGTGCTTAGCTAAGATATTTTAATTAATTAATATTTGCAACAAGAATTATTGTATCCTTATATCCATTGTATGTCCCCAAATGAAAATATACCGGCCAGGAATTATTGCATTCAGTATTTATTGTATCAGCCGCAAGGAGAATAAATCGGGCAGGGATTGCGGCGGCTACCCGGTGAGGGTCTGTGTGACGGGGCTGGGCCGGAGTAATAGCGGAAAGCCCGGCGGCAAAGAAAAAAAATTAAATAATTGATTTTCAGTATCGTAACACTCATTTTTTTTCTTTGGCGGCCCGCCTAAAAAAATATTTCACCAACAGGGGTAACAAAAAAAACAGTTGGTTGATATAGTTACATGCAACGCATTTGTAACACAAAATCAATCAATATGAAAAAGAATGTATTTTTTGCCGCCGCCCTAACCTTATTTATTGCCGCCGGCATTACCGGTTGTAAAAAAGGCGCCGATGCCGTTTTACCCAAACAAAAAGATGGAAAGAAACTGACCGAGTTTTTTGAAAAATACCAGCGCAGTGCCGAAACCTTTACAGTAGATGCCGCTACCGGTGGTGTAATTACTACCAGCAAAGGTAGCAAGCTAACCATACCGGCCGGCGCCTTTAAAAAACTGAACGGCAACCTGGTTGCCAGCGGTAATGTAAAAATAAAAGTGCTGGATATTTTTAAACCCAGCGATATGCTGCTGGGCAATAAACCTACCATTACCACAGGCGGTGCCATGCTGGAATCCTTTGGTGAAATAAGGGTAGATGCCACCATTAACGATACCGTTTTAGCCCTGAACGATAAACCCATTATGGTAGTAATGCCCGTAGGCAACGGCGCTACCGGCCAGCAAAGAGAAATACCCATGTGGAACGGTGTAGAACCCGACCAGATACAGGAGTATGTAATGAATGGCCATAACCATTTAAACCAGCCTACCACCGTAACCCAACAAGTGTTTATGGCTACTACCCTGCAATGGGAGCAGATAAACGGCCTGGGCGCTGCCACACCCACACAAAGCACTTTCCCTATAGATGCACTGGGCCAATGGCGTAACTGCGATGCCCTGTACAACGATCCACGCCCCAAAACCACCGTACTTGGCTATTTTGGCGACGGCTTTAACTCCGAAAGCAATGAAAATATTAACAGCTATATGAAACCCAGCATGCTGTTTTTTAAAACAAAAACAACCAATACGCTTATCCGCTTTACCGTAGGCATACTGAATGCCGCACCAGGTAAAGATGGTTTCCTGAGTTACCAGAACAGTATACCCGTTGGACAAGAAGGAACTTTCCTCGCCATCAGCAGTAAAAACGATAAGTTTTATGCCGAAATGAAAGATGTAACCATCGGCACACCGGCACCAGGCGCCAATTTCTTCGGGGTAGATTTTAATATGACCGAAGTGTCAGAGAGTGGTTTGTTAAGCCTGATCAACCAACTGAACACTAAATAATTTACTTCTAGACGGGGGCTCACATACACACACGACAAGAGTTGCCTTTTGGCAACTCTTCTTTTTTTATTTCATATCTGACCGTATAAAATCGACCAGCAGTTTAATACGGTAAAACAGGTTGCTGATCATTAAGGCCACATTGTTTTTAACCTGTGCTACACTGTTGCCATTCATCTGCTTCAGGTTTTTCAGCTCCACAATTTTTTCATCAATCTTATCCATCAGTTTATCGGCATTCCAGCCCACGTAACGCCGGTTGCGTTCGTCCAGCACATGGTAGGGCTCTATATCGCCCACCCGCAGTTTTTTAAATTTGTAGTTTTTATCAATGGCATCCTGGTAGGCTTTATTGCTGAGCATATCAATAATAATATCGGCCGATACATTGTTTTTATAGGCATTGTAAAAAATGTTCAGGTTATCCCGCAGCTCCCTTATCAGCTGCCGGGTAATCACATCACTGGTCTTACTCTCCTTGTTTAAAAAAGTAATCAGGTCTTTTATGGGACCAATGCCGGTTTTTATCCACTCCAATTGCATGATCAAATATAATTTATTTAGGGAAGCGGAAAGCTGAAGGCTGAAAGCGGAAAGCTTTTTGAAAATCTTTTTTCGAGGGAACGTCCCGTTATAAGGTGTAAGGTTGAAGGCATAAGGTACAAGGAGCAAAAAGCTGAAGGCTGGAAAGCGGAAAGCTTTACTCCGTAACGTCATGCCGACGAAGGAGGCATCTCTTGCTGATGAAAGTGGTATGCCAGTGAATGAAACCTCTCCTGCGTCGAGGTGACGATGTGTTGCCTGGGAAAGTCTCTTATAAGATAAAAGGTTGAAGGCATAAGGTAGAAGGAGCAAAAAGCTGAAGGCTGAAAGCGGAAAGCTTTACCCCGTAACGTCATGCCGACGAAGGAGACATCTGCTGCTAATGAAAGTGGTATACTATTGCAGGAGACCTCTCCTGCGTCGAGGTGACGTTTTTTTCCGGGGAAAGTTCCGTCACCCATTAGTAAAAACCGGTACCATAAAACTTCCTGTCATTCACTAAAACGGGGCATCCTGATGCCATCGGCATCATAGGTTTATAGCCACAATGATTAAACAATTTTTCGACCCCGGCGGGGTCGCATGTTAATTTTATCCAGGCCGGTAAGCCTATTTGGTAAACAATATGAATCGTTGTTTTATATGACCGCAAAGCACCTGGTTCGGCCAAGTTTTACACGTCCACCTTTTTATACATATTTATACATTGCTCCTGTAATTAAGGTAATTTTACACCTTGCAAACACCGGTAAAACATATTGTTCATTTTGACCTGGATTCGTTTTTTGTAGCCGTGGAAATATTGCTGGATCCCAGCCTGAAAGGTAAGCCCGTGATCGTGGGCGGATCAGCCGAAAGAGGCGTGGTATCTACCTGCAGCTACGAAGCCCGTAAGTTTGGGGTGCATTCCGCTATGCCCATGCGCAAGGCCATGCAGTTATGCCCGCAGGCCATTGTATTGCGTGGTCAGGGCAGCGAGTACAGCAAATATTCCCGCTGGGTAACCGATATTATTGCCGAAAAAGTACCGCTGTTTGAAAAAGCTTCCATTGATGAGTTCTATTGCGACCTTACCGGCATGGATAAGTTTTTTGGCGTTACCAAATACACGCAGGACCTGCGCAATACCATTATCAAAGAAACAGGCCTGCCTATTTCCTGCGGTCTGTCCACCGCCAAGTTCATCAGCAAAATTGCTACCAACGAGGCCAAGCCCAATGGATTTTTACAGGTGCCGCCGGGTAAGGAGAAGGAGTTTTTATGGCCCCTGAGTATTGATAAAATAAACGGGGTAGGCGCCCAAACCAGTATTACGTTAAAGAAGATGAACCTGTTTACCATGAAGGATATTGCGCTGACACCGGTAGAAGTGCTGGAAAGTAAAATAGGCTCCTGGGGCAGATCATTATGGAATAAGGCCAACGGCATCGGCAGCGCCGAAATTGTAACCGACTGGGACCAGAAGAGTATGAGCCGCGAAAATACTTTTCATGAAAACCTTACCAATATGGAAGAATTATACAGCCAGCTGGTAAGGCTTACCGAGAAAGTAGCGTACGACCTGCGCAGCGATGAAAAACTGAGCGGCTGTATTGCTGTGAAAATAAGGTATAACGATTTTGAGACCATCACCCGCCAGGAAACCATCAGTTATACCTCGCTGGATGACCTGCTGATAAAAAAAGCCAAGGATATTTTTACCCGTGCCTACGAGAAAGGAAGGCCTATCCGTTTATTAGGTGTAAGGCTTAGCCAGCTGATACCCTTTACCATACAGATGGAATTGTTTAATAACAATGCGCAGAAGTTAAACCTGTACAAGGCCGTGGACGATATTAAAGATAAGTTTGGTAGCAAGGCCGTTAAAAAAGCGGTGACCGTAAAAAACAAGCCGAAGGAAAAATAAATTTATTCATCCGGCATATTACGTAGTGCTTCCCTGGTTTTGGCCTGTACTTCCCCCTCCTGTTCACGGGTTAAAGCATTTACCAACTCCTCCCGCTTTTCTTTCCGGTTAGTAACAGCAAATAATACCAGGTCAATCCCCAGCCTGATGAGTATTAATAGTACCGCGGCAATTACAGCGCCGGGAAGGAATATGAAAAAGCCGGAGAGTATGACCACTAATTGCTGTATAAAAATACGTACATAGGGCTGCAGAAAAAGTGCCTGTACCGTAGCCGTACGGTATTTACCGGGTAAAAAGAACTGGCGCAATACAAGTATCAGGTTGGTAAAAGCTATAAGGGCAACCGCCTGTTGGGTATCGCTGTTTTGTAATAATACGCGGTAATTGTGCAGTACCTGGAAAGGCTCTTTAATACCCGGCACTTCGCCCTGCAACAGCAAAAACATAAATACCGATTGTACAAATACAAAGAAGAAATAGTGTACCCCGAAAAAGGGTACCAGGAAGCCGGGACGGGAATTGTTTTTACCCGCCGGTAATGCCGGCTGATCCTTACCCCACCATAATACCGCCAGCATTTTTACCACATGCAGCAAGCCGATAATGATGGTCTCGAAAAAATAAGCCGTTAAAACGGCTGCCGGACTCCAGTGCAAAAACAACAAACCAAACAACATGCACAGGGCGTTTACCCATAAAAACGCATTGGCTTTTGTGGGTAATAACATTTGTCTGATGCCTGTAGCTTGTTGCCCGCTGTACATGAGAATTATTTTGCCTTTAATAATACAATTAGCGGGCGGCGGTTGATCTCCCTGGGCATTTGTAACAACAGCTCCTTATCATGAGCCCCTTTTACAAAATAGGTGTAGGTCATGGTCATCGGTGAACTATCACCAAAGCCAAAGCTCATGGTGGTATCTACATAACTCAACCTTAATTTAATGCCGGCCATGCCTTTATCATATTCACCTACCGCATCATCCACCACATAAGTACCGGTAGTGGTTACTTCTTTGGATACAATATTCACCGCCGTATCATTGACAAAGGATAAGCTGAATTTACCGTTCAGTTCCTCCGCTGCTTCCTTGGCATATTTCTCGGGTTCTTTTGCGGGATCGATCCAGCTTACTTCCTGTTTATCATTTACGGTAAGCACGCCAAAAAAACCGGTTTTATCTGCTGTAAAGGTCTTGCCTTTAATAGCTGTTTTTACAGTATTTATATCTTTTGGCGGATCGGGTACTTTCATATCGCCGCTGCCGCAGGAGAATAATACGAGGCTGAATAAAACTACTGTTATCTTTTTCATATTGCTGGTTTAAATAAAGATTGTTAGCGTAATTACTGTTGCTGCAAGAAACAAAACCTTTTGCTGCCACCGATACCCTGTTACGGGTATTTACGTTCATAAATAAACCTTCACGAATTGTTTTAATCAGTTAAATTAGAAGTCACAAAAAATTGCATGCTAAAAAAAATACTGACCAATCTTACCTTTTGGGTGCTGGTGGCTATTACCGCCGGTGTGCTGGTAGGACATTATGCACCTCATTGGGCACAACATAAAATTTTTGAAAAAAGCTATAGTTTTCATTTGCTGGGGCAGCAGATGAATATTAAGAACACGGTCAGCGAATTCCTGGGTAGTGGTTTTATCAGCATTGTTAAACTCTTTATCAATCCCATTATTTTCCTCACCATTACCCTGGGCATAGTAAGTATGGGTAACCTGAAGAAAGTGGGCCGGGTAGGTGCCAAGGCCTTATTGTACTTTGAGGTAGTGACCACTTTTGCTTTAATCATTGGTGTTGCCGTTGCTTTACTCATACAGCCCGGGCATGGGGTAAACACTTCAGCGGTAGCCGGTGGCGATATCAGTCAATACACCAATGCGGAAAAAGCTTTCAGCTGGTGGCAATTTTTTAAAGAGAATTCTACGTTACAGGTATTACTGGCCGCATTGGTTTGTGGTGTGTTGTTGAATGGTTATCAAAAAAAGGACAGGATCATACCCGTGCTACAGAAAATATCCAAATACGTTTTTAAATACCTGCACCGCGTAATGTTACTGGCCCCCATCGGTGCTTTTGGTGGCATGGCTTATACCATCAGCAAATACGGCATTGCCACTTTATTACCATTGGGTAAACTCATGCTGACAGTATATGCCACCATGGCCATTTTTATTTTCCTGGTACTGTGGCTCATCCTGAAACACTATAATATCAGTCTTTGGCGGTTTTTAAAATACATTCGTGAAGAACTGTTGATTGTATTGGGCACTTCCTCCTCCGAAGCTGCCCTGCCCAACCTGATGGAAAAACTGGAACGCATGGGTTGCAGCAAGCCGGTTGTAGGCCTGGTAGTGCCCACGGGGTATTCCTTTAACCTGGATGGCACTACCATTTACCTGTCCATGTGCATGATATTTTTAGCACAGGTATATGATGTTACTTTAACCTGGGGGCAAATTGCCAGCATCATCGGCATTTTAATGTTAACCTCCAAGGGGGCTGCAGGTGTTACCGGCAGCGGTTTTGTAGTGCTGGCCAGTACCTTAACGGCCATTAAGGTAATACCCATTGAAGGGTTGGCCTTATTACTGGGCGTGGACCGGTTTATGTCCGAAGCCCGGGCCATCACCAATTTTATCGGCAATGGCGTAGCCACTATCTGGCTCGCCAATAATGAAAAAGAATTTGACCGGCAAAAGATGGAACTGGCATTTAATAATGTACAGGATTCCGAGGATATTATTAAAGATAACCTGGATCAATAATATACCGGTAACTGTGACAACGGTATATAATTTGCGGCTGTTGCCGGCTTTTGTTTGAACAGTTATTGAATGTATACATTAAAATTTGGCAATATTTTTATACGAAAGACTTCTTATTTTTAGTTGATAACCCTTACTTTTACCCACTTAGTAGCCCCGTTTGTTAAAAGAAATTATTATAGCGTTCCAGGCCTATAGTAAGGCGCACCAGTTTTTAAAGCAGTATAAGCTTTGGAACTGGGTACTTATACCCGGCATCCTGTACGCGGCACTGGTTATTACCGGCATGTATTTTTTCTGGGGTTATGCCAATGATGCTATTACCCTGCTGAGCAATAAACTGGGTATTGAAGCCTGGTTACAAAATGAGCACAATACATTTTTAAGCTTTTTATTTGTAATGGGCGGTTTGGTATTACGTCTTTTACTCATGCTGCTCTGTATTGCCCTCTTCAAATACATTATTCTCATTATTGGCTCGCCGGTGTTTACCATACTCAGCGAAAAAATTGAGAGTATTATTAAAGGCCGTACATACGAGTGGAATGCCGCTACCTTTAAAGCAGATTGTTTGAAAGGCATCAGAACCGCTTTACGCAATTTACCCCGCCAGCTGATGTATTTACTGGGACTGCTGGTACTGGCCCTGGTGCCGGTTATTGGCTGGATCACCCCCGTAATTGCCTTACTGATCGAATGCTACTATTATGGTTTTTCCATGCTGGACTACAGCATGGCCCGCCAGGACGGCTTTACCCGCAAACAAAGCAATAAATTCATCAGCCTGCACAAAGGCCTGGCTGTAGGTAACGGTATTATTTTTTACCTGATGCACCTGGTCATTATTTTTGCCCCGGCTTATGCCATTGTTGCTGCTACCCTTACCATACACGAGGTAAGGAATGATTGATTTTTCTCTTGTACAGTAATAATCCCAGGGATATTCTCGTTCTTACCCCATAATTACCCCTGTATTATTATAAAATATACCCGCCAGGCAATAGCTTTGCGGCCTAAACTTTTAAACCCTTACCACTCATGAAACCTATCCTTACGGCTTGTGCATTAGCTCTTACCCTTTTATTTACCGGCTGCGACAAAGTAAAAGACCTGATCAAGGTGAATGTAACCACCAGCGTTAACATTGATTTTGAAATTGACCCTATCAACGAAACAGCTGTTACTTATACCGATATCCAGGCTAATATAGCCAATGAGCTGGATGCAGTTATTAAAGCGGAGAACAGCGAACTGGGCGTGGAGAATATTAAATCGGCCAAAGTGCAATCATGTGTAATAACCACTTCTGCCACCAGTGCGCCTGATGATAACTTTACCGCCTTGAACAACCTGTCGCTGGCCATTGAATCGGATAACAAACCCGGTTATACCACTTATGCGGCTATTACCACATCGCCCACACAACCGTACAGTGTGGAGTTACCCATTACCGCCGGTGTGGACCTGAAAGATTATTTAAAAGGCAATACCTTCGGTTATAAGTTTACCTATAGCGGCAAACGTAAAACCACCACCACCCTGCAATGCCGGGCAAGGGTAACTTACCTGTTAAACGTAGGATTATAATTTTAAAAAGGGCCGCTTTAGCGGCCTTTTTTATTCGCAGTAGTTTGCCGGCTACATACCATAGTTTTTCGTTTCTTTACAGCATGGCAGCAACCGTATATTTAATTCCCTGTTTTTTACATGAAGAAGGCCTGCAGGCCGTACCCGCTTATGTAACACAGGCCATACAGCAGTGCGACGTTTTTTTTGTGGAGAACGAACGCAGTGCCCGCCGTTATTTTAAACAGTTGTGGAGCAGCATGGTCATTGATAATTATGAATGGCATACCATCCACAAGGCAGAAGCCGAGGTTATCAGCCATTTTAAAAATGCCCTGAAACAAAACAAGACCATCGGCATTGTAAGCGAAGCAGGCTGCCCCGGTGTGGCCGATCCCGGGCAAATATTGATTGGTGTGGCCCAGCAGGCACAGGCCACCGTAAAACCTTTGACCGGCCCCAGTTCCATCTTACTCGCTTTAATGGCCAGTGGCATGAACGGTCAGCAATTCCAGTTTGTGGGTTACCTGCCTATTGATAACGGGCAGCGTATGAAACAGCTGAAAGAGCTGGAAGAATACTCCCGCAAAAAGAACTGCACCCAGATTTTTATTGAAACCCCTTACCGCAATAACCAGTTACTGGAAACTATTCTTAAAACGGCACAGCCCGGCACACAGTTATGCGTGGCGGTTAATTTAACCGGACCTGACGAATGGGTAAAGACCAAAACCATTGCCCAATGGAAACAGCAGCCACCGGATATGCATAAACAGCCGGCTATTTTTTTATTGTATGCAGGTGGTTAAAGTTTTTTGCCCGCAGATTTACGGGGATTTGTTCCGCGGATTTACGGGGATCAAATTTTGATCGTTAAAAGATTTATTCTTTTATACCCTTAGCGCTATTTCACTAAAGCAATCAGCTATCATAAAACGTACTTGCTGTACAGATTTTCGCTGACCAAACTCTGTTCAGCGAAAATCTGCGTGCCTTTTCTCTGCATCCTCTGCGGGTTTTAATAGTAAAAGCTGTATTCTTTTACACCTCCAGCAATCAGCTAGCATAAAACGTACTCGCTGTACAAATCTTCGCTGACCAAAACCTGTTCAGCGAAAATCTGCGTGCATTTGCTCTGCGCACTCTGCGGGTAAAAACTAGCACAACCATACCTATTTAACGGCTGTTGCCAACAATCCGGTAACTCCCGTTGTTATCATTATCTTATTCACCAACACTATTTACAAGATTATGGCAATACAAAAAATCAACATTGGCAGCAGCGACCTGGCTGTAGCGCCTGTTAATTTAGGCGGCAATGTTTTTGGCTGGACATTGAACGAAGCACAATCATTTGAAATACTGGACGCATTTACAGCAGCCGGTTTTAATTTTATTGACACGGCAGATACTTATTCGGTTTGGGTGCCCGGCAATAAAGGCGGCGAATCGGAAACTATTATTGGCAAATGGACCAAGGCCCGTGGCAACCGTGATAAAGTAGTTATTGCTACCAAAGTGGGCTGGGACCATGGTGATGGCCGCAAAGGCCTGAAAGCGGATTATATTATCCAACAGGCCGAACAGTCTTTAAAAAATTTACAAACCGATCATATTGACCTGTACTATACCCATATTGATGATGGCACAGTGCCCGTGGAAGAAACCCTGGCAGCTTATGATAAACTGATAAAAGCCGGTAAAGTAAGGTATATAGCCGCCTCCAATGTACCGGTGGAAAGACTGAAGACATCACTGGCACTGGCCGAACAAAACGGCTTGCCCAAATACCAGGCTTTACAACCGCATTATAATTTAGTAGAGCGTACGGCTTATGAAACTGATTATGCACCCGTGGTAGCCGAACATGGCCTGACAGTTTTTCCTTACTGGTCATTAGCCGCTGGCTTTTTAACCGGTAAGTACCGTTCGGAAGCCGACCTGGGAAAAAGTGTACGTGGCCAGGGCGCCAAAAAATACCTGAACGAAAAAGGTTTAGGCGTATTGAAAGCGCTGGATACGGTTGCCGCCAAACACAACAGTACACCGGCATCGGTGGCATTGGCCTGGTTACTGGCCCAGCCGAATATTGGCGCACCCATTGCCAGCGCCACCAGCAAAACACAACTCGATACTTTAATTGCCGCTACCAGCTTACAACTGGATCAGCAGGACCTGCAGTTATTAGATACAGCAAGTAAATAATCAGCCCTCTATTTTATAGCTGAACCGGGCCCTGTGCCCGGTTTTTTGTGTCCGTCTAAAGATGCCAATGGTACTATAGCCGAAGGGCTGCACCGCTTAGGCGTAAATCCTGCACCGCCACAAGCGGGGCAGATTGCAGCCGGGCGGTGGACTACAGCCGGGTATTGCATTGCAGCCGAAAGCCCCAAACCTGATGACAGATACAGCCTGATTTTCCGCCAAAAAACGATATACGCAAGCATAAAAAATCAACGAAATGCAGGTTTATGCAAGTATATGCGTAAAATACATTCACAAATCTGCACTTTTAGGCGTATATTCATCACGTTATTTTTCCCTTTTATAAACCCAACACTTTGCTATGAGATTACGTTTTACACTCGTAACCTGTTTGTTATTGTTTTTATGTTCAATTGCTTTTAGCCAGCAGCCGTCAAGATTCCAGACCGACGATTCGCTGTATTCCTTAGCAAAAAAGTATGTACGGAGCCCTATTAAAAAAATAACCCATGCCAATGGTGATGTTTTTTTACAACGCGATATGACGCCGTATTTAAGCTCCAAGTTATCTCATAACCCTGCTGATTACCCCGCTAATGACGATTACGGGCACGACCATGGCAGCGACCAGTTGATTGAGTTTTTAAACAGACCCCATCCCAATGTGGCCACCTTACAAAAATATTTTACACAGGCTGCCGCCGAATTTAATGTACCGGTAAGCCTGCTGCATGCCACCGCCCAGGTGCAGAGTAACTGGGCCCAGGTATCCTCGTCCATGTACGGATCATGGGGTGTGATGGGAATAATAGAGAACCAGTTTGTACAACAGATAAGCGAGGCAGCGGCCTTACTGAATACGACGGCCGATGCCATTAAAACCAATGCCCGCACCAATATACGTGCTGCAGCAGCACTGTTGGCCAAGTACCAGCAGGGGAAGCCGGCCAGCAGCAACCCTACCGATTGGTTTGATGCCATGAAAAAGCTTACCGGCCTTACCGATGAAAAGTTACAGCACGAACTGGCCGTTCGCATTTACGATGTTATTACCCATGGCAGCAAAACCGTTACCCTGTGGCAGGAAATTATTAATATACCCCCGGCCGGTTACCAGCTGGAGCAGTCAGTTATGTTCCCGGCTCCTGAAACACCGGTAAACAATCCGCCCAGCGCCTCCAGGGAGTTCAGGCTGGATTACCCTTTAGCCGTTTACAATTTTACTACCTGTAACTATGGTGCCCGTACCAACCCCAGCGTGGTTAATTTTTATTTTATACATTATGTGGCTACCGGCACCTACCAGGGCGCCATTAACTGGTTTAAGGATTGCAGTTCCAGTGTAAGTGCTCACTATGTAATACGTAATACTGATGGCGTAGTAAGCCAGGTGGTAGCCGAATCAAGCCGGGCTTTTTCGCAGGGTGTGAATTTATACAACCAGGAAGGTATTGGTGTGGAGCACGAAGTACTGGCTACCAATTTAGCTATGTGGGACAGCGAACCTATGTTAAACTCGGCCGCCCGTTTAGCAGCCAATGTATGTGACCGCTGGGGCATACCCCGTACCAGGCGTGTAACCGATGGAGAAAAAGGTATTTATGGTCACAGCGATATACGCTCTACCGACTGCCCCAATTTAACACCCGAAAGATGGACCGTTTTATTAAATAAAATAGCGGCAGCCACACCGGTTACTACTTTAAACAGGCCGGTATTACAAACAGTAATGTCGCAACCCAACAGTACACAGGTTACTGCCAGCTGGTTAAAAAGCAACGATTTTGGTCTGGTAGGTTACCGTTTATATTATGCTACCAACGATGCGGCAACAACCTGGGCGCTGGCAGCAAACGAAACTACTTTAACCGCCAATACTACATCCGTTACCCTGCAGCCTTCACAATTTATTGTACCACCTACCGGTAATGTGCATCATTTCCGTATTACGGCTATTGTAAACAACCAGGTTAACCCCATTATGGAAAGCCCGCCTTCCGATGCTTACTCCCGTTCTTCGGGCACTACGGGGCAAAAAGTGCTCATAGTGGATGGTTATGACAGACCCAATGGTTCCTATACCGGCGGCAGCCATATTTTCAGCACCATGTATTTCAGGGCCCTGCGTGATAACGAGGCTCTACAAATAAACAGTGTAGCCAATGAAGTGGTGGAAACAGGCGCAGTGAACCTGCGTGATTATGATATTGTGGTATGGTATGTAGGTGACGAATCGAGCGTGGAAGAAGTATTTTCCACTGCCGAGAAAAATGCTATTAAAAACTATTTGGATAATGGTGGCAAAATACTGATCTCCGGCTCGGAGATCGCCTATAACGTAAGCCGCCCTGCCTCGGCCACCTATGATGCGGAGTTTGCCACTACCTATTTAAGATCGACCTATGTAGCAGATGGTGCTGCCAACTATACCCCGGCTACCGGCATTGCGGGTACTATGTTTGAAGGCTTAAATATACCTTTTGGCATTACTTACCCCGAGGATTTCCCCGATGCGATTGAAGCCACCAATGGCGGCGTTAATATTTTAAACTATGCTATTGCCAACCGTCGCGGTGGTGTGGGTTATAAAGGAATTTTTAAAACCACTACTCCCGGTACGGTTATCTTCCTGTCCTTTACTTTAGAAACAGCTGCGCAAACCAGTATCACCAGTTTTATGGATAAAGCGCTGGATTATTTTGCCGCCCCTTATCCCACTACACCACCATTGGCTATAGACGATAATGCAGGTGCACAGTCAGGCATTGCCCAGCATATCAGTATTTTAAACAACGATATTAAGTATGGTGTAGCTATTGATACAGCATCTATTGCTATTACTACCGAACCATTAAGCGGTACGGCTACCATTAGTCCTAACGGTTATATTATTTATGTATCCAATGCGGGCTTTACCGGTACCGACCAGTTCAGCTACCAAATGAAAAATAAAAACGGGCAGTTATCCAATATTGCTACCGTAACCATTACGGTTACCAGTACCTGCGGCTCGCAGGAAGCTGAGCCTGATCCTAACCGTCCTAAGCGTGAACTGCGCGGCTCATGGGTATCTTCGGTATCCAATATCGACTGGCCATCGAGCAGGACCCTTACCACCGCACAGCAACAGGCCGAGCTGGTAAAAATCCTGGATAGTTTACAGGCTACCAACATCAATACCGTGTTCTTACAGGTACGTCCGGAGGCCGATGCTTTATATGCATCCAATTATGAACCATGGTCATACTGGTTAACCAATGCACAGGGCACGGCTCCTAACCCGCTGTGGGATCCTTTACAGTTTGCCATTGACGGAGCACATGCCCGTGGTATGGAATTACATGCCTGGATCAACCCCTTCCGTGCCAAACAAAGCACACCTGCTTTAGCATCGGGCCACGTGGCCAGTCAGCACCCCGACTGGACCTTTGTTTCCGGCACCATTACCATGCTGAACCCCGGCATACCACAGGTAAGAAAATATATTACCGATGTGGTGGCAGATATTGCCGGCCGTTATAATGTGGATGGTATTCATTTTGATGATTACTTCTATCCTTATGCCGGTATGACCGGGCAGGATGATGCCACTTATACCACTTATAACCCCGGTAATATTACCAATATCAACGACTGGCGCCGCGATAATATCAACCGCCTGATCGCACAGGTATATGATACCATACAGTATATCAACAACAATAATTCCCGTAACGTAATCTTCGGGGTTAGTCCTTTTGGTATCTGGAAAAGCGGTACTCCGGCCGGTATTACCGGTACGTCTTCCTTCAGCTCCATCTACTGCGATCCTATTGCCTGGTTGCAGGCCGGTAAAGTAGATTATATAGCACCACAGCTGTACTGGAAAATAACCGGCGCCCAGGATTATGCCGCCTTATCACAATGGTGGAACGACCAGGGTGTACTGTACAACCGCTTTATTTATCCCGGACTGGCTTTATATAAAATGGCCGATGATAATAACTGGGCCGGTACAGAAATTGAGAACCAGATAAGCCTGAACAAAGCGGCCAGCCGTGAGCAGATCAAAGGCCAGATCCTATTCAGCAACAAACAACTGATGGGCAATGTTAAAAACATTAAAACCCTGTTACAAAACAACCATTACCAGTATAAGGCCTTAAACCCAATACTGAACTGGAAAGAGACCATCTGCCCTAACCCGCCATCGGGTGCAAACATTGCCAAAGACACATTGTACTGGAATGCACCGGAAGCGGCCGCTGATGGCGACCTGGCTAAAAAATACGTGGTATACCGTTTTGCCAATGCAGCCCAGGCGCTTAGCCAGGCCAATAACAGCAAACATATTTACGCCATTACCAACAACACCAAAGTACACATACCATTACCGGTAGGTGGCGGTTTGGGTAACTACTATGTAGTATCATCGGTTGATAAAAACAATAACGAAAGTGCCGTAAGCAATGGTGTTACCTATAGCTTACCGGTAGTAGGTTTACAACTGAATGTAGTACTGAACGGTAATGTATCCAACCTTGACTGGAGCACCCTGAGCGAAACCAACAGCAGTTATTTTGCTATTGAGCGCAGTACCGACAGTGTAAACTTTAAACGCCTCACATCGGTAGCCGCGGCAGGCAACAGTACCGATCCTTTACAATACAGGGATGTGGATGTGCTGAACACCATTGGTGTGTACCACTACCGTATAAGAATGGTGAGCAGCAATGGCACTATTACTTATTCCAATATTGTAACGGTACGTTATGGCAACAATTACGAAAATGTGCTGGTAGCGCCTAATCCGTTCACCACGGGCTTTACCGTGTACAACCTGCAAAATGCAACCACCATCCAGGTAATTAACCTGGCCGGTCAAACCATGTTAACGGAACAGCTTACCGGTCAAAGTGTGCATCGTATTGAAGCACCGGCACTGGCACCGGGCGTGTACCAGGTAAAAGTTACGTTTGCCAACAAAAAAACCACGGTGGTAAAAGTGGTTAAATTATAGACCAGCCCGCTTTACTGTAAAAGCCATGCTTATGATAAGCATGGCTTTTTTATGGGCTGTCGGCTGTGGTAACAACCTTCAGCTGCAGTCCCCGCTGTACATTACAAGTCCGCCACAGCCCTGCCCGCCAGCCTTCAGCGGGCTTTTCATTACCATCGGGCAGCCACCCGGCTGCAGTAACAAGGCGTTTGCCTGTTAACAGTTGGTTACCCCGCTAATACTATGCCCCGGCTAACTGTAAATAGTATTATTTTTGCGCCATCTCACATGAAAATGCAACTATCACAAAGGTTCGTCCTTTTATTTTTATTAATCTGCGGTTATCATTCGTCTACCCGGGCACAATCACCCTCCACGCCTGATTCTTTAAGAGCTGTTATTGCCGGCACCAACGATATCAGGAGCAAAGCTGAATTATACCGGGATATAGCCAATTATTTTATCAAAAAAACCGTGGCCGATAGTTCTATTTACTATGGTAAAAGATCACTGGCAATTTATGAACAGCTTAACGATAAAAAATCGGTGGCAAAAGTCCGGTTATCGCTCGGTACACTCTATGCTTATATAAGTGATTATGCAGCAGCAGAAAATTCGCTGGAACTGGCCGCCGCCTTTTATGAACAAAGCGATGATATTGAGGGCAGGTCACAGTTAAACAATGCATTGGGCTCACTGGCCTACAGGCAAAAGCAGTATGACAGATCAGTTACCTATTATACCCGCAATATCAATTACGGCAAGGAGGGCAAAAAAATAAATCCTGCTTTTATCACCACCGCTTACCAGGGTGTCAGCCATGCTTATATTGTACGGCAGCAATATGGCAATGCCCTCAACATTAATACCGAATACATTGATTTTGTAGAAAAGCACTACCCCGATCTTACAGGCCATGCTTACCAGCAAATGGCTAACCTGTACCGTATTACCGGGCAATCCGATAAATGTATAGCAGCGTTTCAGAAAAGTAAGGAATTTTTTCTGCGCAAAAAAGACGATGCGAATGTGGCCATTTCACAGATGGCCATTGGCACTGCTTATGTAAATGCCGGTAAACCCGATTCGGCCACAGCCTACCTGGAAAAAGCGCTGCAATATTACCGGTCGGTTAATGATACAGAAAATATTTCCAATATACTGAACCCCTTATCGGCCATTGCCTTTGAACAAAAAAATTATAAAAAAGCGGAAGAGCTTATTTTAAACGCGATAGACCTGATTGATGCCAAACACGA
This sequence comes from Terrimonas rubra, assembly GCF_042686025.1. Classification (NCBI taxonomy): domain Bacteria; kingdom Pseudomonadati; phylum Bacteroidota; class Chitinophagia; order Chitinophagales; family Chitinophagaceae; genus Terrimonas; species Terrimonas rubra. The sequence continues at coordinate 527,425 of NZ_JBHUOZ010000001.1, forward strand.
CTCCTACCTGTACCATACCTCTTTTTTATGGACCATCCGGCTTAGCCGCTTAACAGCGGACAGTACAAACCAGACCGCACATTACAAAAAGGACCTGGAAGATATTACCCAACAGGTAACCGATAACTTTGAAAAGGTACTGACCCAACAGGACCTGGTAAACCCCAACCTGATACTGCATAATTACCGGGTACTGGCAACCGCCAATAAATTACTGGGCAATTATAATAAGGCTTACGACTATTACAATAAAGCTATTGAACTCAGGGATAGTATTTACGGTACAGAAAAACTGAGAGATTTTTCCAATAAGGAAGCGGAGCTGGAACTGGTGAAAGAAAGAAACCGGGTAATGCTGGAAGAGGAAACCAAAAGACTGCAACTGCAAAAAGAAATAGAACTGAAAGCCCTGCGTTTTGAGTTTGAAAAAAAACAGGCGGCAGCCAAATCGGAGGAAGAAAGAAAAAGACTGCTATTGGAGGAAGAGCTGAAGCGCAGGGATATTGAGAGCCGGTATGAACAGGAGCAACAGGCCATTACCTTAAAGTTTGAGCAGGAAAAAGAAATTGCGCGGATCAACCAGGAAAAGAAAGATGCAGTGGCTGCAGCCGAACTGAGCCGTACGCGTAATATCCGTAACATGTCCATTATAGGCGGCTTACTGGCCCTGGTATTATTTGCCGTAGCCATTTGGTCCTACCTGCAAAAGAAGAAGGATAATAAAAGAATTGCCATTGAGAAACAAAAATCCGATGACCTGTTGCTGAATATACTGCCTTATGAAGTAGCGGAAGAGTTGAAAGCCAACGGCCAAACCGCCGCCCGTTTACATGAAGAAGTGACCGTGTTGTTTACCGACTTTGTAAACTTTACCGCCAATGCCGAAAAAATTGGCGTACAGGCCCTGCTGAACGAGTTAAATATTTGCTTTACCGCTTTTGATAAAATTATTGAACAGTACGGGCTGGAAAAAATAAAGACCATTGGTGATGCTTACCTGGCGGTAAGCGGTTTACCCAGCTCCAACCCGCAACACGCGGCCAATGCAGTGAATGCGGCGCTGGACATTGCCGGCTTTATTGAAAAAAGAAAAGCCGTGAGCCCTACGGCCCTTGATATCAGGATTGGTATTAACTCGGGCAATGTTATTGCCGGAATAGTAGGTGTAAAGAAATTTGCTTACGATATTTGGGGCGACACCGTAAATACGGCCGCCAGGATGGAACAAAACAGCGAAGTAGGTAAGGTAAATATTTCCGATACTACCTACCAGCTGGTAAAAGAACAGTTTCATTTTACTTCCCGCGGGAAGATCAGTACCAAAGGAAAAGGTGAAATGGAAATGTATTTTGTACATTCGAAGCAGAACTAATTTTATCTCCAATATAAATTATGCAATACAGTGCCATTAAAGCGGTTATCCTGGATAAGCTCGGTAAAGAGCTGCCGGATCATCTTGCTTATCATAACCTGTCGCATGTAAATGATGTGATAGCCGTGGCTACGGAAATTGGAGAAGCCGAAAACGTAAGTGCAGAAGAGCTGGTATTGCTGCAGACAGCCGCCCTTTTCCATGATTCCGGTTTTTTATATGGGGCCAAAGACCATGAAATAAGATCCTGCGAGCTGGCCCAGGAGTATTTGCCGCAGTACCAGTACACACAGGAGCAGGTAGATGCCATCAAAGGCATGATCATGGCCACCAGGATACCACAGTCACCCCAAAATAAACTGGAACAAATACTGGCCGATGCCGACCTGGATTACCTGGGCCGTGATGATTTTTTTATTACCGGTAACCGTTTGTACAGGGAGATGACCGCATCGGGACTGATAGGCTCTGAAGAAGACTGGAATGTATTCCAGGAAAAATTTCTGGAAAACCACCGTTATTTTACCCGCACCGCCATTGAAAAACGCAGTAAAAAGAAACAGGAAAACCTGGCTATTGTAAAACTAAACCTGCAAAAAGGAAAGCAACCCGCTATGTCAGCTACTCACAGTTCCCATAAAGGTCCCATGTTCAGTGTATCGGATGTTATTTATTTAATACTGAGTGTGCTTTGTGCCAGTTTTGGTTTAAAGAGTTTCCTGGTACCCAATCATTTTTTAGATGGTGGCGTAACCGGTTTATCGCTGTTATTATATGAAGTAAAAGGCTGGAACCTGGGCCTGCTTTTATTATTACTGAATATTCCCTTTATCATACTTTCATACTTTAAAGTGGGCAAACATTTTGCCATCCGCAGCAGCCTTACCATTATACTGATCGCTTTTACCATGCATTTTTTACCTTTTCCCGAGTTAACGCATGATAAGCTGTTAGTGGCTATGTTCGGTGGTTTTTTCCTGGGTATTGGCATTGGCCTTTCCATGCGTGGCGGCGGCACTTTTGATGGTATGGAAGTATTTGCCCTGCTTACCCTGAAGAAGAGCAGTTTTAGTATTACCGAGATCATCCTGGGAATGAATATCCTGATCTTTATTATTGCAGCGGCTTTTATGAAAATTGAGACGGCCCTGTACGCCATACTTACTTACCTGGTGGCCAGCCAGATGACCAAGTATGTGATAGAAGGTATTGAAGCTTATACCGGCGTAACCATTGTATCGGGCAATAGTGAGGCCATTAAAAGAGAACTGGTACTTACTTTAAACCGTGGTATTACCGTGTATAAAGGTGAAAGAGGTTTTATGAAAGAATCCTTTGAACAGAGCGCCGACGTGGATATTATTTTTACCATTGTTACCCGCCTGGAAGTGAGAAAGCTAAAGAATATTGTACATGCCATTGATCCCAAGGCTTTTATTTTTACCCAGACCGTAAGGGAACCGCAGGGAGGTATAGTGAAAGAGATTGTAAAACACTGATCATTTACATATCTAACTTATACAAGGTGGCGCAGGCCACCTTTTTTATTACCCGGTTATTTTGTATAACGCGTTAGGGATGGAAGCGGCATCCTTTTGCAGTGTGGGGGCTGGCAGCAGGGGCAAAAGATATAGCGTACAGCCCGGCCCGCAGGGAACGCCAAAATAAAAATGCCCTTCCATACAGAAGGGCATTTGGTGAGGGCTGTAACACAATATTATTGTTTCATGAACTTTAATACTTCTTTCCGGGTACCATCTTCCAGTACTAGGTAATAGATGCCTGTTACCAGCTGGCTTACATTTACCTGGCGTTGTGTGCCGGTATGTATAAGTATCACTTTACCTTCGGTGTTCATCACTTTTACTTTAGGGCTGATCATACCGGTGGAGAAATTAAGTGTTTCCTGCACGGGGTTAGGGAATATGAATGATCTGGCTTTACCGGAGAACTGTACCGTTTGAATGCCTGAATAAGTGTACACACCGTCCAGATCCTCCTGTTTTAAACGGTAATAGTTATTACCGGCTACAGGTGCATTATCAGTAAAGCTATATGTTTTATCACCAGCAATACCTGTTTGCGCTGCTACAAAACCAATATTATTCCAGTTCTGGCCATTGTTAGAGCGTTCAATGGAAAAGCCTTTGTTATTTGTTTCGCTGCTGGTAGTCCAGGCCAGTTTTACCGATTCCTGCTGCGCTGTTGCTGTAAAGTTTTGCAGGGTTACGGGTAAGGTAGTAGATACGGTTAAAGAAAGATTGTCAAAATAAGCATCCAAGGCGTTACCGTTACGGGCAATACCAATTAAGCGGATGCGGATGGTACGGGTTCCCACCGGTGCGGTACGGGTATTAGCATACTGGGTCCAAACGGATACCACACTTCTTACGCCGGTATCATAAGAATCGAGAACTGTACCTCCCGCCGAACGGAATTCCACTATCATTCTTGTTTCGTCAACCGGGCTCTGGTTGTAGGACTGCATATAACCCGAAAAGTTAACGGTGAGTGCATTGGCATCAATGGGGGTTATCCGGCTGCTCATATTAATATCCTGGTATAATTCGTAACTGTTGCCGATAGTACCACCGCAACCAGTCTGAAAAAAGTATGAACCATGTTGTGCATTAGGGTAACCGCTTTGGCCCTGTACCATTCTCCACTGGGTGCCACCGGCACAGGCCGAAATAGCATTTGCCACTACCCAGGGGCTGGCGATAGCCGACTCAGCGCTTGGATTTACGATTAAATTTTGAGCGCCTGCCTGTAAACTAACTGCCGATAAAAGAACTAAACCGATTGTTTTTCGTAACTGAGTAACTTTCAAATTCATTATATATTAAATTTTTTGCAAATTTAATTCAATCAAATTTGAATACTTTTTCTAAAAGGAATTTTTACTAACAAAAAGAGGAAAAAATGCACGTAGAAACACAATTGTGCTATAAAGGGGTAAGAATTATATACATAATAATAAAACAATATATTATTACCACTTTTCTGTTGCCGTTTTATATAAAGCAAAATTGGCTACCTGGTTGGCCGTTTCCAGCGGGATATATGGAATAGTTACTGAACCTCCTGCAGTTCCCAGTTTAACCGAAGCCAGGCCGGCTTTACGCTGGTAGAGGCTTTGCTGTACCGTTACCGTCTGGATTTTATGCCATAACAATAACAGGTCCTCACTACCATAACTGCCTTTTTGGATATGTATCACCTCTTCATTAAAACGCATGCGGAATTTTTGCTGAAACAAGTAAATACTGCCGGCATTATACACCACCACCAATAAACCCCAGTAAAAGAACGGGTAAAACCAGGCAATGCCCAGCACCACTGCCAGCAAAGGCAACAGTACCAGGATATACATCCTCGATATATAACTTTTATGAACCCGTATAGCAGGGCCATCGGCTGAAAGTAAAGGATGATAGTTTGCCAGCAGCTGTGGTAAAAACTCCAGCCGGGTTAAGGGGATCAAAACCTTTTGTGCTTCTTTTAACTGCAGCTGGCCAATATTATGGAACTGCAGTACATATAGTTTTGTTTTGGTACGCAGCCAGTTGGCCCGCCAGCTGATGTATTGTATTTTGGAAAAAGGCACCAGCACTTCTTTGGTATTAATTAAACCCGTGCGTATCTGGAACCGGTTACCCACGGCCGCAATATTAAAGTTGGCATATTTTAGTACAATACGGAAAAACGAAATAATAACCGATAAAGCCAGTACCAGTAATACCACTAAAAATACACCCAATGCCGATTGGTATACCATATAGCCCGATACCAGGTCCATGCTTTTATTGTAATAATCATCCGATGCGCTTTTAATATTCTGTAATAAAGAGTAGCCGAATGTGAGTGTAATAAGAAAGGTTTCAATATGGTTGGCCGTTAGCCCCAGCCTGATCAATGACAAAGGATCAAGGTCGTATAATCGGTAGCTTTTTACCGGTTCAGGTATTACCTTTTCTGCTGCCGTTACAACAGGCTGCTCAGGGTTGTTTTTTTGCAGGAAGATATACTCTTTTAACGCATTGGCCTGTTGCAGGGTAAGGGTTATTTTCACTTCTTCGCTGCTGGTACCCGGTGAATCAAAAGTAACTTCGGCCAGGTTGGTTAAACGGTGTAACCATTGCTGTTGCACGTTTACAGCCTGTACCCGCTCCAGCGGTAATACCACCTGTTTACGGGTAAAAATGCCTTTTTGTACCACCAGTTGTTTCAACTCATTGATATAAAAACGGAAAAACCGATAACTGATCACGGCCACTACCAGCGCCAGTACAGGAATAAAAACGGCCGTGTATTCCCATACATTGCCCTGTTTTTTACTATCCTTGAATAAGATGGTGAGTAAAAAAGGAATGAAGATCTTGATAGCGGTCAGCAGTGTTTTATAAAACACGTAGATCAGCGCCTTGCCGGGCTGGCGTTGCGGCTGGTCCCAGTTAAATGTTGTCATCCTGCCCTGCGTTTTTGATGATCATTTCCTTTAACAGGGTGGCCTGTTCTGCGGTAAGTCCTTTTATGGCTATATCGGCGCCGCTACTACCGGCCGTAAATACTTCCAGGGTAGCTAAGCCATATTTACGTTCAAAAATGCCGGCGTTTACGCTGCAATGCTGGATCCGGCTAAAGGGGCAGAATTCTTTTTTTCTGATCAGCCAGCCCTGCTGGTAAACAATATCATGTTCTCTTACAGCAAAGGCGCGGAAACGGAAGCTGAGCAGTTGGGCAATTTTATGTATTACAGCCAGCAGCAATAAACTGCCACTGACAATAATAATGGCAGTAACGCTTAGTTTTACTTTAGGCAAAAAAAGAAAGCCGGTAAATAAAGCGGCTATAATTATCCATAAAACAGACCAGTTCCACCACTGTACGGCTTTAAATTTTGGCGATACAGGCTGAAGTTCCAGCTCCTCCTGCCGGGGCAATGTATTAACATCGATACTGAGATTTGAAAATGGCATATGCTAAAATACTAATTAATCATGTTTGTAAATGTTTATACTGGTGCAACGGTTATTGGTGAATATTTGCGGTTGGGTGGTGGTATAGATTAGCTTAAATAAACATTCGACCCCTCCGGGGTCGTGGTTGCTTTTTTATTCATAAGCTATAAATATGGTATCCCGATGGGATACCTGATAAGCTTGCTGTCACATCGACGAAGGAGAGGTATCCTTCAACAGCATAGCGTATTCATTAGGATGAGATGCCTCCTGCGTCGCATGACGTTACTGGGCGAACGAAGGAAAGGTCTCCTGGCAAGAAAGTTTAGTATCACAAAGGTTCACAAAGGGTTTGCACGGAGTGACACAAAGTAGTCACGCCTCCTGCGTCGGCATGACGTAATCCCGCAAACACCTTTCACCGCTTTCAGCTTTTAGCTTTTTGCTTTACCCTTACCCCTTAAACTTTATGATGCGATGCTTCACTGATCTTTACCCGACCATCTTCCCTTATAATTTTACCATCTTTTTCTGCCATATCAATGGCATAGCGCAACAAACTGTCTATTTGCTTGCCCACTTTGCTAAAACCAAAACTGCGACAGAGATACCGTACCAGTTCTTCCTCATCAATGCTGAGATTGTAAGCCACTACTTCTTCCAGCGCTACGATGATCTCTTCGGGAGCAATATCTTCTATGTTACGTTTTTCCGTTTCATTACTGCGATAATGATCCATCTCGGCCACAGGTGCAGTCCAGTAAAAAGGTTGATGGTGCCGGGTTGTTGTAAGGTCCATTTCGGTAATGATCTCCTGCAGGTAGGCTTCCAGTTTTGTTCCTACACGACTGATATTCCATGCCTGTAATATTTTCCTGTACAACCAGTTTTTACTGATCGGCGCTTCCATGGCTACCAGCATTTGTACCTGCTGCACGAGGCGTTGCCGGTACTGCGCTTCATAGATAGCATCGTTACCGGCACCAGGTATTTTACTGAGCGTATGGGCCAGGTAAGGTTTTTGTTTTTTTACAGGCACCAGGGGTACTGCTTCGGTTACTGCCGTAAAAGCCGGGAACCCGGCACTATCCTCTTCTGCCGGTTCCTGTATCCCGGTCCCTGTAACTAGTGCTGGTTGCTGTACCAACTGTTGCACTTTGCTCACTATGCCGTCAACGATCTTATCGCTGTTTTCATACCAGTCCATGGTCCAGATACGGTGCAGGTTCCAGCCCAATGCTTTTAATACCCCGGGCATAACCATTTCCCGGTCGTTGGCCGTACGGGCATTGTAGTAGTAAGGCCCATCAATTAAAATACCCAGTATATATTGCTTTTCTTTCTGCGGATGTACCACCCCTATATCGATCTTAAAGCCGGAAGTGCCGATATCGCATTGTACCTGCAAACCCTGTTCCTGCAAACGCTGACCAATAGCCTGTGACAGCTGGTGATTATCTATCTGAACATCCTGTGCCGGTAAAGCCAGGTGACCGTTTTGGGCAAATTGTAAAAATGCTTTTAACCCTGCAACACCTTCGGCTGCTGTACGGTTCAGGTCTATCTGGTCTGCAACCAGTGTGGCAAACACATGCATTTCATACCTTGCACGGGTCACTGCTACATTTAAACGGCGCCAGCCACCATTGCGGTTAAGCGGACCAAAGTTCATGGTCATTTTACCTTCCTGGTCCGGGGCATAGCCCACAGAGAAAAGAATATTATCCCTTTCATCACCTTGCACATTTTCCAGGTTTTTAATAAAGAGTGGTTCCGTAGCTTCATTAGCCCATTGTTCCAGTTGTGCATCCTTACTATACAGGGCCAGTAATTTATCTTCTACCAGGTTTTGCTGGGTTTGGCTGAAAGTTACCACACCCAAACTATAGACCCGTTTTGCCGGATCGCTGTAATGCGCCCTTATATATTGTACAATAGCATCGGCTTCAAAACTATTGGTGCGGGTTTTTCCTTTATCATAATGCCCGGGTACATGATGGTACTGCACTTTACGGTTCAGGTCATCGGCCGAAGGGAAGGTAAGTAATTTGTTTTCGTAGTAGCTGGCATTACTGAAGGCAATTAAACTTTCGTGTTTACTGCGATAATGCCGCAGCAGGTATTTAGAGGGAATAGAGAGTGATAAACAATCGTCCAGTATACTTTCCAGGTCTTCTATCTCCGCATCTTCTTCGTCTGTTTTATTGGTGCTGAAGAAGGAAGTAGGCGGCATCTGTTTGGGGTCGCCCACGATCACAGCCTGTTTAGCACGCGCCAGGGCACTTACCGCTTCACAGGTGGGTAACTGGGAGGCTTCGTCAAAAATAACCAGGTCAAAATGATCGGTATTCACATCAAAGTATTGTGCTACTGATATAGGACTCATGAGCATACAGGGCGCCAGCCTGGGTAATAAGGTGGGTAACTGGTCAAACAAACGGCGGATGCTCATTCCCCGGCCACGGTTACGTATGGCCCTTTGTAAAATACCGGGTTCTGAACTCTGCATGGCATCAACGGTTGTATTAGGCAATTGTGCCGCCAGTTTCATACGCAGGGTCTGAATGGTGAGTTGCTGGAACTCTTTGGCTATTTTTTTATACTGTTCAATTTTACTTTCAAAAAGGCCGGCATTGAAGAGACTTAGCGATTCATGTGCTTCTATCACATACTGCGCTGTAGCTGTGTGCACACTGTAATGGTAACAGTCAGTAATAGCTGCAGCTGTGCATTCTCCCGTTTCAAACGCATGGATCAGCCAGTCCAGTTGTAAAGCTTTACCTGCATTTGTTTGCTGCACATAATTCATCCAGTCCTTTAAGCGGGGTAAGTGCTGTTGCAGTTGTTCCAGGAATTTTTCTGTATCAGGCAGCCAGTTTTCACCTGCAGGTATCGTTGCGCCTGTTAATACCTGGTATTGTTGCAGTACCTGGCCGGTATGCAGGGCTTTATCCAGCAACGCTTGCCATAAAGCGGGTTGCAAGCCTTTCACATCACCGGTGTAAAACAACTGTTGTTGTTGAAGTTCGTTTATCCATTGTTGCAGTGCCGGACGGCCAAAAGGTAACATCATGGCGGCAATGCGCTGCACCATGGTGGCTTTCAGGTCAATATCCGTTATATCCGTCTGCTCTTCCTTATATAAATTTTTTAATGCCCTTTGTACGGTAGTATACCGGTCCTGTTGCAGCGTGGCCTGCTCCTCCCGCAGTTGCCGGTACAGGCTAAAGAACTGTAAGACTGCCGCATCATTGTTCACCGGCGTATGTTTATACAGGGAAAGTTGTTTTTTTATACTGCGTTTGTTCCACCATTTGGGTAAAAACCAGGATTGTTCTGCCTGTTTCCATTGCCTGTCGAGTGTAGTGATATCTGCAGATAAAATATCGCGGCTATAATCAGCGGTTATATTTTTAAATGCCTGCAGGTAATTTTTAAAATGACGGTGCCAGTCTTCATAAACTTCATAATTATCCTTATCTGCTAAATATTGTACCAGGGTGAGTGGCATATCCGGCAGGTTTTTAAAAGCCTGTACCATGGCCACAAATTGTTCCTGGCTTGTTTTCGTTTGCAATGCAAAAGGAAAATGTATCGCTGCTGCCAACGCCATAACCGCTTGCTGGTAACCGGGCAGTGCTATTAATAACTGTTGTACCTGTGCCCCGATTGTTTCCTGCAGGGTAGCCGTATATTGTTTTACCTGCAGGAAGGCCAGCGGGTTTTCCTTTGGATGAATGACCAGGCCGGCAATGGATTGATATACCGGCACCCAGTCTTCCCACTGTTGCCACAGTTGTTTATCCAATGCTTTTATGACATGTGTAGGTATAGGTTGCGGTTTAACAGCCAGCGACCTGTATTGTTCCAAAGCCGTAATACTGTCATAAAGACTCCGTCCCCAGTGTTGTTGCCGGTGCAGCAGATTTACATAATCGCTGATCTGTTTTTTGGCAGCATCCAGCCGCCGGGCTTCCTGTTCAAAGTCAACCGTACTGGTAAGTTTGGCTGTTTCCAGGGTTTTTGCCAGTTGTGCCAGCACATCCGATTTTTTGGATTTATTGGAATGCAGTTCCAGGGCAAAAGGCGCCAGTCCTATTTGTTCCAGCCGTTTATGCACTACATCCAGGGCCGCTTTTTTAGCCGCAACAAATAATACCTTTTTACCCCGGTATAAGGCATCGGCGATCATATTGGTGATGGTCTGCGATTTACCGGTACCCGGAGGGCCATGTAAAATATAGCTCCGGCCTGTTTGTGCAGTGAGTACCGCCTCCATCTGTGATACATCGGTAGCGATAGGTAGGGTCAGCGAAGCAGCGCCGATGGCATCAAAATCAGTATGGGCCATTGTTTCATCGCCCACATCAAAAACCGGCTTACCCGCTACCAGGCTCCGCACCATATCACTTTCCAGTAATGCATCCTGGTGATCCACCAGGTCCTTCCACAGTATAAGTTTATTAAAAGAAAAATTGCCTAATACAAGTTGTTCCTCTACATCCCAGCCTTTTAACTGCATCACCGCCCGGCGTAACATGCCCATTACCTTGGCCACATCCACACCTTTTTCATCATAAGGTAATTGTTCCAGTCCGCCCAGGTTTAACTGGTATTCCTGCCGCAGGAACTCCAGTAAAGTAATATTGATCATCACTTCCTCTTCCCGGCTTTTCAACGTAAAGCGACTGTTCACCGAACGGCGGTTCAACTCCACCGGCACCAGTAAAACCGGCGCAAACCGGGGCTGATCGGGTGTCTTAATATCGTACCATTTTAACAGCCCTACTGCCAGGAACAAGGTACTGGAACCATTTTCTTCAATAGCCTGTTTGGCACTACGGTGCATATAGGTCAATATTGTATCCAGGTCCTGCGGATGATAATGTGTGAGCAGGCAGTTCGCTTTCAGTTCTTCGTTGGCCAGCTGGTATAAAGGTGATGAATGATGCAAAGGCTGGGTGAACAGGTTATACTTTCTTAACAGTTCTGCTGCGGGGTTGGGTATGATCGTAAAAGTCTTCCCTTCACTGAGTGTATCTTCCAGGTGACTGATATCAATATCGGCCAACTGTAACATATTACGGGTCATGCGCAGGTTGAGCAGGTTATTCCGCAATGAGAGATCGAGTAGTTTACGCTCCCATAATTTCTGTTTGGTGAGGGTTTGTTTGTGTTGTAATAACTCATCGGTATACACGGTGCCGATATTAAAATCCGTTTCCGGCAATATATGCGTTTCCTTACCCAGTATATCTTCGGTTGACAGGCCGGCTGTATTATCCGTTAATAATGGCAGGGGGCGGATGCGGGCTGTGCGGGCTCTTTTAATATCTACCGACAACAGGAAATTTTCACTTTCCACCAGTTGTGCTTCGCCACTGTATAGGGCCTGTGTAAAAGATGTCTTATTGCCTTTGCAGACACTGGTGGCTTCTATTGCCGCCATTTCATGAATGCCCTTGCTCAGGCGTTTGGTAATGGCGGTTTTATCATCGTTCACTGTTTCGGTAAATTTATCGTTGTGTAACCAGCAGCCTACAAAAGCATGACCCTGCACAATAATTAAAACAGGGTTCAGGTCCACCGCTTCCAGGCAGGCCGCAAACAATAAACTAAGGTCAATACAGTTGGCAAATTTTTCCTTGCGGATAGTATCCAGCAGTCTTAACCGCTGCCCGGTTTCTTCATAACCCGGTGCCAGGGCACTGTATACGATCTCTTCGCTTTGAATGGCGGAGTAAATAGCCGACATTAATTGTAATACCCTTTCCGGGCTGTTACTTTGATAGCCTTCAAAAGCCGTTTGCAGGTTTTGTTTTAATAAAATATCGACCGCTTTATTTTTGATGGCGTATACATAAGAGTGATTAGGTGTCACATAGGCCGCGATCAGCTCGGGCAATACCTGGAAGCCGCCAAAGTATTCCAGCGGATGCACAGCAATAGTAATATCTTCTGCAGCCAGTTTTGTTTCGTTTTGCCATACAGTTATAGAGATCATCGCTTTTTCCGTTTCGGATAAACGGCTTAAAAAATCGCGGTTCACTTTTAATTGTTCCAAAGGGATTTTGATATCCTTACCCGCAGGGATGCCGGCTATATCGTAAGTAAAACTTTCTATACAGGGGATATTGGCCGCAATACGCAACTGCAGGTTTCCCAACAATTGATTGCTAGTATTTTCCAGCGTGAGTTCACGTATTAACGGAATATTATTAAGATATAGGGAGATATTTAAAAATGGGAAGACCTGTTTATGGATAACTAACGCGGCACCGGGCATCATAACATCAGTGATTAAAATGTTTAAATGTACAATAAAAATGGATGTCCTGCCCCTGGTGGAAAATGTTTAACATCCCTGGTTTTTAAACAGTATCCCGGATATGCCTGACCAATAAAACCGGTATTTAAACTTATGTATATTTGATTACTATGGCTTTAGCCGTTTACCGGAGCCAGGCAAACTAAACACCTGATTAAAATAACAGAAATGGAGATCTACAAACTCAATAATGACCATCATTATAAGAATATTACCGGAATTGATGCGCCAACCATTACACAGTTTCATGATTTTAAAGGGCAGGAATTAAGCAAGGCCTGGATCACGCCCCAATTCGATTTGCTTGAACATGTAGCAACACTAAGTACTGAAAAAAAGAGTGACAGATCTAAGTTGGCTGATTTTGATCTGCGCTGTTATGGAAATATCCTGATCGTAAAATCAAAATACAATAAACTTTTTGCAGGTTTGGCTATTGAATTTCTGCCCGTAAAGATTGTTTCGCTGGATGAGGAGTTTTCATTCATAAATGTACTCACCATTGTAGCAGCAATCAATTTTACCGGCTTAGATTATAAACAATCTATGGATATGCTGAAAAGTGATAACATTAATTTTGATAAAGCAGCAATAACCGGCAATCATTTATTCCGTGATAAAAAGATTATCAATTTTTATTATTGCACCGGTCACTTTAAAAAAATAATTGAAGACAACCAGCTTAAAGGGTTGCACCTTAAAAAAGCCGGTATTGCCAGTTAAAAAATAAAGCTACCATTATAACAGAAATATAAGATATGATCAAAGGCCCAGGGCTCAGTGACAAGAAAGGTTTTCAATTTCAGTATATTTAAATATTGCACTCAATTTTATGACAACATATCTCACAAAAATAGAAGAAGGTCAAACGCATCATTTCAGAGCAACCGTTGATGGCTTTGGCGTTGATATTGTCCAAGGTATATTTTACAATTTTATGGGCAAATATTTTATTGGATGCGGTGATAACGCTTCCGCAATTAAAAAATATAATGAATTAATTGCCGAAAATTTAAAAGATGGATTTAAGGTTACTGAATTTAAAGAAACATTTGAGAATTCAACTGATGTATATGATAAGGCAAAATGGCATTATGGAGGAGATTTTCCGGTAGAGCTTAACTACTTTCAAGGTCATGTACATACTGGAATGTTTATAGGGTGGCTTATAGCTAATGGTCTTATGAGTGAAGAGTTTACCAATGTCCACGAAGAAGAAATAGAAGCTTTTGCTAAGAAAGAGCTAACAGGCTCACAGATTTTTGAGCGTAATTGCGACGGAGTTTTATTGCTTGAAGATGTAAGCGAATTAGGAAATAGGTTTGCCTTATACTATTTTGACTTTTCGAAAGGACAATATTTAAATGATTATGACGCTGTTTTATCTAATGACTTACCAACCATGTATCACGTACCGGATACCTGGGAGAACTTCGAAAAATTAAAACCAGTCTTAGATAAAAGATTTACCGAGTGGAAAAACCAGGATATCCAAAGGCCTTTTTGGAAATACTGGTAGACATATCTATTGGCAACATAGAGTTAAAGATCTGTCAATAATGAGGTAATTATAATTTTGGGGGAAACGACATTTACACAATACTAACGTATTTTATGATTCATTAATCTCTATCTTATTTTTTTCAACAATTCCTGAGCATTGGCATATTCTTCCGAGCCCTCTGGTATATTGTTTAACAAAGCTATAGCCGATGCTTTATCGTCCAGTTTATGGTAAGCCAGTGCCAGTAAAATAGCTGCTTTATCGCTAAATAAAGCTTTGGCCGCTATTGCCTGCTGTAAAGGACTCACACTCTCCTGGTAATTTTTAGTATGTAATAATGCAGCGCCATAATAAAACTGGTATAAAGGCCGGTCCGGTTGTTGAGTGGTTAATGTTTTAGCCAGGGGTAAGGCGGTTTTATAATCCTGGTCCTGGATGGCTTTTACCAGCCTGGTTTCATCAGTAGCATCACTGCCTCTTTCTACCAGTCCTACCGTATCAATATGCCCGTAGGTATCCATTAAATTGTCGCCGGTATAAAAAATACTGTAACCTGCAACAATGATGATGACAGCGGCCGCGGCGCTCATGACCCATTTTTTCCAGCTTTGCATGCCAATTACCTTAGCCTCCTTTTTTTCATCCGCTGCCTGTTTAAAGTATTGCGGATGAATATTGGCCAATGTATTTTTTAAGGCGGCTACCGATTCGCCGGTGGCAGTCTCCTGCTCTTCAAAAGCCAGGAGGTTACGGCAAACTTCTACCTGCTCCTGCAGGTCTGCATCCTGCTGCAGGGCTGTTTCAAAGGCGGCTTTTTCGGTATTATCCAAAGCCCCTTTCAGGTATAATATGATGGTATTGCTGTTAATTGTCATGATATAAAGTATGTGATACCCCGCGAATATTGTTTACTAACTGGTCAAGACATTCGGATTTTTTCTTACGCAGATAATTATAGGTAACACCCAGGGCCGTGGCCACTTCTTCCTGAGGTTTTGCCTGTAGTGTTGCCTTAATGATCTCCTGGCACCGGTCGGAAAGCTGTAACAATTGTGTTTTATATAATTGTTCCTTAGCTGCCTGTAAGGCTACCGTTTCGGCCAGCTCGTAACTCTCATCTGCCTTATGTAATAACAAGTCCTCGCTGTTTGTTACCTGTTTTTTGTAAGTTTTTTTTAACACATTCAGCCATTTCCTTTTAGCTACCAGTATAAAGAAGCTATCAAAGGGACAGGTGAGTACCAGTTTACCGGCCTGGGCCTGTTTAAAAATATCAATGATGGTTTCCTGAAAAATATCGCCGGCTTCCTCTTCGCTGCCATTATTATTGACAACATAGGCTTTTATTTTTCCGGATAACCGGCTGTAAATACCATTAATAGTGGCACTGTCGTGTGCCAGCAAACCTTGCAGGATATGGTTATCAATATGCGGTGTAAGGGGGTTATTGCTCATTGAAACAGGAAGTTATAACGATTTGACAAATTAACTGAGAAAATATTGTCCGCAGGGGGTAACAAAATAATCAGCGGGATGATATATACATAGGGTGATGGGTTTACCGGGATGCTGAACAGGATTACTACAGTACAAGTGAGTGACACAACAGGTGCTGATAGCAGCAATACAGCCGGTAACCTTATTTAAACACTAAAACGTTGAGTTATGAAAAAAGTAAACAGTTTATTGGCCTTGTTTTTATTATTTGCCATTGTTAGCCGTGGCCAGCAGAGCGATTATGCAAAAGGTAATTTTTATGTTGGCGCCCAGGGCGGTTACCTGTTTAAAAATAAAGCCAACAACGATAACAAAGCCTGGCATTTAAAGGACGGCCGTTTTGCCGAACTGAATATTGGTTATAAAAAGAATAGCTGGGGCATTGGCGGCTCACTGGGTTACCTGTTATTACAACGTGACCCTAAAAAGTTTGAAACCCATTATGTGAACCGCCGCCAGATGTACGATAGTGTAACGGCCGGTATTGTGCCGCCGCTGACAGCGGGTTTTGATGTACAGCCGCAGGACCTGCAGTTTGGAAAAGCGCAGCATGCCCAATTTGAATACGAGGACCTGGACAGCTATTATTTTTTGTTAGGCCCTGAGTACTGGTTAGGCAAGGGCCGGTGGAAAGGTTTATTGCAGGCCCAGGCCGGCGTGGGCTATACACAGTTTGGTTATTACGTGGTTAACGGCAGAACCGATATGATAAAGGAAACCGAATTGTACCAGGATGCCGGGGGCAATAATTACGATGTGACCGCCAGCGCCGATTATGTGAATTTTGGCGGTACAACCAAGACCTTTAATACCGCATCGGGTAATGTGACCGGTATCATAACGGATAAACGGGTGATACATTTTATGGCGAGGGCCACTGCCTCGGTAGAGTATTTTATTACCCCGACAATTGCCGCACATATCAGTGGTAGCTACTGGTATATTCCTTCGCCTGAGATGACCGCTTTCAGCAGCGACCAGGGCAGTTATGTATACCAGACCCAGCCCACCGGCCCGGCTTACCAGGGTAGGTACAGCTTTACCAATAACTACAGCTCCAACACCATCAGTAATTTTAGTGCCAATGCCGGCATTAAAGTATTCCTGCATAAAAATACCAAAACACCTAAACCCGCACCGGTAAAAGAACCGGTACCGGAGGCCGTTGCCCCAACACCCGCACCTGTTGTTAAAGCCGTTGCTAAAGATGTGGTCATTGTAGTGAAAGACAAACAGACCGGTTTAGCCCTGGGTGGTGTACAGGTACAGGTATTAAAAGACGGTGCCTATTATACCACCGGCCTAACCGATCAGAACGGTCAGCTGGAAAAAATTACAGCCGTATCGCCCGGTAATTACACCATTAAAGGCAGCAAAAATAATATTGCCACCAACAGTGTTGATATTACCACCACCGATTTTGAACAGGAAGCAAAAAACATTTTTAAAGAGTTGTTACACGATGATCCCCGCTTTACGTTGATCGGCACTACCGTGAACAAGAAGGATAAAAGTAATTTATCGGGCATCAATACATCCCTCACCAATGTATTCAATGCCGGTGTAACACACCAGGTATCCGATGCCGGCGGCAAGTTTATTTACCAACTGGAACAGGGCACCGATTATACCGTAGTAGCCAATGAAAAAGGATTTTTCAGCAACAGTGAAACCGTTACTACCAAAGGCCTGGACAGGAGCAAGACCCTGTACACCACCCTGTTATTAGGTATTGATGAATTATCGGCCGGTAACCAGTTTGAACTAAAGAACATTCTTTACCCGCTGAACAAAGCTGATATTACGCCGGAAGCCGCCCTGATACTGGACCGCCTGGTAAACACCATGAACGATAACCCGGAGCTGGAAATAGAGTTATCATCGCATACCGACAGCCGTGGTTCGGCAGCGTATAACCAAAGCCTTTCGCAAAAACGTGCCCAATCGGCCATTAACTACCTGGTGAAGAAAGGCATTGCCAAAAAACGACTGGTAGCCAAAGGTTATGGTGAAAGCAGGTTATTAAACAGTTGTGCTGATGGCACTAATTGCAGCGAAGAAGAGCATGCTATTAACCGGAGAACAGAGATCAAAGTGCTTAAAAATAACTAAAACCATAAACCCTGTGATACATTTTGCCGGTTGCCTGCGTGCAACCGGCTTTTGAATTAACAAAACATTGATTAACTTTCTACTCGTTTGCAAGGGCAGGACCAAAATTGAACAACCATGACGAAACTGTTTACCATAGGCTGGGCATTATTATTTACCGGTTTAACCGCCTCGGCGCAAACCAAAAAACCGGTTGCTGACAGCACAGCCACTACTGACAGTATTATTGTAACCCCGACGGAAGATGGATTAAAGTTTTCGTCATTTCTCCGCCCCTTACTACAAATAGCCGGCGCCCCGGAACCTTTTTATACTTATTTCTGGGAATTTGGGGATGGCAGTTTTTCCTTTGAGAAAGAGCCGACACATAGTTTTTTAAACAATGCTGAATACGAAGTCCGTTTGATTGCCACCAACCATTATGATGATGGTAAACGTCCGCCTGTAAAATCAAGGCCGGTGCGGGGAAGCAAATCCAAAAAATCAGCCCTTGCCTCGGTAAATCCTAAAAATTATTTTACTGAGAACCAGCAATTATTCATCCGTAACAATGCCGACCCCAAACCCGGTGAAGATATGGTTTGTGTACTGGGTTATAAGTTTGACAGCGGCCTTACCGCAGCTGACTCACTCAAAGGTACACTGGCGTTGTTTTTCAATGAAAAGGAATTTAAATCGGACAATTTTGCCCTGACCGATGTGCGCCGGTACGCCAATGAAAAAACGGCTGAAGAAAAAGAACTGGTAGCAGTGGCCGAAAGTAGGATGGTATATGAACCGGACTGGCAACTGATGGCTTTTCACGGACCATCGGGAGAAATACCGGAGGAGAGTGGTACTTACAAACGTGATGAGACCTTTACCAATTTGCTTAAGGAAAAGATCAGCCTGTTTAAGAATATTAAAGTATGGAAAGTAGCTTCCCTGGCAGGAGAAGCCAATAATATGTTCTTTCAATTACAAACCACCCCGGAGATGATCAAAGACACCAACGCCACCGTAGTAGTGACAGCGGTTTTTATTCCAGACGATCCCACCCTGGGTGCAGAGATCACCGACCTGGAGATGCAGATCGTTGCCTCGCATGACCCCAATAAAATGAAGGCCAGCCGCAACCTGCTGAACTATCGCTGGGTGAGTAAGAACAGGAAAATGAAATACACGGTTCATTTTCAAAATACGGGTAAAGGTCCGGCCAGGCGCATTGAACTGCAAACACAGATACCGCCTTATATTAACCCGGCCACCCTGCGGGTGATTAACCAATACCCCGAATGCCCGCCCTGTGCCGTTGCTGCTCCCGGCCGCAGTTGCCTGGATACCATTATCCGTAAGGACACAGCCTTTTTTATTTTTAAAAATATTTACCTGCCCGGCACTACCCAGGATGGTGTAAATGATACTGACAGCACCAAGGGTTTTGTACAGTTTGAAGCTAACTTTATTCAGCGGGTACCTAAAAAATCATTCGAAGGCCGCACCGCCATTATATTTGACAAGAACCCGCCCATTATTACCAATGTTTCACGTACCCGCTTTGCACCAGGTTTATCGCCGGGCATTATTGCGGGTTATTATACCAATAACCTGAGCGCAGATAAAGCATTATCACAAAACGTAAAAAAAATACAGGGCAAACACCAGGCGGTATTGGGTGCAAGCCTGTCGGTGTACTCATCCTATAAACCTTATTTGCAGGGCGAGTTTTTTTTACGTTACCAACCGCAACAATCGTTTACCAGTACCGAAAGTAAACCCACCAGCAGTTACATTTTGTACAATGGCCGCGATTACCGGGTGCTGGAACAACGCAACGAAGTACAGGTGCATGCTTTATACAATGATATTGCCGGGCTGGTGCGCTACAGCTTCAATAATTATATAGGAGCGGAAACGGGCATTATGGCTTCCTACCTGGTAAGCGGCAGCACCCGCCAGCATTATGATTATGTGCTGGAAGGAGTGAATGGCACGGCCAATATCCGCTTTGATTCTCTGGTCAGCACGCAAAAACAGTCCTTTGCCAATATACAACCCGCTTTTATAGGTGGTGTTTACCTGGGCAGGGTACGTTCAGGTCCGTCAATAGGCCTTCGTTACCTGTATTACCTGCAGCAGCCTTATTCAAGGTTTTTTATTTATGCAACGTGGAAACTGTAGGGCGGATTTAGGATTTGGAAGAGAGATTTGAGAGGTCAGAAGTCAGATCTGAGATCTGTATTCCAGTTATTGGTTAAAGGTTAATCGTTAATAGTAAATCACGAAACAATACGAACCCCAACCTTTGAACCTCTTGAACATTTGAACTTTTTGAACCTTTGAACGTCTTGAACCTCCCCTAACTTTAAACATTAAACCTTAAACTTTAAACCGTCCTTCCTCCATTCATCCAAATTACCGGTTGCTTATTCCCATTTTACAAGGTTTACTTGTACATTCATAGCTTAAAATAAACCGTGTATGAATAAAATAGTTTTCGCTTTGCTTTTACTTGCCGGAGTACCGGTCATGGCCCAGACAGGGACTTATTTTTTATCTAACCCCTGCCTTACCCCGGACGGGCAAACCGTGATCTTTAGTTTTGAGGGCGACCTGTGGAAGGCTGCCGTGGCCGATGGACAGGCCAGCCGCATTACTGCCATGCAGGGCTATGAAACCAGCCCCAGGGTATCGCCTGATGGTAAATGGATAGCTTTCACCGGCAGGCAGTATGGTAATGCCGATGTGTATATTATGCCCGTGAACGGGGGTGATATAAAACAGGTTACTTACCACAGTGGTAACGATGAAGTGACCGGCTGGAGCTGGGACAGCAAAGAAGTTTATTTTAACAGCAACCGCCTGGGACAGAACCATGGTTTTACCGTAGCAGCCACAGGCGGCACACCCAAACGCGTTTTTGGTGAATATTTTTTCCAGTACGACCATAACCTGGTAGCCCATCCCAATGGCGAAATATTTTTCAGTGATACCTGGGAAAGCGCCAATCAGGCACAACGTAAACGATACAAAGGTCCTTTTAACCCCGAGATACAATCCTACCAGTTTGCCACTAAAAAACATAAAGTGTATACTACCTGGGAAGGAAAGGATTTTGCCACCACCATTGACAAACAGGGCAATATCTACTTTTTGTCGGATGAGGCAAACGGGGAGTACAACCTCTACACTTTTGAGAACGGTAAAAAGAAGGGGCTGACCAAATTTCCCACCTCATTAAAAACACCCGTAGTTAATGCCAATGGCGGTAAAATTGTTTTTGAGAAGGAGTACCAGCTGTGGCTATATGATGTAGCAGGTAATAAGGCTAATAAGCTGAATATTGTGATTAACCGTAATAACACTTTACCAAAAGACAAAGACTATAGCATAGGCAGGAATATCAGCAATTTTGATATTTCGCCCGATGCCAAAAAGATTGCTTTTATTTCCCGCGGCGAATTGTTTGTAAGTGATATTGAAGGCAAGTTTGTACAGCAGGTAGATAAAGGCAGTGTAGAAAGAGCGGTACAGGTAAAATGGCTGGCCGATAATAAAACGCTTTTGTTTAGCCAGACCTTTAACGGTTATACCAACTGGTTTACTATTACTGCTGATGGCTCGGCAGCTTTAAAACAGCTGACCAAAGATGCGAAGAATAACCGCGGTATAGTTTTCAACAAAAAAAGAGAGCAGGCTGTTTTTCTTTCCGGTCGTGATGAAGTAAAACTGATGGACCTGAAGACCTTTGCCGTTAAAACAATTGCTAAAGATGAACTATGGGGTTTCCAGGGAAGTACACCGGGATTCTCTCCCAACGATGAGTATATTATATTTACCGCTTTTAGGAATTTTGAGCAGGATATTTTTGTTCACCATATAAAAGACAATAAAACCACCAACCTGACCAATACAGGTATAACTGAAGCCGGACCCATCTGGTCACCCGATGGTAAATATATTTACTTTACCTCGCAGCGTTTAAAACCCTCCTACCCGTTTGGTATGCCCAATGCCAAAGTTTACCGTATAGCGCTGGAAAAATTTGATGCCCCTTACCGTAAAGATAAATACGATGCCCTGTTTGCCGAGGAGAAGAAAGACACGGCCAAAAAAGACAAAAAACCGGAAGTTGCAGTAAAGAATATTACGATTGATACCGATAAAATATTGGAACGCATTGAGCAGGTAAGCCCCTCGTTTGGCGCACAAAACCTCACCTATGTTTACCAGAAAGGCGATAAAACACAGGTATTATACGCCAGCAATCATGCCGAAGGCAAAACAGCCCTGTGGAAAACCGTGATTGAGCCTTTTGAGGATAATAAAACAGAAAAAATAAATGGTACCGATAACAGTTTTGTTGGTTCCATTGTAGATGTAAATGATAAACTATATGCATTATCCGGCGGGGCAGTTAATAAACTGAACCTGGATGCCAATAAAATAGACCCTATCAACATCAATTTTACCTTCCGCAGAAACCTGGCCAGCGAGTTTGCACAAATGTTTGAAGAAGCCTGGGCACAGATGGAAGAGAATTATTATGATGAAAAATTTCACGGGCTGGACTGGGCCAAAACCAAAAAGTACTACCAGCAGTTTATTCCTTACCTGAATAACCGTTCCGACCTGCGCGTATTGCTGAATGATATGCTGGGTGAATTAAACTCCTCGCACCAGGGCTTTGGTACTTTTGGCAGCGATGAAGCCATTGCACTCAGCAACAGCACCATGGAAACCGGTATCCTGTTTGACAATGATAATCCCTACCTGGTTAAAAGAGTAGTGGCCCGTTCCGCGGCCGATAAAAAGGAGATTGATGTACAGCCCGGTGATGTGCTGACGAAAGTGAATAATATTACCGTTGATAAAAACACCGACCGTAACTTTTATTTCACCAAACCTTCGCAGGACCAGGAGCTGGAATTGACCTTTGACCGCAAAAGCAAACCGGTTGTGGTAAAAGTGCATCCGCAGTCAAGCCTGTTTGGTAATTTGTATGACGAGTGGGTGGACAATAACCAGAAAAGGGTAAATGAAAAAAGTAAGAACCGCATTGCTTACGGGTATATGAAAAACATGGGCCAGGGCGAACTGGAACAGTTTATTATTGATATGACCAATGAGCTGAACGGGAAAGATGCCCTGATATTTGACCTGCGTTATAATACCGGCGGTAATGTACACGATGAAGTACTGAAATTCTTATCGCAGAAGAATTACCTGAACTGGAAATACCGTGAAGGTAAACTGAGCACCCAATCGAATTTTGCACCGGCTGATAAGCCCATTATATTACTGATCAATGAACAATCACTGAGTGATGCGGAGATGACCTCGCAGGGATTTAAAGCGCTGAAGCTGGGTAAGATCATTGGTAACGGTACTTACCGCTGGATCATTTTTACCAGTGGCGTTGGCCTGGTGGACGGCTCTTCGGTAAGAATGCCCTCATGGGGTTGCTATACACTGGACGGAAAAGACCTGGAGATGACCGGTGTGGAACCCGATATAAAAGTGTTGAACAGTTTTGAGGATAAACTGACAGGCCGCGATCCGCAACTGGACAGGGCCATAGAAGAGATATTGAAGCAGTTGAAGTAATTGCTTTATGGATGTATAAAAAGGATCGGGGTTGGCTTTGCCAACCCCGATCCTTTTTATATCATAACCTGATGATGTTTTATTAACCGATAGCCGGTTTCACCACCCGGTTTGTATCCTTATTGATAGTGTTGTTCTTTCTTAAACTATCCGACTTTGACATGTTCCGTCTCAGCATACTGTCCGTTATTGATTTTTTCTTTACCCCGGGATAGTTACTCGCTACCGCAAATTCATACTCACTGTTTGCCTTTAACCGCCTGATCAGCTGGTGCAGTTGTAAGGAGTCTTCGGCATTTTTATACACCTGGTCATGCGCCAGTAATACCAGGTTGCCCGGTTGTTTGGTTTTATTTTTCAGCAACAGGCTGTCGATCTGGTTGGCCAGGTCATCGCCCGATTTAATGGCCCGCATGGTTTTGGGATTAAAATGCCATTCAAGGTCCCAGCCCAGCATATCATAACCTGCATTATACAGGGAGTCGGCAGCAGCTTTGGTTTTGGCATTGTCCGTAAACTGTATACTGTCTACCCGCCATATATTGCGGCCCGGCGTACGGCCAATACCATTTTTTAATTGTAACCGGTTAGTGGTCTTATGAAAATCGCTTACCACCGAATCGGGTAAGCTGTAAAATTTGTTATAACTGTTATACCAGGCATGGGTAAAACTATGGTTACAAAGTTCCACCAGTTTGCTGGCCTGTAAACTATCCCAGGTAACCTGCTGGGCCTTACTGCCAAAAGCATGCGCTCCTACCAGGAAGAAGGTCACCGGTATGTTCTCTTCTTTTACAATATTCAATACATTGTCCGTGCCCTTGTTGGGGCCATCATCAAAAGTGAGATAAATTTTCTTTTTCGGCTTTTTCTTTTCAGCAGCCGGGGCAGTGGCCACAGCTGTGTCCGTTTTGGATGTACCTGTTGTGGACTCCACGATCGTTTTAGGGGTACTATCGCAGGATACAAAAACAACAAAAGTTAATAAACAAAGGTAGTGGTAATACTTTGCGGCCGGAGGCTCGTCGTGATTGGTGCTCATGTGCTGGAGGTAAATTTTATGTGAAATTAATATGCCGGCACAGCTCCTTAAAATTGCTTTGGTTAAAAATTGTTTAAATCCTTTACCATTGTTCCATAAGTTTTTTGTTGCCGGCTGTAGTACCACCGGTCAGCAGTAGTTGCGTCGCACTCTTCATCGTTCGGTTCTTTGTGCAGCAGTTTTTTACTGCCGGGTATCTTGCAATGGGTCCTTTTCTTTTAGCTATTAGCACATTTATATGCGACCCCGCTGGGGTCGGGATTCATTGACGGTAGGGTGTTATAAATATATGATGCCGCTGGCATCAAAAGCAGCCGGGAGATAACAAGGTTACCCCGGTAATAATCACCGTCACCCCGACGAAGGAGAGGTCTCCTGAATAATAACAAACCTACATGGGCTGGAGGTGCCTCCTGCGTCGGCATGACGGAAAACGCAGCTCATTTTACGCCGGGTCTCCCGCAGGAGACCCGGCTTGAAAGAAACAAAAATCCCTTGCGAGGCACCGTGCTGATTAACGATATACAGCCGAAGTGTGCGACGCAAGGGACGATGAGGGATGTACGGTTGCCGACAAACCCCAAAAACTAATTAGCGGTTTAATCCATTACCTTATAGATATTGGTTAACCCTGTTTTATTTTTTAATGCTACCTCCCCGGCCTTTTGGCAATTGAAGGAGTCCTTTACCTTTTGGTAGGCGGTTTCGTTAATAATGATCTCGTTTTCTTTGGCCGTAGCCTGCAGCCTTTGCGCGGTATTCACCACATCCCCGATAACCGTGTAATCAAGCCGTTTTAAATTCACCGAGCCAATATTACCGGAGATCATTTCGCCGCTGTTAATACCAATGGAAACCTTGGGTGAGAAAGCCGTGCCTGACACCGGCAAGCCGGATACTTTGGCCCTTACGGCCAGGCTGGCTTCAATGGCCCTGTCCAGGTGATAGTCGCCGCGGAACACAGCCATTACCGCATCGCCAATAAATTTATCGATATAACCACCCTGGGCAATGATCTCCTTCACCATTACATCAAAATAACTGTTCAGCAGCTTTACCACTGTATCCGGTGATTCGGTTTCACTGATGGCCGTAAAGCTGCAGATATCAATGAATACCACCGTTGCCTCAATGGTTTCATTAGCCATTAAAGCCGATTCAAATTCCCGGCCGCCCATGAATTTAAGCACCGTTTCATCCACGTACATTTTAAGGATATTGTTTTCCTTAATGGCTTTCAGGGTTTCTTTTACCTGTAATACATGCGCCAGGGTCTTTTCCACGGTCAGCGACAGGTCTTCAAAATTGATGGGCTTGGTAATAAAGTCAAAGGCGCCACGGTTCATGGCTGTACGGATATTCTCCATATCGCCATAAGCCGATACGATCACCGATTTGATGAGGGAGTTGGATTCATTCAATTTACTCAGCAGGGTCAGCCCATCCATCTCCGGCATATTAATATCACTTAACAGTATATCAATATCGGGGTGCTGCTGAATTTTATCCAGGGCATCATTACCATTGCTGGCAAATACAAACTCGTATTGCTGTTCTCTTATTTTCTTCCGAAATTTTTGCCTGATCAGTACTTCCAGGTCTGCCTCATCGTCGGCCACTAAGATCTTGGTCATGCTTCAATATTTTTAAGTTTGTCCTTCAGGGCAATAAAATCAACGGGCTTGGTCAAAAAATCGTCGGCGCCCAGCGCTTTGGCGGTATTAAAACTTTCTGCGTCGCCGTAAGCGGTAATCATCATGACCCGTGGCGGAGGGGTAGCATATTTTTTCTTGATACGGTCCAGCAGTTCCAGCCCGCTCATACCGGGCATATTAATATCCGATAAAATAAGTACCGCTTCATGATCGTGCCGGTTAAGATAATCCAGCGCTTCCTCCCCTGAAAAAGCAAATGCAAAATTAAGTTCCTTATTCCTTATCTCTTTACGAAACCTTTGTTCAAATAAAGTCTGTACATCTCTTTCGTCGTCTACAACCAATATGTTCATGTTTTAAGAATTTGTATTTGGCAGGGTAATGATGAATGTAGTACCTGTATTTTCCTGTGATTGTACCTGTAAACTACCCTGATGCGCATTGGTAATGATATCGTAACTCATACTCAGTCCCAGGCCCGTACCCTGCCCGGTTGGCTTGGTGGTAAAAAAGGGCTGAAATATTTTATCGATAACAGACGCAGGGATGCCGGCACCGTTATCTTTTACTTTTATCTCAATACTTTTATCAGGCCGGGAGCTGGTTTCAATAGTTACTACGGGCTTGTAATCGCTGCCGGCCGTTTGCTTTTTGGCATTGGTAGCATAAAAAGCATTATTACAAAGGTTTAATATTACCCTGCCAACTTCCTGGGGTAATACATTTATTTTAGGCAACTGCTCATCAAATTTTGTTTCAAAGCCGGCGTTAAAGGTTTTATCCTTTGCCCGCAGGCCATGGTAGGAAAGGCGCAGGCATTCATCGCAAAGGGCATTGATATCCGTGAGTTCTTTCTGCCCCGTGCTGGCACGGCTATGTTGCAACATACCTTTTACAATACTGTCCGCCCTTTTACCATGTAAATTTATTTTCTGTTCATTATCCGCCACGTCATTGGCCAGAGCCTTTACCTCTTCGTAATCCCCGTTGTCAATAGCTACTTTCATTTCAGCCAAAAGTTCTGCATTGATCTCGGAAAAGTTGTTCACAAAATTGAGCGGGTTTTGTATCTCATGCGCAATGCCGGCAGTCAGCTCACCCAGGCTGGCCATTTTTTCGGCATGTATCAACTGGCTTTGTGTAGCTTCCAGTTCATGAAGGGTTTTTTGCAATGCTTCTTTCTGGCGGGTGATTTCGGCCGTACGTTCCTGTACCTGCACTTCCAATTGTGCTTTTAGCTGTTCGGATATCCGGTATTCCTTTTCTTTTTCTTCATTAATCCGCCGTTCTTTCTCCAGGGCTTTGCGTTGCTTGTTATTAGTGATCAGCATGGCCACCATCCAGATAAGCGCCAGCAACTCCGCCCCTTCCAGGTAATTACGCCAGGATTTATAAAATTCCCTGTCAATTAACGACAGCATATCTTCCACAAAATTCAGCGCTATCAACGGCAGAAAGGCATTGATGAGTGGCCGCCAGGATGAGAACAGTGCATTGGTATATACCGTGTATACCACTGTTGCCGTTAAAGCATAACTGAGTACGATCAGCAGTCCCTCTGCACGGTGCCATACGGTGCTGAGCACAAATAAACCGGCACTCAGCGCAATACCGGCGGTAATAAGCCGGTCCCATTGCTCCAGCTCACTCTTGCCCTTAGTCTGTTTTCGGAGGTTAAATAATAGAATAATAACCAGTATTGTATGTAAAACCATAGTACATGCCTGTTGGTAAAGGAATTATACCGGCAAAGTAATAATAAACCGTGTAAATTCCCTTTCAATACTTTCCACTTTTAACGCTCTTCCCTGCGTTTTACAGTTTCGCAACTCAGGCCCGGGCCAGAACCAATGCCTTTCCCGGTTCAACTTTGGTAATAATATCATTGGTGATGATAACTGCCTGGCCGGTTAACAGTTTTTGTTTTTCTACATCGGCTACCGTTACATTGGTAGTATAGGTTTGTGCCCTACCCGCGATAACGGTCATCAGCGCAACCATGGCAAAAAAGGTATTTGTTTATCATGTTGGGTTCATTTTAGTTATTAATTGCACTATTCAAAAAGCTGCGTCTCATACTGTTTTGTCGGGGTGATGCCTGTTGCCGTTATTTTTTAAAAGGCTGCCATTTTTTATAGGTAGCGCTCCGCCACAGGTATTCAACCGGTCCGTAATTAAAGTAAGTAAGCCACCAATGGCTTAATAACACCTGGCCAATAAATACCAGCACACCAAAAACGGTATAATACACCGGACCTACCTCGCCTATATAACCCAGTCCGGCGTCAAGGAATACAAAACTTCCGATAAAGCTTTGCAGGAGGTAGTTACTAAAAGCCATTTTTCCCACCGGCGCCAATACGGACAAAATACCTGCTGCTCTCTTTTTTTGAAATAAGAGCATAAATATGGCGACATAAGTAAACGCCAGGGGTACCACCCCTAACGCATAAGCAATGGTTTGAAAAAGCCCTTTTATGTTCAATTGCCAGTAATCATCCATATAGTAAGACATATAACGGGCAAGCATATAATTAGCCGGCAGGCCTATCACCAGGCCCGTCGCAATAATAATATACAGCGTCTTTTTATGTTGCTTAATATTGTTATAAAAGCCGGAGCGGCCAAGAGCAAACCCGATGAGGAAAACACCCAGCACTTTCGGCACCCTGCTGACAAAAAACAAATAACCATAACGGTAAAAAAAGCCGGACACATTTACCTTAAATACCTCCCACCAACTGGCAGTTTTCAGGTAAGCGGCTATTTCCGCATCTGTTTGAATAGTCACCCCGTTCATATTTTTCATCACTTTTGTGCCCGTTTCAAACATAAGACCTGCCGGGGCGTTTAATATGGTCCAGTACGATTTAGCCGCATAAATGGCAATGGGTGAAAGAATCAGTATTACACCAGTTATCACCAATGTTTTGTCCGAAAACCTGCGCATGGGCAATAAAATAAATCCCAGTAAGGCGTAAAAGAAAACAATATCACCGGGCCATATTATTAAATGTACAGCACCCAGCAACAGCATCCAGGTCAATCTTCTTTTTACTAACGGTACTGCATTGACGTTTTTCATTGCTGCTCTTTTTAGCTGTAAAGCAATACCCCAGCCAAAAAGCAGGCTAAAAATGGTGTAAAACTTTCCCTCAATAAATACATGATGCAGGAAGGACATGACATGGTCTGCCTCGGGAAGCAACCAGGGACCCGTATTCCCGGATTCAGGAAAATACCATGAAAAGCCATTCAGGTTGGCAATGAATATGCCCAGGATAGCAAAGCCTCTTAAGACATCCATGAATATTTCCCTTTCCCGGGATGCAATTGGTTGTAATGGCGACATTGTATTGGGTTGATGTTATTGTTTAAACAGGTTATTGTTATGGTGAATTTATTTCGATAAAATGAGTTTAAAAGCATCCAAAACAGTTACGATGGCTGCACGGGTTGAGGGGCATAAAACCGGATATGATGGATCACTTCTTCCGGTTCATGAAAACTAACTTTATTATGGAATACGATACAAAAACCGGGATGTTCATTCACCAGTAATTGTGTAACAACAGACCCTGTACCATGGTCTTTAGTAGGTATTACTTTATTATCTTTTGTAAGGGCAACAGATACGCCGGGATAAGACACCTGTGCCTGTACTGTACTACGTAACAGCAACAGGCAGCATACAATAATGTAAGCCATTGGGCTTTTCCTTTTCATAAGCAGAAGGTCAGGTTTAATTCTTTAAAGTTCTTCTTTTTTCTTTTAATTCCAACCGGTAATTAATAGTAGGATGTTTTTTAAAAGCCGCCCACCTACAGGTGGTAGAATGAAATACATGGTCGCTGGCAGGGTCACTGCCATATCCGCCGTAACTGAAAAACCCTGCCATAAGTTAGAAAGTCCGGAATTTGGAAAGTCAGCAGTGTACAAAATACTGCGCCACATATTGTTCGGTATCCTGAACTATTAACCTTGAACCATTAACCACTCACTTTCACTTGTAAAACGTTTGCGTATTTGCCGGTGAGTAAAAACACGCTGCTTCAACTTCTTCTTTCTCCTTAAAAAGCTTCATTTATCTTAATTATTTTCAAAAAACAGGCGTTCAAACGTTTGTCCAAATTTTGCATTTGACAATATGTTACGGTATTATTAAGGATATTGCGACAAATAAAAAATAAACTACGCTATGGGTACTGATCGCAGAAAATTTTTGAGAGGGTTGGCCATTGGTGGTGGTATGCTTGCTACCGGTGTTCCTGCCTTTTCCAACAGCCTTACTATTACTGAAGAAGAGTTTGAAAGAAGTGTTGAACTGCAAAAAAAGAAACAACGCTTTAATATGTGTGGTTATGCCGCACCCAAACTGAATGTGGTACGTGTAGGGATTGTGGGCCTGGGTATGCGTGGTTCCGGCGCAGTAGAACGCCTGGCTTATATTGACGGGGTAGAGATCGTTTCTCTTTGTGATAAATACCCTGACCGTGTAGCCAAAGCACAAAAAACACTGGAAAGACTGGGCCGTCCCAAAGCAAAAGAATACAGCGGCGAAGACGGATGGAAAGCATTATGCGAAAGCAACGATATTGACCTGGTATATAATGTAACACCATGGGAGTTACACACTCCTATTTGTTTAGCGGCCATGCGTAACGATAAACATGCTGCCGTAGAAGTGAATGCCGGCCTTACTATCGATCAGTGCTGGGAACTGGTAGAAACTTCAGAGAAAACCAGGAAACATTGTATGATGCTGGAGAACTGCTGTTACGATTTCTTTGAATTATTAACCCTTAACATGGCCCGCCAGGGAATGTTTGGCGAACTGGTACATGCCGAAGGCGCTTATATCCACGATCTGAGCAAGGACTGGTTATTTAATAAAAACGCCTATGCTGATATGTGGCGTTTAAAAGAAAACTTTAAACGTAACGGTAACCTTTACCCTACGCACGGCCTGGGACCCATTGCCCAGTGTTTAAATATTAACCGTGGCGATAAAATGGACCACCTGGTTAGTATGAGCTCCAACGATTTTGTACTGAACAATATGGCCAGAGAAAG
Source organism: Terrimonas rubra (assembly GCF_042686025.1). Taxonomy (NCBI): domain Bacteria; kingdom Pseudomonadati; phylum Bacteroidota; class Chitinophagia; order Chitinophagales; family Chitinophagaceae; genus Terrimonas; species Terrimonas rubra. The sequence goes on from NZ_JBHUOZ010000001.1 coordinate 558,555, forward strand.
AGCCGCCAGTGATAGTTTCTTTGCCGAGTATACCGACAAGCCATACCGCGGTAATATGAATACTACCATCATCCGTACCGACCTGGGTAAAACCATGATGATACAACATGATGTGTCTACCATACGTCCTTACTCCCGTTTACACCTGTTAAGCGGCACCAAAGGCGTGGCACAAAAATACCCCGGCCCGGCACGTATAGCATTTGGTCACAGCTGGCTGAAAAAAGAGGAATTTGATGAGCTGGAGAAAAAGTATACACCACCTATTGTTAAACATATCGGTGAAATAGCCAAGGAAGTAGGCGGCCATGGCGGTATGGACTTTATCATGGACTGGCGCCTGATCGACTGTTTACGCAATGGCTTACCACTTGACCAGGATGTATATGACGCGGCCAGCTGGAGCTCTATCTTTGCGTTAAGCGTTACCTCTGTAAAGAAAAGATCCAAAACAGTGGATATTCCCGACTTTACCCGTGGTGCCTGGAAAACCAATAAGCCGGTGAACCTGACCCTGGACGGCGGTGGTACTACACAGGTACGTAAAATTCAAAAAGGTAAAAGCAACCAGTTAGGACAATAATATTAACAGGATGAATTATTCTTAACGCCATAACATCAGTTATGGCGTTTTTTTTATGACCAACATCATGTCTGTATTTCGTACAGCATATTTTACCTTTGTACAAATCATCTGTTATGAACGAGTCCATTGCCAATATCCGCCTTAACTACAGCAAAAAAACCTTACTGGAAACTGATGTAAAAAGCAATCCTATTGAACAGTTTGGTATATGGTGGAACGAAGCCATCAAGGCAGAGTTAAGTGAAGTAAATGCCATGACCCTGGCCACTGCTTCGGCCGATGGTGTACCGGCCGCCAGGATAGTGTTGCTAAAAAATGTAACCCCGGATGGATTTACCTTTTATACCAACTACAATAGTTTTAAAGGACAGCAATTAGCAGAAAACCCCAAAGCCTGCCTGGTTTTCTTCTGGAAGGAGCTGGAGCGCCAGGTGCGTATTACCGGCCTGGTAAGTAAAACCAGCGAGGCAGACAGTAATGAATATTTCTATTCACGGCCTGTTGGCAGCCAGATCGGCGCCAATATCTCGGCCCAGAGCACCGTTATTCCCAACCGCAGGGTTTTAGAAACGGCCTACCAACAGATGGAAGAGGGTGCGAAAAACAACCCCACTATGGTAACCCGCCCGGAGCATTGGGGTGGTTATATTGTAAAGCCGGTTACCGTGGAGTTCTGGCAGGGCCGCCCTTCGCGCCTGCACGACCGCCTGCAATACAGCCTGCAAACTGATGGCAGCTGGTTGATTGAACGCCTGGCCCCTTAATTATTTAAGCTTTAACTTATTTTGTGAGCAACGTTGAAAATGAGGAGTTCAGTTCGGTAGCACCAATTCCTTTACACTCATAATTAACCATCTTAATGCGAAAACTTCTCATTTCCCTATACATAGGACTATTTCTTTTATTGTGTTTTGTTGGCACAACCGATAAAATTGTTTATTCCCGGGGTAGCTTAGCCTATATCCCATTGGTTATCATAGTTTTTGCTCAACCTGTTGTTTTATACTTGCTATTATTACAATTTTCATTTAATGTTCGTGATGTTCATCCAAAACTTGTTAGGCGTGGAATCACTGCTGCTTCTATTGCAATTTTTCTTCTATCTTATGTTTTCTTCCAGCAATTTAAAAAGGAAAATGACCTCGCATTGCATGGACAAATGACAAAAGGTATCGTTTATAAAAAATGGTATGATGACGATAAAAAAAATCCAAAATGGTTATTGAGGTGCAACTATATTGTTGATGGAACCAGTTTTTCAACATTCAGTGAAACAGACAAAGAAAATAAATACCGAATTGGAGATACATTAACTGTCATTTACTCTACCCGTTATCCTCAAAACAGCATAATCTACGAACTGAAGGAAAATTGATAAAAGCAGAGAAACAGGAGAGCTCAGTTGGTACAGTCAAAAATCGATGGTAGCTGGTTGATTGAGCGCCTGGCAACTTAAAAGCTTAAAGCATTAGGCTTTAGGCCTTCAGCTTTAAGCTTTCCGCTTTAATAAAACCAAAAACCTGCGCAGCACCATGGTGCAGGCAGGTTCACAAAGTTCAGTTATAAAAAACTTAGGCCTTTTTTTCGGCAGTTGCAGCTTTTGCTTTTACAACTTTAGCAGGGCGTGACTTACCAAATGAGCCCTTAAATCTTTTACCTTTTGCAGTTTTTTTATCTCCGCGTCCCATAAATACTTTTAATTAATGATCAAGAATACCGCAAAGGTACATTTTTTACCGTAAAAAAAGCCCCGATACCAAGAGTATTGGGGCTTTTATGAAAAAACTGACAAAAGTTAGATTTTTGCAGACAATTCTTTACCTGCTTTAAATTTAGCCACTTTACGTGCTTTGATTTTGATAACTGCGCCAGTTTGAGGATTACGACCGTTACGGGCAGCTCTTTTTGATACAGAGAAAGTACCGAAACCAACTAAAGTAACTTTACCACCACCTTTCAAAGTTTTTGTAACTGCTTCCACAAAAGAATCTAATGCTGCGTTAGCCTGCGTTTTTGTAATTCCTGCATCATCAGCAAGTTTAGCGATCAAATCAGCTTTGTTCATGATATTATTGTTTTATGTTTTAGTAACAAAAACAAATTTAGAAGGTTTTTAATAGCAACAAAAAAATATTTCATTTTTATTTTATGCACTTATACCGCTCAAAACCGCAACAGGCAAGCATTATATAAAAAACCGCTGTTCAAATATTACTTCGTAAAAATCCCCTTGAATATTAAAACCCTTGCCAACACTGCATTACAGCCTGTACCTACCTGAAACGTACTGCTGGCAAGCATTCCAGCGAAATATAAGGTTGTATTTGACATAGCAAAATAAAATATATTATTATGCACAATCAATTCACAATCTGTAAAACCGATCTGAAAGCAATGTATTTATTGCCCCATTTGGATGTGGCTTTATTACTCAGCGCCGTAGCAAAATCTTTAATATACCGGTTATATAGGGCCTTACTCTCCGCATGATATTGTACAGCATAGGTAAGCCCGTCCGTTTCATCCGTTTCAATCATGTGTAAAATAGTAGCATGGGTAAAACAACCCGTGGCAATTATCTCGGGTATATGCTCCTGTTTCATCCAGTTAAGCCATAATACCGCTATACTATGATCAACCTTGGTGGTCACATTATATACAATCATATTCCTTTTTTATCGTCCTGTACTTAATTAACTTAACTCTAAATAAACCGGGCAGTGATCCGAGTGTTTTACATCCGGGTATATCTCCGCATCCTTTAAGCGGTTACGTAAAGGTTCCGTTGCCGTAATATAATCAATACGCCAGCCTTTATTATTTAAACGTACCGATGGAAAACGCTGGCTCCACCAGCTGTAACGGTGCGGCTCCTGGTGAAACACCCTGAAAGTATCTATCCATCCTGCGCCCAAAAAATCCGTCATCCAGGCTCTTTCCTCCGGCAGAAACCCCGAAGACTTTTTATTTCCCTTGGGGTCGTGAATATCAATTTCGTTATGCGCAATATTATAATCACCGCACAAAATAATTTTAGGATGTTTCTTCTGCAGCTGTTTTAAATAAGTATGAAACTCTGCCAGCCATTCGTATTTAAAGGTCTGGCGTTCATCGCCCGATGTACCACTGGGGAAATAAGCGTTCACCACCCTTATATCTCCAAAATCCAGTTGTATCACCCTGCCCTCATCATCACTTACTTTATGGCCGGTACCAAATACTATATTATCGGGTTTTATTTTGGTGAACACGGCCACGCCGCTATACCCTTTCTTTTGGGCACTATACCAGTAACTATCATAACCTAATTCGGCAATAGCCGTTACATCCACATCCTGCTGGGCCGCCTTGGTTTCCTGTATACAAATAATATCGGCCGGGTTGGTTTGCAGCCAGTCAATAAAACCTTTTTTAATGGCAGCACGTATACCGTTCACATTATAACTTATAATACGCATAATAAAAGTTTGGCCTTAAAAGTACAGGATAATTTCATGGCTTTCAAACCAAATTTCATTAAAATATGTTGTGCTGTTATGTTATCGTTCAGCCCGGGTCACAGCCCGGTAAATCATGCCTGTTTATCACGGAAAATATTGGGTATAACCCTCTATTTTCTTTTGAAATGTTATATTTTTATCGTTTACTAAAATAGTACTATGCAAGAGAACGAAAGGATCATTCCGGCGAAAGAACATGTGTATTTAGATGGGCCCAAAAGCAGAGGTTACGAGTTAAGTTTTGCATTCCGTGTGTTTAAACAATTTATAAAAGGGTTCCGTACCTTACACTTTGTCGGCCCCTGTATTACGGTATTCGGCTCGGCCAGGTTTAAAGAAGATCACCCTTATTACAAACAGGCAGTTGAATTTGGCAAACGCATTGCCGGCATGGGTTTTACTACCCTAACCGGCGGTGGTCCCGGCATTATGGAAGCGGCCAACCGTGGTGCTTTTGAAAACGGCGGCCAGTCTGTAGGCTGCAATATATTACTGCCTTTTGAGCAACACGTCAATCCTTATATTCATAAGTCTATCACCTTCGAACATTTTTTTGTCCGTAAGGTATTGCTGGTTAAATACTCCTATGCCTTCATTATCATGCCCGGCGGCTTTGGCACTATGGATGAGTTTTTTGAAACCCTTACCCTGGTGCAAACAAAAACCATCACACAGTTCCCCATTGTTTTATTTGGCAAAGAGTTTTATAAACAACTATGGGATACCATGGAAGATATGGCTAAACGTGGCACCATCTCACCCGAGGATATGAATTTGGTATTGCTGACCGACGACTTTGATGAAGCGATGGACCATATACGGCACTATGTAAAAACAAATTACCAGGTTAAACCGCGTAAAAGAAGATTGTTGTTTTTTGAAAAAAGATAAACTTATACACCAGCGTCATCTTTTGAAAAGATGACGTTTTTTTTGGGGCTTTGTACGGCAATACAGCTGTCAGCTATTGTTCCCGCCTTCTGTAGTAGTGCAATGTCAGCATACCATTCCCTATTCCAACCAGTAACATTGCAGCTACTACTGCCAGTCGGGCAGCCCTTCAGCAGCAGTACATAATTCATCTGTTCTCCTTCCCCGGTTGTTACAAATAAAAAACGGGAGCCCCTTTGCCCCCGTATTATTATTATGGATTGGATATTATTTCTTCAACAGTTTAATGGTCTCGTTATATGTACCGGTTTTTAACTGTAACAGGTACATGCCAGGCGCCTGCGTTTTAAACCACGATCTCATGCTGTTACTCACCTGTGCAAAACTGCCGCGGTAGCTCACCACCGCCCTGCCGCGGGCATCGTATACCTGTGCGATCACCGGTTCCGTAATAGCTATATTACTGCTCAGCTTAAGGTCATCGGTAAAGGGATTAGGAAAAGCAGTGATCGCTATTTCCTGCCGGTTTAAACCGGCTTCCCTGTTCGTCATAACTATCCCGTTCATCTCCTCTGTACTGATCACTGTACCACCACCGCTAACACTGCCAACAACAGATAAGAGGCCGTTCCTGGTTAAAGTGGCTCCCGTTTCTACCCAAAGGTCCTTGCAGGCCATGGCCGCATTGGCCACCGGCATAACACCTGCATTAGCCGGTACCCGCACACTGGTTAAACTGTCCGGCAGTTTACCTTCCTCCCAGTTCCGGCAATCCGTCATATTACTGTTGCCGCCGTTTCCGGTCCAGATACTTACCCGTAATGCGGGACTACTGGTACTTAACCTTGTGTTCACGACCTGCGGCGCTGTATAACTTACATTACACCATAATTTTTGCGCCGCCTGTGTGTTATTGGTATGACGCACTTTCACCACTATCCAGGTATCAGCGCCCGGTGTGTACGTAATGGTCAATGGCGATGCCGCCGTAGTAGCGCCATTACCGGTGGCTAATGTAATACCATCCAGGTCCGATAATAAACCGGTTACATTCACCCCATCTACTTCCGGGAATATTTTATAGGTTACCGTTTGACCCGCTGCGGCAAAAATTTTACCGGCCACACGCTGGTTGGTACTGTTGGCTGGTAAAGCGCCGCCATATCCTAATGATGAGCAATGGCTATCGCCAAGGTCGTTGGCCATTTCCCACTCCTGCGTGGTTTGCGCACTGCGTGAAGGGGTGTACACCGCATTATCAAAACCCACCGGCGCCCATATGCTATAACCATACCAGCCACTGCCCGGCACTACCGGCGGTGTATTTACCAGCACTCTTTTATCAGATGGAACGGTATAGGTACTGGTACCGTTGGCGCCGCTGTAATCTTTCAATACCGTACCCACGGGAAAATCACTGTCTACCCAGGCCTGTTGCCAGCCACCGCTATCGCCCCGGTCGTTCATACCAATCAACGCCTTACCGCTGCGCTCCACAATCAACAAATCGTTGGCACTGTTACCACTGGGCCAGTAAGCCGATGCATCAGCGGAACGTACTTTAAAATCACCCTCTTTAAAACCCAATACCTGGTGTGCCCATATAATTTTATTAATGGCAGCATTCACAGGCAGGTCAGTAGTGCTGGTAGGTAAATGCGAAAACCTTTTACCCGTGCTGTAAATATTAAACACATCTTCAAAAAACAACTGCGGGTTACCATCCACACTCATAATAACAGCATAAGATAAAGGCAGCCTGCTATTACCCGGTTCAATATGCGGCGACAACTCACTGCCGGTATTCCAGCCGGTAATATTACCGCTGCCATCAACCGTAGGGCGGTAAGTATCATGGTTGTTTACAAAAGGCATGGTACGGTGTATACGTTTACCACCCTGGTCGGTATAACGCCAGCTTTGTTGTGCCCCGGCCAGCTTCCACATATCATAAAAGCCACCGCCATCGGTCATGGCTTTAATAGCGCCATCGCCATCATAGGCCCTTAATCCAAAATCAAAAGTGCCCATTAAAAAATTATTGCCGCTATTGGCCTGGTACACATGGTCGGTATAACGGTCCAGCTCTCCTTTACCACCTACAAACTCACCTACATTTATCATTTCATCACCACCTTTGGCAAAAGCCGGTAAATTATACTTCAGGTTATAACTCAGGTCCTGCTGGGTATGTATATCAAAATGTTTTACGGCATCCCATCTAAAACCATCCACACCGGTTTGTTTTTTGAACCACATGATCCAGTCACGTGATTGATTACGCATATAACCGGAAGCCTGTGTGGGGTTGTAACCGGTTATATTACTGCTTACACCATAACCACCGGTTACGGTACAGGCCCCGTTGATCAGGTAAGAGCCGGATGTACCTACCGGGCAATCGCTGCCAAAACAAATATCCGGCCCCCAGTAGGAGGAGGTCATAGCATCTGAAACGGAATTATGGTTTACATGCGGGTGAAAATTCTGATAGTTCTTTGACCAGCGGCCGGAGCGGCTCCAGTAATCCGTGGTACTTTCATCACCGGCCGGTGTGGCATAACTTACATACCTGAAATTTTTATAACCGCTGTTGGTAGCCATGGAGTAAGTGCCTTCAGTATCCTGGCCGCCGTTTCCTGTACCCGAACCGGCATTGTCCACATGGTTCAATACAATATCCTGTATCACTTCAATACCGTTGGCATGTAGTACGGCTATCATACGTAACAACTCATCTTTTGTACCTACACGGGTGGTAGTGGCCCTGCCCTGGCCGGTCCAGTAACTATCGGGTTTTTGATATTTATCACCCAGGTCGTAATGATCAAAAGGGGAATAACCCACCGAGTTCACACCACCGTTCTTATAACTGGGGGGTATCCATACGGCATCAATGCCCATACTTTTCAAACGGGGCGCCATTTCAGTAAGATAATTGGCCCATGATGCCGGGAAATTACTGTTCCAGTAATCCCACCAGAAAGCCTGGAGCACTACTTTTTTAACTTTTTGTGCCGATACCGGCGTAATAAATAAGAGGGTGACAATAAACAGGAGGCAAGCCTGCAACACCCGTAAAGGGGTAAAAAAATTTCTCATAGCAAGGAAATGTTGAAGGTTATTAAATCGTTAGGATAGTAAGATACGTAATTAATATGTATAAAGTACACATTTAAGCTAAAAATGTATGCCGGTAAGACCTTACCCTTATCTTTAAGCATCATTATACTTAGTATGACTACGATGCAGGATAAAATGAAATACGTCCCCGGGGTTATCACTACCCTTACCTATTTACTGATGCTGGGGCTTAATATCTTCCTGATCCTGGGCCGGAAAAAGACCTCCATCCGCCTGGATTATTTAAATGACTTTTTACCGGAATTTTATTTGCATGTATCCAACTTTTCCATCAGCATGTTATTAATAATCGTGGTGGGTTATATATGGATATTAATGGGCGTTGGCATCAAACCCCTGTTATTCCTGGCGTTAACAGTAATGGTAGTAAATGTCATTTATGAATTATTTATTCCTGTACTTAACACAAGGGACATAACAGATGCGTGGTATGGTGTTGCAGGTAGTATTGCCGGAGGTTTGTATTTAGTACTGGTAAAACAATATGGTGTAAAGCCGGCACCCCCTGTTACAACAACTGCTAATAAAACATCTGTATAGTATCATTCTTCTTATAACAGTAAAATTAAACAATGTATATGTCATGCCGACAGCCGGAGGTGTCTTTTACAGTCAGGTTAGTAACGACGGGGAGACCTCTCCTGCGTCGAGGTGACGCAAAACCTGACAACAGCTCCGGTTGCACTATGTTGAAAATTGTTATACATGTGTAAGAATCTTGGCATACCAAAGTACAAAAAAAAGCAGCCGGTCTTTTACAAACACAACTGCTTTAGCTACCATCAATCAATACTTTTAGGCCGTTTCAGGTTTCTCTTTTTTATCATCGTTATCGTCACCATCAAACTTATCTTTCATCCTTGCCCAAAAACCTGAAGCCTTCACTTTAAACTCATTCCATTTTTCTTTGGCCTCATCATCCCAGGTACTTACTTCGGCTTTTAAATCCTTCCAGGCATTTTCCGATTTTGCTTTCAGGGCATCTATCTTCTCATCGGTCCAGCCCGTTTTGGCCTGGATCTTTTCCCAGAAATCTTCGGCTTTGTCTTCCACCGAATCCCAGATATCCTCGGCTTTATCTTTTATTTTATCAAAGGCCGATGACGCTTTTTCATTGGCATCCGCGGCGGCCGCGTTCATTTTTGCTGCGGCATCTGCTGCACTTTCATGAATGTTTTTACTTGTGTTACTCATAGTTTTTTTTCTACACCCATTCAATAACAATGCCAACAGAAATTGTAAACAAAGAATTTCTATTGACGGTTAAAAGGTTATTTTTGCGGCGGAACAAACCAGTTGTAATGATTAAGCTTGGCATTATTGGCAGCGGTAGCTGGTCTACTGCATTGGCAAAAATTTTGACTGACAGCGGCCACCCTATTAACTGGTGGATGCGTAACGAGGAGAACATTGCACTCATGCAGCAAAAAGGGCATAACCCACACTACCTGCCCTCGGTAAACTTCAACATGCAACAGGTAACCCTGTCTTCGGATATTAAAACCGTAGTACAGCAGTCCGATGTATTGGTATTAGGCGTTCCTTCGGCTTATGTGGCCGGCTGCCTGGAATTATTAACCCCTGCAGACCTGGAAAATAAAAAGATCATTTCGGCCATTAAAGGCCTGGTGCCCGGTCATGATATTTTACTGAACGATTATTTACACCGTTATTATAATTTTCCTTTACAAAACTACTTTGCCATTTTAGGCCCCTGCCATGCGGAGGAAGTAGCAGCTGAGAAGCTGTCCTACCTCACCATATCGGGTTACGACATGGAAACCGCCCATACCATTGCCGGTTATTTTTCGGTTGATTATATACGCACCGTGGTAAACCAGGATATACTGGGTGTACAGTATGCTGCCGTATTAAAGAACATTTATGCCTTAGGTACCGGTATCGCAAAAGGCCTGGATTACGGCGATAATTTTTTAAGCGTATTTATTGCCAACTGCGCCGATGAAATGGCGGGCTTTCTTAAAAAATTCGGTGCCCAGCATATCGTGGTGGGCGAACATACCGAAGAAGATCCTGTTACCCATATCAAAATGCCGAGTTACGCCGCATCCGTTTATTTAGGTGATCTGCTGGTAACCTGCTATTCACTCTACAGCCGTAACCGTTCCTTTGGTAATATGCTGGGAAAAGGCTACTCCGTGCAGGCCGCTCAGCTGGAACTGAATATGGTGGCCGAAGGATACCATGCCAGTAAATGTATCCACAATATTAATGAGACCATCGGCGCCGAAATACCCATTGCCAATACCATTTATGAAATTGTATGGCAAAAAACCACGGCAGCAAAAGGTTTTAAGCTGATTGAAGAAGTGTTGGTGTAGGGATAAAGCTTAAAGCCGAATGCTCAAAGCTTAAAGCAGGGGAATTAAAAATTAAAAAACGAGCGGTCAACGATAAGCCGTTTTTATTTTTACATCTTTACTTTACCCCAGGTAAATATCCAGCAGACCATCGGGCAATTCCACCATTACCTGCTTTTTCTTATGATTTATTTGTGTTAAGGATTCCTGGTGCAGGGGTATCAATACTTCCTTGCCCTTTATTTCCAGGCGGCAAAGCAATTGATGCGGCTGTTCAATTACCTCCAGTATTTCGCCCAAAGCATTGCCGTTATCAATAATGGTATAACCCAGTAACATAGCGGGAGAAGAGCTGGAGGCAGATTTTTTAAAATCCTCCTCCGGTAACCATACTTCTTTCTGTGTAAGCTTGCGGGCTGTTTCGCGGTCGTTAATGGTTTCCAGTTTCAAATATATTTCATCGGCAGTTTTAGCCACAGCGCCTTCTACAAACCAGGGTAAAAAGCCATCCTTTTTATCTGCAATAAAAATGGTGGTCACGCCTTTTAAAGCATTCTTCTTTCCCAGCTCATGTTTCAGTACCAGCTCACCCGTTAATCCGTGTGCGGCCACCAGTTTACCAATTTTATAATACCCTGCCATAATCTTTTTTTGCCCCGCAAAGGTAAGTCGCTTTCCGCAAACGGGTACAGGTAGTACTTAGTTATGCATTTTGGCAATATCGGTACGACGGACAATATTCAGTTTTTCGTACAAGGTTTTAATGTGGAACTTCACCGTGTTTTCGGAAATGAACAATTCAGCCGCTATTTCTTTATTGCTTTTACCCGCCTGTAAAAGGGCCAGTATTTCTTTTTGGCGATCCGATAAACTGTATTTCTCCCATTTGTCCGCCGCATCATCTTTTTTATGCATTTCCTGTGTCAGGCGGATCAGTTCAGTATTCATTTTATCATACTCGGCCTGTAACAAACGGTTCTTTTCCACGCTTACGCGGTTGTATTTGAAGAGTAAAAAAACAAAGGCCAGTAATACAACCGTCAGGATAATGAGAAAAATGATCAGCTTATAATTATACCCTTTTTCCAGGTCGGCCTTTTGCCTGTCCATCTCCTTCTCCAGCAGGCTCAGGCGGCCATTATATAGTTTTGCATTGTAAATGGTAGCAATATTATTAATTGAATCCTGTAACAAAGCGGCATAGGTATACCGTTCATTCACACGGGCATAATGTGCCATGATCTCGTACAGGTATAATTTATATTTCAATATGCCATGTTCATCGGCCGCGGCAATACCTTTTTTAAAATAAGCCTGCTGTTTCACCGTATCCCCGGTAATGCCGTATAAATCAATAAACTTACCATATACCACCGGCGTATTGCGTGGAGATACCTTAAATAATAATTTCTCCGCCTCATTATAGTAGTTTTCGGCCTGGCTGAAATGCTTGTCTTTCATTAAAAAATATCCTTCCTGGATAATGATATAAGCCTTATCACTTTCATGCAGGTAAGCATAGCCATTGCTTTTCAACGCATCCATCTTTTTGCGGGCCTCATCAAACAACTGTTCCTCAAATAAGGTAAAAGCTCTTTCGGCCTCAATGGAGGCGATCACCGAATCCTTATGTTTTGTTTTGGTTCCCGCCTCCAGGGCCAGGTCAAGGTTATTGTATACTTCTGGGTAGTTGAATAGTCTTTTATAGGTATGTGCTTTGTACTTATAAGCGTAGTAGCGGTTATATTCGTCGTTTTTGGGATTATCGATAAAATCGTTCACCAGTTTAATGGCCTCCTCGTATTTGGAAGCATTATTCAATTCGTTCACCTCCGTTTCCAGTTGCCGGGCTATAACAGTTTGTGCATACATACCGGTACCCGTACAAAAAAGGATCAGGAAAAGGAGGTACCTGTGCAGAAAATAGATCATAAAATGTAGAGGACTTTGCTTTTTCGGATAACAAAAATAACGCTCTCGTCTAAAATACCCGTCCCGTTATCATATAATCTATTTCAAAATATGTGCTAAAAAACTCCTCAAAACCGACTTTTGTTCGACGATTAGTTTTATTTATATATAAATCAAATGTATAATATTAAATTTTCCACCCTTTTTACGGCTTGTTTTTTGCGCGGCGAATGACATAATTGCACTACTCCCAAACAACCTGAAATTCGATGAAACCCAATACAGGCGGGCCTACCTACCCGCTACCTACCCGATATATTTACCCCCACTACCCATAAACTACCCCATAGTTTTGGTTATTTCCTGTAAAAAAGGAGGATACTTGTGTTGTCATTGCTCAGGGGAGCTAAATATCGCTGTCGCAATCCAAACACTAACGTTTATTAGTATTACACTATACCATACAGGCGTAAAGGCCGGTGGAAAATTTTCAGCTCATCCAATCTTTTAGAACAGTAACATTGGGATTCTAAAATTCAAGTCGTGTTGTTTCTACAACACGACTTTTTTTTACTCAGCACATGGTATTTATGAACGCATTGTTATCTTTTCCAAAACCGTAAAAATGTTTCCCGCTTTGGCCAACAATCAGTTAGGTATATTGTTAGTTTTGCATTGCTTGTTTAAAAACGATAAACTTAATGGGCCATGCCTGGTTTTGCTTTTGTTAGCAGTTGCAAAAGTTTTTTCGGGTATGTGCCCGCCTATCGGGTTAATAAACAATTGTTTAAGTCGCCGTTTTGTTAGTTGTACCGCCCTTATACCCCTTTTATCTATGTATTGCCGGGCCGGTTTCTTACCATAAGTGCGGATAAGAAGCAAAAAATTATTTTCTTTGCGCAAAAATTAACCCATACAGCCGGTCAATTGTTTTGCCACCCGCTGTAACATCGTTAAACCGGCCTACGCACTGTAAACCAACATTGATAAGCCACTACCTTTTACTTTTTTAATTATGGCCCCGGCCATTCATACGTTATGATACAAACAGATATTTGCATAATCGGAGCAGGCCCTGTGGGTCTTTTTGCCGTATTTGAAGCAGGTTTATTAAAAATGCGCTGCCACCTGGTAGACGCCTTGCCCCAGATCGGTGGCCAGCTTTCTGAGATTTACCCGCAAAAACCTATTTACGATATACCCGGCTTTCCTTCTATCAACGCACAGGAACTGGTAGATAACCTGATGAAACAGATAGAACCTTTTAAACCCAGTTTTACATTGGGTGAAAGAGTGGAAACTGTAAACCGCCAGGAGGATAAGTCCTTCATCCTGCGCACCAACGAGGGAACCGAAATACATTGTAAGGTAATTGTTATTGCCGCAGGCTTAGGCAGCTTTGAACCCCGTAAACCGGCCATTGAAAAACTGGAGGAGTTTGAAGGCAAAGGTGTAGCCTATATGGTAAAAAATCCTGAACATTTCCGTAATAAAAAAATTGTACTGGCCGGCGGTGGCGACAGCGCCCTGGACTGGACCATCTTTTTATCCGATGTAGCCGAAAGGGTTACCCTGGTACACCGTGGCGAAACCTTCAGAGGAGCCCCCGATAGTGCAGAAAAAGTGTTTGAAATGGCCAAGGAAGGCAAGATAGACCTGGTACTGAAATCAAATATCACCAAAATTGACGGTAACGGCCAGTTGAAAGAAGTACATATTACCTCCACCGAAGGCGCAGCCAGCGTGGTAGCAGCCGATCACCTGATACCCCTGTTCGGGTTAAGTCCAAAACTGGGACCTATTGCCGAGTGGGGCTTACAAATTGATAAATCACAGATTGCGGTAGATACCACCGACTACAGCACTAATGTAGAAGGTATCTATGCCATTGGAGATATCAATACCTATACCGGTAAACTGAAGCTGATACTTTGCGGCTTTCATGAAGGTGCCATTATGATGCAAAGCGCCTTTAAACATGTATTCCCCGATCAGCGCTTAAGCTTTAAATACACTACCGTAAACGGAGTAAACGCATTCTAACATACAGCCCCTCATCATGAGGGGTTTTTTATTATATTACCAGCTTCATCACGCTTATCTGCTGCCGTTGCGTCGCACGCTTCAACTGCAGGAATGCTATTGAACACTCATTACTTCTCCAATTTATCATTCATAATTCAACATTCATAATTCTTCACTCCCTATGAACTATCAGCCATTAACCATGAACTATTATTCATTTAGCGTAATTTGCAGCTTCAAACTGCATACACGAACATGAATATCATTGCCTTTACAGTAGAGAACAAACATGGTGAGCGGAAAGAAATAGAAATACCCGATGATATGGGTCTGAGCCTGATGGAAGCATTAAAGGCCAGCGAATACAATATACTGGCTACCTGCGGCGGCATGGCCTTATGTGCCACCTGCCATGTACAGGTATTGCAGGGTTTTGATAACCTCCCCGCCATTGGCGATGCTGAATATGATATGCTGGACACCCTGCCCGATCTTACACCGGAAAGCAGGCTGGCCTGCCAGCTGAAGATTAGCGAGGAATTGAACGGGGCTGTTTTTCGCTTAATGGACGAAAGCGATGATGAACTGTAAGGCAGCATGCTGTTTGCATACTATATTGCAGTAATTATTTATTAAAAGATTTTGTTTTGAGCCCATACACGTCCTTACTGGAAAACTATACTGCAAAAGCCCGCACACTCAACCAACGTTTACGAGCACTTAGTTTTGTACGCCTGTTTTTATTTGCCGCTTTTATTTATTGCGGGTATAAAAGCATGCGAACGGGCGATACGCTGTTCATTGCAGGCACCGTTGTTTTTTTTATTGCCTTCCTGCTCATTGTACGCTTATACGATAAACTGGAAGGCATTACTGCTTTTTACAAGGCACTTGTGCGTATTAATAAAGATGAAATAGCTTTTCTTTCCGGCGAACCATCCATGTACGCAAGCGGTGGTGAATATGCCAATCCGCACCACCCCTATTCTTACGACCTGGATATTTTTGGCGAACGAGGCCTCTACGCCTACCTCAACCGCTGCAGCACCGCTTTTGGCCGCGATGCACTGGCACAAAACCTGTTACACCCCGATACTACGGCCATTAAACAACGCCAGGAAGCTATTGCCGAGTTAAGCGGCAAGATCGAATTCAGGCAACACCTGCAGGCCTACGGCAGCATGCACGAAACAAAGGATAAGGAATTGCGTGACCTGAAAGCGTGGATACAATCTCCCGTAGGCTTTACCAACAAAGCGCTTTATTACAGCCTCCTGCTTTTCCCCCTGGTAACAGTAGGCAGCCTGGTATATTATTTTGTTACCGGCAATGATAAGGGCGCCGACCTGTTTTATGTACTCTTTGTTGTTAACCTCATCATCTCCTTTGCCTTTGGCCGTAAGATAGCAGCGCATTTATCCGTGTCTACTTCAGTAAACAAATTGCTGCAGCAATATGCCGGGCAGTTAAAGCTGATCGAGCAGGAAAAATTTGAATCGCCTTTATTACAGGCCTGGCAGCAACGCATTACCACCCAGCAGGGCACAGCCTCAAAATCTATCGGCACACTGGCCAGCCTGTTCAATTATTTAGAAACAGTAGTGAACTTACTGGTAAGTATTTTATTGAACGGTATTGTACAATTTCATGTACACGTTTTATACAAACTGGAAAGATGGAAGGAACAGAACGGCAATAAAATTTTTGACTGGCTGCAATTGCTGGGTGATATGGAAGCCCTGAACAGTTTTGCCAACCTTGCCCATAACAACCCTGATTTTTGTACACCGGAACTAAGCGCTACCGAAACCCTGAGTGCCGATAATATGGGCCACCTGCTGATACGTAAAGAAAAAAGAGTGACCAACAGCGTTTCCTTTGCCGGTGAAAAGTTTATGATATTGACCGGATCTAACATGTCAGGCAAGAGTACTTTTTTGCGCACCCTGGGTGTTAACCTGTTACTGGCCCGCAGCGGCAGCATGGTATGTGCCACACGCTTTGTATTTTATCCTTACGATGTGTATGTGAGCATGCGCATTACCGACTCCCTGCAGGACAGCGAATCCTTCTTTTACGCCGAGTTAAAAAGACTGGAAACTATCATAGCGCATTTAGAGGCCGGTAATAAGACCTTTATATTGTTAGATGAAATATTGCGTGGCACCAACAGTAACGACAAACGCAACGGTACCATTGGCTTAATACGCAAACTGCAGCGTATGCAGGCCTGCGGTATTATTGCCACCCACGATGTGGTAGTGGCCGACCTGATACAGGAGTACCCGGGTTATATCAGCAACAATTGTTTTGAATCGGAGATTGTGAACGATGAACTCTTGTTCGATTATAAACTGAAACAGGGTGTTTGTACCAAACTCAGCGCATCCTTCCTCATGAAAAAATTAGGCGTTATTGACTAGGCTGTTAGTGCGTTGTAACCACTCATTGTATTTTTCATGCCCCTCCATACGCTGCGTATAATACTCGCTTAGGGTCAATGCATGGGGTTTAAAGGTTTCATCCTGGGTTATTAACTGCGATATGCGGTCCAGCCTGAACTCCCGGTAATCCTTGCGCAGGCGGCACCAGGCGATCAACACCCAGTTCTCCTTGGTATTATACAGGGCAAAAGGCTCAATCAGCCTTTCTGTACACTCATTTTTATCCGGTGTGGTGTATTGTATCTTTACCAACCGGTAATCGGTCAGCGCCACCTGTATGGTTGATAAATAATTGGTGGAGCCCTGGTTGGGATCACGCCAGAAGGAGATACGCGACGATAAAAAGTTTACCTTGTTCTGTGTATTATAACGCAGTACCGATTTTATTTTATTGATGGCATCGGAATAGTTTTTTACAAAAGATTCGTCTTTGTTACGCAACACCAGTTTTTCCGCCGTGATCAGGGCATTGGCTTCGGCCTCCGTAAACATCACCGGCGGCACTTTATACCCTTCCATTAAAGAATAGCCTTTACCTTCTTCGGTCAATATGGGCACACCGGAACTTTCCAGCGCCCGGATATCACGATAAATAGTACGGATACTTACCCCGAATTTTTTAGCCAGCTCCGTTGAGGTCAACAGGCTTTTTGTTTGCAGCAGGGTTAATATGGCGGTTAACCTTGACAGGCGTTTGGTATCGTTTTGTTCCATAGCGAAGAGTAATAGATCAAAAGTACAAATTCCAAATGATGAATGGCGAATGATGGAGTTCCCGGATAATAAATGATCAACGGAAAGAATAGCGCATTGTCAATTGTCAACTGTCCATTGTCAATTCGAATATCTTATCTTAGCAACAAAACTTTTATATGTTAACAGCCCGTACAATGGATAGTAAAAAACGTGTGGCCCTGGTAGCGCACGATAATATGAAGGATGAACTGATTCAATGGGCCGTATATAATAAAACTGCACTCACCAAACATGAACTGTACGCCACAGGCACTACCGGTACCTTACTGGAAGGTGCATTAGACCAGCCGGTTACCCGTTTTTTAAGCGGTCCGCTGGGTGGTGATCAGCAAATCGGTGCAGGCATCGCCGAAGGACGTATTGATGTACTGATATTTTTCTGGGACCCCATGGAAGCCCAGCCACACGACCCGGATATTAAAGCCCTGTTACGGGTAGCCGCTACCTGGAATATACCTACCGCCTGCAACCGCGCATCGGCCGATTTTTTACTTACCTCACCGTTGATGTACACCAGCTACCAGCCGGTGCTGAACGATTATAGCAGTTATATTAACAGGAGACTGAAATAATGTGATGATTTGGAAATGAGTTAATTTGGAAATTGAAATAGAATCAGTGTCATGGTTCGTGTCTCACGAACCAACGACCGGCCACTAAACAATCATGGCCCGTAAAATACGAGCCATGATAACTAAATATTGAAATATGAGTAATGGCTAACATTACACCACTACAAGTTCATAAAAATCTTTAGGTTGTAAGTATTTATTCGCCAGCTCACGCAACTGTTCGGGTGTTATACTTTGAGCCATGGTTCGTGTCTCACGAACCAACGATCGGCCACTAAACAATCATGGCCCGTAAAATACGAGCCATGATAACTAAATATTGAAACATGAGTAATGGCTAACATTACACCACTACCAGTTCATAAAAATCTTTAGGTTGTAAGTATTTATTCGCCAGCTCACGCAACTGTTCGGGTGTTATACTTTTAATGGTTTGAATGGATTTTTGAAAGTAATCATGCTCCAGGCCATGCAGCACTACATTTTTCCAGCGGCCGATGATCTGGAAAGGGCCATCCAGGTCGCCGAGTATAGAGCCAAGCAGGTAATTTTTTACCAGTAATAATTCTTCATCATCCACCAGTTCTTCCCGCAACAATTGCATTTCCTTATACACTTCTGTAATTGTTGCTTCGCAAACATCTTTTCCAGCCTCTGTACTGATCATCCAGGCATTTTGCTGTAAATGGTTCATCAAATAACTGCCAATGCCATAAGTATACCCTTTTTCCTCGCGTATATTGCTCATTAAACGGGAACCGAAGAAGCCTCCGAATACAGTGTTCAATACCTGTGCCGGTGTAAAGTCAGGATCTTTACGGTTAGGGAAAGGCCTGGCCAGGCGAACGGAGCCCTGCACACTGTTTGCATCGTTATTGATACGGTATTTTTTTTCTGTTGCGGGTTGAATGGTAATAGGAGAAACCGTTACAGGCTGCACCTGCAGGTCGCCGAAACAATCGTTTAACAACTGCTCCAGGTTAGCAGGCAGACGGCCGGCAACAAACAGTATCAGTTTACCCTGCTGGTAATATTTTTTATAAAATTTTAATAAGGTATCCCGGTCCAGCTGATCAAAACTTTCTTCACGGGTAAAACGTCCGTAGGGATGCTGCTCACCAAAAAGATAGGTATCTATTAAACGTCCGGCTACAAAATCGCTCTTTTTAAGGTTTACCTGCAAACGCTGTTTCATGGTTTGTTTGTACAGGTCCAGTTCCGTATCCGGCATTTGCGCATCGGTGAGTATGTCTTTTACTACCGGTAATAACTGGGGCAGGTGTTTGGTCAGCGTGCTTAACGTAAGCGTAGCCGTTTCGTTATAACAGGCCCTGTTTAAAAATGCACCGTAATAATCAATATATTCATTCAGGCGGAAGGCATTGTGTTTGGTGGTACCGCTTTTTAATAAATAATTGGCGGTAGCGGCCACTAAAGGCTGTTCCTCCATCCAGTTGCCGGCATAAAAAACACATTCCAGTTGCAGCACATCTTCGGCACCGGCATTAATGGTGTACACTTCCACACCATTTTTTAAAACTAATTTTTCGTAAGGCTTTAACTGCAGCTCAAAGTCAATAGCATCAACAATCTTCGGGGCAACACTTCTATCGGGCATTGTAAATATTTTATTCTTGTATGTTTTAAAAACGGGGTGGTTATTTAGGCTCGGCAATATAGTACAGGGTACTGCTGTTGTCCTGCGTAAAAATGGTCTGTGCCTGTTGTAACAGGTCGGCGCTGGTTACCGCGGCATATTTACCCAGTTCCTGGTTCATTAAACCGGCATCGCCCAACAACTCGTAATAGGCCAGGCTATTGGCACGGCTCATCACGCTCATATCTTCAAAGGCCATGAGGCTTTCCGTTTTATTCTTTACTTTTTCCAGTTCCTTTTCATCAATCTTTTGCGTGCGCACTTTGTCCAGTATCAGCTCTACTGCAGCTTCTGCCACTTCAAAGGTTACACCGTTCACCAGGCGTCCGCTAATAACGGCCAGGCCGGCATCGCTATGTCCAAAATGGTAACAATCAATATTGGTAAACAACTGTTGCTCCTTTACCAGGGCCTGGTGCAGGCGGCTGGATGCACCACCGCCTAAAATATCGGTCAGCAGGTCAATGGCATGATAAGCAGGATCCAGCCTTTCGGGCATATGCCATACTTTATAAAATGCATTAACCGGTACATCGGCTTTTACTTCCAGCCTGCGGGCACTGGTCTGTTTGGGCTCCTGTGGTAAATTTCTATGGTAAGGCGTGCCTGAAGGTATATCGCCAAACCATTCTTCGGCCAGTGCTTTTACCTGCGGCACGGTAATATTCCCCGCTACCACCATAATAGCATTTACAGGCGTATAATATTTGGCAAAAAAGTCTTTTACATCCTGTAGCTGTGCATTTTCAATATGCGACAGTTCCTTACCAATGGTTTGCCATTTATAGGGGTGCGTGGTAAAAGCCAGGTTACGCAGTTTTTCCCATACATCGCCGTAAGGCTTGTTGATATAGTGCTCCTTAAACTCTTCGGTCACTACCTTACGTTGTACTTCCAGGCTTTTTTCGCTGAAAGCCAGTGATAACATCCTGTCGCTCTCCAGCCAGAAGGCCGTTTCCAGGTTTTGTGAAGGCAATTGGATATAGTAGTTGGTAAGATCGTTGGTGGTATAGGCGTTGTTCTCACCGCCGGCCATTTGCAGGGGCTCGTCATAGTCTTCAATATTAACCGAGCCGCCGAACATTAAATGTTCAAATAAATGTGCAAAGCCTGTTTTTTCCGGGTCCTCGTCACGGGCGCCTACATTGTACATGATGTTTACCACTGCCATAGGCGTGGAGTTATCCTCGTGTACAATTACTTTCAACCCGTTATCTAATGTAAATCGTTCAAAATGTATCATGCCTGGATATATAAATACTAAAATTGATGGTAAAAAATATCAACAACAAAAGACAGGAATTGTTCTGCGCTTTTGCCGGTCTGCAAAGATGGAAGAATTTAGGCCAACAATAAAGCAAAATTTTATTTACGGTTTGTCTTTATCGTGTAATACCAGTAAAACACTGTTCCGCTGCAGATCGGTAGAAGCTGTGAAACGGTAGGTTTTATCATCTGCCTCAATTATTACCAGGGCGGTATTAGGCGGTATAGAGCCCAGGTTATGGGCAATCATGGTAATTTCATGTACACTATTATCCGCTGCAATATCCAGTGTAAACACAGCGGGCTCCAGTTTTACCCCCAGGTTGCTCACCAGTATTTTGCCATTGTATAAAATGCTGATGGTATCGCCATCTACCACCCCGTTATCCATTATTTTAATGGTAATGGTTTCTGCAGCAGTACGGATGGTGGTTAAGGTATCTGCCCTGCGCTCGGTTTTGGCCTGCATAATAGCAGCCGGAACCGGGGTGTCAATTATTGTCTTTACTGTAATGGCGGTATCTGTTACAGCCACCGGCCTGTTTTGAAAGGTATTGGCCGTTATTAATGAATCGTTTTGTAAAGCGGTTATTTTGGCCTGCATCAGTTCTGTGGTATCCGTTACAACATCAGTTAATTTTTTATACCGTATAAACTTAGGCATGCCGAAACTCAGTACCATCATGCCTACTCCTTTAGGGAAAAGGTTACCCTTCAGGTATTCGGCACCATCCCGTCCTTTTTCGTAATTAAGGTTATAACGCGATAGTGTATGCATAAATCCTTTATCAATAAAACTGGTATTAATACCTTTTAACTTTTGCCGGCTGCTATCGAAATTGCCGGTAAAATTAGCCTTGCAAAAACTGCCCCCGCCTTCGTCGTAGGTATAACCGATATAATGACCGTCAATTTTAGCAATGACCAGGCGGGCATTCTCCCCTCCAAACTCCTGTATCCATACACCGGTAAGGTTTTGTGCAGGCAGGTTGCTGCAAAAAATAATAGTCAGTAAACTAAAAATAATTTTCATGCAGTTGGCAGTTTATGCCTGTAATTTAAACAGGAATTGTAGTGAACAACCTACGAAAACCCCGGTTTAACATTTTTAAAACCAAACTTATCATTAATAACTGATCTGCGTGAGGGATGTGGCGGGCGCCCCGCAAAACGGGGCGGTGCGCAGGCATAGCCGCAGCACGGGAGCGCAGCGGACCCCATAACAGCCCGGCCCCGCATGTATTATACGCCTGGGAAAGTAGTTGCCGGGGACACGCCCTGGAAATTATCTGATCGATCTACATCTGTACTTTTTCGCCAAATGCCAGGTCGCCGGCATCGCCCAGCCCGGGTACAATATAACCCTTGGCAGTCAGCTCATCATCAATATCGCCACACCAGATGGTTACGGAAGGCTCTTCGCGTTTTACATATTCAATACCCACCGTGCAGGCAATAGCCGCTACAATATGTATTTCTTTCGGGTGGCCTTCGTTACGCAGGTAACTGATAGTTTTTACCAGGGAAGAACCTGTGGCCAGCATGGGGTCGGATACAATGATCACCCGGTTCTCCAGCTCGGGGCAGGAAATATAATCGAGGCTTATTTCAAAGCTGCCGTCTTTATTGTGTTTGCGGTAAGCCGAAATAAATGCATTATCTGCCTTGTCAAAATAATTCAGCAGACCCTGGTGCAGGGGCAAACCGGCTCTTAATATAGTAGCCAGCACCGGTTGATTGGCAATTAATTTGCTCAGCGAAGTACCCATGGGCGTTTGTACTTCCTGCTCAACAAAGGGTAATACCTTGCTTATTTCATAAGCGGCCACTTCGCCGATACGCTCCAGGTTACGGCGAAAGCGCATACGATCGCCCTGTATATCTACATTACGCAGTTCACTTACCCAATTGCTTACCAAACTATGTTGTTCGCTTAAGTTAATAACCATCTGTATTATTTTTTAAAGAAGCCGGTGAGAGAACGGTAATTACCTTTTAACCAAACCCAGGTTTTCTGATGAACTGGCTGATTCTCTGATTTTCTTGCCTACTTTTGGCAAATCTAAACTGTAAAAGTTAAAAATCAACATTCTTCGTATGTTATATAGAGCAATTGGTGTAATGAGTGGCAGTTCCCTGGACGGATTAGATATTGTTTTTGCCGAAATACACGAAAACGGCGGCAAATGGAGCTACGAGATCAAAGAGGCGGTATGTTATGCCTATAACACGGAATGGGCCAATAAATTACAACAGGCCGTTTCGCTTTCGGCGCTGGATTACCAGTTATTACATGCCGAGTACGGGCATTATATCGGCAGCCAGGTGAACCGCTTTATCAGCGAAAAAGGACTGGCCTATAAAGTAGGGCTGGTAGCTTCGCACGGGCATACAACTTTTCATATTCCTGCCAAACGCATGACCGCCCAGTTAGGGGATGGCGCCGCTATTGCAGCCGCCACACAATTACCCGTGGTAACCGATCTGCGGGCGCTGGATGTGGCATTTGGCGGCCAGGGCGCACCGGTAGTGCCTATTGGTGAAAAATTATTGTTTAACGATTATGCCTATTTTTTAAATATCGGCGGCATTGCCAATATCAGCCAGAAAGCTGCAGGCATGATCGCTTATGATGTATGCCCTGCCAACCGGGTATTGAATATGCTGGCCAATGAAGCCGGTTATGAGTATGATGACAGGGGTAATATAGCAGCCAGTGGTATGTTAAACGCTAACCTTTTAGATGAGCTGAACCAGCTGGATTATTATGCACAGCCCTATCCTAAATCGCTGGCCAATAGTTTTGGTACCGATACGGTATATCCTTTAATAAAAGCAGCCGGCATTGCCAATGCCGATGCCCTCCATACCTATACGCAGCATATTGCCATACAAATAGCTAAAAATATTATTGCCTTAAACCTGCAAACCGGGCAGGAAAGCAAAAAACTGCTGGTAACCGGCGGTGGCGCTTTCAATGTGTTTTTAACCGGCTTATTACAGGAGCACCTGGCCCCGCATCATATTGAAGTGGTAGTGCCTGACTCCCTGCTGGTGCAATACAAGGAAGCCCTGGTAATGGCCCTGATGGGTGTATTACGCTGGCGCGAGGAGAGTAATGTACTATCATCGGTTACAGGTGCCGCACGGGATAGTGTTGGCGGTGCTTTCTGGATGGGCCAGGAAGAGTAAGGCTCATTTGATGATTTGGTCATGTGGTAATTTGATAATGTATTGGCGGGGCTGTCAGCTGCAGTGCCCTGATCGGCTATTGTTCCGGCTTTCCGCTGTATACCTCCCGGTGGTCGGTATGCCGCTGCAATCCGGCAGCCTTTGGACATAATAGCTACTTAAATAATTGAGAGATTGAAAAAGTGCAATTCGAAACTTGTAGTTTCGAATCTCTATTCTATCGCCTCCGGCGATAACTCCTAAATTAAAAAATCAATCTTAACCAATCCCTTCTTGCCCTCATAATCCATCGCACTGCTATACAGGTAATGTCCGGGGTCCTTTACCAAACCTGCCCTCACAGGGTTTTCATGAATGTAATTGATTTTACTTCTTAAAAAATGATCGCTGTATATTTCTTCCGGGTGGTTATTACCTGTCCAAACCTTGAACTCATCATTGGCATTGGTACGTTTTGCCTGAAAGCGAAAAAGGTATAGCAGCCACTCTTTCCTGCTTTCAGTTGTGGCTTCAACGGCAGCCGTTATGGCTTTACTGGTAAACGTTTTAAAATCCCTTATTACATCGCTCAGGTTATTATTTTTTGCCGTCCATATGGTATGTATATGATTACTCATCATGACCCAGGCTCCTATTTGCAATCCTTTATGTTGCTGGCAATACCGGAAACTATCCACAATAATATCCCGGTAAACCTGCCTGCTAAAGATATCTATCCAGCTAATGATAGTAAAAGTGAGAAAATGGGTGGCTGCCTGGTCCCGGATCCTGTATCCGTCGGCAAATTCATAGCTCATGGTAAATGGTGTTTTGAATGGTGGTTAGGTTATTTAAATATACATCGTTTTTCAGGTTTTTTTTGCCAAAAGCAATAAAATAAGCATTCGAAACTATAGGTTGCGAATAGCTGAATAGCTATAATTTAAACCTGCAACTGCCGTATGCCCGAGATTGCCAAAGGCAATAGAATAATCATTCGAAACTACAAGTTTCGAATAACTATATCGCTATAAGTGGTAAGCACCCAATACAACAGTGTAATACCCTGTTATATTTATTCTATATTTTTTCTATCTTGTTCCCATAACTATTTTTATAATTTACACCAACGAATCATCCACATGCCGAAACCAGTTGCCACCCTGAGCCCCGCATTTAAAAAACAGGCTAATAAAGCAATTGCTGCTATTGTCATTTTTATTATCACTTATCTCATTTTACTGGCCCTGGCCACAGGTCTCACCGCATTGTGTGTTTACAGCGGGTTTGCATTAATTATTAATAACCCTGGCCTGTTAACCATTATCCTGGGTATGGGTTTGGCCAGCCTGGGAGTGCTTGTACTGATATTCCTTGTTAAATTCATTTTTACATCCCATAAAACAGACCGGTTACACCTGTACGAAATAAAACAAGAGGATGAACCGGCACTGTTCCGGTTAATTAATGATATAGTGGAAGAAGTAGGCACTCATTTCCCCAAAAAGGTATACCTGTCTTCCGATGTCAATGCAGCCGTTTTTTATGACTCCAGTTTTTGGAGTATGATTTTACCGGTTAAAAAAAACCTGCAAATAGGTATTGGTATGGTAAACAGTGTTACAAGTGCTGAACTAAAAGCCATCCTGGCACATGAGTTTGGCCATTTTTCACAGCGTACCATGAAAGTAGGCAGTTATGTTTACAATGTAAATCATGTTATTTTTAATATGCTTTACGATAATGACTCCTACGGTAAAATTGTACAAAAGTGGGCCAGCATCACCGGCTACTTCTCCATCTTTACCATAATAGCGGTCCGCATCATCGCATTTGTTCAATGGATATTAAAAAAACTTTACGCGATTGTAAATAAAAGATACATGGGACTGTCCAGGGAAATGGAATTCCATGCCGACGAGATAGCCGCCGGCGTAACCGGTTATCAACCATTAAAAAGCTCCTTACTCCGGCTATCGCTTGCCGACCATGCTTTCAATGCCGTATTAAGATTTTACGACGAACAGGTAGTAAACAATATGCAAAGCGCCAATATTTATAAAGAGCAAACCTACGTGATGCATTTTTTTGCAAAAGACAGTAAAGTAGCTATTGTAAATGATTTGCCTGTTGTAACAATTGAAGACTTAAACAGGTATAACAAATCCAAACTGGTCATTAAAGATCAATGGGCTTCACACCCAAGCACAGAAGACCGGGTAAAACGCCTGGAGTTGCTCGGCAATAATGATATACCGGTTGATAATACTCCGGCAAACCGGTTTTTCACCAATATTGAAACACTGCAGCAGACACTGAGCCAAAAAATATTCAGCCAGGTGACTTACCAGGGAGAAGTAAAGACGAATACACTCGAAAATTTTATTGAACAGTTTAACCAAAACTTCAAAAACAATACCTTTTCGGCCATATATAATGGTTACTATGATAATAAATCACCGGTTTATTTTGACAGCACAACAGTTAACATAGCCGAAGCACCGATGCCATTTGAGTATTTATTCTCTCCTGATAAAATAAATATGGTTTATGATGCCATTTCGCTGCAAAACGACTTTGACACGCTTACGCAAATAGCCGGCAAAAATGTAGATATAACCACTTTTGACTATGATGGCAGGAAATACAAGAAAAAACATGCAACAATATTACAGCAGGAACTGAAAACTGAAATTGATGCGGTAAACGAACAGTTAAAAACAAACGATCTGCATATTTTTAATTATTTCCACCACCTGGAAAAAAGTACCAATAACAGCAACCGGTTGATCACGTTATACACACAATTTTTTGAATACGATAAGTCTTTTGAAGCGTCCTACCAGCATTGTTCAACACTTCACCAAAACCTGCAGTTTATTAGTCATTCCTTGCCTGTTGAGCAGATAACGGCTAATTTTTCACAGCTTGAAGCTGATGAACTTAAGTTTAAAGAACTGGTCAGTTCACTGTTAGCAACAGAGGTTATCCAGACCGAGATCAATGAAGAAGTCAGGAAAAACTTTGAATCCTATCTTTCAAAACAACTGGTTTATTTTGCCGGGGATGTTTACTACGAGGAAAACTTAAAAGTATTATTTACCGCTATTAATGACTATGCCCATCTTTCCGCAAAAACACATTTTTTGTTAAAAAAACAACTATTGGACTACCAGGAGCAACTCCAGGTAAGAACAAATGCCTATATACCTGCCTGATATTAACCTGCAGCACAACGGCCGGTTTGGAACTTTACCGTCAGCACATTATCTTTAAGCCCAAATAAAACACTATGTCAATTTTAAAATCAAGCAACCCCACCTTACAGGAAAAAAGCTTCCAGGGTACCATTTTTGAAGGTATGACCACCGGTAACGAGATGACCGTTAACGGCACCCTTAATAAATTTGGCATTTTGATGGGTTTAATGATCTTATCTACCTTATTCAGCTGGAGCCAGGCTAACCGTGGTGAAGATATGATGCCTTACCTGCTGGTTGGCGTTTTTGGTGGTTTGGGTCTGGCACTCGTTATGGCTTTTAAAAAACAATGGTCAAACTACCTGGCCCCTGCCTATGCTATATTGGAAGGTTTATTTGTTGGTGCCATTTCGGCCATGTACAATAATGCTTACCCTGGTTTACCCATGCAGGCTGTAGCCCTTACATTATTAGTAACCCTGGTGATGTTCCTGATATACCGTTACCGTATTATTAAAGTAACCGGTCGTTTCAGAATGGTTATTACCATTGCTACTGCAGCAATCGCTATTTTTTATTTAATTCAGTGGATTACTTTCCTGGCCATGGGTTCTCCCATTGGTTCTTTCACCAATGCAGCCACACCACTGGGTATTGGCTTCAGTATATTAGTAGTGGGTCTGGCAGCCTTTAACCTGTTACTGAATTTTGATACCATTGAAAAAGGAGTGGAATTAAAAGCCGCTAAATACATGGAATGGTATTGTGCCTTCGGTTTACTGGTAACTATTGTATGGTTATACCTGGAAATATTACGTTTGTTGTCCAAACTGCAAAGAGATTAATTTTTAAAATATTCCAATAAAAAAGCCCGTCATACGACGGGCTTTTTTATTGGCGTTCATCCGGGCCGCCCTTAACTTTACAGCTTTAACCGCAACACTTATGTTTACCAAAGAGCAGACCCTACAGCTACAGCATACCACCAAAACCTTACTGGATCACCTGCAACAGCATGCTGCTATTGCCCTTACCGATATTGAATCCCTGCGGGATGTATTACGTTTTCATGAATACCGGTATTATATTGAAAACGATCCGCTGCTGGCCGATTTTGAATATGACCAGTTATTTAAAACGCTGGAGCAGTTAGAGCTGGCTCACCCCGAAAGCATTACCCCCACTTCGCCTACGCAACGTGTGGCAAAAGGGCTGACCAACGAGTTTCCTACGGCCGTGCACCTGGTACCCATGTTATCGCTGGACAACTCCTACAATGCCGATGACCTGCTGGACTTTGACCGCAAAGCAAAGGAATTAAGTGGTGCTGCCAACATCAGTTATTGCGTGGAACCAAAGTTTGACGGCGGCAGTATTTCCCTGATCTATGAAAATGATATGCTGGTACGCGGCGCTACCCGTGGCAACGGTGTGGAAGGTGATGAGATCACCACCAACATGAAGCAGATACCCAGCATTCCCCTATCCGCAAAATTTTCGCAATATGGCCTGCAGCAGGTAGAGATAAGAGGCGAAGCGCTCATCAATAAAAACAATTTTCAGAAATACAACGAGCAAATTGTAGCCCAGGGCCTGGCGCCGCTGGCTAACCCGCGTAATGCCGCTTCCGGCACTTTACGGGTAAAAGATTCCCGTGAAATTAAAAAACGTCACCTGGAAGTATTTGTATACCATATCAGCGATTTTACCTTACTGGACGGCGCAACCGTACCACCACAGTTAACCACGCATAGCGGTTCGCTGGAACTATTGTGGGACCTGGGTTTCCGGAGCCCGCAAAAAGAAAAAAAAGTTTTTGACAGTATACACGAGGTTATTGATTACTGCCATGCTTTTGAAGAAAAAAGAGATACCCTGCCCTATGAAATAGACGGTATGGTGATTAAAGTAAATGATGTGCCCCTGCAGGAGAAAATGGGTATGACCTCCCACCACCCGCGCTGGGCCATTGCCTATAAATTTAAAGCCCGCCAGGCCACCAGTAAACTGCTGGAAGTAACTTTCCAGGTTGGCCGTACAGGGGCTATTACACCTGTGGCTAAAATACAACCCGTACCAATTGGCGGCGTAACCGTATCATCCATCTCCCTGTTCAATGAAGAAGTGATCCGTGAAAAAGACCTGATGATCGGCGACAGCGTGCTGGTAGAACGTGCCGGTGATGTAATTCCCTATATTGTAAAATCACTGGCCGAAGTGCGTACCGGTAATGAAACACCCGTAGTGTTTCCGCAACTTTGCCCCGTTTGCAGCGGACAATTATTTAAGGAACAGGAAGAAGCAGTGTGGCGCTGTGTAAATATTGAATGTCCTGCACAGGTAGTGGAACGTATCATACATTTTGTGAGCAAAGATGCTATGGATATCCGTGGTTTTGGTGAGGCCAATGTACGCAAGTTCAATGCGGCCGGCTTACTGAAAGATATTCCCGGTATTTATAACCTTGATTTTAACGTGATCGGCAACTGGGAAGGGTTTGGCAAACGTTCCATTGAAAATATGCAGCAGGCCATCCTGGCTTCTAAATCCCAACCTTTACACCGCCTGATATTTGGCCTGGGCATCCGCTTTGTAGGCGAAACAACCGCCAAAACCCTGGCCAATACGGTTAGTCATTTGCTGGACCTGCAACAGTACACACAGGAACAGTTGCTTACCCTGGAAGATATTGGCCCTAAAGTAGCAGGTAGCATCGTCCATTTTTTCAGCAATGCCGATAATATTGCCATGCTCAAAGAACTGGAAACACTGGGGTTAAACATGGTGAACGATAAGCGTTCCGCGCCTGTTAGCGGGGGCTTAAGCGGTAAAACATTTTTATTTACCGGCACCCTGCCTACTTTAAAACGTAGCGACGCAGAAGCTATGGCCGAAGCAAAAGGGGGTAAATTATTAAGCGGCGTAAGCGCTAAACTCAATTACCTGGTAGTGGGTGAAGATGCCGGCAGCAAACTGGAGAAAGCAAAAAAGATCAATACGGTGAATATAATTTCCGAAGCAGAATTTTTAGCCCTGATCGCAAATGTTTAGCTTCGGGCCTTTTTAAACCAGGTTATTCTACATAAAACAACCAAGTGAAAAAATATTTTTCATTCCTCCGTTCCTTACTAAACGGCAAAGTGATTGTTGACTATAAAATGGCGGCCTTAACGGATGAACGTAAACTGCCCGTGCCGCAGACCGGTAATTATATCCGCATCAGCACGTTTGAACTGGCCGTTCGTGAGATCATCGAAAATAAAGTGCCGGGTGAAACGGCAGAAGTGGGTGTATACCGTGGCGATTTTGCCAAATATATCAACCAGGCTTTTCCTGACCGAAAGCTTTACCTCTTTGATACTTTTGAGGGCTTTGATAAAAACGATACAGCCATTGAACAGGCCAAGAACTTTGGAGAAGGCAACCAGGATTTCAGCAACACTTCTACCGAACTGGTCTTAAGCAAAATGGTCAATAAAAATAATTGTATCATTAAACAGGGACGATTCCCGGCTTCTTTAAACGGCCTGGAAGAAAAATTTTGTTTTGTTTCCCTGGATGCCGATCTCTATGAACCTATTTACCAGGGACTGGTTTATTTTTACCCCAGGTTAAGCAAAGGCGGTTATATTTTTATCCACGATTATAATAATAAACACTATGGCGGTGCCAAACAGGCGGTGCGGGAATATTGTGCGCAACACCAGATCGGTTATGTGCCGGTGAGTGACGAATGGGGTACTGTTGTTATAACAAAATAAAAGCAAACGGCCTCCGCAAAGCGAAGGCCGTTTTTTATTTCAAAAAAACACCACTAGCTACTTACACTGTCTGCGCCACTTTTTTCCCGCCTCTTGGCCCTTTACTTCTTTTGTGTTCGCCTTTTTTAAACTGCGCTTTTTGCGATTCCATTTTATTGTACTGCTCGGTTGTCAGGATAGACTTCATGGAAGCCTGTTGTTCTTCTCTTACTTTTTGCAACTCCGCTTTCTTTTGCTCTGCAGTCAATGCCTGGTTATCACGGATGGCTTTTACTTTTTCACCATTCATTTTCCTGCTTTCCTGCAGTTTTGTTTTTTGTTCAGGCGTAAGGTTCAGCTCCTGTTCCATTCTCGCTGCGCCCTGCTCAGCTCTTTTACGGGGAGCCGCTGTACGTTCCGCCTGCTTCTTTTCTACCATTGCTTTCTGCTCGCTGGTTAAAATTGCATCACGTTTAGTTTTATACGAATCCATAATGGCGGTGCGCTTTTCACGGCTTTCCTTTACGGATATATTGTCCTGTTTTTGTAAAGCCGCCAGTTCATTACGCTGGGCTTCGTTTAATGATTTAAACTTAGCTTTCTGATCTTCAGTCAGGTTCAGGTCTTTGCCATAAGCTGCCGCGCCGGTGCGGTGTTTGGCCCTGTATTCGCCACGGGGACGGTTAGGTACTTCCTGTGCTGATGCGCTTAATGATACAGCCAATGCAATGATTGCTACGAATGATAATTTCTTCATGGTAAACTTATTTGTGGTGTCTGTTGCAAGCAAAGGCTTAACACCCTGTTTATAATTATATGAACAGTTATAAGACCGCAACAGGAAGCCGGGGTTTAACGGCTATTACCAACAAATTGTTAAAGGCTGAAACAGCGGATAAGCGGGTGCCGTAGTTAAAAAGCTTAACATTTAGTTTTTATTGGCCAACTGGCCGCAAGCCGCATCAATATCCTTACCGCGGCTGCGTCGTAAGTGCGCATTTACCCGGTTCTTTTCCAGGTGTTTCATAAATACCGCTACCTTATCTTCATCAGGCTTGGCAAACTGGGCAAACTCAATGGGATTGTACTCTATAATATTTACCAGGTCAGCAGGAACCTGGCGGTATATTTTTGTGAGCTCGTCCGCATCCTGGATACTGTCATTCAGGTTATTAAATAAAATATACTCGAAAGTAATCTCGTTCTTGGTCTGTTTATAAAAATAGTTCAGGGCTTCGATCAGCGATTTGATATTATTACTGTCATTGATCGGCATAATATCGTGACGCTTGGTATCATTGGCCGCATGCAGGGACAAAGCCAGTTTAAATTTCACTTTATCATCACCTAATTGCCGGATCATCTTGGCTACACCCGCGGTGGACACCGTGATCCGCCTGGGACTCATACCTAAACCGTCCGGGGCTGTGATCCGCTCAATAGACTTCAATACGTTTTTATAATTCAGCAAGGGCTCACCCATACCCATGAATACGATATTGGTCAGCTTTTTTCCATATATCTTTTCGCTTTGCCTGTTGATCAGTACTACCTGGTCATAGATCTCATCAAAATCAAGGTTCCTTTTCCGGTCAATATAGCCCGTAGCACAAAACTTACAACTCAGCGAACAGCCGATCTGTGATGACACACAGGCCGTTACCCTGTTTTCAGTCGGGATCAGCACCCCTTCCACCAAGTGACCGTCAAAGGTCTTAAAGCTCGATTTAACCGTACCGTCAGCCGAATACTGGGTACTGTTGATCACTAAGGCGGGTAAAGTAAAATTATCATTCAGTTTCTGGCGAAGCTCTTTGCTCAGGTTGGTCATTTCCTCTATGCTATGCACCTGTTTGGTCCATATCCATTCATACACCTGTTTAGCGCGAAACTTCTTCTCGCCCAACTCCTCAAAATAAACCTCCAGCTCAGGCAAAGTAAAATGCCTGATATTTTGCTTCCCGCTTTTCATAACTGCAAAGATACAACAGCGGTGTGAGTATTATGAACCGTAACAACAACAATGGACAATTGACAAGTAACAATGGACAATAAGTAATTGATAATGAGCAATTCACTCATTTATAATTCATCATTCCTCAAATCATAAATCTTAAATCGCAAATCAACAAATCATACATCCTTCTCTATCTGCCTATCTTTGTACATTACAAATAACGATTACTATGCAAGATGCTTTTGTTGTAGACTGTACCCGTACTGCCATTGGACGTTATGGCGGTGTTTTAAGCAGTGTACGCCCCGATGACCTGTTAGCTACCGTGATAAAGGAAATAGTGCAACGCCAGGAAAGTATTGATGTAAATGCGATTGAAGATATTATTGCCGGTGCCGCCAACCAATCGGGGGAGGATAACCGCAATGTAGCCCGCATGGCCGCCCTGCTGGCCGGTTTGCCCGTAACCGTGGCTGGTAATACCGTGAACCGCTTATGCGCATCGGGCTTACAGGCCATTATGGATGCAGCCCGCCAGGTTAAATGTGGTGATGCCGAACTGGTTATCGCCGCCGGCGTAGAAAGCATGAGCCGGGCCCCTTTTGTTACGGCCAAACCCACACAGGCATTTCAACGCACACAGGAAACATTCGACACTACCCTGGGCTGGCGTTTTATTAATAAAAAACTGGCTGAACAATACCATCCTTACAGTATGGGCGAAACCGCTGAAAATGTAGCGAAGCAATGGAATATAAGCCGCGAAGACCAGGACATTTTTGCCTATAATTCGCAGCTGAAATATATGGAAGCGCACAAAGCCGGCAAGTGGCCAAAGGAAATTTGCCCCGTTACCATTACCGGCGCCAAAGGTGATACACAGGTAGTGGATACGGACGAACATCCCCGTCAGACAACTATTGAAAAATTAGCCGCGCTAAAACCTGCTTTTATAAAAGACGGTACTGTAACCGCCGGTAATGCCGCCGGTATTAATGATGGTGCTGCCGCCATGTTACTGGCCAGTCAATCGGCTGTAGAAAAATACCGGTTAAAACCTATGGCAAGGATAGTGGCGATGGCTGTTGCCGGTGTAGATCCTGCCATTATGGGTATTGGTCCCATACCGGCTACACAAAAAGCCTTACAGCGTGCCGGTTTAAAAATAGAGGATATTGACCTGTTTGAACTGAACGAAGCTTTTGCCGCCCAGTCTATCGCCTGTATACGTGACTTAAACATCAATCCTGATAAAGTAAATGTAAACGGTGGCGCCATTGCCATTGGTCACCCTCTGGGTTGCAGCGGTGTACGTATCTCCACCACTTTATTATACGAACTTCAACGCCGCAAAGCACGTTATGGTTTAGCTACTATGTGTGTAGGTGTGGGCCAAGGTGCTGCAGTTATTTATGAAAATCTTTCCTTGTAGATTGTAAGAATGATGAATATTGAGTGATGAATGAAACCGGTTTTCATTCATCACTCAATATTGCTTATTGCCAATTGTCCATTGTAAACTATCCATTGTCATTTGTTAATTATTAAACCTTTCCACCGACTGCCAGTATTTATCCTTAAATATTTCAATTTCCACCTCAAACCGGTCTTTATACTGTTGTTTCACTTCATCAAATAACCGGACAGGTTTTCTGAAGTCTTTACAGGCAAAGAATATCTCTCTTTCGTTATTGGCGGTTTGACGCCCGATGTTCAGGTAGCCGTCGGCATCCACCAGCTGCTGCATCAACCTGTCTTCAATAACGTTCAGTTCTTCATAATCATCCGCATTGGGAAACCCGTTCTCTCCCCCTTTGTATTTGATGACCAGGATGGCCATCCAGGGATGCGAGGCCTTACTATCCCAGTTCAACAGGTCGGTATTGATGACCGCCAGTAATTTATTGCCGCTTTGCAGCTGGCCTTCCATTACTGAGTAGTTATCATTTTGTGTCTGGTGCCGCATGCCCGCATACTTCTCCACAAACTCCTTTTGACGCCATATTAAAAAGTCCTTTAGTTTACCAATAGGGATCAGCTCCTGTTTGGCATCCTGCCTGGTGGCAAAATCCAGGTGGTCTATATTCTCGAGAAAATCAAGTTCACCCAGGTAATTATCCAGGAACAGGTATACACCGCCCGATATCTCATTTTTATTCTCTGCTGTATAATCATCATGTACAATCGTAATATCTATTTCATCGGGATAAGCCGGCAGCTCATTCGCATAAAAGAAAATATTTTCGGCAGTAAAATCATAGCCATTCATGCTGATATTCACATGTTCAATAGGCATGGCAGGCTTCAGGGCCGTAAACCGCCAGTTAGGCAATTGTGGGGCAGCCTGCATCAGCTCCTCCGCAAAAACAATATTTTTTGCCCGGCCATCAGCTGTAACGATCAGTTCTGCGGTTGTATCATTGTACATACCGGTAACAAAAAACAGTTCTTCCCTTAACTCATCCAGCCTGGGTGTCAGTTTTTCAAAAAAATCTTTTTCAATACTTTCCCGCCCGCCTTTTACCGCCTGGTAAAATGCGGGGGCATTTTTTTCAAACCAGGCCCAGAACGTTGCATAGCTGGCAACAACAGGTACTTCTTCCTTCTTCTTAAAAATGTTTTTTAAAAAACTCATGGTTACAGCTTATCAGTTTAAAAAAATACGCCGTGTTGCCACAGCGTATATAATAGTTTAAGTTTCCTGCCTTAATTCCTGAACATTAAAACGCACGTGATTCATCACCATCATCCTCACCCATCGATATTTTATAGGCTTTGATAAAAATAGCGCCCAGGTTTTTGTAAGGTGGTATATAATCTTCAAACCCGTCAATTTTAGCCCTTGCTTCAAATCTTTTCCAAAATTCCAGCCAGTCTATACTTTTCCCGGCTCTTACATCCTCGGTTAACAGATCAAAAAAAGGTTTATTAATCATGGTTTTACCAATCTGTTTAGAGGCAATAATATGTGCATCCGGGGATTTATCTAAAATTTTATTGATGAGGTTAAAGCCGCCGCAGGATCCCATAAAAACAATACGGGATGAAGGAGCCATATAGGCGATGGTTGACTCGGCATAATAGCTGTGACCGCGGTGTATGGTTACCGTAGTACGGATATTATTGGTCTCTAAATATTCATTCAGGGCCTGCTGGGCCTTATCATCTTCACCCGTTTCCTCCGGCAGTGGCCGGTTCGCATAAATGATCACCGGTTTACCCTTTGTTGATTTAATGGTGATCCATTGACTGTTGCTGCGGTCTATTGACCAGTTAGCAGGGGCAAACATATTCTGGAAACCGTTAAAGATATTCTTGCCGTCCTGGTCGCCGTAAAAGAAAACCTGCATGATCACCTCACCTTTATCATTTACCAGCGAACTGTTAGGCATGGTATATACCGGAGGTATACCTAACTCTTTCGTCAGGTCAACCTTTTTGGTACTATCGGCCGAGAGGAATAACTGGTATAAAATATTGTAAATAGCCATGCCACGTTTATTATTGGCACTCACATTCCGGTCGTAATTCATTTTTACATTTACCAGCATTTCATCGGCAATAGGCTTTAATGTTTCCGTAATACTGGCATAAGAGTCGGCTACATCCACCCCATCTTCCAGGCCATCACTGTTCTCCAGGTTATTCACAAAAGCCTGCATCAGTTTATGTGAATCGTCCTTATTGGGGAAAGAGCCCAGGAAGTTTCCCAGTTTGTTATAGGCAGCTGCCTGACTGATAAAACGGCGGTAATGGTCAAAGTTCAGGCGGGCCAGTAAAGAATCACCACGGTT
This sequence comes from Terrimonas rubra, assembly GCF_042686025.1. Taxonomy (NCBI): domain Bacteria; kingdom Pseudomonadati; phylum Bacteroidota; class Chitinophagia; order Chitinophagales; family Chitinophagaceae; genus Terrimonas; species Terrimonas rubra. The sequence goes on from NZ_JBHUOZ010000001.1 coordinate 595,490, forward strand.
ATTCGCCTTCTTCATCATTAAGGGGTAAACGCCGCTGGTATAACTGGAGGTATAAATTAAACCATTGGTCAATACGGCAACATAGTACAACTCTTCTGCCGTCAGGTTTTGCAGACAGCGGAAACGTACATTATCGTTTTCATTATGCAGACCATTAATGGTATTTACAAAAACATCCTTTGCTTTCTTCTCCAGCATCTTCGTCAGTTCGCGGAAAGCCAGGGCCGTATCTTTTTCATGTATCATACGCGATACATAATCCATCTGGGTATTCACCAGTAAACGGAAATATTTTACTGAGTCTTTGGTCGCCGCGTCCACATCATCAATGGTCAGCTTGCCGTTTACAATATTGGTTAAAAAAGGAAAGTATAACTGGCCGCTCCGGCTTTGCGACATTTTTACTACGGCCTTAATAAAATCATCATCAACAATATTCCTTATTTTATAACCCAGTGTATTATTGGCCTGGGCATAATCATATAATTGTTGCGGGTACTTCTTACCTACTACCCTGATCAGGCTATCAGCAAACGGTACTTCAGGATTATTTCTTAAGGTAAAAAAGGTTTTGTCAGGATTGAGCTTACAATATTTTAAGATCAATACGTTTTTGGCCGATTTGGCGATAGGATAATCGTTGGAAATAGAGTTGTAGATCAGGTTGGCCACATCATAAGGCGATACCTGTATAATGGAATCAATAGACTGATCATGGATAACCTTATCCAAAGCCAGCCTGTAATTATCTACGAGTAAGGGTGTATAAAAAACATTAAAGGTTTGTTTTTTATAGTAACTGATATAGTTTTTAAGTAAGGACTCCAGGCTCACCAGCGCTCTTTTTTTGTCCTGGTCTTTGGGCAGTGCCGGTGTTATTTCAATATAATTTTTAATCTGGTTAACGCCATTGAATAAAGCCCGGCTGATTAAAAAATCCCTTTCAGGGTCTTTCGATGCATTTAAAAATTTGTCATTCTTGGTGTCCAGCAGATCGATCATCTCCTGCTGTTTGTTTACACGGTCATGAAATCCCTGCCTGAAAATAGGAACCTTGGCTATAGAATCATTAAAGGATGTTTGCCCGTAAACAGCACCCACCGCCATCAGCATCACACCCAGCGCCTTGGTTTTTTTAGTAAAAATTGTTAGCATCATAGTTTTTTTTGTACGGCAGCCGCGAAAAACTGAACTGCCTGATAAAGACAAAATTACACCCCTTTCAGTTGCACACCAATAGTGGGGGTAACCCATTAACAGTCAGACATATGTATTGTTTGACAATTATAGTAGCTTATTCCAGTAAATATTATGCCAAATAATATATAACCGGTTGACTATCAAATATTAGAATAAATTAATACTCAACTTGTTACTATAAAAGCCTGTTTACGGCAGTTGCTGCAGGTTCGTGAAAAAATTACCGGTTTCACGCAGGTGCGTTGATATTAACTTATCATTAAGTCTGTGTTAATGACCACAGTATATTTCACTATGCTGCAAAATGGGGGTAGGTTTGCACTAAATTTCGCTGCATGGAAAATTTTGGGCGCAAGGTATTAATTGCCGACGACGAACCGGATATTATCGAGATTTTAAAATACAACCTGGTACAAGAGGGTTACGATGTAGTTACCGCAAAGGACGGTGATGATGCTTTGGAAAAAGCCAGGAAAAACCAGCCTGACCTGATAGTGCTGGATGTAATGATGCCCCGCAAAACCGGTGTGGAAGTTTGTGAGCTCCTGCGTTCACAGGAGGCTTTTAAAGAAACGCCGATCATGTTCCTGACCGCACTTAGCGATGAAGCCACCCAGGTAAAGGGCCTGGAAACAGGAGCCGATGATTATGTAAGCAAGCCTGTGAGCCCTAAAGTGTTTATCAGCCGCATCAATGCCTTATTCCGCAGGGCACCCAAGCCCGATAACCGTGTGCTGAAGATCGGCGACATGGTAATAGATCCCGAACGTTTTATTGTTTTCATCAATGATACCGAGGTAGTATTGGCGAAAAAAGAATTTGAGCTGCTGTACTTACTGGCACTTAAACCCGGCCGTGTGTTTTTACGTAACGAGATACTCAATGCTATCTGGGGTAACGAGGTAATTGTAGGCGACCGTACCATTGATGTACATATCCGCAAAATACGCCAGAAGCTGGGTATTGACTGTATCACTACAGTAAAAGGGGTAGGTTATAAATTTGACCTGTAATCCGTATTTTAAATAACTATAATTACCTCATGCCCCTCACAAGTATGGGGTAATTATTATATAACCGGCCGCATTACTACTATCAGCTGTAGTTGTGCCTGCCCCGACAAGTAAAACGGAACTCGGGGTCACTCACTGCATCGTCCCGTATGGCTATTCAGCATTTTGCATACATTTGTATAGATATACTTCGCTCACCATTGACTATTCACCATTCACTATTGACCACTGACCATTCACTATTCACTATTGACATCTCACTATCTACCACAAACAATCTCTAACTTGCAGGTATGGTTTTTATCAAAAATTTATCGCCCCGGCAACTATCTATATTCACCGCCTTGATACTCGCCATCCCTATCAGTATTTTTATTGCTGTTATTGAACGTAACTGGGCCTATGTACTCGGGTCATTCCTTACGGTATTTATCTGCAGCTACTTTTTAATATCCTTTGTGCTGGAACGTTTTATTTACCGTAAAATAAAGCTCATTTACAAATTTATTTACCAGACCAAGGCCACCAAAAGAGAGGAGACCTATTACAAATACATCCTGCCCCAAAAAAGTATCGGCGAGGTACAGGCCGATGTTGAAGCCTGGGCCAATGCCAACAAACAGGAGATAGAATTATTAAGGGCTAACGAACAATTCCGCAAAGAGTTTTTACAAAACCTTTCCCACGAGTTTAAAACCCCGGTATTTGCCATACAGGGTTATGTGGACACTTTACTTGATGGCGCTTTGAATGATGCCAACGTTAATAAAAAATTCCTGGAACAAACGGCAGCCAATGTTACGCGTTTAACCAACCTGTTAAATGACCTGGACGAAATATCCCGCCTGGAACGCGGTGAACTGGCCCTGGTAAAACAAAGTTTTATTATCCAGGACCTGGTAAAAGATACATTTGACAGCATTGCGATTGTGGCCAAACCAAAAAACATTAAATACAGCATTAAAAAAGGCTGCGAAATGCCCCTGCAGGTGTATGGCGATAAGGAGAAGGTCAGGCAGGTACTGTTGAACCTGTTTGAAAACTCCATTAAGTATGGTAAAGAAAACGGCACTATCACTGCCAGCATGTACAATACCGATGATAAACATGTACTCGTTGAAATAAGTGATGACGGCACCGGCATTGCCGAAAAAAACCTGCCCCGCATCTTTGAACGTTTCTACCGTACGGATAGTGGCCGCAGCATGGATGTAACCGGCAGTGGTTTAGGACTGGCTATCTGTAAACATATTATCGAGGCCCACGGCCAGACCATCCATGTGCGCAGCCGCGAAGGTGTGGGCACCACCATTGGTTTTACCCTGGATGTAAGGCCATAGCAGCCACTACAATCACGTATAAGATGTTCTCACTACTTTACCCCAGATTATAAAACTGTTCTTATACCGGCTTATATTTGGGGCATGATAACAATACCCAGGGTAAAAATATGCTGTATCAGCAGTGTGGAAGAAGCCAGGATGGCCGTTGAATGTGGTGCTGCAGCATTGGGCCTGGTGGGGCATATGCCCAGCGGTCCCGGTGTTATCAGCGATGAGCTGATCAGCACTATTGTAAAGACCGTACCGCCGCCCGTGGCAACTTTTTTACTCACCAGCGAAACCGATCCTGCAGCCATTATCAGCCACTATAAAAAAGTACATGCTTCTGTTATCCAGATCGTAGATGCGCTGGCCGAACGGCAATATGATACATTACGCCGGGAGCTGCCTGCTGTAAAACTGGTGCAGGTTATTCATGTAACAGATGAGCGCTCCGTTACCGAAGCTATAGAAGTATCAAAACATGTAGATGCCATTTTACTGGATAGCGGCAATCCCAACCTGGCGGTAAAAGAATTGGGTGGTACCGGCCGGACGCATAACTGGGACCTGAGCCGTACTATACGCGAATCCATTGATATACCCCTATACCTTGCCGGCGGCCTGAATAAGGAGAATGTAAGGCAGGCTATTGACAAAGTACAGCCATTTGGCATTGACCTGTGCAGTGGTGTAAGAACCAGCGGGAAACTGGACAAAGAAAAGCTACAGGCATTCTTTGCAGCTATCAATAGCTAAAACGCGGGGCATATTAGTTACCCCAGCTTACATTCAGGTTGTGCTTTCGGCATAAGACCTGGTAATAGCTCCTAGTTTAACCACCAGGCCGGTAACTTATCGCCGTATTTTGTAAAAATGAAAGTCCTTTAAAAATAATGCCCGCGATCAAAAGGCACTATGCTTAAAAGGTGCAGAAAATATTGGCAATACTGTACCAGCTCAATAGTATTACTGCAGCTGAAGTGTGCGACGCAAGTATGCAGAACAGGGAGCTACAACTGATAACATAAAAAAAACCACCCCAAAAATACAGGCCCTTGTACCAAACACTTAGGTTATACAAAGTATAAAACTGCGTTTGCTAAAGGATTGGATAGGTTTCTTTGGGATGGCCAACTGCATGAGAAAACTGCCGCTGATAAGAGATACCACCGACAGTTGGAACGACTGAATAAGTAAAGAGCTATCGTAAAATTGCACAACGATTGTTACCTATTTGTTAGCGCAATATTATTTATTATAACAAAAGGGCCGGAAAACCGGCCCTTTGACATTGTATGTATGTGTGAAACGATTAGTTATTGTTGAATTTGGTCCAGCCTTTATACCAGTTTGCATCAGCACCTGAAGGGGCAATACCACCCAGGAAATCAACCTTGGTAATGAAAGGACGGGCCTTGATGATAGGATCATCAAAATAGTTGTTGGAAGCACTGGCAATTACTAAAGCAGAGTTACCAAAAGGCTGCCAATCGGGGTTTAAATAATCGAAAGGACGGGTATAACGGATATCATCAACCGTAGTCAGGATCTTGTTTTGTTTGGCAGCAGTGTTGAACCATGCTTCAAATGTAGCCTGAGTATATACGCTGGCTGCACTGGTTACCAGGTTTAAAGGTTTTTTGCAACCCGCTAATACAATACCGCTTAACTGCAGTTTGCCATCCTGGATATTTTTATCGGTAGTTCCTTTATCGTTTTCAACAGAGATACCTGTAGCCCAGCCTACAAAAGCCGAGTTAAAGATAGAGATAGAAGAGTTTCTCCTGATCTGTACCGCCGCACCATGATAGTTAGAGCTACCCACATTGTTTAAAGTGGCCTGCGGACCGAAAGCCGTGATATTAGAGAAAACAGCGCTGGTTTGAGGAGTAAGGTTATCACCGTTAGCGTTGTTATCGCTTTCAAAAGCTTCTGATTTTGAAACGTCAGCAATAGAAGAGTCACGAATGATCAGGCCAAACTGTACGCTTCCGCTAAAGCCGTAATCGCTGTCAAAATCATCATCCTGTGTTTTGTAAGCAATTAAGTATTTACAGTTAACTGTACCGCCAAACCACTCAAACGCGTCATCTTTAGCGTAAGTAACCTGGATATGGTCAATTTGTGTTCCGCTGCCAACCGAAGCCATGGTTAAGCTGTTGATCTCCTGGTTAGGCTGGAAAGCATAACCCGCATATTCAATACGCACATAGCTTAAAATACCTGAGTTATCATTGTTAACAGGAGTTGGCACTTCAGCATCGCCTGAACCGGATACACCGTCGCCGGTAGTAAAGTTATGAATGCCCCCTTCCGGTACGTACAAGCCCTGTACACCATTGGCATTACCATTATTAGCCGCTTTACCGCATATTACAATACCACCCCAGTCACCTGAAATAGGTGTAGAAGAAGCTGAAGTAAATACAATGGGTTCATCGGCTGTACCTTGTGCAATAATTTTAGCACCCCTGTTGATGATTAAAGCCGCTACATCACTTCCGGTATAAGTACCTTTTACGGTAGCACCTTTTTCAATAGTTAAGGTAGCGCCCTTGCGTATGTACACTTTTCCGGTAATGATATTATTGTCAATTGCTTTTAATGTTGTGTCTTTTTCAATAAAACCTTTTAATTCCACGCGTTTGCCGGTTGTTCCGCCGTTGCCATTGCCGGGTATTTCTATAATGATCGGTTCGCCATCTGTTTCAATTTTCCTACAGGCTGTAGTACTTATTGCTACTAATGCAGTTAGATAAAAGATGTACTTTTTCATATACTTGTTTTGTTTTTTGCTTGTGTTATTATAAAATGGAATAGTTAAATGTTAAGCTGAAAGTGGTACCAAATTTTCTTACATACCTGTACTGATCTTTATCTTTCTGTAAGCTGGTATTGCTGTCGGCATTTTGATAGAAGTATTGGCGCTGGTTTAAAATATCGCTGACCATAAACCTTAACTCGCCTTTCTTGTTCAGTACTTTTTTACCGATCTGGAAATCCAATACCGGACGCGGAGCTTCCCATACTTCGGGTACACCACTGTTGGCAATGTTCACATCACCTACCAGGTATAAGCGTTTACCGATCTGGTTAAACAATAAAGTTGCATTTAACCCGTGTTTTTCTGAATCGTACAATAAACCGAGGTTCAATAAGTAGGGAGACTGACCTTGCAGGGGTCTGTCAATTCTCAGGTTCTCATCCTTTACGCGGCTGTAGATATAGGCAGCGTTAGACTGGAAAGTGAAATTAGAGAGGCCGTTGATGAAGTCAAGTTTTTTCCTGAACTCCACTTCCACACCAAAAGCTTTTGCCTGTTTAGGGTTTCTGTAGCTGTAGGCGCTACCAATACCCAGTAAGTATTGTTCAATAGGCTTATCAAAGAATTTGTAAAAAACACCGGCCGTAAATACCTCACCTGCTCTTGGATATAACTCATACCGCAGATCCAGGTTAGTGATCTTTGTCCTTACCAGGTCGGGGTTACCCGATACACCGGCATTCACTTCAAAGTCGTACAGGTTTAACGGAGCCAACTCCCTGAACTCGGGACGAACCACTGTTTGCGAACCGGTTAAACGGATATTGGTAAGGTTGTTTACTTTATAAGTAGCGTTGAAGCCTGGTAATACATCAATTACTTTTGAATGTGCATGCCTGTCATCCCATTTTTTAACACTGCCGATCAACTGATCATAGCTTTCAATTCTTGCACCCCAAACCACACGCAGGTTTTTGGCAAACTGGTTGTCAAATTGTAAAAAACCGGCATTCAGAATGGTGTTTGCCATATAGCGGAAGTTCCTGTTCTTAATGGCGTCAAAGGCGATCAGGTTGCTGGTTTCTGAACCATCTCCAAAGTTTCCGGGAGCAAATAACTGATCGATCGGTAATTGTCTTAATGCCGGATTATCGCGGGGAAGATAATGAGCGAATAACTGCGCATCGAACAGGCGGTCTTTTACCTGCAGCATATAACCACCTTTAACCGATTGATTATACCCGAAAGCTTTAAAGCTGTAGTTTAAATCACCACCGGCTGTATAGATATAGTCACTTAAATTCTGGAATACACGGCTACCACTTTCCTGGGTTAAAGTATTACCCATTAAAAACTGGTAAGCATCATTGGTTCCGGTAGGCCTGGTATACAAGCCACGGCGCTGATCAGGACTATAAGCATCTAAAATATTAAAGGCGCCATACCATTTAAACTTTAAAGCTTTGGCCAGTGAGTGTTCACCCATCAGCTGCGAGGTAAAGAATGTGTTTTGTTTAAAAGTAATTTCCAAACCATCTTTTACATCTGCATGCATTGCGATGCTTACACCCTCCCTGGTAGTTACATAGTTGTTGGTGTTGATATTGGCGATGGTTTTAAAAGAGATTTTGTTTAAGGGGTTTAACTGGATTGACAGGCTGGCCAAACCACCAACTGTTGTTTCTTCATTATACCGGCCATCTTTATAATCATACTCCAGGTCAAAACCGGCACCGCCAATTGTCTGGTACCTGTTAATAATATCTATGAACCGGTTATTACGGTTGTAATTAATACCCAGTGAGCCGCCGATTTTTTTGCCGAATAATTTTCCGGTAAATCCTCCGTTGGCCTGGAAAGAGTAGTTAGGCTGACCGTTCACCCGTCCTGGTGCCCAGTCATTCTGCAGGTCTTTACCGATCTGTGTTTTTTCGGCTCTTGTCAGCAGGTCAAACGCTGATTTGGTCGTATAACTGGAAGGCAATCCTCTTGTTCCGTCATCCCATCCTAACCAATCCAGTTTACCGCCTTTCGCTTTGTAAAAATCCTTGCCGGTTGTTTGGGTATTAAAACCGGTACCTATCTGTACATTTAAAAAGTTTTGCGTGGGAATGTCTTTTGTATTTACCTGTATCAGGCCACCGGCCCATTCACCCGGATATTCAGGAACAAAAGCTTTGTTGATAATGATATTATCGATCATGGCCGACGGGATCATATCAAAAGAAAATGCTTTCCTGTCAGGCTCTGTACTGGTTAATAATATACCATTTAACATGGCAGCATTATAACGGTCGGCCAAACCACGCACTACCAGGAATTTGCCATCCTGTAAACTGGCGCCGGGCGTACGTTTCAACACCTCACCGGTATTCCTGTCCGGTGAACGGCGGATACTTTCTGAAGAGATTACCGAAGCAACGGTATTGGTGTTTTTTTGAAAGGCAATAGTAGAGGATACGGTTTCCATACGGGCGCCTGTTCTTTTTGAACTCACCACCACTCCTTCCAGTTCTTTTGACTGTACGGTCATCACCACATCTAACTCATTTACCTGGCCGGCTTTTACCTCTACATCGGAGATGATCTTGGTTTCATAACCAACAGCTGAAAACTCAATTTCATATTTTTTACCGGCAGCCAGTTCAAATGTATAGCGGCCTTCTACATTGGTTAATACGGTTTTACCCGCAGCGGCCACTTTTATGTTTACACCTACCAACGGATCATTTTTATCGCCCAATACTTTACCGGTTAATCGTATGTTTTGTGCTGTTAAGGCACTAACCATTAAAATAAGTAAGAAGCTAAATGCGGAACGAAGCCAAAATTGCATAGCAGTAATTTGCGGCAAAATTGCTGGTAGAAAATTACTGCAATGTTAACCACAGGTTAAGCAATTATGACCGCAATGTTACCGCAATGTTAACAAGGGACAGTGGTTTAAGATTGAACAGTTTAGGAAGCAATATTTTAGAGGGTGGCACTTATTTATTTTAAAAAAAGCTGACAGAAGCAGTCACTTTTACTATTTCACCGGCTCCCGTAAGATCGTTTTCAGTTTTTCCGGTGCCGTTTTCCGGAAGTCGGATAAATATATTTCGTGGTGCAGGCCGTTCCTGCCCAGTTTATTGGCTGTTGTAAAAGCCATGATCTGTTGTAAGGTTTCCGGCTCGGTTGCAAAAGGACCAATATGTAACATCTGTACACATTTACCCTCGTTCATGGTATACAAACCTATTTCACGCACCAGCGGGTTGTTCTTTTTAGCTATCACTGTTTCTTTAGACGTTTCCAGGTTGCTTTCTGTTACAAAATCGGGAAGGCGGATCAGTAACCTGTATTCCCATTCACTCCGGGGAATATCGACTGAAGCATTGGACATGTTTTTACCGGTATATTTGTTTTCATCATACCACCAGAGCCCTTCCAGTTTGGATACTACAAAGTCATTACCTTTTGCTTTACAGGCAAACTTTAGTGTATAAGCCGTTGAGTAAAGCGCTTCAATACGGGCAGCAAATGCCTCACCGGAAGGATCACCGTTACCGGCTATACTGAGATATTGTGCCGGTCCTATCTCCACTATTTCAGGTTTTGTTTTTGCCGTGAAGTAGGTTTTGTACTTTTTAGTCAGGTCAAGTTTTTCCATGGTATGCGGTATATAGTATGAAGATAACAGAATATAGTATTAAGATAATAGTATGCAGACCTGATACAGACATAACAAGCCCCCGGGTTTATCCCGGACAGGTTTTAATGTCAATACACTATAATTGATCTTATTGTAGTTTTTCTACCGCCGATTGTAAAGATTGCAGCATGGCCGGTATTTCTTCCTTTTTACAGGTACCAATACTTAGCCTGTACCAGGCACTTGTTTTAGCCGCTCCAAAGGCAGAAAAAGGTACAAGGGCTATTTTGGCTTCATCTAAAATATAGCTGGTTACATCCGCCTGAGTTTGTAAAACGGTTCCTTCCGCTGTTGTTTTACCGGCCAGGTCAATTTTTACCGTTAAATAAATGGCCGCTTCGGGAGCAATGGCCGTTACCGGTAATCCTTTTTGCTGCATGGCTATAAAACCATCATATATCGTTCTTAAACGGTATTCTGTTTCGGCTTTAAAATGCTGCAGGAATGCATCAATAGCAGGCTGGTTCTTTAAAAATTTAGCCGTGGCCTTTTGCTCTGCCATAGGTGCCCAGGCGCCGATATGTGTAAGAATGGCTTTCATTTTGGCAATTACCCGGGCAGGTCCCAGGCTCCAGCCCACCCGTACACCTGTAGCCGCAAATACTTTACTGATGGCATCAATATAAATGGTGTAAGGTTTCATCTCCGGCCTTAAGGATACGGGATCATGGTGTTGTATATCGCCATAAGTAAGCTGGCCATACATCTGGTCATATAACAGGTATAACTTTTTCTCATCTGCACCACGGCGGTTGTTTTCTGCTATTACCAGGTCGCAGATGGCTGCTAACGCTTCCTTACGGAAAGTAGTACCAGTTGGATTTTGCGGAGAACACAGGGCCAGCAGGCTGATCTCCTGTATATGCGGTGCAATATCTTCGGCAGTGGGCATAAAGTTATTGGCCTCACCCGCTTCTATCACAATATGTTTTCCTTTTACAAAATGCGTATAGTGGTTATTATTCCAGCTGGGCACGGCGTATAAAACACTATCATCCTCATCGCAAACAGCACGGAACACGGCATATATCAGGGGACGTCCACCGGAAGCTACCAATATCTCATCCAGTCCATATTGTAATCCCGCTGTTTGTTGGGTAAAGGCTGCGATCGATTCCCGCAGGTCCAGGTTACCTTCTGCCAGGGGATAATTGGTCAGGTGCTGGCGATAAGCTTCTACAATATCATCTTCCAGTTGCTGTGGTATGGGAAATATGGCCGGATCAAAATCACCGATAGTAAAATTGTATATCTTATGCCCCTGTCTTATTTTTTCTTTTATTTCTCCACCCAGTTTAACAATTTCAGAGCCGATCAGTGTTTCCGATAAATGCGAAAGTTTCATGAACAAAAATGTTTTTCATGCATTGACAATGCAATGGCAAGTATGAATAAATGTATGGTGTACAGCCCGCAAAAATAACCCAAACAAAATACTTTGCCGTATAAAAACTTGTTATACCGTTTAACCCGGCAGTTTATTTTACTGTAACACTTTAATTTCCACCCGCATGTTCTCTCTTTGTTGCTGCTGGTTAACGGGGTTTGGATGAAGCGGCTGACTATTACCTACACCCTTATGTTGCAGGCGGCTGGCCGGTATACCTTTTTGCTGTAAGAGATCGGCGATCAGTTTAGCCCTTGCCTGTGACAGTTTGTAAAATTTATCGTTGGGGCCAACTATTTTTTTACCCTGCAGGTTAATATGACCTACTATTTCAAAGCGGGCATCGGGGAAAGTATTCAGCTCATTGAATAACTGGTCCAGGTATGGTGCCGAAGCCGGGTCGATCTCGGCCCTGTCAGGTAAAAAACGGATCGTAAAATTATTGATGGTTTTGATAATGGCGGGAGTACTGTTTGTTTTATCTGCAGGTTGCAGGCGCAGTTTGATCTCTACTTTCCGGTTATCCTCTAATGCAGTACCAAAGCCGGTTGTTTCGCCTGCTGCCAGCTGGTTACCGGTACTGCAGTTGGCTACATCTTCAAAAATAGCGGCCACTGTTGCTACTCTCCTTTGTGCCAGTATTTTATTATTCTGCGTACTGCCTACCGTATCGGCATATCCTTTAAAGCTGATCACACAAACGGTATGAGCCTTATAAGCTGCCAGGGTAGTTTGCTGTTCCGGTGTAAGCGTAAAAACATTGTTGTCAAAATATACATGGATGGTGGTATCGGCCTGTGCCTGTACTACCGTCGCTGCTGCCAGGCTGAAAAATAAAGTGATCGCTTTCATGTGATATGGGTATTACCTGAATAATTTAAGAGGTCCTTTTTGCCGTATAAAAATACACAAACCTGCACAGCTTTCACCGGCATATATCACAAACTTATGACGGCATTCTAAAGCATTTGGTATAAATTGCAGCCCGATTGTATTACCGTAGAAAAATACTCATTTCATGAAAATAGTTTCGTACATAAAAGAAGGAAGTGAACAATTAGGTGTTCTAGTCAATGGCCTGGTATATGATATGGATGTACTGCACCCTGACATGCCCAATTCCATGAATATGTTTTTAATGTACTGGGACAATGTATACCCCGTTGCCAAAGCCGGTGTACAGATGATATTGGATGGCAGGCGTGGTACAGGCTCCGGTGTTCCGGTAAATGAGTTACAATTACTGGCCCCCGTGCCCTTCCCAACCAGCTGCCGCGATGGTTATGCCTTTCGCCAGCATGTGGCTGCTGCGCGTCGTAACCGCAAGGTTGACATGATTGCCGAGTTTGACCAGTACCCCATTTTTTATTTTACCAACCATCATACCATACAGGGACCGGGTGAAATATTGTGCATGCCCGATCATTTTGAAAAGCTGGATTTTGAACTGGAAGCAGCCATTGTTATTTGCAAACAAGGCCGTAATATTCCTGCCGAACAAGCTGATGAATATATCGGCGGCCTGATGATCATGAACGATATGAGCGCCCGCCGTTTACAGATGGAAGAGATGTTATTGAACCTGGGGCCGGCCAAGGGTAAAGATTTTGCCACCGTTATCGGCCCCTGGCTGGTAACACTGGACGAGCTGGAGCAGTTTGAAATACCGGCCAAAGCCAACCATACCGGCCGCAGCTGGAACCTGACCATGACCTGTAAAGTAAATGGTGTGGAAGTGAGCCGTGGTAATGTGGGTGATATGGACTGGACCTTTGCTGAAATTATTGAACGTGCATCTTATGGTGTAACCCTTTACCCGGGCGATGTAATTGGCAGCGGCACCGTAGGCACCGGTTGCTTTTTGGAATTAAACGGTACAGGCAAGTTAAACGATCCCAATTACCCCGAACAATGGCTGCAGCCCAATGATGTGGTAGAGATGGAGATTGATAACCTGGGTACGCTGAATAATACGATCATTGCCGAAGAAACCAGCTGGAGCATTTTGGAACAGAAGAAAACAATATAGCAAAAAAGGAACCATCGGGTTCCTTTTTCATTTATAACTTACATTATCCTGACTAATCATTGGGTAAGAAATCGAAGGACATATCACCACCATAATAACCTCTTTCGATGTTGGATGGTATGACACGTGATCCGCCTCCTCCCCATTTATAGTTCAATATTTTTATATTACCACAGGTGTACGGGTATGTGACATTGCTGTTATCATTCTTTCTCCGTTGGTAAAAGGAAAGTGTATTAATGGTAATGGCATATTCTATACCCGGCTGCAGGGACAAGCCTGTCACATCCGAACTAAAGACGGCATTAGCCGTGCTTACATTTACCACCTGGCTATACAAAACCTTATTGGCAGCCACTTCCCAGATAGTAACGCGAACATCATTCTGTACCTTAGGTATTTTAACATATACTTTTTGAATAACACCGGCCTTCAGGACATTAAAAAACAGGCCGAATTCCGAATGTACTGCCTGGTCAGTCACTTTCTGGTTAAACCCTGACTGTTCAAGGTAGGAGTTTAAAAAATTTTCGGGACGGCTTTTCTTGTCTTTTTTACAGCTGCCAAAACCAACCAGCACGATGGCTAGCAGGGTTAAGGTGAACATCCGGGTGCAGGTCGTCGTTTTCATATATTTTTATTTTATACCCAAAATAAAAACATAGGCTAACGCCCATCAATGGTCAATCGACAAACGACAGTTTTACCAGATAAACAACAATATAACCCTGTACAATAAAGAAAAAACTAATGATCACAGTCATCAGCATGCGCATGGTTATGGCCACGGCATAAACGGTAGTTTAAAAAGTGGGCCGATACAATAAACCCAACGGCCGGAATTAACAACCAGTTTTCATGATGCGCAAAGAAAAGTTTGGCACATAAAGCTGCCATACCCAGCACAAATAATACTACCGGTAATATTTTATGGTGATGGCCTTTGTAACCATGGTACAGCGAATAAGCCCCGATAATAAAGGCCAGCAATACCATGCCTGCTTCGAACCAAAAGTTGTGAATAATGTTAATACCAAACAGTGGTAAGCTGCTTAAAAACAAGGGTAGCAATGCACAATGTATCGCACAGGCTATAGAAGCCGTAATCCCCAACGCGTCCCAATTGATCTTAAAATTCATAAAGGACAGCAAAGGTAAATAAAAGCAACAATGTTGCAAAATTTAACCATTTAATTCTTTTTTTGCTACCTAATTGACTGCATGGGTCGTACCTTTGCAGCAAATTTCAGGTATGTCCAAGAAGAGTTTGTTATACCTCGGCTTTTTTGCCGCTTTAGCTGTGGGCTTTTATTTTTTAGTAGTAAGCCTGGTCCCCGAATTTAATACCAAGGAGTTCCCGCCCATCAGTACCGTAAGACCCTTTGCCTTTACCAACCAGGATGGTAAAGTGGTGACCAATAACGATGTAAAGGGTAAAGTACAGGCCGTGGAGTATTTCTTCACTACCTGCCAGGGTATCTGCCCCATTATGAATAACAATATGAAACTGGTATACGAGGAGTTAAAGAACGAACCCGATTTTTTAATTTTATCGCATACCTGCCAGCCCGAGGTGGATTCGGTACCCCGCATGAAACGTTATGCCGATTCGATGCAGGTTGACACCAATAAATGGATCTTTTTAACCGGCCGTAAGGACAGTCTGTACAATATGGCCCGCCTGAGTTATACCATTGACGACGGAAAAAATCCACTGGGCAGCATCGAGGACGATTTTATTCATTCCCAGTTTTTTGCCCTGGTTGATAAAGAAGGTAATGTGCGCAAGATATACGACGGTTTAAAAAAATCGGAAGTGAATAAGTTAATAGCCGATGCCAAAAAACTTTTAAAGCCTTAAACTTGTTATAGGGTTAGCTATGAAAGAGGAAATAACAACCATATTAAAACGTAACAGCCTTAGTGTTACCGCCAGCCGGGAAAAGATCCTTACGCTTTTCCTGAACCAGGATGGCGCTTTATCTCATAGCGATATTGAAAAAAAAGCCGGTGAGAAGTTTGACCGTGTAACCGTATACCGCACATTGCAGACTTTTTCGGAAAAAGGCATTATCCATACCATTCCCACCGCTGATAATGCCGTGTTATATGCCCTCTGTAAGGATAATTGTTCCCAGGGCCATCACCACGATCACCATGTACATTTTATCTGCGATAAATGTGCCCAGACCTTTTGCCTGGATAATGTGGTAACCCCTGAGCTAAAGCTGCCCCAGGGTTACAGTACCAATCATATAGAAGTAGTAGCAAAAGGCATTTGTAAAAAATGCAGGAAATAAGCCGGGATGTAGCTATTGTTTGTGTGGAGGAGTGCCTCATGTAAGTATAAACCACAGGACATTTTATAACCGTTGACACCTACTGTAAAACATACCCATCTTACTTACCTGATTGCAGCCGTCTGGCTGATCAACGGTTTATTCTGTAAAGTTTTGCACCTGGTACCAAGGCACGAACAGATCGTAGCCAGGATACTGGGCCCTGAATACGCTCCCCTTTTAACCATACTGATAGGTTGCTCCGAAATACTGATGGCCCTGTGGATCATCAGCAGGTATAAACAAAAGTTAAACACTGTTGTACAAATAACCGTGGTAGCCCTGATGAATATTATTGAGTTTGTACTGGCTCCGGACCTGCTTTTATGGGGCCGTTTAAATATCTTATTTGCACTTGTATTCATCGTAGTCGTGTATTACAACCATTTTTTTGCTGAAAAGCATATAACCCCAAACAACCCTGTATGAAGTTTTTAAAATCTCACCCCTTTGCCGTGGAAGCATTTTTTAAGAGCTCTGTAGTGTTGACATTTGCTGTTCCCAAAGAACAATTGCAACCCCTTATACCGGAATGCCTGGAGCTCGATACCTTCCAGGATAAATGGGCCTTTATTGCCATTGCCATGGTACAAACCTCGGGGCTGAGGCCTAAGGGATTCCCCCGGTTTATGGGTAATGATTTTTTCCTGATAGGTTACCGCATTTTTGTGCGTTATACTACTAATGCCGGTAAAAGACTGAGAGGCCTTTATATTATTAAATCGGAGACCGATAAGAAGAAGATGGAATTTTTCGGTAATATTTTTACTCATTATAACTATACTACTACTGATATTGAACAGGGTATGTCAAAGGGTATACGCACCATTCAATCCAGGCAGTCACAATTCGCTGTTACAATTGAGGAGCCTGGTGAAGCTGTTCCGCTACCGCCACATTCGCCTTTTGCCGACTGGAAAGAAGCCCGCCGCTTTGCGGGTCCCCTGCCTTTTACTTTTACCTATAACCAGGCAGATAAAAAAATACTGATCATTGAAGGGGTACGTGAAAACTGGCAGCCCCAGCCTATCAACATCAAAGATTTTCACTTTACCTTCCTGGATAGTTTACACCTGGAGGGCGCCGTATTGGCCAATGCTTTCGAGATCAGGAATATTCCTTATTATTGGAAAAAAGGCCGGCCGGAAGACCTGCAACACCGCTTTGGCACCAAATAAACCATTATTAAAATTGTCTGTGACCAATAGAACAAAATACCAGGGTGTTACCAATATTATCCGCTTTAACTGGCATTTTTATATGCTGGCTATAGTTGCAGTTCTTGCTTTTTTTCTTATCAAAACCTACCTCCCTTTTTTACTGCAACAAATTGGGATATGGGCCATAGCGGTAGCTGTTCTTACAATCGTCATTTCTCTGGCCATCTCCTTTTATATATATGACCGGTCAGGTTTATACAGGTTGAGCTGGCTGGATAATGACCTAACAAATGACCGGGCGCGTATCTTAACCGTTAATGCCGGCTTTGATGAAACCAGCGCCCTTATTGCGGCAAAATATCCTAAGGCCCAAATTACCATTTGTGATTTTTATAACCCGGTTCGCCATACAGAGGTATCTATTAAAAGAGCAAGGAAGGCTTATCCGCCCGACCCTGGTACCATTCCGGTTAGCACAAACCACCTGCCCTTTCCAGATAATCATTTTGATAAAACAGTTGCGGTACTATCGGCACATGAAATAAGGAACGAGGCCGAAAGAATAGCATTTTTTAAAGAACTGAAACGGGTTACAACTCCATCCGGTCATATATACGTTACCGAACACTTACGGGACAGGTACAATTTTTTCGCCTATACTATTGGCTTCCTGCATTTTCATGCTAAAAAAACCTGGTTAAATACCTTTGCCAGGGCCGGTCTGGTTGTACAACAGGAAATAAAGACAACGCCATTTATCACCACCTTTATATTGCAAGCACATGGAAATACATTATAAAATAATTGGTCCTTTATTAATGCTGTTAGCATGTATACACCTGGTTTTCCCAGGCTATTTTAAATGGAAGGAAGAACTAAGTTCACTAAGCCTGGTAAATAAACAGATGATGGTGATACATACCTTCTTTATTGCCCTGATGTTATTTTTAATGGGGTTGCTTTGTTTCACCTCTTCTTTTGACCTGGTGCATACCAGACTGGGTAAAACCATTGCTTTAGGGCTCGGTATTTTCTGGGCTATACGTTTGTATATCCAGTTCTTTGGCTATTCCAGTAAATTATGGAAAGGGAAGAAGTTCGAAACCGCCATGCATATCCTTTTCTCGATACTGTGGGTGTACCTCAGTACTGTTTTTTTTATTACGGCTTTATTATAAGAGGAAAAAAGGCGCCTTATGATTCATAGCATTACTGCTGTTGAACGGAGCGTCGCAAGTTCAGTCCTATCAGGGAGCTGCAGCCTGTACTATAAAACTAAAACAACAACCTTAACCCTCCGTCTCCGTTGTATTCAGCGCTTTCCACAACAAATCTTTTAATTCGGTTAAGCCTTTATTGGTTACCGATGAAATGAAAATATGGGGAATATTGGCCGGTAACTCCTGTTTAATGGCCTGCATTAACTCTTCATCCAGCATATCACTTTTACTGACAGCGATCACAAACTGTTTATGCAACAATTCAGGATTATACTTTTCTAACTCGTTCACTAAAATAGCAAACTCTTTTTTATGGTCGGCACTATCGGCGGGTATTAAAAACAATAGCACGGGGTTACGTTCAATATGACGTAAAAAACGATGCCCCAGCCCTTTACCTTCAGCCGCACCTTCAATAATACCGGGTAAGTCGGCTATACAAAAGCTTTGCTCATCGCGGTAAGCCACAATACCCAGGTTAGGGGTAATGGTGGTAAAAGCGTAGTTGGCAATTTTGGGTTTAGCGGCGGTAATAACCGATAACAGGGTTGACTTGCCGGCATTGGGAAAACCCACCAGGCCCACATCGGCCAACACTTTTAGTTCCAGTATTTTAGTAGCTTCTATACCCGGCAGCCCCGGTTGTGCATATTCGGGCGCCTGGTTGGTAGGTGTGGCAAAATGCGCATTGCCCAAACCACCCTTACCACCCGGTATCCAGATCACTTCCTGGCCATCTTCCAGTATCTCCACTTCCTGTACGCCGGTTTCTTCGTCTATAGCAATGGTACCCAGTGGTACTTCAATGATCACATCCTTACCAAAGCGGCCGGTTTTATTGTTGCCGCTTCCGCCTTCGCCATCTTCGGCAATAACATTTTTAAAATAACGCAGGTGCAGCAGGGTCCACAGGTTGCGGTTACCCTTTAAAATAATATGTGCACCACGACCTCCGTCGCCCCCATCCGGGCCACCTAAAGCGGTAAACTTGTTGCGCATAAAGTGCCGGCTGCCCGCTCCACCATGTCCGCTGCGGCAAAAAATACGTATCTGGTCAACAAAGTTGCTTTTTTCCATATCTCGAAATAAAGTGCAAATATAGCTGGTTTAGGGCGGAAACCGGCTCTAAGTATACACCTTATACCTCATACCCTATTCCTTAAACCCTGCACCTTATCCCTTATACCCTCTCTGTTAATCGTTATTTGTTAAAGGAAGGTTATCTCGGTGATGTGAGTAACAAAACGCCGGGATGAACCGTTATACCCATCAAAGATTTTGAATGCAAGTCATTTTACTGGCCCTATTACTGCTTTTTTCCAGTCAACATACCCTTTTAAATGCACAACAAAAGCAAACAACGCCCCTTACCCATACATTCATCCAGTCAGAAACGGATAAAATAACTGATAAACTGGTGATGCTCCGAAGAGGATTTCATGAAAAGCCCGAACTGGCGGGCAAGGAAAAACTAACCCGGGAAACGATTATACAATATTTGACCGGCCTGGGACTGGAAGTAAAAACGGACCTGTATGGCCACAGCGTGGTGGGCGTTTTACACGGCGGTAAAAAAGGTAAAAAAATTGCCTGGCGGGCCGATATGGATGCACTGCCCACCGACTTTCCTGATGAAGTGGACTTTAGATCAACCATCAAAGGAGTGCAGCATGGTTGCGGGCACGATATACATATGACCATTGCGCTGGGCATCGCTGAAGTGCTGGCCAAAAACAAAAAAGAATTACCGGGAACGGTCTATTTTATTTTTCAGCCGGAGGAAGAAACATTCAAAGGAGCCAAAAACATGATCGTCAAAGGCCTGTTTGACGACATTAAACCGGACGAGATATATGGTTTACATGTAACGGCCCTGCCGGTGGGAGAAATAATGGTAAAACCCGGTGAGATGTTTGCCTACCAAAAACGAATACGCATCCTGTTAAAAAATGAATTATCCAAAGAGGAAGCAAAAGCACTGACCAAAAAAATTCATAGCACCCTTTCCCGTTCCACTGCCGGCAGCAGGCCCTGGGAAATACAAAATATCCGTGATCCTAAAACCGGGTTAACAAATCCTAATACTACTTTTAAGGATTACCTGATCATGGACGAATCCTTTACCACCTATACAAAGAATGACAGTTTATTCCTGGAAGCTTACCTGTACGAAACCAATGCCGCTAACCTGCCTGGTATTATTCCTACAGTGAAACAGGTAATAATAGCCGGTAATAATAAAGACCAGTTGCTGGACGTTTCTTTTATACAGGAAAACCCAACCATTATCAACGATAAAAAATTAACGGCTGCTGCCATTACTACCTTACAAAACATTTATGGTAAAAATGCCGTTGCCGCCGATTATGGCCAGGTGCCGTTTTTTAATGATGATTTTGCTTATTTCCAGCAAAAAATACCGGGCGTTTATTTCTTCCTCGGAGGCTCTAATGCTGCAAAAGGAATCAATGCATTGAATCATAGTCCGGGTTTTAAAGTAGATGAAGACTGTATTAAAACAGGCGTTAAAAGTTTTGCATCCTTACTATTCGAAAGATTAAAGAAAAAATAAATCCCCTCTTTTTATTTTTATGAAACGTGTCTTTCAATACATAACAGGTCTTTTTAACGAAAAAAAACCAGTTACAGCCCCGAAAATCAAGTCCGGGGACTATGCAAGTTTATATAACCGGGACTATTATTTTTCCAGTGAGTTTTATGCCAACCTTGTCCGCACCATTAACTGGACAGAAAAAGTAATTGCGGGGATTGATGATATAACAAAGGTCAACTATTCAACCATACTTCGTTCCAACAACCCGGTTTATGAAGGAAGGCCATTTTACCGGTATGAAGGTGATACGCCGGAGTTTGCACAAACACCTAACCTACCTTTCAATTATGCAGCCTTACTCAAGGATGCCTTAGCGTATAAAAAGGATGGCTTTATCTATTTTAAAAACATGCATCAGCTGGGTGAAATACTCGAATTTGAAATAGATGTCACCACACATGACGGCGCCCCTTGCGCAATATCAAACGGCTTTATTGATGAGTCGGACATTCCTCCCATTGATACCTGGTTTTATATTACCAATACCAAACTGTATTGCTGGATCCCAAACTTTTTTATACAAAAGATGCAGCATGCCATGGAGGTTGAAATATTGGGCAGTTATAACTGGATAAAAGATTCAAATACTGTTTTGTATCTTCAAACCATTGAAAGATTGAATGCGGCATACAATAAACAGATTGCAGGTCTTTAGACAGCAGAGCCTGTACAACCTCTGCTGCAGCATTAATCTACCATTTATTTTTTATCAATTTATAGCCTATCATTTACTAACAGGCATGAGTATGGACAAGGTTAGGACGGGATAATTATTTTTTATTAATTTAGTCCGGACAAGCTGCAATAAAAAATAATACTGAGAATTCGGTCTTCATGATTACAGATATCCATCTTCTTTCTTTACAAACAGAAACTGATAAAAAGAGGTTATTCCAAAATCTAAAAAATCAAAAAAAAGACTTCCAGTTAGAGCTTATTATTTTTGCTTTAATTTGGTTGGTGGCCCCTTTTCTTCCCGGAAAGTCTAATCAAAAACCTTTGATTGAAAATATGACCTATGGAAAAGCGCTGCTTTTTTTTGGTACTATTTTCTTAATCCCCTTGTTAACCAGCTACTTTAAAAAATTGCACAAAGCTGTTAGAGCCTGTCAAACAGATGTAAAAAGAATAATAATAACCTCGGTAATTGCGAAGAAGAAAAATCCGATTTTTCATAAAGACAAATATCGTCTTCAACTCGGAGACAGTTATTTGAGGAAACTTTATTTACCACGTCATGATTTTGACAGGTTTGAGATCGGAGACCCGCTTAAAATAGAGATCAGCGAAGAAGGTAAACAGCTTATACGAATCGTAAAAGCAAATGATAATATCATTAAACGGGTACAAAATACCGTTCCTGCTTTTCCTGTTTCCGTCAATCGTTCTTATAGATCTGTTTTATTTAATAGAGAGAAAAGTGCCAGAAAATCTAGGACTGGTTTATTTGCCACTTTACTCCCTGGTAAACAAAACTTTATTTCGACAATAATTCTTTATATGAATATATTGATATTCATAGCTATGTTAATCTCAGGAGTCAGTATCTATAAACCGCAGGTAATTGATATGGTAAACTGGGGAGGCAACATAAGACTTCTGACAATCGGCAAAAACGAATATTGGCGACTAGTTACCAGTCTATTTATACATGCGGGTATAATACACTTGTTAATGAATGCTCTAGGATTTATACTAATATCATTGTTTGTAGAACCAATACTTGGTCACAAAAAATTTTTACTGTTATACCTTTTTACTGGAATCTGTGCGAGTCTGACGAGCTTATGGTGGCATACCAACGTTGTAAGCGTGGGTGCCTCTGGCGCTATATTTGGACTTTACGGTTTCTTTTTAGCTTTATTGGTTTTAGTAAAGAAAGAACACCAAAACGTTAATGCCAGTATGATTGTAACAATTCTTATTTTCATCGGGTATAGTTTAATAGCTGGCCTTAAGGGTAATACTGATAATGCTGCACATATTGGTGGTCTCATTGCTGGTTTTTTTGCCGGAGTAATGATGACCTTGTTCGTTTTTTACAAAAAGAAGGGGGAAGTATCAGCATAAAGAAAATTTAAATCGCAATAAGTCACAAACAAAACCGGTATTTGTTATTTGTGAATAGTATTACATAATCATAACTCTTCAAAATTTCATACAACCGTTTTTTTATGTATCTTAATTATTCAAAATCTGAATATGAAGTGTTTTTTACCCGTCCTCTTTTTTATTTACAGTATTTCAGCTTTCGCACAAACCAAACCCAAAGCAGCTACCGGTGCGTCAGCCCCGGCAATGAGCTTTACCGTTATCAATAAAGCCATTGCACCCAAATTCGGACTGGCCGGTAAACACCCCGCAAATATCCCGGTATATATACTGGACCATAATGAAAAAAAGATATTCAATTCTACCACCGGCACCACTAAACAGGTAAGGGAGGAATTTGCCACTTATACCATTACACCCCTGCAGGCTGCACCACCGCCCATGTATGGTATGTACACCGTTATTTTAAACCCTGTTTCTACCGATATACAGTTTATAAGCGAAGACAGTATTACCGATAAAGCCGAAATTGAAGCCTTTGCACAAATGCTGGTTGACAGTAACAGCCTGGAAAAAAAATTCAAAGCCACCGTAGTAGACAAGAACAGCCAGGAATATAAAGCCCAGATTGAACAGGAGACAAGGGATATTTTACAGAACAGATCTTTTAAACTCTTCTCCTTTAAAGCTGGTGAGCTTACTGTAAAACTGGCAAAGTTTCCCAATGCCGTTTTCCTGTACAATGGTAACAGTGTGGTGTACACACCTTCGTTTGTAGATAATTATATTATTTCGGCCTTTACCGTAGGTGACAGGTTATTTGTTGACCTGCCCGGGTATATGATGGGTGACCCCAAGTACCCAACCTGCGATAACTGGAACTCCCGTATTATGGAAGTAACCGCCAACAGTATTGTACAACGCAGTTTTAGCTGTTATTAGTAACGGGTATTAAATTCCCGGATAAAATAGTTAGCCGTTTAATTTACCCTTTTGAAAAACGCTACCGTATAATTCACAGCTTTACGCCAGTCATCGGGGTGGTTGCCAAAGCCATGATCGGTATTCATCATAATACGTTCACTTAATACGTTTCGTCCTCTTAACTGGTTATGGTATTTTTCTGATTCATTCACCGTGCTGAAGAAGGGCGCAAAATTCAGGTCATCGTCATTCGAAGCTGGCATAACGGTTATATTGGGCCTGCCGGGCGGGTTCGCTGTAGATACCCAGTCGGGTGATATAGCCATCAAATACAACGCATTTTCTTTGGTTAACTCAGCGCCTGTAAGGCGATAGATCAGTTCTTTTAATGCCGGCCAGTATTCATGTACCGGTGGATTGGTATAAAAAGTATCGGGCACGGTTAAGGTAGTTAAGCCGCCAAAATTACCGGACGCCCTTACCTGGCCATTGGTATTTTTTGTACCCTGCACATATAACATGGCTAAGGTTGCACCTGCACTATGGCCGGCCATATACATTTTAGCCGTACCACTGCCCCAGCCTGAACTTTTCTGTTTATAACTTTCCACCACAGCAGCCATATCATTCACCTGGTCCTGCACTTTAATGGCCGAAAGTTTATGTACAATGGGCACCTGGTCAATGCCGCTGGCATCAACCAGACGGTGGTTGATATTGACTGTAACATAACCCCTTTGCGCATACAATTTGGCAACACCGGTAAAGCCTTCTTTATTACCGGCAATAAAGCCGCCGCCATGAATAACAAAAACTACGGGTGTTTGATCCGTATAACCTTCAGGAAAATAAACATCATAACGTTGTGCGGCGTCAGCACCATAAGATATATCCAGTTCCTGTTTGGCTATGGTGTAATCTTCTTTGATGGGTGTTGTATCGTTATTATCTTTTTTACAGGCTGTTATCAGCAGAACGATAACAATAAAAAGGGCAGTCGTTTTTTGAATGGTATTTTTCATAATGCAAGCTTTGTACGTAGTTACACAAAAACTACTCCATATTTACAAAATGAAATTAACGATTTGAATACCAACGATATATTGCCTAATGGCTGAACAGCGAACCGGACGCTGAAGTGTGCGACGCAACAACTGCCGGGTCAGCGTGATACAGCCGGCAAACAAAAAACCTATGCTGTTTTATATAGAATTAGCAAACTCCTCCAGCTGAATATCCTCATCAGAACTGATCTTTTTACGCAGGCGGTGCCAGGTAACTTTGATGGATTGCGGAGAGATGCCCAGCGTATTCGCCATCTCCACACGCGATAGTTTTAATTTACTCAGTACCATTAACCGTATTTCAGATGGGGTGATACCCGGTATCATGGCCGATACGGTTTGAATATACTTTGGATAAACCTTTTCAAATGCCTGCTTAAATTGTAACCAGTCCTTCTCCGTTAATATGGCCGTTTGCTGTAACTGTTCAATGATCTGGCTGTTTGCCTCCTGGGAAGTAAGGGTTGCTATCAGCGAGTTTTTCTCCGAAATAATATTGGTGAAGTTTTGCAGTTTTAACCGGGCATTTTCCAGTTCCTGCTCTTTGGTATGCAACAACGCATCCGTTACCAGCTGGTGTGCCAGGCGTTTTTTCTTTTGTGTGTAATAGATCAGCCCGGCTATGATCAATACAAAAAAGATAATGACAATGGCCGTGAACAGTTGCGTGTTCTTTACTTTATTCAGTAAGCTGAGTTTTTCCTGCTCGGCCTGTAGCTTTTGCCGGTAGGCTTTTTGTTCGGCCCTTGCCAGGAAAACGGCATTTAATACTTTATCCACCGAGTCTTTGGCTATAATGGAGGAATCCAGGTATAGTTTAGCCAATATAGGATCGTTATTAAGGGTATGCCAGTTACTGGTAGTGCGGTAGTAGGATGGTTTTATTTCGTAAGGTCTTTCGCACAGGTTAATATTAATATTGGCTGCCTGCAACCATTGTTGGGCAGCCTGGCTGTTCTTTGTTTTAATAGCAATATTAGCCAGCAAGAGGGCAGCATTACCGGCCAGGGGATAATCTTTATGCAGCACCGCGTTATCAAAGTCGGCCTTTACCAGCGGCATGGCTTCAGTGTATTGTCCTTTTGTATAATAGTTCTGGGCAATATTACCCTGCGCAATAGTATATTGTATAGCCTGCGGTGTAATAAAGCCGGAGTTCAATGCTTTATGAAAATAAAAATCGGAAGAGTCGAGCTGCTGGAGCCGCTGGTAACAAAGCCCCAGGGTATTGTAGGCGGACCAACGGGCTTTCCAGTTAAAAGCAGTTTCGGGTATGGTGAGGGCCTTATGCATAAACTGTATGGTTTTGGCATAATCTTTAAAAAAGAAATAAGGCTCTCCTATCAGGTAATAATATTCCGCCATATTGGGAAACTCCTGCGGTGTGCTGGTGGCAATGCGGTCATTTAACTGCAGGTAGTAATCAAAAGCCTGTTCGTAATTGCCCATCCACCGCCACGAAAACTCGGCCATTACCCGCAGCGCCCGGGCTTCAATATGCAGGTAGCCTTCTTTCCGCCCTTTGGCAGCAATGGTTTTCAGCCGCTCCATACAGGCGTCCTCCGTCACACCCGGAAACCTACGGCTGGTATAATAATAAGCCCGCATTAATTCCCCTTCCAGCTCCAGCTCCCGGTCTTTATGTTTTTTACCAAAATCAATCAATGCCTGCATTTCTGCCAATGATTTTGCCGTATCACTAAGCCATATTACCCGGGCATAAAAAGTATCGATGATGGCTACTTTTTCGGGATAGGTTTTATGTAAAAAGAAATCGTACTGGGCACTTAACCGGCTTGTCATTATTATAAACAACAGGCATAAGGCAGGGGTATACCATTTTACAGGCGGGTTTCGAAGCATAGATAGTTCGGGTGTATAACAAAAATAAAGCTTGCCGCTTAATTAAACGTTTTTATAAGCAGCATTTCTCCCCATAACCAGCTACGGTCATTGCATGTATATATTTTATAACGTAACCGTACTGTAATGATAGTTTCTGTTCACAAAAAAAGGAGGCCATGCCTCCCTTTTCTTTTATTCGTTCATTATTATTTATTGCGCCTGTTTGGCCACAAATTCTGCCTCTTCCTTTTTCCAGAATTTTTCCATGTAAAAAGTACCAAAGGGTAATAAGGAGGATATAAATGCTTTAATACCCCATACTATACTCCGTTTATACTTTACCATCACCAGCAGGGCCAGTATAATAAAAGCCACAAACAAAGCGCCGTGTGCCGAGCCGATGATGCGTACCCATTGCGGCTGATCGAACCAGTATTTTAAAGGCATGGCTATTAACACCAGTAATAAATACGATACCCCTTCTATCCATGCTATCTTTCTAAACCAGGCAAATAAACTGTTCGGATTCATTGCAAAACTATAAGTAGTAAATAAAAATTAGTCTTAATAATCAACCACCTGCTCCTGGATAGTCTCCGGTATCTCGCGCCACTCGTACTGCTGGTTGCGCAGCTGCGGCTCAAAGCCCGCTTCCCTTATGGCATCCTGTATGGTTTTATAGGTAAAGCGGTGTGGTGCACCGGCAGCGCTTACCACATTCTCCTCAATCATAATGCTGCCAAAATCGTTAGCGCCGCTATGCAAACACATCTGTGCCGTTTGCTTGCCCACCGTTAACCAGGAAGCCTGTATGTTTTTAATATTGGGTAACATGATACGGCAAAGCGCTACCATGCGTATATATTCATCGGCGGTGGTCAGGTTGTGTACACCACGTATACGCGTAAGTAAAGTATCAACATCCTGGAAGGTCCAGGCAATAAAGGCCAAAAAGCCTTTGGCATGTTCAGGCTTGCGGCTTTGTACCTCTCTTATTTTTACCAGGTGCTCAAAACGTTCTTCAATGGTCTCTACATGGCCAAACATCATGGTGGCCGAAGTAGTAATATTCAGCTTATGCGCTTCGTGCATAATATCCAGCCATTCCTGCGAGCCGCATTTGCCTTTGGATATCAGGCGGCGCACCCTGTCAATCAATATCTCCGCGCCGGCACCGGGTAAACTATCCATGCCCGCAGCCTGTAAGGCAGCCAGCACTTCATGATGGGTACTCTTCTCTAATTTTACTATGTGCGCTACTTCGGGCGGGCCCAAAGCATGTAAACGTATATCGGGAAACTCGGCCTTTATCTGTTTAAAAGTATCCACATAAAACTGCAGGCCCAGGTCGGGGTGGTGGCCGCCCTGTAATAACAGCTGGTCACCGCCATACTTTAATGTTTCTTCAATCTTTTTGCGGTACACCGACATATCGGTGATATAGGCGTCCTTATGACCGGGAATGCGGAAGAAATTACAAAACTTGCAGTTGGCAATACACACATTGGTGGTGTTTACATTGCGATCAATCTGCCAGGTTACTTTACCGTGGGGCACCTGTTGCTTGCGCAATTCATCGGCAATCAGCATCAGGTCGGTAAGCGGGGCATGGTGGTATAAATAAACCCCTTCTTCCACCGTTAAAAACTCAAAGGCAGCAGCTTTTTTATATAAATTTTCTAAATTCATTTGCATGCATAAAATGGGTGCAAAGGTACGATTATAAGGGGAAAGGTGGAGGGGAAAAGGTGAAAGGATGAAGGAGGAAGGATAAAGGCAGAAAGCTGAAAGCCAAAAGCAGAAGGCTAAACGCTTAACCCGTCCCCCACTTTAAACCTTAAACATAAAACCTTAGACGTTGTCAACACTTGAACCTTTGAACTTTTGAACCCTTGAACTTTGTTTGCTGAAAGCTAAACGCTTAACCCGTCTCCCACTTTAAACTTTAAACATAAAACCTTAAACGTTCTTCAACCTTTGAACCTTTGAACTTTTAAACCCTTGAACTTCCCTACACTGCGAAACTCTCTCCGCACGCACAGGTACGGCTGGCATTGGGGTTGTTAAAGAAAAATCCTTTACCGTTCAGGCCGTCCGAAAACTCCAGGGTGGTATTTACCAGGTATAAAAAGCTTTTTAAATCGGTTACTACCTTAATGCCGTTGTGTTCAAACACCTGGTCGGTAGGTTTATTCTCCTTATCAAAATCCATTTTATAGCTCAGGCCCGAGCAGCCGCCGCCTACTACGCTTACACGTAAAAAATAACCTTCTTCAATAGTCTGGTTCTTTTCGGCCATCAGGCTTAATACACGCTCTTTTGCTTTATCGCTTACATAAATGGCATTATCCAATGTTGCAGTGGTCATGTTTCTATATTTATCCGGATATACCGGGTTTCATTCGTTTTGTTTAAAGTTTCCAATCGGCAGCATCCGGCAATTCATCTTTTTGTGCCAACTGCCATACCATATCCTGGCTTCGTATAGTATTTACCGTTGCCGTTACCAGCTCTATCACGGTGTTTACCTCTTCTTCGGTAGTAAACCGGCCCAGGCTAAACCGTAGTGAGCTACGGGCTATCTGATTACCCCGCCCCATGGCCAGTAACACGTGCGAGGGTTGCCCCGAAGCGCTGGCACAGGCCGAGCCCGAAGATACCGCAATATGTTTGGTTACACCCGTAATCAGGGCCTGGTTCGGCACATAACGGAAGCTAATATTACTAACATGTGACAAACGATTTTGTTTATCGCCATTCACATAAGTTTCGGGCAGGGCTAAAAGCCCCTGTTCCAGCCTGTTACGCAATAAAATCAGCCTTTCGTTTTCGGCTTGCATACTCTCGGCTGCCAGGCTGCAGGCCTTGCCCAACCCCACAATACCCGGTACATTCAGGGTGCCGCTGCGCCAGCCCTGTTCGTGGCCACCGCCCTGTAGCTGGGCCTGTAACTGTACCCGCGGGTTGCGGCGGCGTATGTATAAAGCGCCTACGCCTTTGGGGCCGTATAATTTATGGGCCGACAGGGCCAGCAGGTCAATATCCTCCGCTACTACATCAATAGGTAATTTGCCCACGGCCTGTGTAGCATCGGTAAAAAACAATACACTATGTTGTTTGGCTATAGCGCCGATGGTTTTAACGGGGAAGATGGTGCCCGTTTCATTATTGGCATACATGGCGGCAATTAAAATGGTAGTGGGGCGTATGGCCGCTTCCAGCTCCTGTACATTTATCTGCCCGCTGGCATCCACCGGTAAGTAGGTAACTTCTATTCCTTTCTTTTCCAGGTAGCGGCAGGTATCCAGTACCGCACTATGCTCTACCGCCGTGGTAATAATATGGTTGCCCTTTATGGCATATAACTCGGCTACCCCTTTAATGGCCAGGTTAACGGCTTCTGTGGCACCCGAGGTAAATACTATTTCTTTGTCAGTAGCACCTACTAAAGTGGCTACCTGCTGCCGGGCTATATCTACCGCGGCCTGGGCACTCCAGCCAAAACTGTGGTGTTTACTGGCCGCATTGCCATAATGTTGGGTAAAAAAAGGCAACATAGCAGCCAGCACCCTTTCATCACAGGGTGTGGTAGCATTATAATCCATATAAACCGGTAATGGCGCCATGTTATGTTAAGGTAATTGCAACACAAAACTAAACCAAAAGGTTTACCTTACGGCACTTAAAGTTTTAAGCTGAATGCTGAATGCTGAATGCTGAACGCGTCCCCAACTTTAAACTTTAAACACCATTAATTATGACAGATTCAATAAGCTTTTTTGCCCCCGGCGATGATGCAGCCATGCTGGCCGCTTATAAAGATGCACAGGACAATTTTAAATACTTCTGGCGTGAGCTATCCTGGGAATACCGCCGTATTATACCCGCCCTGGATATGGCCGCGGTTAAAGTGGCTTTTATGCAACAAATACCCGGTGAGGAGGAGCCACTGGTAGAGCATATGTGGGTAAACGATATCAACTTTGATGGCGATACCATCAGCGGTGTACTCATCAATAGCCCTAACGAGTTAACCAATATAGAGGAGGGTGATGAAGTGGCCGTGCCGCTAAACCAGATAAGCGACTGGTTAATCATCTGCGAAGGCCAGCCCTATGGCGGTTATACCCTGCAGGTAATGCGGGCGCAGATGGATGATGAAGAAAGAGAGGAACATGATACAGCCTGGGGCCTGCAATTCCCCGATAACGGGGCCGTATATGTAGTGCGCAACCAGTTAACCGAACCCCAAAACCTGGAGGAGCACCCCATGAGCAAAAACATGGAAGAAAAGTTTCTTGAATTTTTACAACAACACCCGGCCGAGATCAGCAATGCCGATGAGCAGGGTTATACCCTGTTGCATAACGAAACCATTGCCGGCAATAAAACCTCCGTGGCTTTATTACTGCAACATGGGGCCGATAAAAATGCCCGCACCGGCAGTGGCAAAACCGCGCTTGATTTTGCCCGCCAGTTAAACTGGCAACACCTGTTACCTTTGCTGCAAAACTAAAGCCCGATGATGGATAAAATAGAACATATTGGCATTGCCGTAAAATCGCTGGAGGCGGCCATACCCCTGTACGAGCAATTATTAAACACGCCCTGTTATAAAACCGAGCTGGTAGCTGCCGAAAATGTGAACACCGCTTTTTTTAACGCCGGCCCCAATAAAATTGAACTGCTGGAAAGCGCAAGCCCCGATGGCGTAATTGCCAAATTCATTGAAAAAAAAGGCGAAGGCATACACCATATTGCTTTTGCGGTAGCGGATATTGATGCCGAAATGAAACGCCTGGCAGCCGCCGGCTTTACCTTATTAAACGAAACCCCCAAACAAGGGGCCGATAATAAACTGGTTTGTTTTTTACACCCTAAAAACACTAATGGGGTTTTAATTGAGCTTTGTATGGAAAAGCCGGCTGCTCAATAATATATAATTATTTATGACGTGCCCCCGGGTATGGGGCAGGTTAATCACCATGCCTTTTGGTAAAAATACAACAGCCCCATACCCGCGGCCGGGCTATTCGCTGTTACTCCGGAATCCCGAAAGCATTCGGGACCATCGCACAATGGCCTCACCGGGGTATCCGCTGCTATCCCTCACGCAAACATTTAACATAATAAGCCCAAAAACAAAATTTCATAATTTTTACATTTCTGCATAAATATGTAAATTTGAATTGTGGAAAAGCAGCCATTATACAGTATTGGGCATGGGGCCAGGAAAAGTGAAGACTTTCTTCTGTTGCTACAGGAATTTAATGTCCAATATTTGATTGATGTTCGTTCGCAACCATACTCAAAATACAATCCACAATACAACCAAAATCACTTAAAACTTTTCTTGGAATCCCATAATATTACCTATGTATATATGGGTGATTCATTGGGAGGAAGGCCAGAAGACCCCACTTGTTACGATGATGAAGGAAAAGTTGATTATACAAAGGTAAAAGCTAAGGACTTCTTTTTACAAGGCATTAATAGATTAAAAACGGCGTATAGTAAAAATCTCGCAACTGTCATCATGTGTAGTGAAAGCAAGCCTTGCGAATGCCACCGCTCAAAACTCATTGGACAAGAATTAAGCAAACAGCATATTCAGCTCAAACATATTGATGAAAATGGTCGATTAAAAGATCAGGCAACAATTATTAATGAGTTAAACAAGGGCCTTTCGGATTTTGATCTATTTGGTAATCAAATAAGCGGCAAATCACGGAAGGCCTACCTATAGCCTTTGCCATGGAATTCTTTACAATTGGAGTTTACAATTGCTCGGAAAGCGAGTTTTTTAATAAGCTGGTTCAAAACCGCATTGATACCTTTCTGGATATAAGGCAGCGAAGAGGGGTACGGGGGTCTCAATATGCGTTTGTAAACAGTAATCGGCTACAACATAGGCTTAAAGAACTTAATATCAAATACGGTTATATCGACACACTGGCACCAACAACTGCGATTCGCGAACTTCAAAAACAAATTGATCTTGAAAAAGGTGAGCTTAAAACGCAAAGGAAAGAATTAGGAAAGGTTTTTATAATAGAATATAAAAATCGTATTCTGAAAAACTTCGACTTTGATAACTTTTTGGAGTCTCTTTACAGAGAAGGTGCGCATAGAATAGCACTCTTTTGTGTAGAAGAACATTCAGAGGCATGCCATCGATCTATTGTAGCCGAAAAGTTGCACAATACCTACTACTACCATATTAACCATTTATAAAACCACACCATGAATGTTCTTATTGTTTCCAAAACCCGTATGCACCACGGTCAATGCTGCGTAGGAGGCCTTACGCTTGAAGGGAAAAGCATACGCCTTATCATGAACAATGGCAACTATCCGCCCGAAAACACCGATCTTAGTCCTGGCTTTATTTACAACATGAAGTTTACTTCAAAATCCAAGATAGACCCTCCACATATTGAAGATGTAATAGTTCAATCATACGACTTGGTTGAACCATTACAAGTACGTATGCTAGATTTCATTCGAAATATGGGTGTTCCTGTTTGGGAGGGTAGTCCTGAAGAGTTGTTTGACGGCAAATTACAATGGACAGATAATGGAAGTGGATATATTAACAAAGCTGACATACCTACACAAAGTGTAGGTTTTTGGATCCCCAACCAGACTCTAAGAAAAAACATTTATTATAAAAAAACAAGATATAGCTGTAACTCAAATGACACATGGTATAACATACCATATATTGGTTATGACGATGCCGTTAAAATAATACCAGCAGGCACACTTATACGCGTATCGCTGGCACGATGGTGGGATCAGATGGGGACAACAGAATTAAGATGTCCGCTTCAATTATCTGGATGGTATGACCGTTAAGAATTATTATACGTTGCAGATAAACCGTGAAAAGGAGGCATGAAAATCTTATATAATACAAGTCAAGTTAATCATTATTCCTTTAGGTAACAATATTCAAATTATTCCCTCGGCATTGCTATTCGCTGCTATCACT
The DNA here is from genome assembly GCF_042686025.1 of Terrimonas rubra. Lineage (NCBI taxonomy): Bacteria > Pseudomonadati > Bacteroidota > Chitinophagia > Chitinophagales > Chitinophagaceae > Terrimonas > Terrimonas rubra. The sequence continues at coordinate 629,114 of NZ_JBHUOZ010000001.1, forward strand.
CACCTATCAACACAAATTAGGTTTCATTATCGTAATAGATTTTATAATACTTTCGGCCACTTTCATCAACCCCCTGTTCAATAAGCTCCCTACTTCCATGTATGTAGATATGAAAATTTTTGTCAAGCTTCAACACATTTTTAAAAACTCTTGCCTGCTTTTTTACTGCTTGTGTGGATATCTCAAAGTTGTCTGACAAATCAACTTCATTTTCTTGCCGGTAAGCTTCATCAAACTGCCTGAAAGATTTAATAATATTTGAGTGGTGAAAAACTTCCGTCTCAAACTCTTGTTTGTCGAAGGTATCATGCGTTTTAAAATAATCAACAGAGCGATTAAGTAAATCGATTTTATCCGCCTTACTTACTTCAAAATCCTCATCAAGTTTTTTAGTTACAAATTGCTTGGCGATTCCCAAAAATTGATTAGTTTGATGAAATTCATTTGCAATAGGTTTTATTTTCAAAAAATCATCTCTCCAATATTGTGCCTCTGCCGATTTGCTCGCATTGTCAATGATTAATACTCTATAGCCTTTTTTTGGATCAGTGTTAAAAATAATACAACCCTTATCTATCCCTTTAATATCAAATCCATATTCGTGATTAATAATGAATTTCGATTCTCGGTTTTTCATCTTCAAAAAAGGAACATTAGTTTCTGATTTAAAAATACCAATGGCATCAATTATTTGGTCGTCCAAAACAACATTTGAGAACAACACAATATTCAACTCTCCTTCCTTTATTTTTGGATGTAAAGATTGATCATAAAGTAGTTTAGCAATATCTTGTGAGTTCTGAATAAATTTTGTAGGGCTTGAAAAAATCTCTTCGACAACAGAAAAAACACCATTCAATTCTAATTTTACGGGATGTGAAAAACAAAAGAATTCATCGGTTTTGATAGGCAATAAAAAGTACTTTAGTAAAAAATCTTTTGTATCAGTTGATAAGTCTGTGGGTTCATTCGAAAGTAAAACACTCTCATCTCTAAGTTTATTTCCAATATGATGAGTTATTAAATTCTGAATTTTAACTTGTGTGAAGTCTAAACTGGTCATGAGGTCGGAGTATATTGAGTTTTTAGATTTTGAAGTTTACACCATTCGTATTTTTCAGTTTTGAATTTCTCAAACTCTCTAAAAAGTTGAGTTTTAATCGATGAAAAAGGAACAGCTGAATATTGATCTTTTGGTTGAATTTTAGGAATATCTACAACAAATTCTATACTCCCAATTCGCTTTTTAAAATCGTAACCTAAAAAGCCAAATCTAATAGTACAGTTACCTTCGATTGAAGGCAACTGAAAATCATAAATAATTTCCATTTCGGACAATTCCATATACTTATGCAAATCCTTTTCCTTTAGAAAAGGAAGCTCATGCAACTTTTCCCCATTTATATTTAATTCTCGAACTTTTGCTAATTCGAGCCATCTGATATCTTCGTGTAGCGCTTCTGAAGGGTCTGGGCCAATATCTAAAAAGGTAGCTCTTGTATATGTAAAAACATCATTACCTTCGGTCATGCTTAATAAAAACTGAATCCTTTCCTCATTCGTAAAATCTCTGTAAAGAATTCGTTGAATCTCTTTTTTAGGATTCATATAATTATTTGCTTTAAAATATCTTTCCAAATGTTTCGAAACTTTTTCAGCTATATCAGTTGTTTCGGGGGAGGTATGAATAATTTGTAATTGCACTTTGTTGTCTATCGACGTAATTTTTTCAAATGTGACTTTTCCTTTGAATTCACTTTTACCTCTAAACCACGGCTTGCTATAGTTATTTGTCTCACACTTAAAATCCAAACATACTTTGTTTGGATTATTATCAACCATTGTGAAATTTGGGTTTCCTATTACTTTATACTTAGGGAAGTTCGTTTTAATTATTTCCTGAATATTAAAATTATCCGGTACAGCGGCGATCAGAGTTTTATCTGTTTCCCACTCTAATGTTCTTGTGATAGTTTTTTCTCTGTCTTCTTTTGCCTGGAATCTTTCTTTCAGAAACTCGAATTCGTTAGGGCTTAATAATGAAGTAGTTAAAATAGGGAAGGAGCTATCCTCATCACAATTATTAACAAAGACACCTTTCATCCTCAGAAGTTGCCTTCTTTCTCTATCTTTTATCGAATCATGTTGCAAAATCGCCCTCAAAGAATCTCCAAAAGGAAGAAATCTATTAATGTTCTCATTTATCTTTTCCATTAATTTCTAAAATTAGGATTATAGTTTTCTACGGAAAGAGTATTTGTAAAAGACGCCTCTTCAACTATTAGCTTCGCATTATCCACAAGTTGCTCATGTTGTACCCGGTTATAATCAGGGAAAGCAATTATTGTATTAGATTGATAATTTGCAGTAATATTTTTGGCTAAGCCGATTAATTTAATCAGTTCTTCTTCTTCAAATTTTTCTCTCGAAACAAGGATTAAAGTATTTTTATCAGCGCTGTCTTGAACTCTCATAGGTAAAATATTAGAGCCTAAATACTGCACTGGCATTATTTTCCCGTTTTTTGGTGTTTCATTATCGTTGTTTAATCCTGTGCTAAAATATGTAAATTCGACTTCCTTCCCGGGGAATTTACGTTTTACATACTCTATGGCTGAGAAAAAAAACTCTATTTTCTTATTATCCACAAGAAAGACGCCATCGTGGTTGTAGTCTTTAGGGGCTTCTAGTTTTGATAATTTTTCTAATAAATCAACCGAATCATCATTCACATTATTTAGCCAAAATATCACACCTCTATCAAAAGTCGTTTCAATATTAGAACGACTGTTGATGTTTCTTGTTCTTATTTCAGATTTCTTGAAAGACTCAACTGCCATTCCTATATCACGATAATATGACTTAAACTTTTCTACAGGTGCATTAGGATATTTATCCTTACTATATTTAACTGAAATTAAAATATTTTCAAGTGTTCTTGATATCACGGGGCTTTTATAATGAAAATAGGCATCAATACCATGAGTGCTTTTCTCATGTTTTTCAGGATCAATACTTGGAATATCAAAGTTTCTAACTGGGTTATGCCAACCAATTAGAGTAAGAAAATCAACAACAATTTCTTCTCCAACTTCACCTATACGTTTTGAAAATTCTCCCATATTTTCGTGCAGTTATCGTTTTTCAATTTATTTTTATCAACTTCTCCAGTCGGGCCATCATCTCGTCTTTTTCCTTCAGCATTCTTTCATACAACGCAATCTTTTCATCATAAAGCTGAACAACTTTATCAATAGGATTAAAAGTTGGATAGTGATTATACAACGAATGCATTATTGCATTATCATTATTAGTAACGGTATTAGAAATAATATTCACAGCCTGCTCATCCGTCATATTTTTAAAAGCATCTACGGGCAGTTTCATAATATCGGCCACGCGTTTCAGCAGGGGAGCATCGATGGTTTCTTTTTGTTCCAGCAGGGAGATCTTTTGCTGGTTCCAGTCCTCGCCCAGCTCGTAGGCCAGGGCATCCTGTTTAATGCCCAGCATTTCCCTGAAACGTTTTACGTTGCGGCCTTCGTGTATTTTACTGTTTGTTGGCATAGTGTTGAGTGTTGTCATAAGAGGCAAATTTAGTTAATGTGCGGCATGGCAGCTACTTAAAGATAGGTAAAATACAAACAGCCTGTACGTAAATAACAAACCAAAAAAGTAGGTTACAGCAATACGGCAGCGTTGCTTTGGGCTATTAAAAACACCACCGTATGCAAATACCCGAAACTACCTGGCTAACCACCCAAACCCGCCGCGTTACCGTACAGGGCAAAAGTTTTGCCCGTGGCGGCCCCCATGTATACCGCCAGTATAATGTTGTGTACCCCAGCCTGCTGCTTAGCGGCAAATGGCTGCAGCAGTACGGCTTCCGGCCCGGGCAGGCCGTTATTATTACCTGTAACCATGGCCGGCTGGAGATTAGCCCGGCCGGGGAGGAAACGGGGTTAAACAAGTAACTACAGGCCGGGGCGGCAGCCCTCGTAACCATTTGAAAAATTTCATATATAATTAAAAAATAAAGTTTGTTTTATGGCAGCCGCCCGCTAATTTTATTGTGTTAATAATCATTTTACCAAATCCACCAACACATGAACTTTTCTGCCGCCCCGTCCTTTAACAGGACCCTGCCCCTTTTTGTATTTCTCTGCGCCGTATTTTTTGCTCCCTTAAGCAAAGCCCTGGCACAGGAAACCAAAACCCATATTTCCTCCGATAAAATTTTTATGATCACCTACCCCGTCAAGTGGAAGATCAACCGCATGGAACAGGCCGAGTTATGCATCAACGGCCCCGGCTCATCCCTGTTCAAACCCTCCATGATAAAGATTGAAATTACCAAACTGGCCGAGGGTTACGAGAAACACGATATTAAAAAACTATCGGAGGTAGAAACCAAGATGGCCAAATCGCAGAATACCGACAAGGTTTCTTTTACCATTGAAGAATCGAAGTTTGAAAAAATAAAAGGCGTGGAATGGTGGATCATCAAAGGCAAGATAACCCAGGGCAAAGAGGTTTTTTTAACCGATAGCTTTAAAGCCATTTACAAAGGCAAGGTATACACGGTAACCTACCTGGCCGCCGAAAAGAAGTTTGAAGAGAACAGGGCTGCCGCCAGATCTATCTTTGATACTTTTGAGTTTTTAGCCGATTAATACATTAGCTACTCCATAATGACAAGCGGGCTTTACTACAGTAAGGCCCGCTTGTTGTATATCATCCTTACTCACAGCCTTATCTCCTTGTTCAGCTGCAATTGCTCCAAAAAGTACTGATCGTGCGATACCACCAGTAAAGTGCCCTGGTAATCGCTGATGGCCTGCGTGAGTATATCAATATTCTGCAGATCCAGGTTATTGGTAGGCTCATCCAGCACTATCATGTCCGGCGCCTTGTTCAGTATAGCCAGGCAACAAAGGGTTAACCGCATCCTCTCGCCCCCGCTAAGAGCGCTGCAGGGCCGGTCCCAAAAGTCCTTTCCAAATAAAAACCGGTTGAGCCTTATTTTAATTTCATGCTCCTGCAAGCCGGTATGGTTAAACTGCTGCGCCTGCTGGTAAACCGACAGGTGGTAGTGCAGCAGGGAATAGTCCTGGTCAATATACACGCTGCCATTTATATGCTGTACCAGCTTGCCCGTGGCCGCTTGCAGCTGCCCCAGTATTAGCTTAATAAGGGTGGTTTTGCCGGAACCATTACCACCTTTTAGGGCTACCCTGTCGCCGCTTATTAATTGTATGCTTAATGGTTGCGGCCATACGCATTGTTCGCCGTATTGGTAGTTAATGCCAGTGGCGGTGAGCAGTTCCTTACCCTTGTGCAAAGCGGCATTATCAAAATTAAATTTCATTTTATCGGCCTCCGGCAGTTCATCGCGCAGCTGTTGCAATTGCGTTTGCAGGCCCTCCTTTTTTTCGGCATGTACCTGTTTGCTTTTAGCCGTACTTTTTTCGGCACTGTTGCGCAGGGTGTTCATCATAATGGTGGGCACACCGGCTTTCTCCTGCTTTTTTTTACCACGGGCATCAAGTTTTTGCTGGCGCTCCATGGTTTCCCGCTCCTTCTCCTTTGCCTTACGCAGGGCTTTTTCGCTGGCCTGTACATCATTCAGCAAAGCCTGCATACCAATACGTTTCTGCTCCTCGTAAAAAGCATAGTTACCGCCATAGAGAGTGAGGCCTTTTTTACTCAATTCGCACACACTATCCAGCAGGTTCAATAAATACCGGTCATGGCTCACCACCAGCAAAGTGCCGGTATAGTGTTGTATAAAGTTATACAGCAGTTGCCGGGCCGCATCGTCCAGGTGGTTACTGGGCTCATCCAGCAATACAAATTCCGGCTGGTGTATCATGATACCCGCCAGGAATACTTTTGTTTTTTGCCCGCCGCTTAATAAAGCCAGGGGTGTATCCAGCGCCATGCCGGGTAGCTGCCAGTATTCCAGTGCTTCGGTACAACGTTCTTCAATGGTCCAGCCATCATTTAAGCGGGTAAAATTTTCTTCGCTAGTATCACCGGCCATAATAGCCTGCAAAGCCTGTATTTTATCCTGCACCTGCAGCGCTTCGCCAATGGTAATACCATTGTACTGGCCCATCAACTGGGGTATATAATAAGGCGCTGCTTCCGTTATTACCTTGCCGGATGAGGGCATTAGTTTACCCGCCATAATTTTAAGTAAAACCGATTTGCCCGCACCATTATTACCAATAAGGGCCATTTTATCTTTTGTGGCTACGGATAAGTTCAGGTTGCTGAATAACAACTCTTTATCAGGATGTGTATAGGAAATGTGCTGCAATAAAAGCATGACAAATTTCTTTTAGAAGTTAACAATAGCGGCTCTGTGATCAGCCGGTGACTATGTCCATCAGAAAGAAATTAAATCCTACATGCTCTTTTTATTTGTTTGTTGAAGAATGCAAAGGTAGTATTTTATGTAATAAGTTGTGAGTAGTAAGTTATAAGTTTAGTGTTAACGATTTGTGGGGAGTGAAGAATTTTGAATGATGAGTTATGAATTTTGAATGGCTCGTTGCCTATCGCCAATTGCCCATTGCTAATTGTCAACTGTCATTTGCCACTTGTCCATTGATAGTATTTTTTTATTAAATTGTTTATAAAACAACCCTATCATGTCGTTTCAAGCCTATATTGATAACATCAAAGCCAAAACCGGGAAAACGCCTGCTGATTTTAAAAAGCTGGCCGAGAAAAAAGGATTTATAGTTAAAGGCGAACTGAATCCCAAAACCAAGGCCACAGAAGTTACCAACTGGCTTAAAGAAGAGTTTGAACTGGGACACGGGCATGCTATGGCTATTTATGCCACGTTTAAAGGAAAAACCTCCTGAGAAGAATGATGAGTTATGAATGATGAATTATGAATAACAAATCCTCTATTGCCCATTCCTAATTGTCAACTGTCAATTCTCATTTGTCCATTGTCACTTGTCAATTGTCCATTCATAAAACTCAACAGCAATAAAAAAGCCACCGTATTCACGATGGCTTCAATAGTATAAATCATTAATTTTTTACCGGTTCATACTGGCCAAAAACTCTTCATTGCTCTTGGTTCCTTTCATGCGGTTCAGTAGTTCACGCATGGCTTCTTCCGTATTCATATCGGTTAAGTAAACACGCAGTAAGTTCATACGCTGTAATACATCCCTGTCCAGTAACAGGTCGTCACGACGGGTAGAAGATGAAGTAAGGTCGATAGCAGGATACATACGTTTATTGGCTAAACGGCGATCCAGCTGTAACTCCATATTGCCGGTACCTTTAAATTCTTCAAAGATCACCTCGTCCATTTTACTGCCGGTATCTACTAATGCTGTTGCAATAATGGTTAAGGATCCGCCATTTTCAATTTTACGGGCTGCACCAAAAAATTGTTTGGGCTTTTGCATGGCGTTGGCTTCCACACCACCCGATAATACCTTACCCGATGCAGGCGCTACAGTATTGTGTGCACGGGCCAAACGGGTAATAGAGTCTAACAGGATAATTACATCGTGACCGCACTCCACCAAACGTTTTGCTTTTTGCAAAGCAATGGTGGATACTTTCACGTGTTTCTCAGCAGGCTCATCAAAGGTAGAGGCAATTACCTCGGCCTTTACACTGCGTTCCATATCGGTCACCTCTTCCGGGCGTTCATCAACCAGTACTACCATCAAGTAACACTCAGGGTGGTTAGTAGCAATAGCGTTGGCTACTGCTTTTAACAACATGGTTTTACCAGTTTTGGGCTGTGCTACAATCAATCCACGCTGGCCTTTACCAATAGGGGTAAACAGGTCCATAATACGGGTAGAGTAATCGCTGGGCTGGGTAAACAGGTTTAATTTTTCGAAAGGGAAAAGCGGGGTCAGGTAATCAAATGGTACACGGTCCCTTACTTCTTCAGGGCTTTTACCATTGATAAAATCCACTTTCAGTAAAGCGAAATACTTTTCACCTTCTTTCGGCGGACGTACGCTACCCTGCACCGTATCACCGGTTTTTAAACCGAATAATTTTATTTGTGAGGGTGATACATACACATCATCGGGTGATGATAAGTAGTTATAATCGGATGAGCGTAAAAATCCATATCCGTCGGGCATCATTTCTAATACACCTTCGGAAAGAATAATACCGTCAAATTCTATATTAAAACTGGGTTGTTGTTGTTCTCTTCTCTGGAATGCTGGTCTTGTAGGAGCCGCAGGTGCCTGTTGTTCTTCGGCCTGGGCTTCAGCAGCGGCAAATGCTTCCTGTATAAATGCGGCCTGTATTTCCTGGGGTGTTCTTGTTACGGGTGCCGTTTCCGGGGTAGCTTTTTCAGGGGTTGTTTCCTCTTCGGCTGACTCTGCTTTTTTCCTGGCTTTTTTTATCGGTGTTCTTTTGGCAGGAGCTGTTTTTTTCTCAGCAGGTTTTTCTTCGCCTGTGTTTTCGATAATGGCTTCTTCGGTAGTACCGGTGGAGGTAGAAACTTTAGCAATTCGTTTACGTTTGCCTTTGTCTTCCGGGGCCGCAGTTTTTGCGTCGGAAGCAGCCTGGCTATCTAAAATTTTGTACACCAGCTCTTGTTTGTCCAGTTTCTTAGGATTAGGGATTTTCAATTGCTCAGCAATGTCGAGCAATTCAGGAACGATCATATCGTTCAATTGCGAAATGTCATACATACAATAGTCTTGAAGTTAAAAACAATTCAAAATGAAGGGAATAAATCTGAGAAAATAAAATTGATTGAAATTTTTTGAAGGAAACGGCAGGTTTCTGATGAGCTATAACGAGGGAAACAATAGTTATCAGCCGCTTTTCCTACTGCAAGAATACACTTTTTTTGTAAAAACAAAAAATATTTTGGAAAACAGGTTGACAGTGAACCGGTTGCCCATAGCGGCTTATATCCACCAGTAACCCAGGCCCAGGCAAACCAATACAATTACCGGCGCCGGTATACGGCTAAAAAAAAGCAGCAGGCTGGTGCCAACAATCACCCCCAGGTTAAGCACACTTAAAACATTGGCATCGGTAATGGATATATCCTTCATCATATAAAAAGTAGAACCGATCATGATGCCCAGTACCGCCGCATTAATGCCCTCCAGCGAGCGGTGTATGACTGTATATTTTTTTAAATTATTCCAGATGGGGAAGAAGAAAAGCACCAGCAAAAAGCTGGGTAAAAAAATACCCACGGTAGCAATAGCGCAGCCCACAGCCTGCATAATACCCCGCTGCGTAGGTGTGTTACCCATATCACGCAGAGCCATACCGCCGGTGAAGGAAGCAATGGAGAAAACAGGGCCGGGCATAGCCCTTACCAGTCCCATGCCGGTGTACATATCGGCTTTATCAATCTGTATTACATCGGGGTTACGGTGCCTTACCGCTTCGGGGCGTATACTGTATTGCTCCATCATCATGGGCATTAATACCTGGCCGCCGCCAAATACCAGGCTGCCCATACGGTAATTACTTTCAAACAGGTTGATGGGTTTGCGATACTCCCAGTTTTGCCGCCTGGCCGTTTCACTCAACACACCCGCCACCACAAAAATGGCAATGAACAACCAGAGGTTATTCCATTGTATCTTCCTGCGCTCGGCAATGATCTCAGGCTTACGTTTATTGGTGATATTGGTGGTAATGCCACCTGCTACTATTAAAGCCGGGAATACAAAGGGCGATTGAAAGAAGAAGTAAGTAATGGCCGAAGCCAGTATCATAATGATCCAGCTGACGCCGTTTTTTATAGCCAGCGGGAATGTTTTTAAACAGGAGAATAATAAAAAACCTACGGCCATGGGTGCAATGAATTTAAACAGGTCGGTCTCAATATCCCGTTTATCAATCATGTGCAACAGAAAGGATAAAGCCCCCATAAAAATACTGGCCGGCAGCACCCATATCATTAACGTGAGTATAGCAAGTGGCAGGCCGCCACGTTTGTAGCCTACCAAAGCAATGATCTGTGTAGAGGAAGCACCGGGTAATAACTGGCACAGCGCATTATACTCCAGCAACTCGTTTTCGGTAATATAGTTTTTTTGCTTTACAAATGTTTTCATCATCATAGCAAAATGTGCCTGCGGACCACCGTAGGCAGTTAAGCTATGCAGCAAAACATTTTTTAAAAAACTAAAATTACTATCAGGCATATCATGCAATAAAATACAAAAAATAAACCGGCAGTCTGCTGGTTAACGGCGGCTTGAGGGGCGCTGTTGCGCTAATATTCCGTAAAAGAAAACTATTTGCAGGGCAAAATAAAAAAAATCTGTCTTCTGCACCGCTTTATAGCCCGGATAACTGTTGTATTTTTGGTAACAACAATTATTTTATTTCTTTTTATTATACCCGATTATGCTACAACCTGCCACATTACAGTTTTTAAAAGACCTGCAAAAACACAATAACAAACCCTGGTTTGATGAGAACCGCCATCGTTATGACGCCGCTAAGACCGATTTCCTTCAGTTTACCGATGAAGTAATAAAAGTATTTGGTAAAAAAGACGCCAATATTGCCAGCCTGACTGCCCGTGAATGCATCTTCCGGATCAACCGTGATATTCGTTTTTCCAAGGATAAAACACCCTACAAACGTAACCTGGCCGTAAGCCTGAACAAGGGCGGTAAAAAATCGGTACTGGCCGGTTATTATTTTCACCTGGAGCCGGGCAACAATAGTTTTATCGGGGGTGGTGTATGGCAGCCTATGCCCGCCGACCTCCAGAAAGTGCGCCAGGAGATCGATTATAACCTGAAGGATTTTCAGAAAATACTGAACGCAAAAAACTTTAAAACTATTTACGGTGGCCTGTCTGAAGAAGAAGGTATTGCGCTGAGCCGGGTGCCCAAAGGTTATGAAGCGGATAACCCCGCCGCTGAATACCTGAAACTAAAAAGTTTTATTACCATGACCAATATCAGCGATAAAGAACTTACCGACAAAGGCCTGCTGAAACAAACGGTACAGGCTTTTGAGACCATACAGCCGCTGATTAATTTTTTGAATGAGGCGCTGGAAGCGTAAGCAGTTGACAATGGACAAGGGACAATTGAGAATTGGCAATTAGTAGTAGGGAATGTGACATTCATCATTCAGCATTCATAATTCTGCATTTGGCGTTAACTATTAACGATGGACCATTAACTATGAACTTTTAACCACGAACTACTAATTTTGCATCATGCAAGTACAAGATGATCTTCAGACAAGATGGTGGGCTTTGGAAGCCAAACTGGTGGAACGTTTCGGTAAAAAGCCCGATATGGAAACCATTTTATTTTTAATTGGTATACAGGAGTTCGGTGATATAAAAGAAAAGTTCTCCAAAGAACAAAAGCAGGACCTGATGCATGTGGCGGTATGTAAACTGCTTACCCCCAGTGGTTATTACGAACAGGAAGGAACCGATAAAGATGGCTGGCCGCACTTTAAACAATTAAAGCCCATGCCGGTAATGAACCCCATTGAACAGGAAAATTTTTTAAAGGACCATGTACTGCTCTATTTTGCAGAGCATGGTGAATAACCCCTACTTATGCCCCATCGTTTTTTGTTGAAATTTTTATTCCTTGGCCTGGTATGCTTTTGCAGTGTGGCAGTAAACGCTCAAAACAAGACCAAATTAAAACGCAAGGACCTTAAACGTGATATTGCTCTGGTAACCAACAAGGGTACTATTGTATTACGTTTATCCAACGAAACGCCTTTACACCGCGATAATTTTTTACGCCTGGTAAAAGCGCATTATTATGACGGGGTATTATTTCACCGGGTGATCAATAATTTTATGATACAGGCCGGCGATCCCGACAGCAAAGCGGCACCAGCCGGCAAAGCACTGGGCGAAGGTGGTCCTGATTATGTTATACCCGCAGAACTACGCCCTAACCTCTTTCATAAAAAAGGTGTACTGGCCGCAGCCCGCGAAGGCGATGATGTTAACCCGGCCCGCGCCAGCAGCGGCAGCCAGTTTTATATTGTACAGGGTAAAAAGTTTACCGATGGCGGCCTGGATTCTTTACAAACCAACCGCTTGAAAGGCTTTAAAATTCCTGCCGACCAGCGCGAAGTATATAAGACCATCGGCGGTACCCCTCACTTAGACCGCACTTATACCGTTTTTGGCGAAGTAGTAAGCGGCCTGGATATTGTTGACAGCATTGCCGCCACTCCCACCAGTAAAGGCAAGGACAGGGATCGTCCGTTGGAGGATGTGGTGATCATCAGGGCGAAGCTGGTGAAGAGGAAGAAGTAGAGAATTCAGATTTGGGAGTGTAGATTTCAGATTTGAGAATTGAGAATGATGAATGCTGAATTATGAATTGAGATTATACTTCAGTTTTTACTTCACTTACATTTTTCCTGACCAGGTTAGACAACACAAGTAATCCGCCTACCGTTAATATAGAACCGCCTATAAAAGGAAACCCGGCTCCTACCAGATCAGCAATGTCTGCAGAAAACAAAAACGGTAGGCAAAAGATCATGCCTAATATACCGGCAACTACAGAAGCAAAGGTAAAATACTTTACAAAAGTTTTCATACTGAATGTTTGATTGTTGTTTATATACCTTGAATTAATATACAGTTGATTACGTAAAAAATCTGTCTTTGTATTGGCCAGTTCATCTATTGTCCAGGAAGAAATAGGTATTGCCTTCCTCCCTTTTTTATATTCATTATAAAATGTCATCCACTCATCAGGTAATAAAATAATACCAAAGGTTAAAATAGCAAAACAAGGCAGTGTATAATTGCCGTTACCCAGCATAAAAGCCTGTAGCTTTATTTCATCTGCCGGGGTCATTTTGTATTCCAGTATTACATGTTTGAGATCGTGACTTTCAAAATGTGGTACAAACTTCAGGTTGTTATTATCTAAACACTTTGCCACATCATAACCCAGCGTTCCGACAGGGCTGTTTCGCAACTCATCCAACTTAAGATCAGCCCTTTTGCTGCTGTTACTAAACCTGATTAATTGAACCGAAAATGCAAATGTTTTCCTGATGATAAACCTTGACGCTTTTTGAAAAATATTCATTGGCTAAATATTTAATTCACCTCTCCCTCCTTAAATATATTACAAACAATTGAATATACCTTCATTAGCATATCAGCACATTATCAAATTAGCTAATTAACCTCTATTCTTCAAAATACACCCGTTTCACTCTTTGCGATATACCGGTCATGATCTCATAGGGAATAGTACCCGCCCAGGTGGCCAGTTGTTGTATAGGCAGGTCTTTGCCAAAAATAACCACTTCATCGCCGGTGTTCACGTCGGCAATACCGGTTACATCTACCATGGTCATATCCATGCATACTGTGCCGACTACCGGGGCTTGTTGTCCATGCACCAATACATATGCGTTGCCATAGCCTAATTTACGGTTATAGCCATCGGCATAACCAATACGTACGGTAGCTATTTTGGAAGTGCGCTGCAAAACGCCCCGGCGGTTATAGCTCACTGTTTCCCCCGCTTCCAGCGTTTTTACCTGCGCTACTGTTGTTTTTAAAGTAGCTACCTGCTGTAAGCCTGGTATATTACCCACACCGTACATACCTATGCCCAGGCGCACCATATCCAGCTGTAATTGTGGTAAGCGGCCAATAGCGGATGTATTGGCGATATGTTTGATAAAAGGATAGTGCAGGTATTGCTGTAAAACCCCTACTGCCTGGTTGTATTTTTCAAACTGGGCAAATGTGTATGCATCTTCCTGCGCATCCTCGCTGGCTGCCAGGTGCGAGAACACCGATTGAACTTTTAACAGGGAGCTTTGGCTTAATTGCATAGCCAGTTCCTTCCATTGTTCCGGCAAAAAGCCAAGGCGGTTCATGCCCGTTTCTATTTCTATATGTACCGGGTAATGCTGTAGCCCCTCCTGCGCTACAAAAGCGCTGAAGGCCCGGAATATTTCCGGGGAGAACATATCAGGTTCCAGGTTATAGGTAATAATATTTTCAAAAGCGGCCGGCTCGGGGTTCATTACCATAATAGGCAGGGTAATGCCCGCTTTACGCAGCTCCACGCCTTCATCGGCATAGGCCACACCCAGGTAATCCACTTTATGAAATTGTAAGATGCCGGCAATTTCGGCGCCACCGCTGCCATAGGCAAAGGCTTTTACCATGGCCATTATTTTAGTATCTGGCCGCAACTGTTGCTGGTACTGTTTTACATTGCTGATCAGTGCATTCAGGTTTATCTCCAGTACGGTCTGGTGGGCTTTCTGTTCCAGCAGGGGTACCAGTTGTTCAAAACCAAATATCCGTGCCCCCTTGACCAGTATAGCTTCATCCTTGAACTGCGAGGGCCTGAACTGGTGGATAAAACTTTCGGTAGAAGAATACAACTGCAATTCCATTCCCTGGTTTGCAGACCGTTGCTGTAAAGCCTGGCTAATGGCCGGGCCGATGCCAATAAGCTTCTGCACCCCGTTCTCCTGAAGGGCCTGTAATATTTGCCCGTACAACGTACTATCATCGGTGGCAGCCTGGATAAAATCGGAAAGTATAGCCGTTTTGGTCAGGCTACTGCTTTGCTGCGATAAAAATTGCAGGGCATTTTGCAGGGAATTGATATCGGCGCTGTAACTGTCATTGATGAGTACACAGTTGTTAATGCCTTTTTTAAGCTCCAGCCGCATATTTACCGGCTGCAACAACAACATATGTTCCTGTATAAAAACCGGCTCACAACCCAGGGCCAGCAATACGGCAGCACAGGTAATGGCATTTTCAATGGCTGCTTCATCGGTAAAATAAATACTGAACTCAACAGGTTGTTCTTTATACAATAACTGTATATGGGTTTGGGTGGTGCTGGCCGTGCTTTGTACCACCAGTATATCCGCTTCCGGATTATGCCCCCAGCTTAAACGGGCATTGGGCAGTTTACGTACCGCCTGGTCAACCGCATCGTTATCGTTACAGTAAATAATGATCCCCGCTTCTTTAAATAACAATAGCTTTTCATCCAGCTTTTGCTGCCGGTTAATAAAGCCGGCGCTATGGGCTTCACCAATATTGGTAAGCACACCAATAGTAGGTTGTATAATTGCCTGCAGCTTCTCCATTTCACCGGGCTGCGAAATACCGGCTTCAAAAATAGCCAGGTTGTGCTGCGGCTCTATCTGCCATACGCTCACCGGCACGCCTATCTGCGAGTTATAACTCCTGGGACTGCGTACAATATTATACCGTGAATGCAGCAGTTGGTACAACCACTCCTTTACAATGGTTTTGCCATTGCTGCCCGTAATACCAATAACGGGTAAAGAAAAGCGGCTGCGGTGATAAGCCGCTAACTGTTGTAAAGCCTGTAAAGGATCCGTTACCCGTAAAAAAACAGCGCCGGAATATAATGTGTCCAGGCCAGGCTCGCTGGTCACAAAACTGCGAACGCCCTGCTGGTATAATTGTGCAATAAACTGCCTGCCATCGCGCCTGGCGCCATGCAGGGCAAAAAACAAAGTACCGGCGGGTGTAATAATACGGCGGCTGTCCCAGCTTATTTCCGTAATAATGGCAGCGCTGACACTACTTGCGGTAGCACCAATAATGGAACAGATATCGGGTAATGAGTAAGTCAATGTGGTAAATATTAATGCAAATGTATTGGCATATGGTTTAGTGGTGGCAGCCCAGCGATAGAAACTTCTGTAAAACAGCGGTGCCGCAACTGGCTTTTAGTCAATGAATAAGCGCCCATAAACACCTGCCTGTCATGCTACAAACAGCCAGTTGGCTTGATTCGCCTCATTTTTTATAAACATTTTTAAAAAAATAAATTTTTGCAAAGGTTATACACAATTATTCAAACATTTTATTGATAATAAATATCTTACATAATAAAAATAATTGAAAAAAACAAGCTTTTTAGTATAAAAAAGATAAAAATTGGCTTCATATTTCATTTTATTTTTTTATTTGTAATTTTACGGCCTAATTTTTGATAGAAGGAGCAATTTTTTGTATTTTACCGTTTTAAAACAAACCCCTCTTCCTGATAATGGCATTAAGTCAATCATTACAACAGAAGTTTTTACAAAAGCTATCGCCGCAGCAGATACAGCTGATGAAACTGTTGCAGGTGCCTACCGCCAATTTAGAAGAAAGAATTAAAGAGGAACTGGAAGAAAACCCCGCCCTGGAACTGGATGAAGCCGCCCACGATGACAGTGATGAAATGAGAGATGAGTTTGCAGAGCAGGCCGATGAGTATGAGGATGCGGATGGCAGCACGGAAGATTATGACAGCGTGGATGTGAGCGAATATGTACATGAAGGCGATGATGAAATAGGCGATTACCGTACCCGCGACGATAATTATCCCGAAGAGGATGACGGCAAACAACTCCCTTTTAAAACAGAGACCACCTTTTACGAATCTTTATACCTCCAGTTAGGCATGCTTAGCCTGGAGGAAACCCAGAAAAAAATAGCGGAACACCTGATCGGCAGCCTGGATGAGGATGGTTACCTGCGCCGCGAAACATCGGCCATTGTAGATGACCTGGCCTTTCGCCAGAATATCGTTGCCACCGTTCAGGAGGTAGAAGGTATTATACATTTAATCCAGCAGTTTGACCCCGCGGGTGTAGCCGCCCGCGATCTGCCGGAATGTTTATTATTACAGTTATACCGCCAGAAAGCCGAAGGCAAAGATGTTGATACCGCTATCCTGGCCATTGAAAAATACTTTGACGAGTTTACCAAAAAGCATTACGAAAAAATCCAACGGGGCCTGGGCCTTACAGAACGGGAGCTGAAAGATGTAATGCAACAGATCATCAAGCTGAACCCCAAGCCGGGTGGCAACCTGGCCGAGGTGAACAAGGCTGAAAGTTATATTGTTCCCGACTTTTTTATACAGAACAACGGCAGCCGCCTGGAGCTGACCCTTAATGGCCGTAATGCACCGGAGCTACGTATCAGTGAAGGCTACCGCGATATGATGAAGGAGTATGACCGTGGCGCCAAAAAAGATAAACGCCAGAAAGAAGCAGTACTGTTCATCAAACAAAAAATTGATGCCGCCAAATGGTTCATTGATGCCATTAAACAAAGGCAACATACTTTGTTAAGCACCATGGAAGCCATCATGGACCACCAACATGACTTTTTTATTACCGGTGATGAGACCAACCTGCGCCCGATGATCCTGAAAGATATTGCCGAAAAAACCAACCTGGATATTTCTACCGTAAGCCGTGTGGCCAGCAGTAAGTTTGTACAAACTGAGTTTGGCACCTACCGGTTAAAATTCTTCTTCAGTGAATCACTGAGTACCGAAAGCGGCGAAGAGGTTTCTACCCGCGAGGTAAAAAAGATCCTGAGCGACCTGATAGAAGCCGAAAGCAAAAAACGCCCCCTGAGCGACGAACGCCTGACCGAATTACTACAGGAAAAAGGTTACAATATTGCCCGCCGTACCGTGGCTAAATACCGGGAACAATTGAATATACCGGTGGCCAGGTTGAGGAAGGAGCTGTGATAGGCTGAAAGGTTAAAGCTAAAAGCCGGTGGTAGTTAATGGTTAATTGTTATTGGTTAACCGGCTTACCCTGTATACTAAAATCTATATACTACTATCTACTTACTAATTGGGGCTGTGAGCTACAGTAATCCTTATCAGCTGCAGTTCCGGCTGCTGCGGGCTGCGGTGCTTCACTGCGTTACGCACTAAACCCTGCGCATCCGGCAGCCTTTCGGCAAGAGGAAAAACGCAGCACTATTAACAATCAGGGTATTGGTTAATATTATTTTTTATCTTGCAGTGCACATAATACATACAATGTATGTGTTGCTTTTAATTTCATGACCACCATCATTTCCAAAAGACATATTGTTAAGTTCTATTTCTCCATAATTGCAGCAACACTATTCTTTTTAGCAATAGCCACTCTATTGCTTCTTGTTTACTATAATCAACTTGATAAAGGAACATTAAAAATTCCAGAAAATTTAATGCCTTTGTTCAGCCTGGCCTGTTATGCTTTCGCTGGTTATAGTTTGTATCGTTATGCTAAAAATGCACCGACAATTACTGTAGATAATGATTTTATCAAATTCAATGACCAGGTCTATTCTCTTAATGATATTAAGGATCTTAAGTTAACAGGGAAACGTCCGTTTAAATATCTGATTGCATTCCCAATGGAAGCAGCGACACTGACTTTTAAGAATGGAGAAACAAAATACATTTTCGACGAAATGTATTCCAATTCCTGGGAAATAAAATCATTTCTTAAACAAGTTGTAATAGATAAAAAGAATTTTGTTGAGTTAGCCGTAAGCCCAACAGATACAAGCTCTTTATCCTATGAGTACTTTGAAACTTACAAAGGAGCTGTTTTTACATCTCTGAGAGGCCTGTCCCTTTGGGGTTTCATTGGATACCTCACATATATGCTGGTGAGCAGTAAACGGACGGGGTCAGCTGGCCTGGCATTCATTATTTCAATATTTTGGTTTTTAGTACATTACCGGCTTATGCATTACTTTCAGGTTTCTGACCGCTTTTTTGTAGTCAGAAACCATAACTTCTTCTGGACTAAAAAAGCTTATCACATAACTGATATAAAAGAAATTGTATTTGAAACGCAGGGGAAAATGCCTAATTGCTTAAGAGTAATTACAAAAGACTTTAGAAACAAACTTTATCCTGCCGGAACCTTAAGAGATAACACCTGGTTAGCATTAAAGGAAAAACTAGAAACGTATAAGATCAGGGTGAGAAACGAATGCATATAATCAGCTATTCGAAACTTATAGTTTCGAATCTTTATTCTATCGCCTATGGCGATCCTATTATTATTTAACTACCCTTTTCTACCCCTATTGATTATCCCGACAACATGCCCGAACTTTAACACCTCTGCTATAAACTTAGCATAAAGATAAAATGACCGACTTAAAAGCTTTTTTTAATACCCTCACACCGGTTTCAGCCAAAAGCTGGTCCCGCTTTTCGGCCTTGTTTACATCCAAAAAGCTGGAAAAAGGTGAGTATTTTATTAAGGAAGGGCAAATAGCAAAAGAGATCGGCTTCCTGGAAAGGGGTATTATGCGGGCGTTTTACAGGAACAATGAAGCGGTTGAATACAACAAACATTTTTTTGTTAACCCCTGTTTTATCGGTGGCTACGCTTCACTTATCACCGGCAGGCCCAACCAGATATTTCAAGAGGCACTTACCAGTTGTACCATACAGGTTGCAAAGTTTGCAGATATACAGAATTTATTCCCCACTTGTCCTGACATTGAACGTGGAGCAAGGGTTTTAGCCGAACAGTTTTTTGTTCAGAAAGAACAGCGGGAAATTGAGATCGTATTACTGGATGCCGATAAACGTTACCAGATATTTAAAGATACCTTTCCGCAGCTGGAACAACAAATCCCTCAATACCATATTGCCTCCTACCTGGGCGTAACCCCTACGCAATTAAGCCGTATCAGGAAAAAGCTTTCCGGTAAATAGTATTTATCAACCTATGTAAATGGAAAATGGCGAGCCGGTTTGCAATTTTGCCTTATTACCATGTTACCAGGTAAAAGCCGGTTTGTAGTAACCGTGTTGTATACCTGGCGCCATATAAACAGGTAACAAACTTATTAATACAAAAAACTATGACCACTTCAGGTAACACCGTTTTAATTACAGGCGGCTCATCGGGCATTGGACTAGCATTGGCA
Organism: Terrimonas rubra; assembly: GCF_042686025.1. Classification (NCBI taxonomy): domain Bacteria; kingdom Pseudomonadati; phylum Bacteroidota; class Chitinophagia; order Chitinophagales; family Chitinophagaceae; genus Terrimonas; species Terrimonas rubra. Next base: position 648,855 of record NZ_JBHUOZ010000001.1, read on the forward strand.
AAACGGTTTTTATATTATAAAAACACGGTCATTATTACCGGGAGAGATCAAACGAAACTGGAACAAATAAAAAATGAATTCCCGGATATGATCACCTTTGCAGGCGATTTAACAGACAAGAACATAATTGAACAACTGGTTTCATTTGTTGAACAAAAACATCCGGGCCTGAATATCCTGGTGAATAATGCCGCGGTGCAATACAATTATTCTTTTACCGATGAACCGGACCTTATGTATAAAATTGACTATGAAATTTCGGTTAACCTCGTAACACCTTTAAAGCTCACAGGGCTTTTTTTACCCTTATTGCTAAAAAATAAAAACAGTGCCGTTGTAAATATAAGCAGCGGGCTTTTTATAGCTCCCAAAAAATCGGCTCCCGTCTATTGCGCCACAAAATCGGCACTCCACAGTTTTACTAAAACACTTCGTTACCAGTTAGAAAATACCAATACAAAAGTTTTTGAGATCATTCCTGCATTAATTGATACTCCTATGACCGCAGGAAGAGGCAAGTCTAAAATATCCCCTGAACAATTAACCGATGAATTCTTCCGCAACTTCAGCTCTGATAAATTTGAAAGTTATATAGGGAAAACAAAACTGCTTAAACTGATCAACCGGTTTTCACCTAAACTCGCTGAAAAAATAATGAAAAAAGGATTGTAAGATTAGCCGGTTATTCAAAACTTGCCATCCGGAACTCCGCTATTCGAAACTTTTAGTTTCGAATGCTTATTCTATTGCCTTTGGCGATCACACTCATCGACGAACAAAGTCTCTAACAGCTAAAGCCCTCATTATTTACCACCCTATCTTTTCAATATCATTCTTTATCTTGTAAGTAAATACTGGCCTTATAAAAGGTGTTCAGTGTGGTGAAGGCCTGTTAAACACAATTATTATACCCAGTGACTGCAAGTATTTACAATATAATAAAACAAATAGAAAAATTAATGTATGGCCACAACTTTCAGGTGTGCCTTGGAATTGATATATTTAATGGAGAGGGTACTAGCGATTTCGTACACTCATTTAAAACGAAATACCCAAATAGCAACCCGGACCAGTATTCCTTATCGCCATTAAATAAAGAGGAGTTATTTAATGATATTATTGATAAATTAAACTTTCGCGGTGATAAAGGAGCCGGACTCACACTAACCCGAAAAAAAGAACTAAAACTTAAAACACTACAGCAAGCTTATATAGACTATATCCGGCAATTAATAAACAAACAGACAACATATTTTGCTTACCCATATCTGGATGGTCTACCGGGTTATTCCGTCTTTTGGGACTATTGTTACGTTTTGTTTACGGGCAATCATAAAATAGTGCTCGTTTATGGCTCTTCTTCTGACTAGACAAAGCCAACAATAGGTAACCCTTACAAATCACATAAAATTACAAATGACTCCTTCTACTGAAATATTAAACTGGTTAGTAATTGGCTTTGAGCAGCCGACTGGTAGTTTGACCGAATTTTTTTACTATGACAAACATGATAGAGAGTTTTTCTCTATCATGGCCGTTGACTATTTTATGCTTGACGAAGAAATGAATATTGCCGGCAATGTAACAACTAATTATTCAAAAACCCAGACAAACACGCTTGTTGAGAGGATGAAAAAGATTGAAAATGATGATCCTAGTATAATTCCAGTTCCAAGAGTTACTTTAGATGATCCAAAAAACGTTATGCAACAATTTCTTGGCACATTGTCTGATCAAAAACTAATCGATAGATTAAACCAACAAACACAAACCCAGAACTATAAAACTAAATTCGATTTTTATTTTGAGGATGAGACCGAGGAACTGATAAAGCAAAACTGGGAAAAAGCGAAAAGCACTTTTTTACATCAACAAATTGATACTTTTTTAAATTTAAACAATATTAATATTGCGCACTCAACGTTATGGGTTGTCGATTCAGAAGGTTCTATTTCTATAGATTTGACAAAAGATTCAAATTCTACATTAATAATTGATAAAACGAAAACTAAAAAGAGGTGGTGGAAGTTTTGGCAATAATGGCATATAAGGACAATAAAAAAAGTATCTACATGTTGTTATTTGATAACTTGATATTTGAAACTTGTTGTACTGAATAATTATTCTATCGTGTTTGGCAATTACTGATTTTTATTTAGTAAATTTTCGGTTCATAATACCGCAATGGAATTAAACAAACCATTACCATTTAAAGCCGAAATAAATATCATAGGTATCAACCCCTTTGTATTTGTACCGGATACAATACTTGAAAAAATATTCAAACAGGCTGGCAAAGAGAAAGGGAGCATCCCGGTAAAAGGCATGGTAAACAACAAAGCTTACCGGCAGACACTGGTAAGATATGATAATGCATGGCGGCTTTATATTAATACGACCATGCTCAAAAATTCTCCTAAACGGATCGGGGAGATCATAGACATCAGCATTTCCTTTGATGATGAAAGCCGTGATATCACCCCTCCGCCACTGTTTGTAAAAGCATTGAAGGCCAATAAGGAGGCTAATGCGGTGTTTAAAACACTGGCCCCTTCTCTGCAAAAAGAAATTATCCGCTACCTCGCCATGTTAAAAACGCAGCAAAGCCTGGAGAAAAATACAACCCAGGCCATACAGTTCCTGTTAGGAAATGAACGGTTTATTGGCCGGCAATTACCAAAACGCACTGAATAAACATTCTGTGCTGTTATGCTACTATGCTGCTATTCGAAACTTATAGTTTCGAATCTTTATGCTATCGCCTGTGGCGATCCCGTCTCATCCTCAATCCAAAAACATCTCATTAATAGCATTTCATTTCCACAATATGCATATTTCTTATTAGCTTCCTATCTTTAACCCCTGGCATTTCCGCCATAATATTTATATATATTTTTTTATTTAATATAAACACCCTCTTTATGAAGTCCCTTTTCGCAGGTCTGGTATTATGTGGTTCCCTACTGCAAACAGTTGACAATTTATACGCCCAGGCAGACTGTAACTGTACCGAAACTTTTAAATGGGTAAAGGAAACTTTTGAAAAAAATGATGCCGGCTTTCAATATGCGCTGGAACAAAAAGGGAAAGACCTGTATGCCAAACACAATACTCTTTTTACAGCCAAAGTAAAACCCATCAAAGACAAGTATAAATGTGCTGATGTATTAAATGAATGGCTCAAGTTTTTCAGGAAAGGGCATCTGGGTATTTCGGCCCTGGGCAATGGTCCCGCACAGTCGGCCAATATCACCAAATGGCCTGTACTGCCGGTAACGGAAGCGCAATTGCGCAATATGCATGTTACTGACACCAGCGGGTTATTTACCGGCATCTGGAAAACAGGCGCTTATAGCATTGGTATTGTTAAACAAAATAAAGGTTATAAAGGCGTGATCCTTGAATCGGGTAATCCATCCTGGAAATACCAGCAGGTGAAAATGGAAATGAAGGATGATAATACCGGTACTTATTACATGGGGGATTTTTCACCCATCAACTTCAGCAAAGTAGAATGGCTAAGCAAAAATATGATCCGACTGACCCCCGCTATTACACTGCAAAGAGTTTATCCCGTTTATCCCGAAGATGAGGATATACAATTGTATGTAAAGGCCATGACCGCCGACAAGCCTTTTATACAGGAGCTTTCTGATCAAACCCTGCTATTCAGGATACCTTCATTTGGTGGCGCGCAGAAACCTTTTATTGATAGTGTGATCAGGGAATTTTCATCCCTTATCAAAAGCAGGAAAAACCTGGTGATCGATATCCGCAATGGTACCGGTGGCGATGATGTGAGTTTCGATAATATCATTCCCTTGCTGTACACCAACCCGATACGTATTGTGGATATGGAGTTTTTATCTACCCCGCTGAATAATAAAAGAATGGAAGCCTACCTGGAAATTCCCAACCTGTCCGAAAAAAACAGGCAGGAAGTTCATGCCATCCTGAAATTGCTGAATGAGAACCTGGGTAAATTTGTACACTTAAAAAAAGGCAGGTATGTGGATATTGAAAAAATGGATACTGTATTTCCTAACCCTGCCCAGGTGGCCATTATTGCCAATAAAAACAATGGCAGTACCGATGAACAATTTTTGCTGGCTGCCAAACAAAGTAAAAAAGTAAAAATCTTCGGCGAATCAACTTTTGGTGTGCTGGATATTTCCAATATGCATTTTGTAAAATCGCCAGACCAGAAGTTTGAACTGGGGTACTGCCTCTCCAAAAGCTTCCGTATTCCCGGTATGGCCATTGACGGCATCGGCGTACAGCCTGATTATTTTATGGACAGGAGTATTCCGGATGCACAATGGTTGAAATATGTGGTTTCGGTTTTAGAGGATAAGGAGTTTACACCATAAAATCAATTCGAATAAGATCTATATTATGCGGATAGAAGAATTAGTTGGTAAGACCATCACAAATATTTACTCCATTATTAACCTTGAACAGGGCGGACTGGACAAGGGCGAATGTTTCATAGAACTCGACAATACAATCGTAATCGACATTCCATTTGGAGAGAGTACCTATGTGTATATTAAAGGCTTAACCCCTGCAGCCAAAAGCTTATTCGAAGATTTATCAGACATTCCCCTTTACTATGTCAACAAAGACAATAAATCAATTGAAACAATCGCCGTTGGTTATCTGCAACAGAAGCGATCATTATTAGGAAGAATAAAAAGATTATTAGGGCAAAAATTAACTATAAAAGATTACCTCCCTTACAAAATTGAGTACCAGGAAAATAAATTAAAATACATTCAAAACAGAAAAATTGTCGATTTTCTTTGGTATGAGGATGAGAGTGAAAAAGGATTTATAGAACTTGATAACGGATTTATTATAACAGAAACAACTATTGCAAATAATGGGACGGGCCTTGTAGGACTACATTATTATGAAGACTATAGTATTTTATTAGAACTAAAAGGTAATAATATACTTAGGCTTAAGGATAAGCAGTATTTCAACAAATAGTTCATACACCGTTATTCGAAACTTATAGTTTCGAATCTTTATTCTATCGCCTTTGGCGATGTTAAGCATGTTACTATAATTCCTTACCGCCCTAATGCCGATCAGGGATATACTGTACAAGTGTGCGACGCAAGGGACGATGCATTCAATTACTGCTGTTGGCTACATAATAACCATTATTTCCTTTCATAGTTCTTTCACAATCCGTTAACATAGTGTCCGCTTTTGATACAGTGGTGGCAAGGGTTTCAGCAAAAACAGGGCTTGTTTTTACCGCTCATCAATATAGCACACATGTGTGATTATTACAATATATAAAAACTGTATTATTGTTTTTCACAAACCAACTTTATGCGACTCTTTTTCCTGACTGCCTTTCTTTTCACGGCCTTTATGACCCAGGCCCAGACCGGTAAAATAACCGGCAACATCTCTAATTTTTCCCGGGCCGAACTGGATGGCGCTGTAGCCACTTTACTGGCTGCCAAAGATTCGGCATTTATTAAAACCAGTTTTATTGACTCTACCGGTCGTTTTGAGTTTGAACTGTTGAAGACCGGTGCATACCTGGTGAGTATTTCGCCGCTAGGTTACCAGAAATATTACAGCAGTGTTATCCATCTTACCAATGAGCAACCCCAGGTACAACTGCCCGGGATCATTTTACAGAAAGATGTACAGGCCTTGGGCGAAGTAAGCGTAACATCACGCAAACCTTTTGTAGAAAGAAAAATCGACCGCACCGTGATCAACCCTGATGCCCTCATAACCAATGCCGGCACAAATGCCCTGGAGGTATTGGAAAAATCACCGGGTATACTGGTGGATGCCGATGGCAATATTTCTTTAAAAGGCAAGAGCGGGGTACTGGTGATTGTTGATGATAAACCAACTTATTTATCTGCTGCCGACCTGGCCGGTTATTTACGTTCCCTGCCTTCTGGCTCTATTGATGTTATTGAGATCATGACCAATCCGCCTGCCAGGTATGATGCTGCGGGGAATGCCGGTGTCATCAATATCAGGTTAAAGAAAAATAAAGCCGTAGGTATCAACGGCGGCATCAATCTTAGTTACGGTCAAGGCAAATATATGCGCACCAATAACAGCTTTAACCTGAACTACCGTATTAATAAAATAAACCTCTTCACCAATATCAGCATCAACGAAAACAATACTTACCAGGACCTGACCATCAACCGCTATTATTACAACAATAACGGCTCCTACAATTCCGGCTTTACACAGAACTCCTATATCAAACGCCAGTTCAAAGGCAGGAACATGAACCTGGGTATGGATTATTACCTCACTGATAAAACAACCCTGGGTGTGGTACTATCAGGTTTTATCAACCCCGCTTCTACCCCGCTTACCAATAATGCCAAAGTGCTGGACAATAACGATAATGTGACCAGCCTGGTGGAAGCCAGTAACCCCACCAAACGTAAATGGACCAACGGTAGTGTAAACCTGAACTATGCCTATAAGATCAACAAACAGGGCGAAGAGATATCAGCAAACTTTGACTATATACAATACAACGCCAAACAAACACAGAATCTGACCAACTCCATCTTTACACCCGATCATGTATTGCAGGAGAAAACCATATTGTATTCTTCCTTACCGGCCGATCTGAATATTAAAACTGCCAAACTGGATTATACCAAACCATTTAAAGGCGGTGGTAAAGGCGGTGCCGGTTATAAGGCCAGTTATGTGAATACCGATAATATTGCCGACTTTTTTGATGTGGAAAATAATGTACATACACCCAATTATGATTTTTCCAACAGGTTCCAGTATAAAGAGCTGATCAATGCAGCTTATGTTAATTATTCAAAAGACTGGACAAAGTTATCCTTGCAGGCCGGTCTTCGTTTTGAACATACCGATATTAAAGGGCACCAGTTTGGTAACCCGGAAAAACAGGATTCGGCCTTTACCCGTAATTATGCCAGCCTGTTCCCTACCCTCTATGCCTTATACCGTTTTGACAGCACCAATACCCACCAGCTTAGTTTTTCTTTTGGCCGCAGGATCGACCGCCCGAACTACCAGGATATGAATCCTTTTAGTTATCCCATGGACCGGTATACTTATTACGGTGGTAACCCTTTCCTGGAGCCTACCTTCTCCTATAATTTTGAACTATCCCATACGTATAAAAACATGCTGACCACTTCACTGGAATACAGCATTACCAATAACCTGATACAGGAAACCAATGAGCAGCGTGGTACTATTTATTATAGCCGCCCCGGTAATTTCGGCAAACAGATCGCCTATGGTATTAGTGTAAACGGCACTTTCCCTATCACCAAATGGTGGACCTTACAATTGTATACCGAGTTGAAAAGCCTGGGCTTTAAATCGGTTATTTACGGGCAGATTTTGGATGAAAGCCGTTTTTACTGGTATGTGGGCCCAACCAACCAGTTTACTATTACCAAAAACCTTAGCGCCGAGTTAAGCGGTTCGTACCAGACTAGGGTACTGGTTGCCCAGTTCCTTACCATCCCGGTTTGGCAAATGCGTGCCGGCATAGCCCAAAAGATATGGAAGGGCAAGGGCACGGTTAAACTCAACCTGAGCGATATGTTTTATACCAACCAGCCGGGCGGTGATATTCGCAATATTGCCAATTCCAGGGCTAACTGGTTAAGTTACCTCGACAGCCGTGTACTGAGCATTGCTTTCAGCTACCGTTTCAATAAAGGTAAATCACTGGCCGCCAGGAAATCAGGAGGGTCAGATACGGAGAAACAAAGGGTAAATGCCCAATAGCTAATTCAATATATTCTTAGTAGCAAAGCAGGCGGCCGGTAACGGTCGCCTGTTCTTTTTAAGAGCATGTGCCTGTCAGCTCGATAAATGGTAACTTTATTGAACAATGCTATCATAAAACACAACCTTATGACTCATTTAGTTTTTGGCCGTTTACCGTTAACAATCAAAAGATCAACCGGCATCCTGAGCGCCCTTGTAGTAATGCTGGCCGGCGTTACCATTATCATGGATTATGCGGAAGCAGGGTTTCGCCAGAGCGGTTTTTATTTTTCTGAATCATTGCTCTTCAGCTCCTTCTGGTTATTATTCATACCCTTGCTGCATGTACAACTCCGTGTAACCAGGTTACTTAAACATAAGGGCCTGCATATACTCACCATACCGGCATTTATCATTATTCATCTTTTAGTGTACCCGGCATTGGTTTGGTTATTATCCGCTGTTTTTTTCCCGCATACATTCTCCTATATACAAACCCTGGGCTTTGGCCTGCCACAGTATTTTATTGTTTTGGCTTTGGGATATACCGTTATTCCCTTTATCAACCGCTTTTTCGTACAGCAATCGCAAACCACACCGGTTATTACCGTGCCTGCACCTGTTTTAACTACCGCACAAAATTTTGTGCATACCCTTACGGTTACTACCGGCAAAGGCAATCGTGTAATTGTTAAAACGGATGAAGTAATATACATCACTGCCAGTTCACCCTATATCCATATTTACCAGGCCACGCAAAAATTCGTACATACCGACACCCTGAAACAACTGGAGAAAAAACTGGACAATACCCAATTTGTACGCATCCACCGGTCCTGTATAGTGAATGTGCGGGAGGTGGTGGCTTATAAATCGAGGCTGAACGGCGATTATGACCTTACCCTTTCCACCGGCATACAGTTGCGGTTAAGCCGGCATTATGCACCTGCATTCAAAGCCATTTTTGATACGCCTCAACGGGTTACCGGGTAAAACCATCGTGTAAGCGTATTTTATTTGTAAAACAGGCGGTTACACCATCAATTTTGAAATAAAAAAAGATGAAGCAATTGATCGTATGTAAACTGTTACTGGCCTTTTGCCTGTTGATAAGCTGTAACAGCCGCACCCAAAATCAAAGTCCCGCCACCCGTTCAAATAAACCTGTAGGCGGCGGTTGCGATGGCTGCGAGTTAATGTACACCGGCATGCCGAAACAGGTAGATGCCACTGACACAAGTGAGGGCTGGTTTGAAAAAGGACAAAGGCTGATCGTGAACGGCACCGTTTTTCAGCAGGATGGGAAGACTCCTGCACCCGGCGTGATCATTTACTACTGGCAAACCGATAATGACGGGTATTACTCACCCAAACCGGGAATGGACCCAAAAGCAAAAATACATGGTCACCTGCGTGGCTGGGTAAAAACCAATGAAAAAGGTGAATACACTATTTATACCATACGGCCGGCTCCCTACCCCAACGATGTATTACCCGCGCATATTCATTATTCCATCAGGGAGCCGGATGTGGCCAATGAATATTATTCCGACGATCTGAATTTTACGGACGATAGCCTGCTGGCGCCTTACTTAAAAAGATACCCGCAGGAAAACCGTGCAGGCAATGGTGTGGTACAAACTGTTTTACAGGATGGCGTACAGGTTTGCCGGCGCGATATTGTATTGGGCTTGAATATACCTGATTACCGGAAAGAATAAGACCTGCGGCTTTTACCTGGTTAACCTGTAAAAATTATTTTACGGGTTAATTAATTTTATTTTACTTTGTATTTCAAAGTACTTTTTATTTATAAAAATCAGGCGAATGAAAACACAGCACATTTTCTGGGCGGAATTATTAAACCCTTCAAAAATCACCCGCCGCGCTTTGGCAGGTGCTATACCGGCTTTTATAGTGATTGGCTTATTCCTCATGATGCCCTACAGTATAGATAAGGACTGGTCAAAATACTGGATGCTCCGGCCGCTCTTTATTGTACCCCTGGCCGGTGCCATGGGTGGTCTTTTTTATCACTTTATGGATACCTGCCGTAAGTGTAATGGCTGGAACCGCCTGTTTACCATCAGTATCAGCGTAGTGGTATACATCGTGGGTGTATGGCTGGGTATTGTTTTAGGCCTGGATGGCACATTATGGAATTAATGCCCTTGTTTTTGATTAAACCGTAAAATGATTTTCTATGACCGTACATTTTTTACAGGCCGCAATAGTGGGAAGCCTGTTATTATTTCCTTTTATAGCTTTCGCTTTGTTTGTGGGCATTTTATTTTTTACCGCTGTTATCAATGGATTTTTAACCGGCAGCACTATTGCTGCTGATGTGAATGGTGCCATACCAAAACAACCAAGGCCCCGGAAACGAACAGCCATCTTCCTGCTGAGCTTTGCTATTGCTACAGGTATCGTGGTAATACTTTCGCTATTCGGCATGATGCTTTTAAGTGGTCTTATTCCCGGTATTGATTAAAGCTTACTGCTCCGCTATTTTTTGTAGCTTTAAACTTAAAATAAGCCGGTGAAGTATATACTCCCTGCCATAACATTGTTTGTACAGTTGTATGCCAGTGCGCAATTGTCAACCAGTGAAGTAAGGAGTTTAAAAAGCGGCCGGATCGCTGACGATACCAGTTATATTTATGCCTTACCCTATGCCGCTAAAACAAAACACTTTTTTGTACAGGGCGCCAATAGTTCCTTCAGTCACCAGGGAGAACTATCCTATGATTTTAAAATGAAAACAGGCAGCAAAATTGCAGCAGCAAGAGGTGGTAAAGTAACAGCCCTGCGCAGTGACAGCAATAAAGGAGGCCTGAAGCCCGAAAATTTATCCGACGGCAATTATATCATTATCGAACATGAGGACGGCAGCACCGCACATTACTGGCATTTGCAATACAATAGTATTTTTGTAAACCTGAATGATTCGGTTACCCGGGGACAGGTGATCGGCCTTTCCGGCAATACCGGTTACAGCGCCTTTCCACACCTGCATTTCCAGGTATTTGACAAGAACAATAAAAATATACTGGTCCGGTTTCGTACTAAAAAGGGAGTAAGATATATCAGGCCCGGCAGAACTTATAAAGCCCTGTAAAACTAAAAACTATGTTTAAAGTATTCTTTATTGCGGTTAGCTGTTTAACCATTATGAGTTGTAATAATAACAGCCCCCAACCAACAGTGAACAACAACCCTTCCAAAGATTCCGCCACTGCTCCGGAAAAACCAAAAGATACCATCGCCGGTTTAAAAGATCTCACCATCAATGAAGCCTATTATGAACAAAAAGTAAAAAAGGCTAAAAAACTGGCAGATAGTACCATAACATCATTGTCATTAACCGATATTGAAGATATTAACCGTAACAATGATGCTGCTGTTAAAATTATTGACACCCTCTGGCATACAGATACGGAGCAGATCATTATAGTAGCGCTTGATGGCGAAACCGAGATGAGTGCTTACCTGGTTCATGTAAAAAACAATCGCCTTAAACAGTTTGAGCAGGTGTATTATGCCGATGTAGTGGAGTATTTTATGCAGGTAAACTCAACCATTAAAGATAACCGGTTGAGTATTGTAACCACCACCGATGCCGATGGTAGCACCACCAAAAAGGCTACGAATTTCCTGTTTAAAGATGGTAGCTTACAAAAAATAAATTAAGCGTTTTATATTCATAACAAAGGCCGGGATAGTTTTATCCCGGCCTTTTATTTTTATCGTGTTTATTATTTCCCTGTAAAAACTGCTTTCCTTTTTTCCAAAAAGGCGGCAGCGCCTTCTTTGGCATCGGCAGTAGCAATGAGTTTACCAAAGCTTTTTATTTCCACTTCATAACCATCTACACTTTCATTATACACCGCATTGGCCGCCTCAATACAACCCGCCACTGCTAAAGGCGCTTTGGTATTGATGAGGGTCAGTACTTCTTTGGTTTTATTCAATAATTCATCAGCAGTGGTCACATGATTCACTAATCCATATTGCTGTGCCGTTGCCGCATCGATCATATTGCCGGTGATCAGTAACTCGATAGCTCTTCCTTTACCCACTAATTGTACCAGGCGCTGGGTACCACCATAACCTGGCAACAAACCCAGGTTTACTTCTGGCTGTCCGAACCGGGCATTATCAGCCGCCAAACGGAAATGACAGGCCATCGCCAGTTCGCAACCTCCTCCCAACGCAAAGCCATTTACAGCGGCAACAATTGGTTTACTGCTGTTCTCAATTTTTGAAAACACCATCTCCTGGCCCCTGCGTGCCAGCGCTTCACCACCTGCCGCATCCAGGCTGGCAAACTCACTGATATCAGCCCCGGCCACAAAAGCCTTTGGGCCTGCACCGGTAATAATAGCCGCTTTGATATCGCTGTTGGTATTTACTTTATCAATAGCCGCACTTAACTCTTCAATCACCGTTTTATTTAACGCGTTCAGTTTATCCGGGCGATTAATGGTAATAACACAAATATTGTTTTCTGTTGTAACAAGCAATGAAGTGTACATCTTTTAAGGTATTTAGTATATAGATTTTAGTATACAGATAGTAGTATACAGATTTTTTTGTTCCCGGCTGTAGTAATGCTTATCAGCTTCGTTGCGTCGCACACTGCATCGTTCTGTTCCTTTATCAACCTTTAATGAACAAGTGACAATGGGCAATTAGCAATCAACAATTCATCATTCATCATTCATTATTCAATGGATCTGCTTACCAGAACTGTCCCTGCCCCGGTAATGCGCCCGGCTTTTGTTTGCCTAAATGTTTATAAGCTTTTTCTGTGGCTTCACGTCCTCTTGGTGTACGTTGCAAAAACCCTTCCTGTATTAAAAAAGGTTCGTACACTTCCTCAATAGTACCCGCTTCCTCACCTACTGATGTGGCAATGGTGGTTAACCCCACCGGCCCGCCTTTGAACTTTTCAATAATGGATGCTAATATCCGGTTATCCATATCATCCAGGCCATACTCATCCACATTCAATGCTTTTAAGGCATGCTGCGTAATACCTACATCTATGATACCATCATTCAATACCTGTGCAAAATCGCGTACACGGCGTAACAATCCATTCGCAATACGTGGGGTGGCACGGCTGCGGCCGGCAATTTCCCTGGCGGCAGCTTTATCAATGGTAACATTTAAAATACCGGCTGCACGTAATACTATCTTTTGCAACGTATCTAATGAATAATATTCCAGCCTTGATTTGATGGCAAAACGGGAAAGTAAAGGTGCAGTCAATAATCCGCTACGGGTAGTGGCGCCAATTAAGGTAAAGGGACTGAGTGCCAGCTGCACACTGCGTGCATTGGGGCCGCTGTCGATCATAATATCAATACGGTAATCCTCCATGGCCGCATACAGGTACTCTTCCACTACGGTACTTAAGCGGTGTATCTCATCAATAAACAACACATCATTAGGCTCCAGGCTGGTCAGCAATCCCGCCAGGTCACCGGGTTTTTCTATTACCGGGCCACTGGTCTCTTTAATGTTCACGCCCATTTCATTGGCCACAATACGCGATAAGGTGGTTTTACCTAAACCGGGAGGGCCATGAAACAATACATGGTCCAGGGCCTCGCCACGTATCTTGGCTGCCTTGATAAAGATGGTCAGGTTCTCGATGATCTGTGGCTGTCCGGCAAATTCCTTTATAGCTGCCGGCCGGATGCTGTTCTCAAAATCGGAGTCGGCTGAACTGAGTTTTGATTTATCGTTATTTAAGTTAGGATTACTCATAGTGTATATACTGCAAGATACAAAGGCTTACCCTATGTTTTAGTATATTGCCATGGAGGTTGATAAAACTTTTGAATATTAAGAAAATAACAGGCGCATGAAATGTATCTTATTTTTTTGTTTGCTATTAACGCTGGCAGGTAACAGCCTCACAGCACAGTCTGCCACAGGTGTACAACAATTCTGGAGCCGGCTGGAAAAACTTTGTGGTAAAAGTTACGAAGGCACTATCACTGCCGGCGGACGTGAAGGAGATGGCTTTACCGGCCAAAAGCTGGTGATGCAGGTATTGGATTGCAAGACCGGTGTAATTAAGATACCTTTTTATGTTGGTGAAAATAAATCACGCACCTGGATATTAACCCACCAGCAGGAAAAACTGACCTTAAAGCATGATCACCGTCATCAGGACGGTAGCCCGGATAGTATTACCATGTATGGTGGTACAGCCAGTAATACCGGTGCGGCGGGTATGCAGGTGTTTCCGGCCGATCAGCAAACCTGCAGCTTAATTCCTTATGCCTGTGGTAATGTATGGTGGATGACCATTGAGGATAAAACCTTCACCTATAATTTACGACGCATCGGCAGCGACCGGGTATTTACGGTAAGTTTTAACCTGGAAAAGCCGGTTACCTTTAACCATAAGCCCTGGGGCTGGACCGATTGATGATATTTATCATAAAAAGCTGGTTATAAACCGCTGAAGACCCGGATTTTAGATTTCGCTTGCTTTATTTGGCATAATTATTTATATTAATAGTGTAAAGAGGAATTATAAACCCCCAAAATATTACACTATGAACAAATTACTTACCGGACTGGCAGTAGGCGTTGTTTTAGGTATTTTATTTGCGCCTGACAAAGGATCAGAAACAAGAAGAAAAATCGCGGACCAGGGCCGTGATCTGAAAGATAAGTTTAACGATTTGGTAGATGACTTAGTGCATAAGTTTGATGAAGCTGTAGAAGATGTTGCCGAAGGTGCAGAAGATTTTGCAGATAAGGCCAAGGCAACGATGCGATAACCGTAGCAAACTATGGTTTACAGCAATTAAAAAAAGCCCGTGTTGTACAACACGGGCTTTTATCGTTAAACACTATTTTTTATAGGTTAATTTTTGTTGATTAAAAACCGGAAGGGTTTCAGTTCAACAAACTGCACGGCCTTTTTAATTTTCTTCACTCGGTTAGTTATATAATCCCTGTCCACTAATTCATGGGCATTATAAAATACCTGGCTGTTCTCCAAATGGGCCAATATGGCATGTAAACCTTCCACTTCCTGTGCCAGTGCCTGGCTGGAAAGTTGTGCCTGGTTTAACAATACAATCAATTCTCTGTTTGGCAAGCTCATAGCAATGCGATTTAATCCTTAACCATACTATCAGTAAGTATAAACAGGTCAACTACCTGGTTTATACCTGCAATCGTTATTCTATCTTACAGCGGGACAACCGCAATTTTTACTTTTACGGCCACCATTGCCCGAGTAGTAGTTTTTACTACAGGATGAAACGGCAATCATGGCTACCAATAATACAATTAACAAGTTTACTCTGGATATTTTCATTTTACATCTTTTATCAAAAAATTGGCTACTTATCTTCGCTTATTCTAAGTTAAAACTATTTTACTGACATTTTATTATACAGCAGCTTAAAATTGGAAAAAATTACCCCAAATAACAGGGATTTACCCGATAATACCCGCAAATGGAAGGTGCTGATCGCTCCTTTGGACTGGGGTTTAGGCCATACCACACGCTGTATACCCCTGGCGCATAGCCTGGTAGAATTGGGTGTAACCGTATTTTTTGCCGGCAATGAGCAGCAAAAAGAATTATTACAACAGGAGTTTCCCAACAACCCTTTTTTGTACCTGGCCGGTTATAATATCCGTTACAGCAAAACAGCGGCCGGGCTTACCTGGAAACTGGCTACACAGCTGGGGAGGATCAGAAAAACTATCCGCTACGAACATGACTGGCTGCTGCAACAGGCAAAAGAGCATGGTTTTGATGCCGTGATCAGTGATAACCGTTTTGGCCTCTGGCATCCGTTCATTCCCAGTATTTTTATCACCCACCAACTGGCCATTCAAACACCGGTAAAATGGGCGCAAAAACTGGTTCAAAAGATAAACTACCGTTTTATTGACCGCTTTTCTGCTTGTTGGGTACCGGATATGCCGGGAACCATAAACCTGGCGGGTGTTTTATCACACCCGGTAAAAATGCCGCGTATACCTGTCAGTTATATCGGCATCTTATCCAGGTTAAAGCCCCTGGAAACGGGTAAAGCACCAGGACACCTGTTTGTTTCCTTATCCGGGCCTGAGCCGCAACGCAGCCTGCTGGAAAAAAGTATCTTAACACAACTAGGGAACTACCAGGGCATGGCTATAGTAGTAAGAGGTCTTCCCGGTAATGTGAAACTGCCACCGGCACCCCCGCATATTGTTATACATAACCACCTGGATACTGCAGCTTATAACCAGGCGCTTTGTGCAGCAGGTATGGTGATCAGCCGTACAGGCTATAGTACCGTGATGGACATTATGGCTGCCGGGCAAAAAAGCATTTTAATACCTACACCAGGTCAAACGGAGCAGGAATACCTGGCCGAATACCTTGTAAAAAAACAGCTGGCATTATGTTATACCCAGCAACAGTTTAACCTGGAAGAGGCACTGGTAGCTGCCGCTACCTTTAATTATCAAAGATTACCTGCAGTGCCTTTATATAAAGAGATAGTAGCCGGTTTTGTTAAAACCCTTTCAGGTAATAAGGAGTAGTCTTATTTACCAGGCGTTCGTTTAAATATTACCGCAGCGTTCTGTTGCAGATCGGCACTAAAATGGATCTGGGTACGTTTATCACCCTCGTACACCACCAGCAAGCCCGTATTAGGCGGGTATTTACCCAGGTTTTCGGCAAATAAAATCAGCGTGGTTTCGTCTGTCCCGGGACTTATATGGATGGTTTTGCGTAAGGCTGTTGACTTTAAACAGCTTTTATCAAAAATCACTTCCCCGTTCAGCTGCACACTCACGGTATCGCCATCGATCTCGCCATTGTCATATAAAGCCAGTTGCAGGCTATCGGCCGAAAAGTAAACAGTATGGGTGCTGCCAATACTCCGTTGACCGATTTTTTGTTTGGTTGACAACCCGGGTACTATGGCCCCGCCCGGCATCTTGTTTTCCGGTGTTTCTGGTACCGTTTTTTCGTTTTTTGCCGTGCTAACAGGCGACATGGCTGGTTGGGCTTGGCCGGATTTTTTTTGCTCCACCGTTTTTGGGCCAGCCGCAGTAACAGGTTTGTTTGCTGTTAAAAAGGGGAGGTTCTTGGTGAGGTTCAACTCCTCCAGATGTGCGGTGATTTTTGCCTGCTGCTGGTCTTTAGCCGGGGTCAGGCTCATCTGGCCAGTGATCGCATAGAATTTTTTTGTTTTATTGGTCTTCCAGGTGCCGTTTAACTGCCAGCTGCTGTCGGCTTTATTAAGTTGAAAAAAATAGCTGGTCACAATGCCTTTGTCCAGTTTACCCCTGAAGTTGTAAGATAATATCTCATCATCCTTTACCTCGCAAATACTATCCTTAATAGTACCCTTTACCCTTTTCATAATATAATACAGGGTATCGTTTACAATAAACTGGGTATGGGCATAGCCATATACTTTGTTTGCATATTGGGTAAGTGCCAGTTCAAAAGACTGATCTTTCCGGGTAGTGGTGCTGTCGTTGGTGAGTGTACCGGTCCAGATACCATTTAAACCTGTCTGCTGGGCGCCTGCAACCAGGGTGGTGCCGATAAGTAAGAATATTAACAGGAAGCTTTTCATGAAAAACAGATGATATTGGTTATTACGCCTTTAAACGGTGTAAAGGTATTATTTATTTCATGCCTGACCCGTTACACCTGTATTATTTATGAAGGACTGTCATTAAACTGTTTTATAAGCTGTACAATGCACAGGTATAGTTGATTTTAACAGCGACAATGTTATATTTGCAGCCTAATTATTCAATAATGACCATACACAAAGAAGGTACCGCCTCTATTGCCATTGCAGCCATTTTTTTTGCTGTAGCCAACCTGATCTCTTTTTATTTTTTAAGCTTTAGCAGCCCGGTTATCAGCTCCCTTATCTTTATTGTTACTTTAGGATTGTTCCTGTTTATCATATCATTTTTCCGTATACCCAAAAGGCAGTACACTTTTAACGAGAATGCCATTATTGCCCCCTGTGATGGTAAGGTAGTGGTGATTGAGGAAGTACAGGCCGATGAATACTTTCCTGACCGCCGGATACAGGTATCTATTTTTATGAGTCCCCTGAATGTACACGTTAACCGTAACCCGGTTACCGGTGAAGTGGTACACAGTAAATACCATAAAGGCAAATACCTGGTAGCCTGGCACCCTAAATCATCTACCGAAAATGAACGCCATACCGTAGTATACCGCAAAGGCAATAAAGAGGTACTGACCAAACAGATTGCCGGTGCCCTGGCCAAACGTATTGTAAATTATGTACAACCCGGACAACAGGTAAACCAGAATGACGAGATGGGCTTTATTAAATTCGGCTCCCGTGTTGACCTGCTCCTGCCCCTGGATGCCAAGATCAAAGTAAATATTGGAGATAAACCCAAAGGTGGTGTTACGGTAATTGCAGAGTGGTAGTTAAGATAGTTGTAAGTTATAAGTAATAGGTTTTAAGTAAGAAGGCTAATACTTTAGGTGCCGGGCACTGTTGATTAGCATTACCGGACGATGCAGTGAGTGACACAACCAAAGCCTCATCAGGGCCGGGACGCCGGTTTCAAAAAAAATTGCCGGCACTGTTGTAAAGCTCCCGCTACCTGGCTATTATACCCGGTTAACAAAAGTTTTTATTAAACTATTCACAAAGGTTTATACTTCCCCCTGCACCGGTAAATTGTAATTTTCTTTTTTAAAAAAATTATTCTATTTTCAATTTCGACCAAATAATTAACCGGCTGCTGAGACAAGCCACCGATATAAATATTATTTAGAACTACCGCACGATGAAAAGAGTTGTTATAACAGGCTTGGGGATTTATTCTTGTATCGGTAAAAACCTTGAAGAGGTGAAGGATTCATTGTACCAGGGCAAATCGGGGATCATTTTAGACCCTGTACGCAAGGAGTTTGGCTACAGATCGGGATTGACCGGTTATGTGGAAAGACCTACCTTAAAAGGTGTGCTGGACAGGCGGGCCCGTATTATGTTGCCTGAACAGGGCGAGTATGCTTATGTAGCCACAGTAGAGGCCCTGCAGCAGGCAGGTATTGATGCGGATTTAATAGAAAAACTACAACCTGGTATTATATACGGCAACGATAGCTCGGCCAAACCGGTTATAGAATCAACCGACGTGATACGGGAGAAAAAAGATACGACCCTACTGGGATCGGCAGCGGTTTTCCAGACCCTGAATTCCACTGTTACCATGAACCTGGCCACCATTTTTAAGCTGAAAGGCATTAACCTGACAGTTAGTGCGGCCTGCGCCAGCGGCTCACATGCTATTGGCCTGGGTTATATGTTGATTAAAACGGGGATGCAGGATTGTGTGATAACCGGCGGAGCCCAGGAGATCAATCATTTATCCATGGGATCTTTTGACGCCCTGGGAGCTTTTTCGGTTAGGGAAGACGAGCCGGAGAAAGCCTCACGCCCCTTTGACCGGGACCGGGACGGCCTGATTCCCAGCGGAGGCGCTGCTACGGTTATACTGGAAAGCCTGGAATCGGCACAACAGCGTGGCGCTCATATCATTGCAGAGGTTATTGGGTATGGGTTTTCGTCGAACGGGGAGCATATTTCCAATCCAACTGTCAGCGGGCCTGAAAAATCGCTGCGTATGGCCCTGAATGATGCCAATATTGATGCTGCGGCCATTGATTATATTAATGCCCACGCTACCAGCACCCCTGCAGGCGATGCCAGCGAGGCCAAGGCTTTGTATAATGTATTTGGTACTACCCCCATCAGTTCTACCAAATCCATGACCGGACACGAATGCTGGATGGCGGGCGCCAGCGAAATTGTGTACAGCTGCCTGATGATGCAGCACAATTTTATTGCCCCCAATATCAATTTTGAGCACCCGGATGAGGATAGTGCAAAATTGAATATCATAAAAGCTACCACCGAAGCTAATATAAATGTATTTTTGTCGAACTCTTTTGGGTTCGGGGGCACCAACTCGAGCCTGATTGTAAAAAAATGGTAACTGCCGCCTTAAACTATTTATGAAAAGTAACGAAGAAATTATCGGGATAATCAATGATTTCCTGGTTGAGGAGTTTGAAACTGACCCTGCACAGATTGAGCCTGAGGCTAACCTGAAACAAGTGGTTGAGCTGGATAGCCTTGACTATATAGACCTTGTTGTTGTTATTGAGAACAACTTTTCCTTTAAAGTAAAACCGGAGGACTTTACCAATATTGTCACCTTCCAGGATTTTTACAACTACATTATCTCACGTGTTAATGCAAAAGTGCCTGCCTGATGTCGCAAACATGGCAGGGAAAGTCTAAAGGCACCCGCCTTGGTTACCGCATTTTTGTAGGCATTTTACGTAAGGCCGGTGTACAACCTGCCTATTTTTTATTACGTTTTGTAGCCGGGTATTATTTTTTGTTTTCCTGGAGATCATCCGGGCATATCTGGTATTACCTGCGTCAACGCCTGGGATTCTCCTTTTTAAAATCATTGCGTTTACTGTACCGTAATTATTACCAGTTTGGTCAAACCATTATTGACCGTATTGTAATGATGAGCGGCATCCCCAACCGGTTCACTTTTAATTTTGATGGCGAAGAACACCTGCACCAGATGGCCGCAGCCGGTAAGGGTGGTTTATTATTAAGCGCCCATGTGGGCAACTGGGAAATTGCCGGCCACCTGCTTAAACGCATTAACACGCCCATTAATATTGTGATGTATGATGGGGAGTATGAAAAGATAAAGGATTATCTGAGCGGTGTTACCGGCCAACGCAATGCACAGATCATTGTAATTAAAAACGATCTCTCCCATATTTACCAGATCAACGAAGCGCTGGAGAAGAACGAGTTTGTCTGTATGCATGCCGACCGTTTTGTAGCCGGTAATAAAAGTATCAGCATTCCTTTTTTAGGTGCTGAAGCCCCTTTCCCCGCAGGCCCCTTTGTTCTTTCATCACGCCTGCAGGTACCGGTTAGTTTTGTATTTGCCTTAAAGGAAACCGGCACACATTATCATTTTTTTGCTACGCCTCCGCAAACCTATTATACCCTTCCGAAAAACGAATCAGTACAAACCATGCTAGGCGATTTTGCTTCGGCCATGGAAGAGAAAGTAAAAGCCTATCCCGCGCAGTGGTATAATTATTACGCATTCTGGACAGAGAAGTCCTAAAATATTGCATTAATACTGGTATTGAATGGTGTCCGGATATAAGCCAGGTTTTTTCTCCCTCTATATTATTTATTGTACTCCGGTAACATATATTCAATAACAAGTAGATATGTAGTCCTGCTCCTTTCCGGAGAAATCATTTAAAGCATGTAAATTTATATACGACCATAGCTCACGGTTTAAACCGTGAGCTATGGTGAATGAATCTCACCATAACCATTTTAATGGTTTTTAACCACCAAACCTGCTAACCATGCCACACTCATTTAACAAAGTCTGGATCCATGCTGTCTGGGCTACCAAAAACAGGATGCCATTGATCAACCTGCGGGTTGAACAAAAAGTTTATTCATTCATATCAACACAATTGACCGAACTGGGCTGCCTGGTAAAAATCATCAATGGCATGCCCGACCATATTCATTGTTTGTTTTTATTGAATGTTCAAAAATCAATTGCTGATATCATCAAACAAATTAAAGGGAGTAGTTCGCATTTTATTAACCAGGCTGATCTGATACCGGAGAAATTTGCCTGGCAAACGGGGTATGCATCATTTTCTGTTTCTGAATCCTCAGTTGAAAGGGTGTATGAATATATAAAGAATCAGAAAGCCCATCACCAGGAGAAAAATTTCACACAGGAGTATCAGGCTTTTTTAAAGCTATACGGGTTTAATCCCGATGAAGATACTGAACGTTGAAATGGTTAAAACCATTGTTTTGATTTATTAAATTCATAGCCCGCGGTTTAAACCGCGGGCTATGAATACCTCACCCGATTAATTATTTTTAAATTTCTTATAAGCTGCCTCCCCATCAAAACAATCTTTGCCGCGTTTGCTGATAAATTTTGCAGCAAGCCAGGCTTTCATTTTTTTGGTATCTGCTTCAAAGGTTTCTGATTTATCCTTTACCTCACCCTTATCCAGCCACTGGTTACAATAGTGAATATAATATAACAACCCGGCCCCGCTCATCGAATAAGGCGCTGAGAGTTGTATGATCTCATTTCTCCGCCAGATACCCTGTTGGATATAAATTCCCTGCTCATCTTCCAGTTTCTTCACATCATCAGTATTAATATTATTTCTTGTAAAATAAAAATTCAGGTAGCGATGACCTGCCGTTATTATTTCTATTGCCCTGTCGTAAGTTACTTTATCGAAATACCGCCGGTTATCCGCCGTTTTAAAATACCAGCACCAGGCAGTTAAGCCCAGGTCATGAAAGAAAAAGGACAACACCGCTTTTAAATCATTGCCAGACCAAAAACCCGTCAATTCACTGTATTTATATTTAATATTAGGCCGTTCACAATAATGCAGTGGTGTGGTAAATAGTTCTTCCGTTGGTGAATAATCAATATCGATGGTCATGGCGGTAGTTGTTTTGCCACAATCACTACAGGTAGTAATAATGTTTATTTCCCTGAAATCGGTGGTGCCTTCCCGGGGTATATATTCAAACTGAACGGTGAACCATTCGTTTTTACAGGAACATTTTTTCTTTTTAGGATATTCGTTTTGTATCAGGTCGTACCAATAATCCAGGCTGTCGAGAATAAGGTAGTTTTCATCTGTTTGAGTGGTTAAAAGGCCTACTCCATCTTCTTTTAACAGACGGACCTGGAAAACATTTTCACCCTTCTTAGTTATAATATTGTTGATTAGGCTTGTTGACATTGTTAGTTTTTATATCCCTAATATGTTTAAATTAATTTATTCTTCATCATTATATAACGAAAAATTTCTCAGCGATTTGAGTCCAAAATCTTTTTGTGTGGTTGTATCAAGCCGGTATTGCTCATAGTAAAAAGCATAGGACTCTGTCACAATTGTATCCAACAGCCAATCACGCTTTTTTACATCATATCCGAACCTGTATTCCGAAACCTGCTTCGTGTTACTGCCACAGTATTCATTAACGATGATCTGTCCTTTTTTTGCCGTCATACCGCCATAGGGGTCAGACATGCCGCAACAGGTTCTGCAAGGTAGCGCTTTGGTATTTTTAAACAGGAATTTTTGAAACCCATCTCGTTTTCCTGAGAACACCAAGAGTTCTCTGGGTAAATACTCTCGTGAAAAGGGCATAGTGTCTTCACCGATTGTTCTGGTCACTAACACAATATCCTGTATACCATCAATATTGATATCACCGGAAAAAGTATCCATTGGCTCCTGCCCCTTACTTATATACCTTGTGACCCACAGCGGTAGTATAATTTTTTCGCCGGACCGCTCCCAACTCCAGTTAAAAGCGCTCTGCCGGTTTGTATCGAGCTTTGCCTGGCCTAGGGCGTCCTGCTTCTTAACAGGCAGTTTCCCGCTATTATTCCCACATGAAAAAAGAAAGCAGACTAAAATAAGAAGCAGTTTATTCATTATATCCCGGTTCAGCCAATAAAGTGCTATGATAGCTCAGTTAGTTGCGGCAACAGCGGTTTTAATCTTTTTTACTAACAATAAGATTCCTGAAATGAGCCTCCGTTCCCGGCCCTACCCATAAACCAATGCTTCCCCGTAAACCTTCACCATGTTTCAGATCCGAAACGATCAATACAGGCTGAGCCGCATCATGCACAAATAATTTTGCCGTATTGCCCTCTACTTCTATTTTTACTTTTGTCCACTTACCCGGTTCCAGGTCAACATAGCTTTCATATTTCTCCGGAAATTCTTTTCTAAGCTTGTACCAGGGAAATTCGGGGAAGGAAATATATTGGGTTGAATGATTGCGGCGTACCTGGTCATCGGCCCGGCCGTTTGTGGGACGCAGGTAAAAACATTCAAATTTTTCGTTTGCTTTATCTACCCTGAAAGCTATGCCTACAAAGCCCCTGGCACCTTCACCGCTGTTCTTCATCGGCTCACCTGCCAGCTCCACTTCAATGGTGCCGTTATGGAAGGCGGTATCGCTTAGTTTTGCTATTCTTAATTCTGTATCGGCGCCTGGTGCGGCGTCATATACTTTTACCGATTTCTTCCCTTTAAACAATGCCGGTTGCATTCCTACATTCGCCGATTTTAAATGTATGGTGTCTGTCAAAGTATATTGGAGCTTACCCGTTTGCGACTGTATAAATGTACCGGCGAAAATAACCGGTATAAAAAATAATAACCGTTTCATCTATTGATCGTTTATTAAAGGTTTCTGTTAATACCTAAATATAAAACCAATTCTAAAACCCAAAAGTTAAATTATGATCAATGGTGCTTTAAGTTGTACGTAATAAGTGGAGCATTGTACGCTTTTAGCTTTCAGCATTAAGCTTTGGGCCTTCTTCCCACCCCTTGTTTATCTCCCCAAACCTTATGAACTTTGCCCTTTTAAAATTGTAATACTATCATGAAGACAATATATTACTGTTACGACGCCTATTGCGGCTGGTGTTACGGCTTCAGCGGGGTAATGAAAAAACTGAGCGAGACCTATAAGGAGCATTTTTATTTTGAGGTATTAAGCGGCGGCATGATCGTAGGAGAGCATGTAAAACCTATCAGCGCCATAGCCAGTTACATTAAAGAGGCATACCCTACGGTAGAAGAAAGGACTGGTGTAAAGTTTGGTGAAGATTTTTTGTGGCATATCAACAACCCCGATAAAAGCGACTGGTACCTCAACTCGCTTAAACCGGCCATAGCCTTATCTGTGTTTAAAGATTACTACCCCGATAACCAGGTAGCATTTGCCGCCGACCTGCAATATGCATTAAACTTTGAAGGCCGCGACCTGGACGATGATGAGGCCTATCGTCATTTACTGGAAAAATATACCATCCACCCGGAAGAGTTTTATACTAAACTAAAAAGCCCTGAATATAAAAAGCTGGCCGAAGAGGAGTTTGAAATGTGCCGCCAGCTACAGGTACGGGGCTTTCCCGCTGTATTATTACAGGCAAACGATAATAAGTTTTATATGTTGGGCAATGGTTATACCGATTACGAGACCATGGACCAGCGCTTTAAACAGGTTCTGGAACTTTAATAACAGTTATAAAAAAGAGCCCCTTTTGCTATTCAAAAGGGGCTCTTTTAAAATCCATTTATCTTTTAACTGGTTCTGCCAAAACGCAGGCCACCATTCTTCTGCATTTCATCCATCACTTTCTTCCTTTCCGCCTCATATTCGGCAGTCGTATGTTTTTTCTTGCCTTTTGGGGGTTTAATGGTATCCAGTTTTACTTTATCAGATACCGAAGTAGCTTTATATACAATGCGGCCATTGCCATTGTCCAGCTCCAGGATCAGGCCGGGCAATTGTCCTTCATAAGGGTTGGGGCCGGCAGCTACCGGGATCGCGGTGGTAAACCAGGCCACTATCGGTAAAGTATCTACACTCTCGGCTCTTTCAATTTTACCATCTACCATGGTTGTTTTAAAGCTCTTGGCAATACGCGATGTAGTAGCTTTCATAGCAGGATAACCCAGAATGGTCCTGGTTTCACCGGTCATTTTCCAGTTCATGATCCTGATACTGTCTTCCACAATGAATGTTTTATCAAACAATTCTCTTTTCTCTGTTTTTAATTTGGTATTAAAATCGGTAAATACTACATCGCCGCCACCCATGTTAACAGTACGGAATTGTACGCTACCCGTACTCATTTCCGGCTCAGGGGCCTGTTCGGCTACCTGCCATAGCGATTGGTTATTGCCAAACCTCAGTTCAAAATAGCTGGTCCGGCTTTTGGGTAATTCTACCCCCTCAGGCAGGCCCTGTATCTGTATTTGCCCCTGTAACTGGGTTATCATTTCGTATTGTACTAAACCCGCTTTGGTTTGGGCCATGCTCACGGCAGCTAAAATTGTGGCAGCACCTGTTGCCAGTAAATGTCGTATCATATACATAAATTATTTGCACCAAAGCTATTAGTAAGCGGTTAACTGCTGGGTTAACACACCTTGCTTTTAGGTTAATAAAGGTTAAAAGAACTTGCAGCGCAGTAAGGGCGGCATATTTTTGTATCCCGGTAATAAAACATTAATTGTATTTTCAGTCAGCTTTATACCGGGAGCAGGTAAGTACGGGTTATAAAAAGCAACTCCTTCAAAAAATGAAAGCATCACATTGGTATAAAATATTAGTGGCTCTGGCTCTTGCACTGGTGACAGGCTTCCAGGTCTACTGGTTAAAAGACACCTATAACCGGGAACGGCAGGCTCTTACCGTAAAAACCAACGGCCTCTTCAACGAAATGGTCCGCGCCATGCAGGACTCAGCCCTCCAGGCCCGTATACCTTTCAGATTGGTGAAGGACTCCACCCAGAAAAAAAAGGTCAATGTAAACCAGGTGACCAGGACCCGTCCCCAACCTGCTGAAAAAGATATCAGGATCGCCCGGGTGGCAGCGGCATTACAGCACCAGACCAAACAACAGGACAGTGTACCCGTACCAGGTAATATTGTCATTACGTTCCATAGTGATAATATTACATTCAACTCAATGGACAAATCATTTTTTGATTCCCTGTCACCTGATAAAATTCAGAAAATTGTGGTGGACAGGCGTAAAAGTTTAAAGGACTCCGCCGGGGCACTGGCTTTCCGCGTTTTAGATTCCCTGAAACTTTTTTCCCTTAGAAAAGATAGTAATGCTAAAAAGCCAAAATCAAAACCTCCTGTAAAAGGCGATGTAGCCAATATAAGTGTCAGCACTACCTGGAAAAAAACCAGTGACAATAAGCCTCCCGTTACTACCTATGTAGAACCCAGGCAGATATCCTTTACACTGGACTCCCTGTTTAAGGACCTGCTGAATGATACGGTAATACATAAATCATTTACGAAACTGTTGGTTCAGGAAAAAATTCCTGTCGATTTCAACGTAAGCCGTACTGACAGCACCGATAGCCTGCCGGCAAAAAAAATTACTCCGTTCTCAGGAACCACCGATCAAAACATGTACAAATTACAACTGGGCAATAATACCGGCTACCTGCTTAACAATATAAAACTACCCATATTATTCTCTATACTCCTGGTAGGTGTTACCGTTTTTTCATTCTGGTTATTATACCGTAACTGGCAAAAACAAAAACGCCTTACCGATATTAAAAACGAATTCATCAGCAATATAACCCACGAACTAAAAACACCTATTGCCACCGTAGGGGTTGCCATGGAAGCCCTGAGCAATTTTAATGCACTCAACAACCCGGAAAGGGCCAAAGAATATATCGATATTTCCAAACAGGAGTTAAGCCGCCTGTCCCTGCTGGTAGACAAGGTTTTAAAACTCTCCATGTTTGAAAACCGGGAAATAGAATTGCAGCAATCACCGGTAGACCTGCGGGAGATAACACAGGAAGTGATCAGTTCCATGCGCCTGCAGATTGAAAAAAAGAAAGCCGTATGCCAGTTGGAAGTTACCGGAAATGCTATTGTGAAAGGCGATAAAATGCACCTGTTAAGCGTGGTATACAACTTACTGGACAATGCCTTAAAATACAGTACCGGCAAACCGGTGGTGAATGTAAATATCCGGGCCGACGAGCAGGGTGTACGTCTCCAGGTTACAGATAACGGTATCGGCATCCCATCCGAATATACCGGTAAGATTTTTGACAAATTTTTCAGGGTACCGCATGGCGATGTGCATACGGCAAAAGGGTACGGCCTGGGGCTAAGTTATGTATGGCAGGTAGTACAAAAACACGGCGGCTCCATAGAAGTTTTTTCAAAACCGGGCGAGGGTACTACCTTTAGTATCCAATTACCCAAATTTTCAGCGTAATGACACAGCCAGTTAAAGTACTGTACATAGAAGACGAAACGTTTTTAGGAAAAATTGTGAAGGAAAGCCTGGAAAGCCGCGGCTTTGAAGTACATATGGAAGATGATGGCGCCAAAGCCTTTGCACTCTTTCAAAAAGTACAACCCGATATCTGTGTACTCGATGTTATGTTACCTAACAAGGACGGCTTTGCCATTGCCGATGAGATCAGGGACGTAAATGAAGACATTCCCATTATTTTTTTAACCGCCAAGGTGCAAACCGAGGATGTACTGAAAGGTTTTAATGCCGGCGGCAACGACTATATCCGCAAACCCTTCAGTATGGAGGAGCTTATCGTACGCATACAAAATGCACTGAAAATAAAAACGGGCACACCTGCTGCGCCACCCCAGGATGCCGTATCATTGGGCAGTTACCAGTTTAATATTAAAAGACAAACTTTAAGCCATAACAACGAAGAAAGAAAACTGTCCTATCGCGAAAGTGAGTTGTTAAAACTACTGTACCAGCACCGCGATGCCATTATCGACCGCAGGGATATTTTAAATCTTTTATGGGGCAACGACTCTTTTTTCAACAGCCGTAACCTCGATGTATACATCACCAAACTGCGGAGTTTTTTAAAAGAAGACCACTCATTGGAAATTATAACCATTAAAGGAATCGGGTATAGGTTTGTAATGCCTTAGTGCCTACCTTCACCTAAAGTTATCTGCAGTTTATGAAACCAATGACCCGGTCAAAAGGCACCCTCATCATTTTCATCCTGGTAATCGTTGTGGTAGCCTGGGTTACCAATCCAGGTATGGAAAGTTTTAAAACCTATTTCAGCAAAACCGCTGAACCCAAATCACCGCCCATCATACAAAGGGTTGATTATAAATTTTACTCTATTTACAATGTAACCTATTACGAGGCCAGGCAAATACCACAGCAAACAGCTGATGGCCAGCCCGCCACCGTTGTTGTTCCGGGCAAAACAGAAAAATATGTGGGCCTTTTTACACGGTTTATAAAGCTTTAATGTTTTTGGGGCTATCATCGTCCCGTTCACTCATCGGCTACAGTTCCCGCTGTTCGCTGTACTCCGCCACCATTCCTGCCCTGCACACACCTTCAGCGGGGTGCCGCTGCCATCGGGCAGCCTTTCAGCTTTTTATGGTTATTCAGCACTAATAATGACCAGCCACCAAGAATTGCACAGCGGATTTTCACAGAGTTACAGGAAGGGGTTGAACATTCTACACTTATAGAAAAAACAGCCTAATGCGCTGTATTCATTCCTTTACCACTGTGGGATATAATTATGGTTCCAGGTGAGCTAATATATCTTCTATATTCCGAAATTTCGTATATTTACGAAAACCTATAATAAATGGAGAAACTCTCGGCAAGTGAAGAGGAAGCAATGATTGCCATCTGGAAAACCGGCCCCGGCTTTGTAAAAGATTTTTTGCAGGCCATGGAAAACACAGAAATACCTTATACCACCCTGGCATCGGTTGTAAAAAACCTGGAGAAAAAGGGTTATGTTAAAAGTGAAAAATTTGCCAATGCCTACCGTTACTCCCCCATTATCAAACAGGCCGACTACCGCAAAAGGTATATGAAAGGCGTGGTAAGCAATTTCTTTCAAAGTTCTTATAAAGAGCTGGTAACTTATTTTGCCAGGGATAAAAAAATATCTGCGGAAGAGTTAAAAGATATTATCAAACTGATTGAAAAAGAAAAATAGCCGTCATGGAAAAACTGGGACTACTATTACTGAAAGCCAACCTCGCGATCATTGTATTTACATTGTTTTACTGGTTGTTATTACGTAAAGTAACTTTTTACCGCATTAACAGGGTATACCTGTTATTCGCCATCATATTTACTTTATTATTTCCTTTTATCGATATCAGTTTTTTTAGTCCTGTACAACTGGCTGCCCTGCCCGATATTATACCCGGCGTATTGGTAGAGCCGCAAACAACGGGTACGAGTCCCTGGTATTATGTAACCCTTATCTGGATCACCGGCCTCCTGGCCTTCGCTCTCCGGTTATTCTTCCAGTTCTACTCCCTGTACAACCTGCATCGCCAGTCGGTACCGGCCAAAGAAACCGGTTATATACGTGTGGTAAAAGACCAGATCAGTCCTTTTTCCTTTGGCCCCTACATTTATATTAATCCACAGCTGCACAGCCACGAACAACTGAATATTGTATTGCTGCACGAGCAGATACATGTTAAACACAAACACACCCTGGATATTTTATTAGTGGAAATACTCCTGCTGATCAACTGGTTTAACCCGGCTGCCTGGTTAATGAGAAAAGCCGTGAAAGAAAACCTGGAATATGCTACGGACAGCCAGGTACTTAAAAACGGGGTAATGCCTAAAGAATATCAATACCATTTGCTGAATACTACCTGTATCACGCCTGCTTTCACCGTACAAAACAGCTTTACCATTGCCGATCTTAAAAAACGTATCATCCAGATGAACACGGAAAAAACATCCAGTAGCAGGTTGTTGTCCTATTCCGTAATACCCGTTTTATCCGGACTCTTATTATTGCTGAATAAACCTGTACACGACTTTGCCGAAGATGTTCTGGGCATCACACCCGAAACAATTACCACCACCACTCAAGAAAATGCAGTAAAAGAAAATGAACCGGTTGTTGAAACTGCCACAAGCCAGGGTTCAGGTAATAAGAAAAAAAACACGCTCTACACATTCAAGCCATTACAGGTGGCCGGTGAGGCAGGCAACCGTCAGGTGGTCGATGTTCACGCTCCCGCTGCTTCCTCTCTCACTGCTAACATACAAAACAATACAAAACCCGTTTCCATGCAAACTGCAGAAGTTATTGTAACGGGTTATGCTTCACCTAAAAAAGTAAGTACTGTAAAAGTTGAGGGAGTTGAATTACCCGTTCAGGGCGCAGCTAACGGAAAACAGCAGCCCGATAACCAGGTAAAAGTAGTGCAGGGTTTCCCAATACCTCCTAAAAATTAAACGTACATTTTAACAGCAGCATCCGGCCCCTTATATCATAATGACTCAGCGACGAATAACTGGCATCCACCCTTAACAATTCATAACTGTTAATATTGGCAATATTGGTACAGTCCAGTTCTAAATCTGCTTTCCATTTCTTTACGGGATAACGCAGTTTTGTATCGGCAAACCAATAATTCACGGCTGTATTATCGCTGCTCCTGCTGTAAATATTCCGTAGCTGGAACTGGAACAATAGTCCCTTCATCACCGTAAAGCTGGTATTCAGGTGCTGATCCAGTCTTTGCATATTGTTATTGTTTCCGTTCTTTATACCCTGCTTCATAAAACTATAGGTATAATTACCCGCATAGTTAATACTTATCCTGTTAAACAGTTTCTTATCCAGCGAAAGCGAACTGTTAACGGAATGAAATTTTACCGGGATCAGCTCCTCGTTAATATATTGCTGCATCCTGGTAATACTGTAATTGTTCTTCAGCGAAAGCGTGGCTTTTAAAAAATATAAATATTTACTGCCTCCTGCATACAATTGCCAGCTGCTACGGGTATTAGGTATCGCCAGTAAAATATTTCGCTTTATATCACTGGTAATTTCCGTTGCCAGCAAGGTGTTGATGTTCTCTTTTGTAAAAGAAAGGCCGCCGTTTAAAAACAACATCTGCAAAGTACGCTGGAAATTATAGCCTATACCGGCAGTGTGTCCCGAGCGCTCCTGTAAGGGTGCATTGTTTGCCTGTAGCGAACGGTAATTGGTTAGTATAACACCGCGGTATACCGTATGTATGTCAGATAAACTGTTTTTATAACTGTAAGATGCAGTAAAGGTTTCCTGTGCATTAATATACCATTTATAACTAATGGCAGGGTTCACCCAAAAACGGTTATAGCTTTCTGATAAAGCATATTCCCGCTGCTTATAGCGAATTGACTGTATAGTTACGGGGATACTGATACCTATTTCATATTGATTGGCTTTTACCCAGCTGTAATCCGTACTTATAATGCCCCTGTACCTGTTCCATACAAGGTTATTTCCTGCATCACCCTTGTACCTGTTCCAGCTACCATTGTCCTGCTGTAAAGCCAGGTCACTGTCCAGTTGCCTGTTTTCCTGCAGCAGTATCAATTTATATTGCTGCCGGAACCTTTTTTTATTAAAAAGATAGCCGGCCTGTACATGGTTTTGTAAAACGGTTATCCCGGCCGCCTGTTCCATTGCCTGGTAGGGCATGTTTTCATTTAACAGTTCTGCATGTAAGCCATCATCTATCCATAACCTTTGCGGACGCCGGCCATAATTCAGGTTCCAGGTAAACTCCATAATACCGTTGGTCTTTAATGCCGGTATAAAATGTAGTTCATTACCAAAGGCAAATTGCCTGCCCGATAATTGCTGGCCCAGGCCTGCGGACTGTGTAACCAGCGAACTATACTCCCTGGTAGCGCTTAACTCAGCACTGGTCTGGTTGTTCAGGTAATACTTCTCTTTGTTCGCCTGAATATTAAAACTTCCGTTCAGTATCCATGGCTTCCTTGTCATCAATAACCGTTCAAAATACCCGATAGTATCAGATGCTGTAAACAACTGTGTCTGGTTATAATAATTAACCTCCTGTTTATCTATAAACGCCTGTATATTGGTCCGGAACTGTATGGCATTTTTATTTTTTATCAGGTAGTTGATATTGGCCAGGCCCGACCGGTTGATATAATAATTTCGCCGAGGCAGATCGGGGTCACCGGCCGTACCTGATGATAATATTTCTGACAGGGTCGGTGTTTCCGTATTACGGGGCAATGCCAGCCGGGCTATTTCATTGCGGTAATCCTCACCCGTATTATTTACTTTTACGCTGTTGAGTGTCTTTACTTTTTTATTCAGCATCACCGTATTCATATTGGCCGTGTACAATGCCGGTAAACCGGCGCCGGCCATTCCCAGGCCGGTCAGTTTCCAGCTGTTCTCGTTTTTTAGTACAAGGTTCAGGCCTATATTATCCGTGGTACTTTTATTCCTTAATACCTGAATAGGCTGATGATTCAGGATGATCTCTATTGTCTCTATCATCTCCTTTGTAATCACTTTGGTAGCAGCGCCATAGCGGCCGTTCATCAGGTCATCACCACCCGTGTACAAATTACCGATCTTCTTTCCGTTATACGATATGGTACCATCTTCCGCTATATCAATACCCGGCATCCGTTTCATTACATCCTGTATGGTCCTGTCCTGCTCCTGTGCAAAAAAAGCTACGTTATAACGTATCGTATCACCTTTCTGGGTAACAGGTCTTTGCATCACCGTAACCTCGTTCAGCGACTGAACCGATTCTTTTAACAGGAAATCATACACCAGCCTGTTGTTTACCACAGGCTGGTGTTCTGTTATATAACTGATATGTTTTACC
This sequence comes from Terrimonas rubra, assembly GCF_042686025.1. NCBI lineage: Bacteria > Pseudomonadati > Bacteroidota > Chitinophagia > Chitinophagales > Chitinophagaceae > Terrimonas > Terrimonas rubra. Next base: position 681,992 of record NZ_JBHUOZ010000001.1, read on the forward strand.
GTTATTACAAGGCTATCTTTGGCATTGGCTGGAATAGTGATAGTATACTGCCCATTGGTATTGGTATGGCCAAACTGTACCACCAGGCCCTTAGGGGTAGTAAGTAACACATTCGCTCCCTTAACGGGCAATTCCTTCTCATCTTTTACAGTGCCCTGTAATACCGTTTGTGCCAGTATACCATTACTAAAATATAAACATATAATAAAGAGGCCGGCTAGTCTTTTCATTTTGACAATTCCAGGGCGTTTTGTAATACCAGTTTTTCTTTCTTCTTTTTGTCCTCCAGTAATTTTGCTACAGCATCGCCTGAATGAAACTGACCACGGTTATCCCTGAACCGAACGGAAACATCGCCGCTTACACCTGACTGCGCCTGCACAATACCTGAGGGATTATCATCAAATGCTTTTTTAGCCTTATCAACAGCTTCACTTTTTACTTTTACCATGGGCTTGGAGCTTTCATTACAGGTAAGCTCTTTGGGCTGGGCCAGGGCAATTTGTTTAAACAGGAAAAAAACCTCTTGTTTGTCATCATAAGCTTCCAGTATTACACCCGGTAAGCCGTTTAATTTCCAGGGGCCTACCGAAAAGGGAAGGTCGCTGGTAAACCATGCCGTATAATTTCTTCCCGCATAGCTGCCTGTAGCCTGCTGGCAGGTATAACCACCCAGTGTTTTGGTCACTTCTGTTACCTTCCAGTTGATCACGGGAAACTTTTCTTCCACTTCATAACCGGCTAAGCCAACCGACTCGTACCGGGTTAATTTTTTTTCAGCAGGGTTTTGCGCCAGGTACCACGTGGTAACACCCCAGTCGCTTACAACAGCCATGGGCCTGCCGGTATATACCCTGGTAGCACCTCCTCCTGAGGGTGGCGGGGGCGTTGCTTCCCTTGGTTCTATTACGGCCGAAAAAGGATAGGTACCATAATAAGTGCTGGTTTTACCTATACGTAATACCAGTTCTTCTTTATGAAGCGTGTCCGGCTTTTGCTTATCAATAATATGTATAAACGAATAAGCTACTTTGGCCACCAGGGGCTCAGGTGTTTGGGCCTTAACAATAACATAGGTTAGCAGTGCAGTAAGGGTTAAAATTTGTTTGAGCATACGTTTCATTTTTACGATTATTTCATAAATATACGAATATTCGTAGATATACGAAATACTGTATATTTATTTATATAGCTCCTTATCCCTTACTGATGAGCAACAAAAAAGCCGCACCGGGGTGCAGCTCCTTTGTTTTGGACGGTGTTCTTATTATTTTTTAGTAACCCGTATATCAACCCTCCTGTTCTGTGCTTTACACTCAGGGGTATCGTTAGGGGCACAAACCGGGTGTAAAGGACCATATCCTTCCGAGGCCAGCCTGTCAGCTGCTATACCCGCTTTTACGGTTTCCTGTAATGCTACTTTAGCCCTTTCACCGGAGATACGGGTGTTTACATCAGCAGCACCGGTATTATCCGTATAACCGCCAAACTTAACCTGTGCATTGGGGAACATTTTTAAAATGGCCGCAATATTTTTGATCTGTTGCTGCGATGCCGGTGTCAATACCGATTTACCGGTTTCAAAATATACCCTGTCCAATGTATACCATTCTTTTGTTTTATCTACTGTGTCTACGGTTTTGTTATTGCTGTTTAAAAATTCAAACAGTTTCGCTTCTGTACTGTTCTCCCCTACATGTAAAACGGTACTATCGCTTAAGGTAATCGTCCTGTCAGCGCCTACATCATAAATATAATTACCTAAAGTATCCAGCTGGCCTTTAATAACCGTTACCTGGCCTTCATTATCTTTTACCGTTCCTACATTACTTAATGTATCACTATGGGTATCGGCCGATTTTCTACCACAGCCGTCACCGGCAAAATACCAGGCCAGTAAACCCAGGCCTATTAAAATTAAAAGCGGTAACAGCCATTTTAACCCTCCTGTTTCATTTACCGCATGTACATCATGTGTTGCATGGCCATGCCCGCTGCTATGTGCAGTTACAGGCGCGGCCGGAATGCTTACACCAGGCGTACTGATGCCGGCAAAACCCAGTAAACTGCTGATGTTACCGGGTATAGCTGCCAGAATATTGGTCTTTTGCGATGCCAATAAACCGGCAAATTCTTCGCTGTTTAAACCATTTGTCTGTATATGATTGCCCAGTGCACCCAAGGTAGCAGGCGTAGCTACGTTTAATATAGAAGATGCCGATGAAGTTTTTATGCCCGCAAACCCTGCTATGGTTTCAATGATCCCATGGGCCTTGTCACCAAAAATAGATTGTAACCAGCTATTGGCCTTGGTTAGCAGGTCGGAATTACCCAACAGGTCCGACACGTTGTTTAAAACGCCGCTGTTACCGGCTTCACGCGACAGGTTAAAAACCTCTGCAGCGCTTTGTTCACTTGTTGCGGCCTTGGTTGATAAACCACCCAGTATTAATGGCAATACAGCCGAAATAGCCTTTTTAATACCATTTTCATTTTCGCCCAGCATATTGCTCAGCTTGGTAACCAGGTCAGGTGTCAGATGTGATTTTACTACATCAAGCAGATTGAATGACATAATTAATTGGTTTTGTTTTAAGTGTTTTTACAGTAGTTTTTCAACAGCTATTATATACTACCTGTAAGCAAGAATGTTACCAAAGTTAAACAGGAAAAGGCCTATCTAATAATAGGTTTTTGTTAAGTGATGATAACTAAGCGCTTAACCTGCTTTTTTTATCGCCCAAAAAATTACGCCTTTTTCCCGGTTTTCGGCCCAACAGGCATAAAAAAAGCCTACCCTTAGGGTAAGCTTTTTAATTATTTTGCCGGGTAGTAAATCCTGGTTTTATTCTAATACAGGACGCAGCCACCTTTCCATCTCCTCTTTGTTCATACCCTTCCGTTGTACATAATTTTCAAACTGGTCGGGCTGCACCTTACCAATACCAAAGTACTGGCTTTGGGGGTGACTGAAATACCATCCACAAACGGAGGAAGCCGGGAACATAGCCAGCGACTCCGTCAGGTGTATACCTGTCGCTTCTTCGCCGCCCAGTAAATGAAACAGTTTATACTTTTCGGTATGGTCGGGACAAGCCGGGTAGCCCGGCGCCGGGCGAATACCCTGATATTTTTCTTTTATCAGGTCTTCGTTACTTAACTGTTCATCTTTAATATATGCCCAGAATTCTTTCCGCGTACGTTCATGTAAACATTCGGCAAAAGCTTCTGCAAAACGATCGGCCAGGGCCTGTAACATGATCTTGTTATAATCATCCAGGGCGGCTTCAAATTTCTTTATATGCGGTTCTATACCATGTATGGTAACGGAGAAAGCGCCCAGGTAATCCTGCAGGCCGGTCTCAACGGGTGCAATAAAGTCGGACAGGGATAAGTTAGGCTGACCGGCGGCTTTCTTTATCTGCTGGCGTAATGATTCCAGGTGCACCTTACCATTATCGGTTGTTACCGCTATGGTATCCGGATCGATGGTATTGGCTTTCCAAAAACCAATAACACCCTGCGCCGTTAACCATTTTTCAGCAATGATCTGATCAATTAACTTATTGGCATCATTGTACAGCTTGGTAGCTTCCGTACCCACCACTTCGTCGGTCAGTATCTGCGGAAAGTTGCCATGTAATTCCCAGGAAATGAAAAACGGCTTCCAGTCAATATAGTTCCTTAACTCCGCCAGGTCATAATTAATAAACTGTGTGGTGCCTTCAAATGTAGGTGCCGGCGGGGTATAATTTTGCCAGTCAATTTTTACTTTATTGTTTTGTGCATCACTGAAGCTCAGGTATTCCTTTACCGATTTTTTATTCTCAAAATCAAACTTCAGTTTATCATATTCCGTTTGTGTCTTGCTCAAAAAATCGCCCTTCTGGCTGCTTAACAAAGACCCGGCAACCGTCACACTACGGCTGGCATCCAGTACATGCACTACCCCGTTGCCATACTGAGGTGCAATTTTTACTGCCGTATGCATACGTGAAGTAGTTGCCCCGCCAATCAGTAATGGCTGGGTCATACCCCTTCGCTTCATTTCATGGGCCACATTCACCATTTCATCTAAAGATGGAGTGATCAGACCACTCAGGCCAATAATATCGGCACCTTCTTTCTGCGCCGTATCCAGTATCTTATCGGTAGGCACCATTACCCCCAGGTCAATAATATCATAACCATTACAACCTAATACCACACCAACAATATTCTTTCCAATATCATGTACATCACCTTTTACCGTTGCCAGTAAAATACGTTTTACATTGCCATTGCCTAATTGCGGGTTATTTTTTTTCTCCTCTTCAATAAAAGGGAATAAATAAGCTACCGATTTTTTCATTACCCGTGCGCTTTTCACCACCTGGGGTAAAAACATTTTACCGGCACCAAATAAATCACCCACTACACCCATACCATCCATCAACGGACCTTCTATTACTTCCAGCGGTTTGGCATATTTTAACCTGGCTTCTTCTGTATCCGCATCAATATAATCGGTAATACCATTTACCAGTGCATGTTTCAGGCGCTCTTCCACGCTATTCGTACGCCATACTTCATTCTTCACCTCCACCTTACCTTTTGCTTTTACTGTTTCGGCAAAGGCGATCAGCTTTTCTGTGGCTTCGTTATTTTCATTGTTACGATTCAGTATCACATCTTCACATAACTCACGCAACTGCGGCTCAATTTCATCGTATACCACCAACTGCCCGGCATTTACAATACCCATGTTCATACCAGCCTTAATAGCATAATACAAAAACACGGAATGCATGGCTTCCCTTACCGGCTCGTTACCACGGAAAGAAAAAGAAAGGTTACTTACCCCCCCGCTTACGCCGGTTAAAGGCATTAATTCTTTTATCCGGCGGGTAGCGTTAATAAAATCAACACCGTAATTATTATGTTCTTCCAAACCGGTGGCTACCGCAAAAATATTAGGGTCAAAAATGATATCCTGGCCTTTAAACCCAACTTTCTCGGTCAGTATTTTATAAGCCCGGTGGCATATCTCTACTTTACGGTCTTCGGTATCAGCCTGGCCTACTTCGTCAAAAGCCATTACAATAACAGCTGCTCCGTAACTCTGGCAAATAATAGCCTGTTCAATAAACTTCTCCTCTCCCTCTTTCATGGAAATGGAGTTTACAATACATTTACCCTGCACACATTTTAAACCGGCTTCAATGATCTCAAATTTTGAGGAGTCAATCATCAGCGGCACTTTGGCAATATCCGGCTCACTCTGTATCAGGTTTACAAAAGTGGTCATTGCCTGTACCCCGTCCAGCAGGGCATCGTCCATGTTAATATCAATGACCTGGGCACCGCTTTCCACCTGCTGGCGGGCAACGCTTAATGCCTCTTCGTATTTGTTTTCACGGATCAGCCGGGCAAACTTTTTACTCCCGGTTACATTGGTCCGCTCGCCCACGTTCACAAAATTTGTTTCGGGGCGTATTACCAGTGGCTCCAATCCCGAAAGACGCAGGTAAGGTTTAATATGTGTTATGTTGCTCATGTATAAATGAAAGCGTTAAATATTTTTATAATTATTCAATAAGTTAAGCACTTGTTTTTCCGGGAAAAACATTTTGTACTTACTCGCAAATATTTGTTTGTTGTTACCCAATGTATATTTAATGATATTTTCTTTTTTGTTTTTACAAAGAATAATACCGATCGTTTTGTTTTCCTCTTCCGATTTTATTTCCTGGTCAAAATAATTCACATACATCTGTAACTGTCCCAGATCCTGGTGTTTCAGCGTTCCTATTTTTAAATCAATTAAAACAAAACAACGTAAAAGGCGATGATAAAAAACCAGATCAACTTTATAATCCTCATCATCTATTTTTATTCTTTTTTGCCGGTCAACAAATAAGAAGCCTTTCCCCAGTTCTTTTAAAAATTTTTCCAGTTGTCTTATAATTGCATTTTCAAAATCACTTTCCGAATAGGCTTCCTCCTCCTGCAACTGTAAAAACTCGAGTATGTACGGGTCTTTTACAGCATCTGACGGAGACAACACAACATGACCTTTTGTACTGAGTTCTTTTACTTTCTTTTTATTCCTGCTTAATACCAATCTTTCATATAAGGCACTATCGTACTGCCGCTGTAACTCCCTTACACTCCAGTTTTCATTAAATGCTTCAATCTCGTAAAACTTTCTTTCATTAATATCTTCAATACGGCGTAATACTAAATAATGCGACCATGTTAAAACAAAAGGAGATTTCCGAGACAGTGTCTCGGATTTTACATTTCTTGTTTTGCCGGCCTGTAATTTCCGAGACGCTGTCTCGGATTTTGTTTGTTTATGTAAATACGTTTCATACTGTTGCTGATAACTGATATAAAACTGGCGCATATTTTCAAGGTTATCTACCGAAAAACCTTTCCCTAATGCTTTGGTTAAACGGGTCGATAAACTTTTTAATGTTCCCGCGGCATAGGTTGCTTTTTTATGCCCCTGTTGTTCATGCTCTACTATCATACGCCCTACATGAAAATAGGTTTCCACCAATGTAGTATTAATAGCCTGGTACAACTGTCTTTGCGATTGTTGCACTAAATTTTTAATACTATTTGACAGCGATATGATGGTTAGCTTACCCATACGGCAATTACAATACTGTTTCTAAAACAGGTATTTGGCGTGGTACAATTGTTTTTACTTTATCGGCAATATGTTTAATATGGTCAGGTGTAGTACCGCAACAACCGCCCACAATATTTACAAATCCTTCGCTGGCCCAGTCTTCCAAAAAGTGCCCGGTATCGGCAGGGTCTTCATCATACTCACCCATGGCATTCGGTAAACCGGCATTGGGATAGGCCGATACATAACAACCGGCCAGTTGTGACAGCTCAGCGATATACGGACGCATTTCCTTTGCACCCAGTGCACAGTTCAGGCCTACACTTAAAGGGTTGGCATGCGATACCGAAGTATAAAAAGCCTCCAGGGTCTGTCCGCTTAAGGTACGGCCCGATGCATCGGTGATAGTACCACTGATCATGATCTCCACACCACCCGGTCCAAGTTTGGGTACAGCTGGGTTATTGGCATTATCCCTGAAGTATTTTTTAATGGCAAAAATGGCACCCTTGGCATTCAGGGTATCAAAAATGGTCTCGATCAGCAGTATATCCGCACCGGCAGTTATCAAACCGCTGATCTGCTCATAATAGGCTGCTACCACTTCATCAAAAGTTACCCCGCGAAAACCAGGGTTATTTACATCCGGTGATATAGATAAGGTTTTATTTAAAGGCCCGATAGCGCCCGCTACCCAGGCTGTTTTGCCTGATTGTTTAATGGCTTCTCTGGCGCATTGTACCGATGCCACATTTAATTCATACGCCAGTGCCTGCATATCATAATCGGCCATGGCAATGCTGGTAGCACTGAAGGTATTGGTTTCAATAATATCCGCTCCCGCATCCAGGTATTGTTTATGAATAGCCGTAATGATCTGGGGTTGTGTAATACTCAGCAGGTCATTATTACCCTTTACATCGGTATGCCAGTCCTTAAAGCGCTCGCCACGGTAATCGGCCTCCGTTAGTTTGTAACGTTGTATCATGGTACCCATGGCACCGTCAATAATTAGTATCCGTTTTTGCAGTTCATCTCTTATACTCATAGTACTAATTTTATTTTTGTTACCGGCTGCAGTACGCTGGCCCGGCTGTTGTTGCGTCGCACACTTGTACTGCAACAAGGCTATTCAGCAGGATATAATTTCCGGGTCACCGGCATATACATTTGTATAGCGCACAGCCCGTTACTAACAAAAAAGTAGGGAATAAACGTTTGGAAACCTTCTGTGAAGCTTTTTGCACGTTTATTAGTTCTGTTAAGAAAAGGCCGAACAATAAACAAATCCGCCTGTGAGGTGCAAAATTAACACTTTTTCTGTATTTACAAAGGGATTGCCCGGTAGTGTAGTAAGCTAATGGATTTACAGATAGCAAACCTCATACCTTATACCTTCAGGCCTATACCATTATCTTACCGGTGACTTACGTATTTTTCAACCGGTAGCCGGTTCTGCAGGCTGCGGGCCAGGGTCATTTCGTCGGCATATTCCAGTTCACCGCCAAAAGCAATACCCCGGGCAATAGTAGTAATATTAACCGCATAAGGTTGGAGCTTCTTTTGAATATAGTAGATGGTTGTATCGCCCTGTATATTGGGGTTCAGGGCAAAGATCAGTTCGGCCGTTTGTTCTTTTTCTACCCGGTTTACCAGGGCTTCAATATGCAACTGGTCGGGGCCAATACCATCCAGCGGTGAAATAATACCTCCCAAAACATGATAGGTACCGCTGAACTGCTGGGTACTTTCGATGGCTATTACATCGCGTATACTTTCTACCACGCAGATAATATCCTGCTTACGTAAACTGTTGGCACAAATGCTGCAGATATCACCATCGGCTACGTTGAAACAACGGTTACAGAACTTGATCTCACTACGCATTTTGGCAATGCTGTCGCTGAAATGTAGTACAGAGCCGTTATCCTGCTTTAATAAATGCAGCACTAAACGCAGGGCAGTTTTTTTACCAATACCGGGCAGTTTGGCAAATTCGTTCACCGCATTTTCTAATAACACCGAGGAAAATTGCATCCTGCAAAGATAAGTTTGAATACGGTTTTGCAGTGCGCTGCAACACTATTTTTCCAATACTGCTTCCTGCTGGGTAGCTGTTGTTTTGGGCTGGCGGGCTGGTGGCTGGCTATTATTGTTATTCACCGGCTGACGGCCATTATTCCTGTTATCGTTCTCGTTCACCACAGGGGCATTAATATCAATTTCGGTCTCATTTTGCCAGTTGGCCCGCACAATTACTTTCTTCCCGATCGGCCTTACCAGCTCCGGCTGCTCTTTTGAGCCCCAGAAATCGCCGGGATCCCAGATGCCGTTTTTGTTTTTATCCTTTAACAACCGCAGTTCATAGTCACCGGGAATAAACAAGGCTTGTGTAAAAACCGGGCCAGTAAGCGGGAAACGGTATTTTACTTCGTTACCCTGTACAAAAAATATGACGGGGTTTTCGTTGAGTTCCAGGTTTTTAAACCGGATGCTTAATTCACCGTATTCCAGCTTAGCCATGGTCTTAAAGCTGATGGTATCGTTGCGTAATAGTTTAAAACCAAGAGTGTCAACCGCAAAGGTGGTATCCATGATAAAATGATACAAGGTATCCTGCACCCATGGATAATTAAAACTTAATATTTTTCCGGTACTGTCCAATGACCAGTTAAAGCCACTGGTAATAGGTGTAAACAGTGTATCGGTATAAAACTTAATGCCGGTACTGTCAAAGCTTCTCAAAGGTGTTTCAAAAGTAAAGCTAAACCGGGTGAGCAGATCCTGTTTGGCTGAGCCACCGGCATTGGTCTTGTATTTTAAACGCCGGTCTGCCGGGGCACGTTTGGGAGCGGTTTTAGGTCCGGCCCTTTCCGGCTCAACAGTGGTGTAGGCATACAACTGTATAGGCTCCGCAGCTCCCTGTAACACTACCGGTGCGCTGCCAAAAGCAAAAGCCTGTTTGACGCTTGTATATCTATAACTGGAACCTTCATTTTTTAGAGCATAAATATAGTAAGTGCCGGGCTGCAGGTATTGAAAATGAAAGTGCCCGTTACGATCTACACGGGTAGCATAACGTGGTTTTTCCTTTACTACAGCGGAGTCTTCGCCGTTCCTGTGCAGTATCACGGTAAGGGTTGAATCAACTTTTCCATCTTCGGCCATGATCACGTTACCCGAAAGTTCCATGCTGTCAATGGTAGCGCCGGTGGAAAAAACATAGATCATGTCTTCCATCTCATTGCCCTCATTCACATCTTTCACTACGCCTTTTAAATTAATGGAATAAGTAGTGTTGGCCTCCAGGGTGTCCCTTAAGTTAATGGTTACAGTCCTTAATTTACGGCCAATGCGGGGCGGTGATTTGGGTAATGGTGATACTTCCATTTTCTGGCCGTTCTCTACCAGGTCAACATATTCGTCAAAGGAAAAAACGATCTTTTTAGCATCAAAGTTCCGGGTATCATCATCGGGGGTAACCCGCAGTAAACGCGGAGCTAAAGTATCTTTTGCCCCGCCTTCGGGCGGAACAATATTGGCGCAGCCAACACCACCCATTGCCAGGGTAATGAGAATTGCAGCCACTAAAACCGGGAAAATAAACCGTTGGTAACGCATCAGGTTGCAAACTTATAACCTTTGGACGGAATGACGCAGCTTAAAGCGGGGATTAGATAAATTTTAGCAAAAACAGCCGGGAGGGTTTAAGGTTTTGCGTTTAAAGTTGAATGTTTATGGAAGCATTCAGCTTTACGCTTTCTGCTTTTGGTTCATTAGTATTGGTACAGCTGAAGTGTGCGACGCAAGGAACGATGCCAGCAGCACTGCAGCCGGCTCACAAATAATTACTGAATTTTTGAGAAGATAAGCGAGCTGCAGTTACCGCCAAAGCCAAAGGAGTTGGACATAACATGGTTCACTGTTTGGTGTTGCAGGGTAGTTACCGGTGCAAAAGGCTGGTTAACTATCTGTGTTTGAAACCGCAGGTTCGGGAAGATAACGCCATGTTGTATGGCTAAAACAGCGTATACAGCTTCAATAGCGCCGCTGGCGCCTAAGGTATGACCAGTAAAGCTTTTGGTAGAGCTCATGGCGGGGTAAGGGGCCTGGAATAGTTTACTGATGGCCGTTCCCTCCGCACTGTCATTATTCTGTGTACCTGTACCGTGAAGATTTATGTAGTCAATATCTGCCGGCTGCAAGCCACTTTTGGCAAGGGCTTTTTGCATAGCCAGGTAGGAGCCTACGCCATCGGGTGAGGAGGCTGTCTGGTGATACGCATCGTTGGCATTGGCCCAGCCCGATAAATGCACTTCGGGTACTTTGGCCAGGGTAGCCGCTACTTTCTCGGATACCAAAACTACATAACCGGCCCCTTCACCCAGGTTTAAGCCCCGGCGGTTTTCATCAAAAGGCTGACAAAACTGCTGGTCCAGTATCATTAAAGTATTAAACCCGTTGAGGGTAAATCGGGTAAGTGCGTCTACACCACCGGCTACTACAATATCCAGTTTATCCTGGCGGATAAGCCTGGCTGCTAAAAAAATGCTGTTAGCCGAAGAGGAGCAGGCGGTGCTGATGGTGCTGATATGGTGTTTAATGCCCAGTTTATCGGCAGTGATCTCGGTAATGGCGCCACATTCGTGGTTGACCACATCACGTAAACGGCCCGATTTAGGGTTTTGCAGGTATTGTATGAAAAAATCCTCGGTTTTATCCATACCGCCCACACTGTTGGCACTGATAAAGCCGGTACGCCATTGTTCCCATTTCGGAATGGCGGCATTTTGTACAGCCTCCTGTGCCGCAATGGTACTTAACAATGCCGTGCGGCTGATATGTGCAGGTAAACCGGCCAGTTTGGCCAGTTCTTCGTTACTGTGTTTTACTTCGGTCACAGGCAATTTATCCTTATGTGCCGATTGCAGGTAGCGCATAGTACCCATACCGGCCTCACCGGCCAGCAGGGAAGCCATATTAGCAGCCACATTGTTACCAATGGCCGAAATAACGCCCAAACCCGCTATAAAAACAGTACCCGCCATATATTTAGGATGCGGCCTGGGCCTGGCGATCGGTGATGTATTGAGCCATGGTGCGGATAGAACGGAAAACGGTTTGTCCTTCTTCGGCACTGGCCAGTTTTATTTTATATTCCTGTTGTAATAACACGATCAGTTCCAGCGCATCAATAGAATCCAAACCCAAACCTTCTACGAACAAGGGATCATCGTTACCAATATCCTCCGGTTTTTTATCGTTCAGGTTTAATTGTTTGATCAGCTGCTCTTTTAGCGTGTGCATTAATTGTTCCATAATACTATTTAACTATAAACTTGTTTAATTGTTTCAGTGGTGAAAGGCTGTGCCTCAGCGGCTGCCTTTTTCTCCACCAGGAAAAAGGCGGCTTTATATTCCTCCCCTATTATGTCGGCCCAGCCACAGATACAGGCATCCAGGTGTTTGTGCTGTAACAGGTCCTGCGTGTAAAAATACAACCATTCGGCATCAAATGCAGGCTGAATAAAAAAAGCATTTTCGCCTTTAAAACCGTAACGGATGCTTATTTCACCAATCACGATATTGGGCAGGGTGTACACAAAAAGCGCCGGACTGGGAATAGCCCTTACCGATTCCATATATTTTACATCCGCATCCAGGCTGGCATTGGCATTGGCCAGTACAATCCCTGTTTTTTCAGGAGCATAATTCCCCGGAAGTCCGCTATCCCGCAACAGTACATCGGCAGCCAGCATACCCAGTTTGCTCAGCTTATCCATTTTAAAGAACTTCGGATAATCCATAGCCAGTTCGCGGTAGGCCGTATCTAAAAAGGAGGCTGCCGTACCGGGATCAGTTTCCAGCACCTGGACTCCGTTTTTTACAATCCGGTTATTGTTCACTACTACAGCAGCGTTTATATGGTAATATCCTGAGCTGATCGGGGTTATTTTAATAAAGTCGTCAAAAGTAGGCAAAGGTTTAGTTATAGCGAAGAAACCTTGAAAAAATGTATCTTGTAGCCTCCACCAACTGCCACCATCATGAAATTACGGTCTTTTACTACCTGTTTTGTACACCAGGTAACAGTTTCGTTACAAGCGAACAATCTCATTAATTTGACAGTCTTTTTTAACAGAAGATGAGCTCCCGGAACTATTCCATTTTACCACCCATCATTTTAAATAACTAAAAATTGTATGACAGAAACTTACCCACCCTTATCGGACCGGATCCAGTCCACTTTTATTGACACCCTCTTCATTGTGGGTTTAATGTTTGTTATTGCCGGTATCTTAGATAAAATGGACAATCCGCCTGATTGGCTCAGGATAGTTTTGTTTGTAAGTATATGGCTTGTTTATGAACCTTTAGCCACTACACTCGGGGCCACGCTGGGTAATTATATGAAAGGGATCAGGGTAAAACAAACTGAAAATAGTACTAAAAGAATTGGGTTTTTACAGGCTTTGGTACGTTATGTAGTAAAAGTGGCTTTAGGCTGGATTTCTTTTTTAACCATTACCGGCAATCCCAAACGCAGGGCCATACATGATATGGCTGTTGGCAGTGTAATGATCAAGCTATGAGGTTACCAGTTAACGTTTTATTCAATCATATTCTGGTATTAAAAAAAAGCGGCCTGAGGCCGCTTTTTTTTAATCTTCTATCATATCTCTCAGTTCTATCGTTCTTGCCAGTTTCTTTAAAATGGTCTTGTGGTTTTTCACGTAAGGGTTTTCCAGGTCCCATACATAACCTGCCAGTACGGAACATATTTGCCTGTTCACCAGGGGATCCTGGTTATCGGCAAAGAAAATTGTATCCAGGGTGCCTTCGTACCAGGCCATTACATAACTGCGGAACACATCCACGCCCCGGGTCATAATATCCATGTACTCGGCATTCCAGTCAACAGCTTCACCTTTTAATTTACGTACTACCAATTTACCGGCCAGCTGGCTGCTCACCGTAGCCAGGGTTACACCGCTTGAAAATACAGGATCCAGGAATTCGGTCACATTACCGGTTAACACAAAGCCATCACCATAAAATTTATCGGTAGTAGCCGACCAGGCTTGTAAGGTGCGGGGTTCAAATACCAGCTCCACATCCTTCATCCGTTCGGCAATATAAGGCTGGGATGCTATCAGGTTACGGTACTGCTCTTCCGGTGTAGTGCCGGGTGTTCTTTCAAAAAATTCCACATCACCTACATAACCTAAAGAGGTAATGCCGTCAGAGAAAGGAATGATCCATATCCATACACCTTTTTCATGCACCACAATGGTAATACGGTTGGGTTCATCATCCATCGAACGTTTTTTATCAACGGTATGCGCAAACAAAGCTTTACGCGGCGGCAGGTTGGATTGTTTTTCCAGGTTAAACAGCTTGGGTATTACCCGGCCATAACCGCTGCCATCAATAATAAATCGGGCGGCTATTTTACTTTCCACCCCGTTTTTATCTTCAATGGTGGTTACCGAACTGCCGTCCGTGTTAAAGGTAATGGCGGTAACCGTGGTTTCGTAAACCACTTCTACACCCATCTCAGCCACCGTATCGGCCAATACTTTATCAAAGCTGGCACGGGGTACCTGCCAGGTCCATGACCAACCCTCTGAAAATTTATTGGCAAAGGCGTAATCGCATATTTTACCTTTTTTTTCAAACTTGGCACCATATTTTTCCTGGTAGCCCTGCTTTTTAATGGCATCTAAAAACTTTGCCTCTTCCAGCGCTTCCATGCAACGCGGCAACAGGCTTTCGCCAATTACAAAACGGGGAAATTGCAGTTTTTCCACAATCTTTACCTTGTACCCGGCCTGGTGTACAATAGAGGCAGCAACGGTTCCTGAAGGACCGGCGCCAATTACCAATACGTCTACCTGTTCCATATTTTATCTCCCAAACCCGCTGAAATGGGCCTTTAGTTTTTATTTATCATCTCCGCCGTGACTGAAGCCAAGGCCTGTTAACCAACTTTTTTGCATACCAGCAGCGTATGACTTAATCCAATGCCATCCACCTGCTCTACTATGTCAAAACCGGCTTCTTTAATGCTTTTGATAAACACGCGGCTGTCATACATCTGGCTGTTGCCGTTGGCTACCGCAGTAAAATAGATGGATGTTTGCTGTAAACAGAAAGCGGCTGTTTCAAAACGCTGGGTATCCCAGAAGGCTTCCAGGATAAAAATATAGCCATCATCCGTAATGGCTTCGCCACAACGTTTCATGATGGACACAATTTCCGCTTCGGAAAAACAATCCAGGAACTGGCTCATCCACACACTGTCAAACCCTTTAGGAAAAGCTTTGGTTTCATCCAGTACATTGTTAGGAAAGAAAGACACCCTGTTTTCCAGGCCCAGTTCTTTTACCTTTTTTTCAGCCATGCTGGCCTGGCCGGGCAGGTCCATAATGGTAATATGTACATCGGGGTTATAACTGGTGCTGGCAACGGCCCATTTGCCCGTGTTACCACCAATTTCCAGCATATTTTTTACACCGTATTTGTATACATTTTTTAATACTTCAGGAAAAGCGATATCAGAGAAAAAGTGGTCAAAGGCAAACCAGCTTTTTTGTATATGCGGCGGTAGTTTGGATAAACCTTCGTACACCGTAGGCCAGTCGCCTAGTTCTTTTAACCCTTCCGGCTTACCGGTTTCAATGGCTTTATCCAGGTGAAACAGGCCTTTATAGTTTACATCATGAATAAAATCCATGTTCACAATGGTCAGCGGATCGTGCAGGATAAAGTAGCCTGTTTTGGTAAGACTGTAGTTACCATCCTCACTTACCACCACCAGGCCAATACCTAAAGACGATTCCAGCAATACCCTTACACCATACTCCTGTATGCCGGTCTGGCTGGCAATATCCTGTAAGTTGATACCCCCACCCGCGGTTTTATCTTCAATCAGTTTTAAAATGCCTTTATCACGCATTACTTTGGCCACCTGGAATACCACGGGACCAAATGCTATAAACTGGGCAATATGTTTTGCCTCTAACGCACTGCGGTTGTCTTTAGTAAAAAATTTCATGTTAAATAGCTCGTTCCCGCCTGGGGATATTTAATGTTGAGTGTTTAATGATATAATACAAACCTGCTTATTGTACAGCTATTGCCTGTTCATTAACGTTATGCAGTACAAGTGTGCGACCCCGAGTTCCGCCTTCCAAAAGCATTTGAAAGCCTCGTCGGGGCAGGCGCAACCAATGCTGACCGGAGCACAACGGCCGGTATCAAAAAAATTAATTACTTTTTTGAATCACAATTGCCGCGTTACAACCGCCAAAACCGGAAGCCGTTTTTAAAGCTGTTTTGTATAATCCGGGCTGCAATGTACTGCAAACATTAATATTTTCAGCAGTCCCGGGTTGTTCAAAGCCCCTCGTACCAATAATTTTATTTTGCAGCAGGGAGTCCACCGTTATTGCTGTTTCAATTAAACCCGCAGCACCCAGGGTATGGCCATAGTAACCTTTCAGGCTGTTCACCGGCTTTTGCTGCAGGTTGGCCAGGGTAATGGCCTTGCTTTCCATATCGTCGTTATAACGGGTAGCGGTACCATGGGCCGATATAAAATCAATATCGCCGGCACTGACACCCGCCTGTTGCATGGCTTCGCTGATAGCCTGGTATAATTCGGCCCCGGTACGTGAGGGGCCCGAAATATGATTGGCATCGTTACTTACCGCACCGCCCATCAGCTGTACCGCTGTTTGTTCTGCTTTAGGCCCGGCCGACAGAATAATAGTAGCCGCTCCTTCGCCCAGGTTAATACCTTTACGGTTGGCATCAAAGGGTTGACAGGGCTGATCGCTGATGGCCATGAAGGAATGAAAGCCGGATAACACAAATTGTGTGATAATATCCGCACCGGTTACCACCACCTGCCGGTATTTGCCGGCCTGTATCAGCCGCATACCCGTGATCAGTGCCACCAGGCCCGAAATACAGGCATGCGATACCACCACAGGTGTATGTATAAAGCCAAAATGCTGTTGTACAATGTTAGCAGAACGGTGTAACGCTACACGCTGCTGTAATGACGGGTCCGGGTTTTGCACCCCTTCTATTAAACTGATATTGCCTTTGGTTGTACTAATGATGAGTGCCGTGTCAGCAGCTGTGGTATCAATATCCGCCTGTTTCACCGCATCGGCAACAGAGTCTATCAATAATTGCTCAAACCGGGTAACCTTATCCGCTTGCGTAATACTGTCCGGTTTTTTACTGAACAGGGAAGCATAAAACGGCACCGGCAGTAAATCTTCATCATGGTGTTGCTGTACCCCTGAAACATTTTGCGCCAGCAGGTCAAAATTTGCTGCGGTTGTGGAGGCAATGGGAGTAATAATATTCGTTCCTGTAATATACACTGGTTGCATGCTGTTGTATTGCCCGTACAAGGTACTGTTTTATTGTTTTTATAATCCCAGGCCAGCTTTCCACGCTTCAAAAAAAGGCGGGTTCACCAGTTGTAAACTCTGTGTTTCCTTATCTAAAAAAACCTGTACAGTACTGCCGGTAGCTACTACCTGGTTGGCCGCATTGTACAGCACATATTCAAATTTAATTTTTGCCGCATCGGTGGGAATAAAAGTGGCTTCGGCCCAGATGGTTTCGCCAAACCTGACCGATTTTTTATAGTTACATTCCACATGTACAATAGGAATAACCACCCCCTGCTTAAAAAAGTGCATATAGCCCAGGTTATGCTCTTTACCAAAAGCTTCGCGGGCATCTTCAAAATAACGGATATAGTGGCCATGCCATACAATACCCAAAGGGTCAGCCTCGTTAAACCGGATCAGTATTTCAGTGCGTGTTGTAAGTGTTTTGGGCATTATTCAGCTGCAAATTTTTTCTTCCACTCTTTAAATTTCTTCTTATCAATATCATCTATCAGGTTCTTGATACAGGAGGCCCACTGGTTACGCAGGCTGAAAGCTGTGCTCATTTTGGCTTCCACTCTTTCCGTGTATAATACCTTTTTGGTTTTACTGTCAATAAAAGTAACCCATACGGCCATGGCTTTTTTCCCCTTGCTTAAAGCTTCGGCTACCAGTACTAATCCTACACCGGTATTAGTGCCGGTTTTTAATTTGGCCACGGTAGCTTCAATATCCTTTTGCGTTAAACGTTCAAAATCGGAGGCAGTAGTACTGTTTAATTTTTTAGGATCAACCGTTTTGTTGCGTTCGCTTACAAAGCTCAGGTCATGATCTACCTGGCTTTTGCGGAAAGCCTCTGCTATAGTATACTTTTTAGGTTCGTTCACCACCACATCATTAATCCCGTTAAACTGGCGGCTCACCACATCTTCGGCATTGATAGCGGCATCGTCAATTACTTTTATATTGGTAAAATCAATACCATAGTAGAACAGGGGCGTTTCCTTATTGGCAAATACCTCTTTTAACTGGGCCTGTGCATTTGCAGCAAAACCGGTAATGGCAGCCAACAGTACCAGCATTATCATGCGCTTCATAAGTGGTGAGTTTTTATTATTAGGTTTATGATATAAAAATTTTCATTTCGCAGCCGGCAATGGGTTTGCCGTTCAATACAATGGTACCCGCAATAATAGTGGCGTTAAATACCTGGTTTTTTATTACAATTTCGGTATGTAATTCATCATTTACGGCCGGCAGGGCATGTATAACCAGGTTTTGTACAGCGCCGATAAACCCAACGGGCACGGGCTTGTTTTCCTGCTGGCAGGTATAACCCATATGTGCCGCGGCGGTCTGGGCTATATTTTCCACCAGCGCCGCTTCCTGTAAAATACCATTCTCAATAAAAATATTATCGGGGCGTACCGTAAAAGAGGTACTTGCATTTTCCGGTGTACAGGTTTCCAGGGCATCGATCATGATAAAAGGCGCCCGCTGCGGAATAATGCTTAATATATTATTGGTTAGAGCCACAGCAACAAATGTACGAAGGGTTTATATAGTTTGCTAAGCCGTTCTGTTTATCTTAAAAAAATTACCGTTTTGTGGTATTACTCCATCACTACTTTATCTTTAATGATATGGTATAACTTAATGGTAAGCGCATGAAACAGCATTTTACCATTGGCATTCCGTTCAATATAATAAGCGGCTTTATCCAGTTCTTCAATAATGGCTTCCTGCTGTTCAATGCCGGTAATTTTATTCAGGCGCAGGGCAAAATCCCTTTCATTATCGCTGGCTGCTACGGTTTGTCCCGCTTCGGCCAATACCCGCAGGCGCAGGCCCAGTTCCAGCAAATGATTAAAATAACGTAAAAACTGTTTTTGCTTTTCACGGCCAGCCTTGCTGATCTCATCCACCCATTTTACCTGTGCTACGGGGCCGTTTTTAAGTATAGCGTTCAGCCATTCCCGCAGCAGGTCCTGCCAATCCTCATCGGCATGTTGTACCATGTGCAGGGCTTCGCGGTAATTGCCCTCGCTTATATTGGCTACCTGGCGGGCGACCAGGGGCTCGGTTTTATGGCGGGTTACCAGGGCATTTTCAATATCCACCATCTCCAGCATGGGCACTTTTACCAGCTGGCAGCGGCTCAGGATGGTTTGTAAAATGGCTGCTTCATTCTCTGCCACTAAAATGAAAAGTGTATTTGGTGGTGGCTCCTCTATCAGCTTCAGCAATTTATTGCCTTCATTACCCAGGTATTCGGGCATCCACATAATGAGTATTTTATACTCGCTCTCAAAACTTTTAAGGCTCAGTTTGCGGATAATTTCGTTACACTCATGGGCAGTGATATTACCCTGTTTATTTTCGGCGCCAATAAACTGCAGCCAGTCGTATACATTGCCATACGGATAGGCTGTAACAAATTCCCGCCACTCTGTAATATAATCGGTGCTTAAGGGTGGTGTACCAGGTTTTTTGGTAACCACCGGGTAGGCAAAATGAATATCCGGGTGTACCAGTTGCGCGGCTTTAAGGCAGGCCGGGCAGGTGCCGCAGCTATCCGTTTTATCGGCAGCCGCCGGTTCTGGTTCGTCACCAAATAAGGACGGGCCGGCACTCACCGTCACACCATTTACTTTTTCGCAAACCACGTATTGTGCCAGTGCCAGGGCCAAACCCAGAGCGCCCGAGCCCTCCTTTCCTAAAAACAATAAGGCATGGGCCAGCCTGTTCTCCTGCATTAACTCAGGAAGCTCATTTTTCAATACCGGCTGGCCAATAATATCTTTAAATTGCATGAAGGGCAAAGATAAGGATGTGCTTACTGATTTTATTGCCGGATACATACAGAAGGCGGCAAACTGTCAATACTCCGTTTTTTGCCTGGGGCTGTCAGCTATAGTACTACTATCAGCCGCAGTCCCCGCTTTCCGCTATACCCCGTTACTGCGTACGGGGTGCCGCTGCAATCGGGCAGCCTTTGGGCTTTTGTGCTTATGATGTAATAAATCGCAGTATTATAAAGAGTATCACCAAAACGCTGATCTTATATAATTATTATATACAATAGTGTTAATGTTATATGCAACATATATACTAGCAACAATAGCTTTCCGAACACTAACACATCTTACTATTATTCAAAAACGAGCTTTTATATAGCTAAACTGAAACTATTAAAGTGCAAATTGACAGTTGCGGTAAACGATCTTATCGAATTACACACTGCAGATAAAGAAAAATGTCAATAATTCCGGTTTCCGGAAACCTTACAAAGGGTTTCGAAGATGACAACCTTAATTAATTTAATTATGTTCCCACACAAAATTCAATTTTGAGTAATCAGAGCGACGAATATCTACTCACCCACATTACTATATGTATAGGTATTGAGCTACCTGAGCATAGATAAACAATAGAATATATTTTCATTTTTTGTTTATATTTAATCGTTATTTGTGGGGTTTTAAGCTCTCCTTTTTAATAACATTTTCACAACATTTAACATGATAATAAGTAAAATAAAATTAACTAATTGGAAAAATTTTCAAAATGTGGATGTTGGACTTACCGATAGAGTTTTTGTTGTCGGAGCAAATGCTTCTGGAAAATCAAATTTTCTTGATGTCATTCGCTTCATGAGAGACATTGTAAAGCAAGCTGGTGGACTGCAGTTCGCTGTAGAACAACGGGGTGGAGTTTCTAAAATTCGGTGTCTAGCGGCAAGAAAGCGATCTGATGTTGCAATAGAAATTCACATGTCTGAAAATGATAAATCGAAAAAGGTATTATGGAAGTATTATTTATCTTTTAAACATTCCGGTGGAGGAATTTTTGCGAAACAAGCCTCAATCGAAGAAGAAAAAGTAACTGATTTAAATGGTAAAATTGTTGCTCATCGTAAGGCTGCAAATTCTGATGAAGATCCTGAGACTTTAAAATTTACTTTATTAGAGCAACCAAATTCAAATCAGTCATTTAGAGAGGTTTATCATTTTTTTCAAGATACTCAATACTTACATATTGTACCACAATTGATTAGAGATTCTGATTCATACTTACTCGCAGTGAATAAAGAAGACTTTTATGGTAGAAATCTTTTAGACAGAATGGACAAAACAAATAAAAGGACACGAGACTCTTTTTTAAGAAGGATAAATGAGGTTCTTCAATTGGCTGTACCACAACTATCCAATATTGATTTTGTAAAAGATAGAAGTGGAGTGCCTCATTTAGAGGCAACTTATGAACATTGGAGGGCAAAGGGAGCAAAACAACAAGAATCGCAATTTTCTGATGGAACACTCCGCTTAATTGGGTTTATGTGGGCGCTATTGGATGGACAAGAAACAATCTTATTGGAAGAACCTGAACTATATCTCCATTCGGCAATTGTTAAACAATTACCTGAGTTTATATTTAATCTTCAGAGAAGAAAAGGTCGAGTACGACAAGTTATTATTTCTACCCATAGCTATGACATTTTAAGTAGTGCGGGAATCGGCGGTGAAGAAACTTTAGTACTACTTCCAACTAAAGAAGGAACTCAAATAAGAAGAGCCATGGATATTCAAGATGTAAAAAGATATTTAGATGCTGGGTTTACTATAGCGGAAGCCGTTATACCCAAAGTTGCTCCTGTCAGCATTCAACAAATTTTGGAATTAAAAGATCCTGCATAATGGAAATTGATATTGTTGGCGAAGATCCTGTTACACAATCTATAATTGAACGCCTATTAAGAGAGTACAGAACTGACATAATTATCAAAAATCGATTACCTGCAAGAGGTGGGCAAATACAGACTTTAGCACCAAAGTATAATAAACTAGGAAGTCCCACATTTTTATTAACGGACTTAGACACTTTTACCTGTCCGCCTGCACTGATTAGAAAATGGTTCGGGTCAGACAATATAAGTAATGAACTTCTTTTTCGAATAGCACAGGAAGAGGCTGAAACATGGTTAATGGCAGATCGAAAAGGTTTTTCCGACTGGCTTTCAGTTGATATTAATCTTATTCCTGAACCCAAAGTACTTGATAATAAAAAGGATATTTCAGAAATTACTTTCCCATTTAAGCCTAGCCTTTATATGATGATGAATATAGCTTCTCATTCGACAAATGATAGGCTAAAAGAAGACTTGACTCCAAAAAAAGGTGCTGGTAAGGGGCCTGCATATAATACAGCATTACTACCGTTCATTGAAAAAAAATGGAATATTCAAAATGCGGCGGCTAATTCTTATAGTTTAGGGAAAGCAATTCAACGTTTAAAGAATTTTAATCCGTAATTCCGCACAAAGGTATCGTACAAAATAAAAAAATCATGTATTAGTTTAGCAGCAATAAGCTCCAAATCTCTTATATAGTTCCTTATCAAGTAAATAATAAAATTTTGATTGAGCCCACCCCAACCAATTTCCCTCAAAACTGTTGTACCTGCACAAAACTCACTTTAAAGTATTTCCAGGCAAAAGCAGGCGATTACGCCTACTTTTGCTTTTCTCATTATGAAAACAATACAGATCAACAAAACCTTCCTGATCATACTTTTAGGTATACTGGCGGCTCTCGGTCCTTTTTCTATTGATATGTACCTGCCCGGCTTTAGCCAGATCGCGGCAGCCATGGGTACCGATGAACACCAGGTAGCTTTTACCCTTACCTCCTACTTTATCGGCATTTCCATAGGACAGCTCATTTATGGGCCGGTGGTAGATAAATACGGCCGTAAAAAACCGCTGCTGGCCGGCTTGCTCATTTATATACTGGCCGCGCTGGGTTGCGCTTTTTCGCAAACCATCGATAGCATGATCGCCATGCGTTTTTTACAGGCCCTGGGCGGCTGTGTGGGTATGGTAGCCTCTAATGCCATTATCAGTGATGTGTATGAGAAAGAAAGAATGGCCAAAGCCTTTTCGCTGATCATGCTGGTGATGGGGGTAGCGCCTTTAATTGCACCCAGTATCGGCAGTATGTTACTGGAAAAAGCGGACTGGTCCTTTATTTTTCTTTTCCTGGCGGCATTTGCCACCCTTGTCAGTTTACTCATTTATTTCTTTCTGCCCGAAACCAACCGGTTTATCAGCACCGGTAAACTGCGTATCAGCGAAGTGCGGCAAAACTATTGGACCGTATTAAAAAACCGTACTTTTTTATTATACACCATTACCGGCAGCCTGTCCATGGCCATCCTGTTTGCCTATATCACTTCTTCGTCCTTTGTTTTTCAAACATTCTACGGGCTGGATAAAGCTACTTTTTCTGTCATATTCGCCATTAATGCGACCGGGCTTATTACCGGTAGTTCTTTAAACGGACTGGCAACCAAAAAGGTTTATTTTTTAAAGATCGCTGCTATTGCTACACGGGTATTATGTGTTATCATCACCGTATTGTTAGCTGTTTTATTAACGATGCCAACGGTTGATTACCGGGTATTGGTAGCCGGTATCTTTTCTATTCTTTTTTTAACCGGCTTTATTAATCCGAATGTGATGGCTGCATCTCTATCACCTTTTAAACACAATGCGGGAGTAGCTTCTGCATTAGGCGGCGCTTTACGTATGGGGGCCGGCGCTTTGGTTGCAGCTGCCATCGGTGCATTCCAGGGTGATACGCCCAATACCCTGTTCATTACCATTTTTGTGCTGGCTTTTCTGTGCGTTATTCTTTTAAGGTTAGCCCCTGCATTGGATTTTAGTAAATCAGAATAATACAACACGGCCTGTTATAAATAAAAAAACGGAGCTAAGCTCCGTTTTTTTATTTGATCTTAAAGCGCGTAAATACTTTATACTGTAATTTGATCGGTTTTATTTCCAGGAAATCCTCTCCTTCATTTATATAATCAGCACTTGGCGCAATATTAGACACCATGTTCGCCCTGTATACCATATAAGTCTCATCCATCTCACGGATCACTAATGGCTTGTCAATACTTTCACCAATAGCCGCTAACATATTAGTAGCTTTTTGTTTGGCCGCTTTTACCGCCATTAGTTTTACTTCCTGTCTGTACTCCTCAATTTTAGAGTGGCTCAGCTCTACAATACGGGCATCCTTGATCTGTATTTCATCAAAAATGGCAAAGGCCTTATAAGCCTGTTCGGCACTGTTCACTTTTAAGATATATTCTTTCTGGTTAATCACATCTTTGTTTTTACGGGATATTTTTTCATAACTCGCATTGGCATTCTGTAATACCAGTTTATTCAACTCAATACCACTGGCTTTCAGTTTCGCTTTCAGCGCTTCTTCCAGCTCTTTGATGGTTGTCCTGTTTTTTTCGGCCGTTTCCTGTAATACAATGCGGATAGAAATCTCATCCGGTGCTATTTCCTTTTCCGCAGTACCGGTTACTTCAATATGAGGTGTACCATCTACTTCTGACTGAGCAGAATTTTGTGCTACGGCAAAGAAGGGTAACAATAATAATAGGCTGAATAACTTTTTCATGTTTTAATAATTTTAATCTGTTCAAAAATATTCCCTTTCTGCTGCAATGTTAACGCTTGCGCTAATCAGGTCTCGCTGTATAGATGTGTTTATTTTTTTTATTACACAATCATAACTCATTGATTATTTATAAAGTATTGTTAAAGGGAATGAGGCTATAATAACGATTTTGGCACAAGCTATCCTGTTGCCGGATGTACCTGTGGCTTATGCCAACAGTATTGTTGTGGGTCGTTCGCTTGATCTTCCTGTTTGGTATTGAAGAGTGAATACAGTTTTCTTTAGACTGTTTTTGTAGTTGTATGATAATATTCTTTGTTTGTAATAGTTTCGTTATATCCCTGATATAATCAGGGCAGATTTTTAGGGCACAAGTCTTCCTTCGGAATATTTGCTTGCTCAGGTTAATCAGAACAGGCTGGAGCTAATCTTTGCTATACCCTGATATAATCAGGGTTGATTTATTGTTGACACAAGTCGTCTTTCAGAAGACTTGCGCCAGGTGTGCCAGGTTTATTAATATTATATGAAATAAAAAAAATGAAAGCAGCAGCGTGTATATAATAAATGTCCATATTATTATGAATAAATTATTGTTAACTGTAAGCATGATGATCATTGTTACAAATCTTGCAGCTCAAAAAAAATTATATATTTCCGGAGGGGCTAATATCAGCAGTTTTAAAAAAGAAGGTGCAGGCATACATAATTATGTTAGGGAATTTAATCCGGGGTTTCAACTGGGCATTAATTACCAGCAGTACCAAAAAACAAAACCCGGGTTTTTCAGCGGAGCAGCACAATTGGTTATGTTGCCGGTTAAGTACGACCGGTTTTATGAAGATGCAGGCAGACAAAAAAACAGCCGGCCAATATATCTGCAACTCTCCCCGAATATCGGATTAAGGAGTAACCTGTTTAAAAACATGGGGCTTTACGGAGCCATAGGAGCTTATATGAACGTACTGGTCAACTTTCAAAAAAGTTTCAATTATGTAAATGCGGGGTTAAGCGGATCGGCGGGAATAGACCTTAGTCCTAAATGGCAGATAGCCGGTGATTATTTATTCGGCTTTACGGATCTGTTGTCCGGCAAACAAGGCCCGGCTCATGAACTGTTTGTCAGAAGCGTACAATTAAGTTTACGTTACAAGGTTTTTGAACAACGCAATAAAAAAGCGTTTTAAAAAATTAAAACGCTTTAATTAGTATATTATAGTAAGCCATCGTATTAATTCAAATACTTCAGCACCTCTTCACTCAAAGGTTTTGTTTTAGGACTAAACACTGTTTCCAGTTCCCCTTTTTCATTCACCAGGAATTTGGTAAAATTCCAGCTGATGGGGTCTTTAATGCCTTTGGCTTCGGCCTGCTCTACCAGGTACTTAAATAAGGGGTCAATATCTTTTCCTTTAACCGATACTTTTTTTGCCATAGGGAAGGTTACCCCGTAGTTCTTCTTGCAGAACTCGGCAATGGTCTCGTTGCTACTTGGCTCCTGGCCCATGAAGTTATTGGCCGGGAAGCCTATAATTACCAGTTTGTCCTTATGCTGCTGGTATAGTTTTTCCAGTTCTTCGTACTGGGGCGTTAAGCCGCATTTGGAAGCGGTGTTAACAATCAATATTTTTTTACCCTTATAATCGGCCAGGTTTATTTCGCCGCCGCTCAGTCCGGGGGCCTTAAAATCGTAAATGGATTTGTTGCCAACAGCAACCATTAAAAACAGCGCAATGAATAAAGTTTTCATTTGTTTTATGTTTAAAAAGTTAAATAAAAAATGATGATGGTCTTTGATGCCAGGGCTATACAGCCGATAACAACAAACTGCCATTATTGTTTTTCAAAACAACCTAAATCTGTTTGCAGACCTCCCCTCGTCTTTCCATCCAGATCAATAATTGTGCCCGCAGACCCGCTGCCAATGGCCGGGGAAATATTTTTTAGCCTGAAATTATAGAACTGGCGGGAGGTATTAATGGAATCAAATTCCGGTTTCTGTGTAATAATATTCCCTGTTGTACTCACTTCGGCAGGCACGGTTTTCATCTTCCACAATACATTGTTGAATTGTACATTGAAAGCCGCCGCATTGTTTTTGGTGGCCAGAACCTCGTTTTCCATCACCCCGCCTTCGCCCCAGAAGATACAGTTGGTAAAAACAGCCTGTAAGGCCGCATGGTTTACGCCATCGCTATTGGAAAGCTGCAGTACCGGGTTATTATGCTGCACAAAGTTGTTGCCGTAACTGGCTACGGTACAATGTGTGAACTGGTAATTACCGCCGGCTGACAATACAATATTTCGTCCCGAATTGGTAATAAGACTGTTGACCGCCTGTACACTGGAATTAACCGCCAGTATGCCCGCATCGTAGGCATTGTGTACCACGGTTTGCTGTAATACGAGCTTGGGGTTACCATTTGTTGCCGGCCCTTCCAGTGCAAGTGCCTGGTGCGCATTATTAACTACGCCGTACGTGATCCGGTTATTGATACTGCTGCTGCGAAAGTAAATGCCGGGCCATGCAGCCGGATAAATATTATAGGGCTCATCTAACCGGTCGCCCTGGAAATAAACGCGGTCAGCCGTATCCACATCGCCGTTCACCTGCAAAGTACCATCAATAATGGCCGGCGCATCGGCATGAAAATAAACCCTTGTTCCTTTATTAATGGTGAGCTGTGTTTGCGGATGTACATAGAGATAACCCAGTATCACATAGGGCAGGTCATTGTTCCAGGTTTCGTTACTGGCTACTTCCCTGTCCCTCATAAAGTGGGCATTCTGTCCCCAGGCCTGTAACTGTACCTTACGGGTATTGCCGTTATAATTTATTTCAATACTGTCACTTACCACAAAGGGCAGGTTGCCGGTTTCGGGATTGATGTTTACCTGTACAAATACATACAGGCTGTCGTTGGCTTCCAGCTCAATATTGTTTACCTGGGTAGCGGCAGTACCATTAATATTGATCTTAAAAGGAGAAGCTGTACCTCCCGCCAGCGCAATACTGTTCAGGCGAAGCTTCTGGTTATTATCATTGAATACTTTAAACAGTTTGGTTACCGAGCCTACGGTGGTAAATACGGTATCAAATTTTAAGGTATCAACGGAGGTGGAAAGTTTTGCATCGGGTGAGGTAATGAAGGAGTTTTTACTGCAGGCAGTTAATAATACAAAGGCCAGTAAACAAAAACCCAACGCTTTTTTCATACGGTTCAAAATTACGGAAAAGCTATAAGCGAAAGCCGAAAGCTGAAAGCAAAAAGCTAAATGCTATGAACAACGACCCGGGAGTGACGAATGATGAATTATGAATTCACGCGCTAGCCCGGTACATAACATAAAGTGGCAATGCTGAGTTGGAGGCCCTTTACAGCAAGCAGGGTTTGGGCACAGGCTTCCAGGGTGGCGCCGGTGGTAATTACGTCATCCACCAGTAACACATGTTTGTTTTGCAGCAACTGCTGGTTGGACACACCAAATATACCCGATACATTTTCCCAGCGTTGTACCCTGTCCTTGCGGGTTTGGGTGGTATTGGCCCTAAGCCTTTGTACACCGGTTTCCACTACCGGCCAGCCGGTTATTTCGCTGATGCCGTTACAAAGAACGGCGGATTGATTGAACCCTCTTTTTCGCAGTTTACGGGGAGCCAGGGGTACGGGTAATAACAGGTCAATGCCGGTAAACCGCTGAGCCTGTTGCAGGCCATGCCCCATACTACGTCCCAGTTGTATACCCAGTGCCATGTTACCTGCATATTTAAAATTAAATACCAGTTGCTGCAGTACCGATGATTTGGAAAAGTAAAATTGTGCGGTTGCTGTTTGCACCGGCACCCTGCCGGTAAATTTTTTCTCTACCGGGTTGTTGGCATAACGGGAAAAAAGGGTCGGGTGTAATGCCTGCAGGCAAGCCGGGCATATCTGCGAATCATTGCCCAGGTGCTCACCGGCGCAACCTGCACAGACATGCGGGAAGAATAATTGTTTTACAGCAGCCGTAACAGCAGTCAGCCCTAACATAAGGTTAGCTTTAACCATTAAGTTACAACATACTTACTCCATATAGCCGTATTAAACGGATAATCAGTTAAACAGGTAACTGTATACTTCCTCTACCCGACCCATGGTAATGATCTCGATGTTGAATTTTTGTTTG
Organism: Terrimonas rubra; assembly: GCF_042686025.1. Classification (NCBI taxonomy): domain Bacteria; kingdom Pseudomonadati; phylum Bacteroidota; class Chitinophagia; order Chitinophagales; family Chitinophagaceae; genus Terrimonas; species Terrimonas rubra. Next base: position 710,671 of record NZ_JBHUOZ010000001.1, read on the forward strand.
CTGATGGATTTTTGGTTGTACCTGGATACAATGATTTTTTCAAAGCCCAGTTTTTCTGCTTCGGCAATGCGCTGGTCAATACGGTTTACTGCCCTTATTTCGCCGCTCAATCCCACTTCGCCCGCAAAACATACCTGTGGCGGCAGGGGTACATCCTCGTAGGAGGATAATAAAGCACACAGAACGGCCAGGTCAATAGACGGGTCTTCAATTTTTAAACCGCCGGCAATATTTAAGAATACATCTTTTACACCAAAATGAAACCCGCCCCTTTTTTCCAGCACAGCTAACAATAGTTGTAACCTGCGCAGGTCAAAACCGCTGACCGTACGCTGCGGCGTACCATATACCGATTGGGTAACCAGGGCCTGCACTTCAATCAGTAAAGGACGCACACCTTCCAAAGTAGCTGCAATGGCAATACCACTTAACTGTTCTTCCTTTTGGGTAATGAGTATTTCGCTGGGGTTGGTTACCGGCCGCATGCCATCGGCATTCATTTCGTAAATGCCCAATTCGGCTGTACTGCCAAACCTGTTTTTTAAAGTGCGTAAAATGCGGTACGCGTAATGCCGGTCACCTTCAAATTGCAATACGGTATCCACCATATGTTCCAGTATTTTGGGACCAGCTATATTACCATCCTTGGTAATATGACCAATTAAAAATACCGGTGTGTTGGTTTCTTTGGCAAAGCGCTGAAACTCGCCGGCACACTCCCGTATCTGTGAAATACTGCCGGCCGAGGATTCTATAAAAGGAGTTTGCAGGGTTTGAATAGAATCGACAATAACCAGCTGTGGCTTTAATTTTTTTATTTCCTGGAAGATGGTTTGCGTAGAGGTTTCGGTAAGTAAATAAAAGTCGGGGTTATTGCCTTTGATACGTTCGGCCCGCATTTTTATTTGTTGGGCGCTTTCCTCACCACTTACATATAATACGCGTGTATTGCTTAACTGTAGCCCGTTTTGTAAGAAGAGGGTTGATTTACCAATGCCCGGTTCACCCGCTACCAGTACAATACTACCGGCTACAATGCCCCCGCCCAGTACACGGTTCAGTTCCACATCGGGAGTAATGATCCTTACTTCCTCGCCGGTTGTTACTTCGTCCAGTGCTATCGTTTTATTTGCTTTTTTTTCGCCGTCGTAATTATTCCAGTCTGCTTTTGTTTTACCGTTATCTTTTTGTACCAGTTCTTCCACAAAGCTGTTCCATTGTCCGCATGACGGACATTGCCCAACCCACTTTACACTTTCATAACCGCACTGCTGACAAAAGAATGCTTTCTTAACTTTACTCATGGGCTAAAGATAATGTTTGCTGTTATCACTTATTGAAACAGCTGTACAAAAACCAATGGTGTGGTAACAATTTTTGCAAACACAATGGTCTGTGAAATAAAAAACTGAAAAAGGAGGAAAGAAGAAGAGCAGGTATAGTAAAACAACGATTCAAATCCTGTCTTATACAGAATAGTAAAAGGGGCCCATCTTACGACCGACCCCTTTACTTACTAACCCATTAAATTCTAGCACTAAGTTACAATTCTAAGCCACAATTCAAAATAATTTTTTGCTCCTGTGAATAACTTTCAGCACCGGAAGGGTATAATTATGGCAATTTTGTCAGTATATAAAAAACATATATATAATTATAAATCAACAAAATATAAAAAATTAGTTGTATCTTGCACTTACATAGTGTAAAAATATTTTATACACAAACTGACAAAAAGGCGCAACGAATTCATTTTGCGTTTTTGGTTGTAAATTTGATATAAGTAATTGACTACAAATAACAAAAACTAAGATCACATGACACCAGCAATTATGATTGTTTCGCTGATTTTTGTCGGAATCAGCATGTTAGTATCGATGGTGCTAAAAAGTAAGTTTACTAAATACAGTAAAGTTCGTTTGGCTAACGGTATGAGTGGCAAAGAGATAGCAGAAAAAATGCTGCGCGAAAACGGAATTTACGATGTAAAAGTGACCTCGGTAGATGGTTTTTTAACTGACCACTATAATCCCGCCAATAAAACCGTGAACCTGAGCCCTGAAGTATACAGCGGTACCAGCGTATCGGCTGCAGCCGTAGCTGCGCATGAGTGTGGCCACGCCGTACAACATGCTACTGCTTACGGACCACTGATGATGCGCAGTAAACTGGTACCGGCGGTACAATTTAGTTCTATGCTGGTAAACTGGGTATTATTAGCCGGTGTAATTATGGCTGCGTCCGGTAATACCACCGTATTACTGATCGGTATAATTTTAATGTCGGTAACCGTTTTATTTACCCTGGTTACCTTACCAGTTGAGTTTGATGCCAGTAAGAGAGCCCTTGCCTGGTTAAATACCACCAATGTAACGACGAGTACAGAATACCCCCAGGCTAAAGACGCGTTGAAATGGGCTGCTACTACTTATGTGGTTGCTGCATTAGCCGCCGTAGTTACCCTGATACAATATATTATGTTATACATGTCGAGGAGGGATTAACCCTTGGCGACAGTAATAAAGAATATAAATCCCCCGTTTTGTTGGTGATGATACCAGTTCAAACCGGGGGATTTTTCTTTTATACCAGTACAATATTCTCCTCTCTTAATTCTCTTTGAAATAAAGCCAGGCGTGGGTAATACATAAATGCCATGACCACATCCAGGATACCATAATAAAAAAAATAAGTATCCAGTGTTACAATAATAATGATTGCCGTTACTATACAGGAAACCAAGTGCCAGTACATCCGGATAGTAAAAAGTTTATTATATAGTTTTATCCTTGCATCAAAGAAAGGCATCCAGGCTATTTGTATTAACTTCTTCCGCTGGTATTTTACCTGCAGCAATAATGTGCCTGTAATCAGTAAACCAATTAAACTATAACTGACCAGTTTGCTACCCTTATAAGCGGGAAAAAATACATACCCCATTTTTACCAATACAAACGGAACCGTGATCAGCACTATATTGGCGATCAGGATGAAGATGAAAAGGGTTTTGTATTTTTTTATATTGATGGGGTAAAGCATGAAAGAATAGGGATCGAAGGTTTCAAAGGTTCAAAAGTGCCAGGGGGTCAATGTTTCTAATAAGTGGTAAGCAGGACCTATACCTGCTGATAAGAGAACCGGACGCTGAAGTGTGGCTCTCATTCTTTCTTTCCGTGAAAGAAAGAATTGCGAACAATTACTTAATTGCAACGGAAGCTGATAGCATTACTGCTGCCTGTAACATAATTATACTATACCCGGTATAGATGCAGCTGTCTGTAATACTAGGTGTATAAACCACCGTTAACCGATAACACATGGCCGGTAATATAGCCGGCTTCTTTGGCAGCCAGGAAGTTTACGGCATGGGCCACTTCTTCGGGGGTACCAAAACGGTTAGCGGGTATCAAAGCTTTAAATTGTCCTTCATCAATATCGGCTGTCATATCGGTTTTAATAAAACCGGGGGCCACCGCGTTAACCGTAATGTTACGTTTACCCACCTCCTGTGCCAGCGCTTTTGTGGCAGCAATAATACCACCCTTGGCTGCGGAATAGTTGGTTTGCCCGGGCATACCTTTTAAACCGGACAGGGATACCACATTGATGATACGGCCATAACGCTGGCGCAGCATACTGTTCACCACCAAACGGGTAACATAAAAGAAACCGCCAAGGCCGGTGTTCACTACATTATCCCACTGCTCATCCTTCATCCACATTAATAATACATCATCCTTAATACCGGCATTGTTCACCAACACTTCAATTTTTTTATCTTCATTGGCTTCCATCCACCCACCTAAAACCTGCTCCACCTGTGCTTTGTCGGCTACATCAAACTGCAGGGTTTGCCCGGCACCGCCATTACTCATAATGATGGCCAGGGTTTCGGCCGCTGCCTCCTCATTACCTTTATAGTTGACCAGTACATAATAGCCCTGCTTTGCCAATGTAATACATATAGCACGGCCAATACCCCGTGATCCTCCTGTTACCAATGCAGCGTTCATATAAAAATTTTATTGCCGGTTAATGTTTGTCGTGCCCGTTAAAAGTTAACAGGCATATTTTGTTCCAGGTAGTTTTTTACCGCCTGTATGTCTTTATATTTTGGCGTATCCTCTACAAACACGGGGAAAAAAGACCTGATGGCATCATACACCGTACGGGTAGCAGGCGCCAGCCTGTCCTGGTATTTAATATAGTCCACTGCCTGCATTAAGGACATGGCCTGTATGGCCAGTACTTCAAAGCTGTTATCAATTACTTTTTTAGTAATTAATGCCGCATTGGTGCCCATACTCACAATATCCTGGTTGTCGTTATTGTTAGGTATACTGTGCACATACATAGGGAACGACAAGGTCTGGTTCTCCGCAACGGTTGAGGTAGCGGTGAACTGTACACCCTGCATACCAAAATTTAAACCAAACACGCCCAGGTTTACAAATGGGGGGAATTTTAAGTTAAGTTTACTATTCAGCAGGTAGTTCAGTTGCCTTTCGCTTAACATGGATAGTTTGGTAATGGCAATTTTTACCTTATCCATTTCCAGCGATACATAGTCGCCGTGAAAGTTACCACCATGGAAGATATTGTTATTGGCCACATCCACTATCGGGTTATCATTAGCCGAGTTCAGCTCGTTGATCACCGTTTCTTCCGCATGTGCCAGCGTATCATATACCGGCCCCAGTACCTGGGTTACACAACGCAGGGAGTAGTATTCCTGTACCTTATCCTCAAATACATCGTGTTTAATATTGTCGGGGTTGTATAAATGTTCCGACCGGCTGCGGATCAGTTTACTGCCCTCCAGCACCTGGCGGAACATGGCGGCAATTTTGTTCTGGCCAATATGATGTTTTACCTGGTTCAGCTCTACAGAATAATGGTCGTTATAGGCTTCCATCAATTCATTGGTAAGTGCTGATAAGATCAGGGACCAGTCCAATAGTTTTTTAGCCCGGTGTATATTCAGTAAACCAATGCCTGTCATGGCCGAAGTACCATTAATAATGGCCAGTCCTTCACGTATATGAATGGACAAGGGTGTTAAGCCGGCTTTTTTAAACACTTCCGCTGCCGGTTGCAGGCTGCCTTCATACCATAATTCTCCCTCACCTATTAAACCCAGGCCCAGGTGCGCCAGTTGTACCAGGTCGCCGCTGGCCCCTACCCCGCCGTGTTCAAATATGCAGGCGATCACATCCTTGTTGATCATATCGGCCAGTAACTGTGTAAGTTCGGGATGCACCCCTGAATAGCCTTGTAACAGGCTGTTCAAACGGGCGATCATCACGGCTTTGGCCAGCTGTGGTGTCATAATATTACCACTGCCGCTGCTATGGCTGCGAATAAGGTTGTATTGTAATTGTAAAATATCTTTCTGGTTGATCTTATATTGTGCCATGGGGCCAAAGCCGGTATTGATACCGTAGATCAGCTTCTGCCCGGCAAAATCTTTCAAAAAATCGTGACTTGCCGCTACCTTATCAGTGGCCGCTTTGGGCAACTGTATTGCACTGCCCTGCAATGCTGCTATAAAATCATTGAGCGTAACCCGCTCAGTACCTAACTGTACCATGTATTTTTGCTATTTAAAGAACACAAGGCGCAAAAGAACAAAATAATAAGGGTATCTTAAAAAATTTATTACTCCCCGCCATGCCTGGCGCTAACAATTGTTTGCATTGCAACCTACGCATATTAATTAGTATCTTACCATTAGTCCGGGTCAGGTGGTGCTATTCTTTTGTCAAAATCAGGAAATGAGCATAAAAACCAGGTTCCGGCATCATTTTTATCAAATACCTGTATGAATTTTTTGGCCCATGCGTATTTATCTTTTGGTCAGCCCGGTTTACTGGTAGGCAATATGATCAGTGATTTTGTGAAGGGGAAACAACAGTACGATTATCCCCCGGGTATCCGCGAGGGCATTGTATTGCACCGCCAGATCGACCAGTTTACTGATGAACATCCTGTGACCCGGGAGGCCAAGGCCTTTTTCCGCCCGGTTTACCGTTTGTACAGCGGGGCTTTTATTGATGTGGTGTATGATCATTTCCTGGCCGCGGATCCCAACGAGTTCACTGATGAATCCCTGGCCGGTTTTGCTCAGCAAACCTATACCACCCTGCAGAAGCATTATGCGTATTTGCCCATGGAGTTTGCCGGCATGTTACCTTATATGCGTACCCATAACTGGCTGTACAACTACCGAACTATTGAGGGCATTAGTAAAAGTATGGCAGGCCTGGTAAGGCGGTCGGCCTATTTAAACGATAGTGCCCCGGGGGTAGTCATATTACAGAACAATTATGAGGCTTTACGGAGTTTATACCAGGTTTTTTGGGCCGATGTGAAAGCTTTTGTGCTGGAACAACAGGGCTTATTACCGGCATCCTGAAATAAATAACTTATTTACAGGCCGGTACGTAACAAAATGGTCCGAAAAACGTTCATGTAATAAATAAATTTCCAGAACCTCCTTTATTTATTTTTGTGCTATGGTTTTTATTCGTGGTTTTTTGCTGCTACTGGCAGCTTTCCCGGTGTTTAACGCCGTTATGGGCCAATCGGCCATACCTGCTCCCGACCGTTCGCCCCTGGATGTGAGTTATTACCCTTCCGCTTATCCCTTATTAAAAATACAGGACAAGGCCAAAGATGGTCCCGTAGCCCGTGTGGTCTACAGCCGCCCGGCGAAAGAAAAGCGTACTATTTATGGCGGTATTGTGGAGTATGGTAAAGTATGGCGCATGGGTGCCAATGAGGCTACTGAAATAGAGTTTTATAAGGATGTGACCATCAATGGTAAAAAAGTGCCGAAAGGACGTTATACCGTTTATGCCATTGTACAGGAAAACAACTGGACCTTTATCATTAATTCCGAAACAGATTGCTGGGGAGCTTTTAAATACGATGCCCAAAAGGATGTGGTGCGGATGCAGGTACCGGCCATACCTACCAGCGAAACGGTAGAGCTGTTAAGTATGTACTTTGAAAACAACGCACAGCAAATAAACTTTGTGGTGGCCTGGGATAATTATATGGCCAAACTACCCATTAAAATATAAAATGCCCTTATGCTAAAACAACTGGTTAACTGCTGTTTATTATTTACCATTACCATACTTGTTGCCTGTAATAACCATAAAAAAGACCAGGCGAACACGCCTGTTACGCAACCTGATTATTTTAAAAAACCTGATCCCCCGCCGGTTAACGGCGCTCCCAATAATTATTCCCCGGTGGATATTTCACCGATGGATATGAGCTATTTCCCGGTTAATTTCCCGGTGTTAAAGATCAGTACCGACAGCGCCATCAGCCCCGTTATGCGGGTTATTTACAGCCGTCCCCATTTAAGCGGACGTAAATTGTTCAAAGACCTGATAAAATACAACGAACCCTGGCGTTTAGGTGCCAATGAAGCCACAGAGATCACTTTTTATAAAAATGTAAATATCCTGGGGCAACAGGTACAGGCCGGCCGTTATATTATGTACTGTATTCCCGAGCAAGGTAACTGGGAACTGATATTAAACAGTAATGTGGATACCTGGGGCCTGAAACAGAACAGGGCCAAAGATGTATATAAGTTTACCGTTCCTGTAATTGATAACCATACTTACGAGGAGTATTTTACTATGGAGTTTGAGCCGGTGGAAAAGAATGCCGAGCTGCAGATAAGCTGGGATACTTATATGGCTACATTACCCATACAATTATAGGTTTTCCTTGCCCGTAGTTTCGTAACTTTGCGCCAAATTCGGCGATCATGAGGATTAGGATACCATACGTAGCAACCCTTTGTTTATTTCTTGGCTTTTCCGTTAACGGCTGGTCGCAGTGTTCTATTTGTACAAAAACGGCCCAGCAATTGGGCGAAGGCCCTGCCAGCGGCATGAACGGCGGTATTATTTACCTGGCTTTTGTGCCCTTACTGATCATTGGCATTATTGCGTATAAATGGTACAGGAACCAGAAAGCGTAGAGGAGTTCATGGTTCATTGTTAATGGTTCATAGTGGCTGGTCCATCCCCGATGTTTTTACTTTCCTACTTACAAATTAAAAACGCCACCCTCATTACCAATTTTTCAAATTACCCAATTATCTCATTGGCGTAGCCAGCTTATAACTTATTACTTATTACTTAAAGCTAACTACTTCTCCGGGGCTTTCAGCTGCGGTAACCCTTATCAGCTACTGTTCCCGCTGCTACGGGCTCCGCTATCGCTGCGGTGCTTCGTTGCACTCCGCACTAAACCCTGCGCATCGGGCAGCCTTTGAGCATTGATGCTTTCTTCAACACAATTATATTAATTTCCGGTATATGCTGAAGTTTTTAAAACCGTTTGTATATTTAAGAACCTGGTAGCTGAAGATTATCAAGGACATTCAAATAAGTAAGCTGACCCGGAAAAATAAAACAGGACCTTGAATATTACACCAGCCAACCGTAATACAACTTTATATAAACAGAATCAAAACCCGGCCCAAAGTCCAGGCTGCCGGTTAAATATGGGCGCTTTTACCTTAACAGAAAAACACTGGCACTAAAATGAAAAGAACTTTACTCATTATTACTTTTTGTTTCGCAGCAACATTTGTTTTTTCACAAACAAATTTTAAAGATGGCAGAGCTGATAACAACTGTGCATCCTGTCAATCAACCATCAGTAATAGGCCTAAAGAAATATTGTTTGGCATTCACATTAATGAGGATGGGGAAATTTATTTTTCCATGAACAATAAAGATTGGTTTGAAAAGATTTTTAAGAATAATACCTATGGCGTAGCTGTTGATATTGTAACCAAGGACCGGTATATCTGTAAGCCAAACGCATCCCTCCCGCAAACCCTGCCTAAAGGTGTATTTACTTCCGGCATATATAAAAATGCGTTACTGGCGAATAATAAAGGATTAATTGAAGGCGGTATTTATTCAAAAATAGGAACGATACCAGTCCACTTGAAAGGTAAGGAGCTGGAAGGCAACATGGTAATTTTAAATGGCTCGTCCATTTGTTTTTACACCAACTTTGTTGATATCCCCAGAAGCACGTGGCAGCTTTTACCCATGGGGCTCTTTACAGATTCTCTTATTAGTGAGGCAGTAAGCTTTGCAGGCAACAAAGAAGATTTTTTTACCTATACAGAAAAAATAAAGATCGAAATCCCTTTTTCGAAAGGAAGCTCATCCTTTAACCCGGATTATTTAAAAAAATATTTCGATTCTATAAGAATCACTTCTTCAAGAATCAAAAAAGTTGAATTGAGGGCTTACTCTTCCGTAGAAGGAACAGAGTCTATTAATAAAACATTAATGTCCAAGCGGGCAGAAAGTATGGTAACCGCTTTAAAAAAAATCGATCCTACATTAAATCGTATTAGTATAATAACAGCGGAAAACTGGATAGATTTTTTTCGTTCTATAAGGAATACAAAGTTTGAGGATTTTGAATTTCTCTCAAAATTTGAAATTAAAAAGCAGTTATTAGATAAAAAGATATTGTCAGACTTCGAACCTATGCTGGCTAGCCAAAGAAAGGTCACGGCAGTTTTATATGTAGAAAAAAAGTCTCCTTATTATAATGAGCCCTCATCCGGTATTTTAAACGAATTTCAAAAAGCTATTTCAGTACGGGATATCCGGAAAGCGCAAAATTTACAAAAAGAAATAGCAAATAGAATTTCAGATAACAAGCTTCCTCTTTCTTATATTAATACAATTGAAATCCCAAAATCAAAAGTATATTCTCCGGTTTTAAATGACCGGGAGGTGTATAAATACATGTTAAAGGCTACGGACGAATATGAAGCTTTTGAAAATTTTATAGAACTGAAAAAGATTGATCCGGATAATGGCAGGCTAAATTATAATATTTGTGCACTACGTTTTTTTATGTGGCAGTACGGGGGTGATTCCACCTCAAAGTATGTGTTATTAAAAGAAATTGAAAAGCTACAAAATCAAGGCATTTCTTTTGTTCTTTCAGAAAGGATGAAGGTAAATTATTATATCCTTAAAAGCGAAGACCAAATGCAGGCCTTCAATTATGCCGGAAAAGATTCGTCATTAAATGAAATTAAAAAAAGATACGCTAATTTATCTGCCAGCGATGAGGATATTTTATCCCTTGCGAAATACTATTCTTATTATTCCCAGCAAGGATGGGCACAGGATATTGTTGAGCCTAAGATTGCTGATATAAATGTTAATGAAGATTTATTATTTTACTACTTAAATCTTTTGTTTTTCCGTCCGGACATGTATGATACTGATGAATTCTGGAAAGCCACATTAAATGCAGTTAATCTTAATAAAGAAAGATTTTGTGCGCTTTTTAAGTCTACCAACATGGGGGGCGCAAGCATGCAATTGCTCGAATCTGATGACCTGAGAGATATATACTGTTCAGAATGTATAAGATAAATCTTAGATTTAGTCTCGCAAAAGAAGACAAAAAGTATTAATAAAAAATTGATATGCGAACAATAGCCATTATTACATTTCTTTTTTTTACATCTGGTTTATCCGCACAGGTTAAAGACCCATTCCCTTATAAATTCTCTTCCACTATTTATGGAAAAATAAAATCAGATTCTGCCTCCTGGCGGGGTGGTGTTACTTCATCGGACCTGTCTTTTATTGGTCTGTATAAAGAAGCATTGCAGGAATGGGACAAGCCGAGATCGTATAAAAAAACTATTTCCAAGGAAGACAGCGCCGGTTTTGTAAAGGAGTATAAAGCGACCGATGCTAAAAAGTTCATCCTGAAAAAAGCAAAGGAGCACCGGGTGCTTATTTTTAACGAAGCGCACTATAATCCCCGTCACCGGGTTTTTGTTACTTCGTTGTTGGCAGAACTAAAAGAAGCGGGATATCATTTTTTTGCAGCCGAAACTTTTTCTACCCGGGCCGGCTTTACAGAAAACAGCAAATACCCTAATCTTAACTCCGGTTATTATACCATGGAGCCCCAGTTTGGCAACCTGATGCGGGAGGCCAATCAGCTGGGGTATACGCTTTATCCCTATGAACATGCATCCGGCGGCAACCAGCAGACAAGAGAAACCGGGCAGGCTCTTAACCTGGCCAGGCTGCTGGACAGTATTCCTACTGCCAAAGTGATTGTGTATTGCGGTTTTTCGCATATTGGCGAAGCGCCTATACCCAATTGGGCAACACCTATGGCAGCAAAGCTAAAAGAACTTACGGGTATTGATCCTTACACGATTGATCAGACACTCCTCACAGAACGGTCTGCGCCGCAGTTCTATCATCCCTATTATAAACTGGCCGATAGCAGGCAGTATGCCATACTGGTAAATAAAAAGGGCGAGCCTTTTAATAAACAACTGGATGATAAAAAGGTAGATGCGCTTTTATATACCCCGCCGACAAAGTATATACATAACCGGCCGGGATGGGTTTTTGAAAACGATAAAATACCCTATTTTATTAACAGGGATATTATACAGTTATCTTACCCGCTGATAGCCAAAATCTATTTTACAGAAGCCGATATCAATAATATGGTGATACCGGTAGATATACTGGAGTTTAAAACAGAACAGGAATTAATTAGCACCGCCATGGCTGTTTTTAAAAGAAAGCATTTTATTGTTGAGCTGGTAGATACCAAAGGCGAAACACAGATCATCAGACCCTGATCATTATTTATTGATCTGTTTATGTAAAAAGTAGTATTTAGTATCTATAAAGAAAAGTATTATGACGTTTTATAGTTTTATACTTTACCTGCTGTTGCTATCTGGTTGTGGTTGCTTTATGCCTTCCGGCGATTTTCGTGAAGTGGAGTTTTCAGCCGGCCTTTGTGAAGGAACCTGCCCCCAGTTTAGTATAACCATTAATGAAACCGGCGCCTCAACCTATGTAGCAGGTATGTTTAATGACCGTGAAGGAACTTTTACCACCGTTATTAAACCTGCACAGTTCGACAGCCTGAAGTACTTTATTGCCAAAGCCGATCTTAACAGCTTGCCCGACACTTATGCCACACAGGCTACTGATATGCCTTCCTATCAAATAAAAGTCAGTTTTCCCGGAGGGACAACAAAAACCATTGATGATTACGGTCCTGCTGGCCCCCGGGCTTTACAAGAACTGTACGGTTTTATTTTTTCTTTGAGGGAAACACAGGACTGGAAATAAAATGACCGGTTTTAAGTATATGGGGTAATGTGCCGGTAATAAAAGCCCTTGCTGAATTTTTATATCCCTGCACAAAATAAATCCTGCCTTATTAAATAAACGTACTGTATCATTTAACAACCCGGACATTGCCAAACATGTAACAGCATCAGATAAAGAGTTGGTACTTACTTATTAGCTTGAGAAAAGTCAGCCTTTAATGGAAAAATATGGTTTAAGCTAAACCCGGTTATGCCCTTGTATAATGGGTGAATTATTCTTTTTATTTCCTGCTGCCAGCAGCCTGATAATGATAACAATGGCCAATACTACCGCAACCACATAACAGGTGTTTATAATTAAACTTACTTCATTGGAAGCTGCTATGGCCAGTATCGCCCAGATGCCTACCGCCCCAAATAAATAGAGGTTCCTGGTCCAGATAACAAAAATATTTACCAGGCCGGCAACCGCTATCATGATAACGGTCCAGTTAATAGGCGAAATGCCCCAGCCGTCCCAACCTGTAGCAGTAAGATAAGCAGCCATATTAGCGATAAAAGCTACCGAGATCCAGCCAAAGTATAAAGAGAAGGGTGCAAAAACAAGCAGGTATTTTTTAAGGGAGGCACGCTCCACAACCGCACCGGTACGGATGATTATATTAAAAAGAGAAATAAAAATAACTGCCATTAAAAACACCGACAAGCCGATATGATCGTATAACCATGCTACTACCCATAACGAATTGGCCAGGCAGGAAACCACAAACCACCATTTAACCTGCAATAGTACCGGACCTCCCTGCTGTTCTTTATTTAAACCGGCAGCCGTATAAATAACAAAGCCCAAAAGCCCGAGATAAATAAGTCCCCAGATGGAAAAAGCATAACCCGCCGGCGTAAAATAGTTGGCATATTTATCGGAAACAGTTTTCATGGTATTCCCGTTCAATAAACCGGAATTGGAAATATAGTTAATGGCAATAGTGAGTAATAACGCAATAGTATTAGCTATAGCAAGTATCTTTTTCATTTTACCGGTTTTAGTATTATTTTATCCATGGGCTGGCGCCTACGTATTTATAAGCGCTAAGTTCGTTAATTGCTTACATTATTTATGCCAATAATACCGGGAGTAAGTGTATACCATAATGACAAGGCCGGCTAAAGCCGGCCTTATGACAAATTTCTTTATACTATATATTTCCTGCTTTTACAACAGCCTTACTGCCAGCCTCCACCCAATGAACGGTACAGGTTTAATAAAGACAGCTGCATTTCTTTTTGTGATAAGGTTTTGTTGAGCTCCGCATCCAGTACACCCTTCTGTGCCGTGATCACTTCCAGGTAAGAAGCATAACCACTTTTGTACAGGTCGTTGGAAGTTATCACTGCATCGGATAGGGTTTGTACCTCATCCTGGTTAACCGTTATAATTTTACGGTACTGCTCAATAGATTGTAAGCTGCTCATCACTTCCCGGAAAGCCTGTAATATATTTTGCTGGTAGTTGTTAAACGCTATCTGCTGTTCAGCCGTAGCAATATTAAAATTGCTCTTTAACTGGTTACGGTTAAATATGGGTTGTGTTAATCCGCCCAGTAAACCATAGGTAAGTGAACCATCCGCAAATAACAGGGGTAATTTAAAGGCGCTGAAAGCCAGGTAAGGCGTTAGTACCAGTGAAGGCAGGAAGGCCTTGCGTACTGCCGTGGTATTGGCTTTGGAAGCTTCGAGTAGCAGTTCAGCTTCGCGGATATCAGGCCGCTGCGTTAACAGTTGTGAAGGGATGCCGGCCTGAACGATGTCCGGTACCGGCTGCCTGTTAATAGAATCCCCTCTTGGAATTTGTCCGGGAAATTTTCCCAATAACAGATTCACCTGGTTTTCCAGTTTAATAATATCCAGTTCAGTTTCCAGCTGCAGGCCCTTTGTTTGTAATAACTGGGCATTAAACTGCTGTACCGCCAGTGAAGTGGCACGTCCGCCTTCCATTTGTGCCTTTACGATCTCTACACCCTGTTCCTGCAAACGGATATTGCGTTTAATGATCTCCAGTTTTTTATCCAGGGCCAATAGTTCATAATACTGACCCGCCACCTCGGCCACCAGTTGTGTTACCACCCATTGCCGGCCCATTTCTGTGGCCAGCAGCCGGTTGGCCGCTTCGGTTTTACGGGCTTTCAGTTTACCCCATATATCTATTTCCCAGGTACTTTTTATACCCAGGAAATAGTCCTGTGTAGGACTGGTAGTTACTTTTTGATCGTCGTTAACATTAGGCGAAAGATTGGTATCAAAATTCCCCACACCCGTCATGGTGTATTTGCCATATTTATCCGCCGCGGCTGATACAAAACCTTCCACCGATGGCAGGCTGAGTCCTTTTGCCTGCAGCAGGTTAGCGCGGGCAACGGATATACGATGTAAAGTGTTTTGCAGGTTAAGGTTGTTACGCAGGGCTGTATCAATTAAGCCCACCAGTGTCCTGTCTTTAAAAAACTGTCGCCAGGGTATGGTTGCAATGGTGGCGCTGTCACTGTTAACGGTATAGTTTTCCGGAACAGTTACGGGTTTAGAATCGGCCAGCGGTTTAGCCGGCATACAACCCTGTATTAACACAAAAGCAGCAGCCGGTATAAAGACGTATAGTAAAAGATGTTTTTTTGATGTCATGATAAAAATAATTATTGATCACTGTTGTTATACTTTATGGATATGGCTGTCCCGTATGCTGCATAATGGTATACAGTTGCAGTGTGCGACGCAAGGGACGATGCCCTGTGTTACTACAGCCGGTATCATAAAAACGATAGTATCTGTTAACGAACATTTAATTGGTGGATGTTTGTTCTGTGGTTAGTTTGCTCCTGGTCTTCCTTAGTTTTTTTCTTTCTTCTATACCTGCAAACAGTACATATAAACCGGGTATAAGTATAATGCCGAACACGGTACCCAGCAGCATGCCACCTACCGCAGCCATACCAATAGAACGGTTGCCCAATGCACCCGCGCCGGAGGCAATACATAGTGGAATTAAGCCGGCAATGAATGCAAAGGAGGTCATTAATATAGGACGTAACCGGGAAGCCGCTCCCTCTACGGCGGCCTTTAATACACTAATGCCGGCTTTCTGGCGCTGTATGGCAAACTCTACTATTAGGATTGCATTTTTGCCTAACAAGCCAATCAGCATTACCAGGGCTACCTGTGCATAGATATTGTTTTCAAGCCCCGCCAGTTTTAATGCCAGGAAGGAACCGAATATACCGGTGGGTAAGGAAAGAATAACCGGCAGGGGCAATAAGAAGCTTTCATATTGTGCCGCCAGTATCAGGTATACAAATAACAAACAGATGGCAAAGATGTACATGGCCTGGTTACCGGAGAGTATCTGCTCACGCGTCATACCCGACCACTCATAATCAAAACCACGGGGTAATACTTCTTTAGCGGCTTTTTCAACTGCCTGTATAGCATCGCCGCTACTTTTACCCGCAGCAGCATCGCCATTGATGAGTGCCGAAGTGTACATATTATACCGGGTAAGCTGTTCGGGGCCAAACACCCGTTCCATGCGGATGAATGTATTATACGCTACCATTTCTCCCTTATCGTTCTTTACATACAGCTTCAATACATCTTCGGGTTTGCCACGGTATTCGGGATATGCCTGTACCATTACTTTATACATCTGGCCAAAACGGATGAAGTTGGTTGCATAGTAACTGCCCAGTAGTGTTTGCAGGGTATTCATGGCATTATCCACCGTTACGCCTTTTTTAGCCGCCATCTCCTGGTCAACATGGATCATGTATTGCGGAAAATTGGGATTAAAGCCGGTGAAAGCACTGCCTACTACCCCGGTTTTTAAAGTAGCGGCTATCAGCTCCTGCGCTACCTGCTGGGTTCGCTGCAGATCACCGCTGCCGGTTTTATCCAGCAGGCGTAATTCAAAGCCACTGGAGTTACCAAATCCCGGAACAGTAGGTGGGGGTAAAAATTCAATGGTCGCATCTTTGATATGTTTTGTTTTTTCTTCCAATACTTTTATCAGGTCATTTACCGATTCTTTTCTTTCATCCCAGGGTTTCATATTGATCATGCCCATACCATAAGAGGCGCCGGATACTTCGGTAATTAAACTATAACCTGATAAGGTGGAAATGTTTTCAACAGCTTTGTGTTGCTGTGCAATACGCTGTATTTCGTCCAATACTTCACCCGTACGTTCTACTGTTGAGCCCGGAGGTGTAGTTACATTAGCGTAAATAACGCCCTGGTCCTCGGTAGGAATAAAACCCGAAGGGAGGACGGCGCTGATACCCCAGGTTGTCAGGAAGAAGAAAGCCAGTATGGCCAGTGTTACTACCCTGCGCCCTGCAATACGGGTGATAAAACCCTGGTATTTATTTTGTGTTTTATCGTACACTTTATTAAAGCCGCCAAAGAAACGTTGCAATAAAGTTTTCTTTTTACCGGGATGATTATGCTTTAACATGATGGCACATAAGGCCGGTGTAAGCGTTAAGGCATTTACGCCGGAAATAACAATGGAGATAGCCAGTGTTAAAGAGAACTGGCGGTAGAATACACCTACCGGTCCGGATAAGAAAGCAACGGGTACAAATACTGCCGACATTACCAGGGTAATAGCGATAATGGCCCCGGTAATTTCTTTCATGGCTGCAATGGTGGCATCCATGGCATTCAATCCTTCCTCCGTCATTTTTACATGCACGGCCTCTACTACCACAATGGCATTATCCACTACTATACCAATGGCCAGTACTAATGCAAATAAAGTAAGCAGGTTAATGGAGAAACCCATCATCATCATAAAAGCCAGTGTGCCTACCAGGGCCACCGGTACGGCCAGGGCGGGAATTAAGGTGGAACGGAAATCCTGCAGGAAAATAAATACCACGATGAACACCAGGATAAAGGCTTCAATTAAGGTACGCAGTACCTCGCTGATAGAAGCATCTAAAAACCGGGAAACATCATAGGCAAAATTGTAGTCCATACCGGGAACAAAGGATGATTCCTTGATCTCTGCCATACGTTCTTTGATATTGGCAATAACATCTCTTGCATTGGAGCCCGGACGTTGCTTGATCATAATAGAAGCGGAAGGCTGGCCATCGGTTTTGGATTCCATGCTGTAACTCAGAGCACCGAATTCCACATCAGCAATATCTTTCAGCCGCAACATGGAGCCTTCGGCATCGGCACGTAATACAATGTTCTCATATTCTTTGGGCTCCGAAAATTTACCGGTGTAACGCAACACATATTCCAATACATTTTTTTCTTTACCGGAGCTTTCACCGGTTTTACCGGGAGCGGCTTCTACATTCTGGTTACGTAATGCGGCGATCACTTCATCTACCGATACATTATAGGCCAGCATACGGTCGGGCCTTAACCATACCCGCATGGCATAATCTTTAGCTCCCATGATCTCGGCAAAGCCTACCCCGTCAATACGCTTCAGCTCTTTAAGTACATTGATGTCAACAAAGTTGAAGATGAACTGTTCGTCCATGGATGTATCCTTACTTACGATGTTGAGGTACAGTAACATACTGTTCACCTCTTTCTCCGTTACCACACCGGCCTTGATCACTTCTTCCGGAAGTTCATCCAGCACGGTGGTTACCCGGTTCTGTACGTTCACGGCTGCCTGGTCAGGATCAGTGCCCACCTTAAAGGAAATAGAGATAAGCGTAGTACCGTTATTACTGGTTACCGTGTTCATGTAAGTCATACCGGGCACACCATTGATAGCTCTTTCCAAAGGTGTAGCAACAGCATCGGTACAAACCTGTGCATTGGCGCCGGTATAACGTGCGGTAACAGTTACTGATGGCGGTACAATATCCGGAAATTGAGTAACCGGCAGGGAGAATAAAGCCAGTACCCCTACTAATGTTATAATAATGGAAATGACAAGAGACAATACCGGTCTCCTGATAAAAGTTTCAACCATATCGTTAATATTGAAAAATAAAATAACCTGCCGCATGATTTGCACATGCAGCCCATTTGGCTCCTGGTAATAAAAGTTTATAAATTGTCGTTGACCATTAAGGGTTGTACACGTATACCCTCTTTTACATTTTGTATGCCTTCGTACACTATCTTATCGCCGGTTTTTAAACCCCCTTTGATAATATAGTAATCGGCGAGGCGGGTTTGCGGAATGATATTTTGCATTCTTGTATTATTCTCTTCATCCAATACAAACACATAATTTTTGTCCTGTACTTCAAACACCGATTTTTGAGGAATGATCAGCGCTTCTTTTGCCGGCTCCGTTAACCTCACTTTACCGGTAGCCCCGTGGCGTAATAACCTGGCAGGATTGGGGAAGCGGGCCCTGAAAGCAATAGAGCCGGTCATTTCATCAAACTCCCCATCCACCGTTTCAATTTTTCCTGTATGTTCATATTCACTGCCATCGGAGAGTAATAAGCTAACATGGTTATTGATACTGTCAGGTGATTGTTTTTTATAATTAAGGTAATCGTTTTCAGACACCGTAAAATAGGCATACACATCTTTATTATCCGAGATAGTGGTGAGCAAGGTTCCTTCACTCACCAGGCTGCCGGCTTTCAGGGGTATGCGGTCGATAATACCATCGAAAGGTGAACGAATAAAAGTATAGGAGAGTTTTGCTTCGGCATCATGTTGTTCGGAAGCTGCCACTTCAATTTTTGCCTGTGCCGCTTTTAATTTGGCCTGGGTCATATCCAGTTCTGTGGCCGAGATCACTTTTTTATCCAGTAAAGTTTTTACCCTTTCCAGTTCCACTTCAATGGTCTTTGCTTCCGCTACTGCATTTTTATAACTGGCTTTTGCTTTGGCTACAACAATGGCCAGTTCTTTATCATCGAGTTGAAAAAGCGGTTGCCCTTTTTTTACCTCGGCCCCTTCATCAACAAATATTTTTTTTATGAAGCCTTGTACACGGGTCCTGATCTCTACATTTTTTACGGCTTCAATACTGCTTACATAATCTAAATGGAGTGTTGTATCCTTTACCACAACTTCCATCACCGGTAACGCTACCGGTTTTACTTTTTCTTCGCTGCTTCCCTTAGCCGAACAACCGGCTGCAACGGCCCATAACATAACGTACAGATATCCTTTCATGATGTATAATTTATAAATAGGTGGTGATAAATAATGAGCTCTCCGCACAAGCCCTTGTCTTATGTGTTAATGATAAAATAATTCCTTTACCATTTAACCGCTCATTACCGGTTATGCAACAGCAAAACCCATAGTAATGAACAGCAAATAGTTGTTACACAGGAACAGCGGGTTCCTGTATCAAACGGTTAAATAAAAGATGAATAACAGTTGTAGGTAACTGTAAACAGGATATCAAAAAGGAGTAAGGCGGAACACAAAGTTGTGGTGTTGTAAATGCGGCAGGTTTTCTGCACCGGTAAAGTTGAAAGTCTGGTGTGCAATAACAGGCTGCCTGAATTCGGGCTCTTGATTGTTGGATAAAAAAACCGGGAGGGGGGAAGAAGTGTTTCTTAGCTTGGCGCTGATGTAGTGATCGACCACTTCAGGCTTTTCTGCATCAGGTAGACTGTCTTCCAGGCCAACAATATCTTCCAGTATAAATTCAAGAATGGTAGAAAGCCCCACTTCTTCTTCATCTCCGAACGAAGCATGGGCCACGGAGCCGGCCTCCACTAATTCAGCGTCCGGTAAGTGGCTACCGGGTATAAATGTTATAATATTCAGTAAGCTAAAAAGTAAAAAAACAGTAGCTGCTTTTTTACACTTTTGAGCAACTTGTAGTAACATCAAATACAGTTTGGTTTAGAAAAAGCATCGGCAGCCGAACCGCCATGCAATAAATACTAATAATAAAACTTAACCTTCGCAAATATACAGCATACGGCCGATAAAACCGGGAACGCTTGTTAGTGATAAGCCCTGTTATATATTCAAATGAACCCAGTGTTTTATTAATGCGCTGCAATATTGCAGGTATCATAATATAAAAGGCCGCAAATGCAGCCTTTTATAATAATACAATTGTTATTTATTATCATTTATTTAACAATACTGTTGATATACACTTCAATATTAGTATATGCTTTTTGTAAAGTATATTTTACAGCATCACCTGCATCATCAGGGTTTAAGCCATGCTTTATTTCCCATGCATCCGGCATGCCATCACCGTCCGTATCTTTTTCGGCCGATAAGGATGTTAAAACCGGCCAGCCGCCCACCTGTTCAGGAGTATCGATAATACCATTTTGTTTTACACCATCAGTACTGCGGCGTCTTTTTACATCATTGACGATCCCGTTGTCTACAGCATCCCGGCGCAGTGATGCACCTGCCGATGCCAATACCTGCTGATACGCTTCTTTGGCAGATTGATCACTGATCGCTACTACTTCAAATGCCTTATTTACTTTTACCGAATCGGGGTGTTCGCAGTGTACGCCCTTCCAGTTATCAGCCGTTACTTCGGCAGAACCATCCATATAGTTACCGGCAACAAAAAATTGACCATAGGGTGCGCTGGGATTTACAATGCGTGCTTTTACATTTTTTGAAACCGTTGCAGGGCCGGGTATATAGTAGTTGTTCACCATATTGTACCTGCCTTTTTCACCGCCGTACACACTGTTGCCCGCCCAGTTAAAAATGACATTGTTCCTGAAATCCACCAGCTCTCCTTCCGGGTTCACCGTAGTGGATGATCCGCTGAAACGCGGGTTACGACTGGTATTGCTGGCAATAAGATTATGATGAAAGCTGGCGCCTTCCCCACCCCATATACCGCCATAACCATGATTACCCTTGGTATGTACCGAATTATTCAGGCTTTGTGCAATCAGGCTCCATTGTAAGGTAAACTCCCTGTTACGGTAAAAAGAAGCACATTCGTCAACCGACCAGGTCATGGAACAATGATCGATGATAATGCCTTTATGATTAGTGCCGTTCAGTGCATCATCCTCCTGTTTATTTTCTGCACCCAGGCGAAAGCGCAGGTAACGGATAATCACATTATCCGCACCTATATTGGTATTATAACCACGGATACAGATACCATCACCCGGAGCGGTTTGTCCTGCAATGGTGATATCGTTGTTTTTGATCACCAGTCTTGATTTTAGTTCAATGGTACCGGAAACATCAAAAACAACAATGCGTGGGCCTTTTGTTGTAATGGCTGCACGCAGACTACCCGGACCATCATCATTTAAGTTGGTTACTTTAATTACTTTGCCGCCACGGCCACCGGTGGTGTACTTACCAAAACCCTCCGCCCCGGGAAAAGCAACTGTTTGCTGCGCTATACCGGTCATATTCATCATGGTAAATAAACAGGCCGCTCCTGTTTTTATTAAAATATTTTTCATGTTTGTGTTTCTTGTTAACTTATTACTTAAAGCCTGCAACTTATTAGCGGTTCATTTATAATACCTGTTTAGCCATTATCTCTTTCACTAAGCCGTTTATATACACTTCAATATTATCATAGACGTCGCTCAGGTCTCTCCCGTTGGCATTGGCTTTAAAAGGATCCAGTTTATTTTTTATTTCCCATTCATCCGGCATGCCATCACCATCCGTGTCTTTTAAGGCCGGCGCCGATTGTAATACAGGCCACCCGCCGGCGTCCAGGTGCGAATCAATGATGCCGTTTTTACTTCCCCTGGAGCCTTTTGTTGAAAAAGTACCAGTGCGTGTTTCTTCCACAATGCGTTTGTCTACCACATCTCTCCGGTAGCTGGCCCCTGCATACTGAAGCACCTGTTCGTAAGCTTTTTTTGCCGGGTAGGTAACCGTATTGTTATTGATATTGTGCGGGGCTTTCATCCGCATATGCACTCTTTCACTGTCGGTAACAGTACCATAACTGCTGTGAAAATGTTTGTATACACCATTACCCCAATTGTCCTTTGTAGAAGCATCACTGCCTTCCACTACGTTACCATCGATATAAAACTTACCCCAGGTATTGTACACTTCCTTATCCGGAAATTTATTTTTATCGGGAGAGAATATCCTGTCGCGATTGATAGAAGCAGGACCGGGCTTATAATAGTTATTGACAATATTCACATTCATGGCTTCGGCGCCATAAGTACTGTTATGTCCCCAGTTGTAAATAACATTGTTGCGCATATCAGTGAGGTCAGTAAGGGCATAAGCACTGCCCGCTCTTTCACCCAGGCGCGGATTACGGCTGTCATGATGGGCCAGCAGGTTATGGTGAAAGCTTGCATATTTTCCACCCCAGATAGCGCCATAACCATGTGCACCTTTAAAATGTACCGAAGCCCGCAGGCTCTCCGATATGATACACCATTGTACCGTGAGAGAGTCGTTGTTGTAAAAAGATAAACATTCATCCGTACTCCAGCTTACAGAGCAATGATCTACCAGTATGTTTTTCTGTAGTGTGCCGCCGATGGGGTCGCCTTCTTGTTTTGCCGCATCACCCATACGAAAGCGCATGAACCGGATAATAACATTGTTGGCCTTTACCAGCACCGGGTAATGAGTTACGGTAATACCATCACCCGGAGCGGTTTGCCCGGCCACCGTAATACTGTCATGTAAAAAGTAAAGCCTGGATCGCAGTTCAATATTGCCCGACACTTCAAACACCACTATCCTTGCACCTTTGGCTTCTACCGCGGCCCGCAGGCTGCCCTCGCCGGCATCGTTCAGGTTGGTCACTTTTATCACCCGGCCGCCACGGCCACCGGTAGTATACCGGCCAAAGCCCTCTGCTCCCGGAAATGCATCTGTAACAGCCTGGGCATTTACATTATTCGCAACAATCAATATTGCGAATAATACGGGGGCAAGCACTTTTGTATACAATGTTATTTGTTTTGATTATCCGTTATCTGTTTTACCAGGCTGTTGATATACACTTCTATATTATCATAACCCGTACTTAAATCCCTGCCATTCGCATTCGCCTTGTTGGGGTCCAGTTTATTCGCTATTTCCCAGTCGTCCGGCATGCCATCACCGTCAGTATCTTTGAAAGCGTTTAAGGATTGCAATACCGGCCAGCTTCCCACATCTGTCTGCGAATCAATAATACCTTTAAAACCTGTTTTAGAGCCGTTATAAGTAGCTGTCCCGTTTTTTACTTCATTGCAAATACGTGTATCCACTGCATCACGTTTAAAACTGGCGCCGCCATATAATAACACCGCATCATAAGCCTGTTGCGCGGTGTGAGCAGTAAGCGCTTCGCTGGTAAAAGCCACATGTTTTTGCACCATGGTTTGTGTTACACCGGAGGCGTAGTCAACACCGCCGGACCAGTTATTGGCAGTAACAGTCGCATTACCGTGTACATAATTACCTGCAATATAAAATGTTCCGTAGCCAGGTCCATACGTTACTGTGCTGGCATCTATGGATACCTGCATAATACGTTTATTCCTGCTGGCCGGTGTGGCCGGTCCGGGTTTGTAGTAGTTGTTTACCATATTATACTCACCGTTCTCACCACCATAGGCGCTATTGCCCATCCAGTTATAGATCACATTATTCCGGTAGTCTACCTTATCAATACCAAAAGGACTGGTGCCGGTACCTGAACGATGACCGCCGTCAAAGCGTGGATTACGGCTATTATGATGAGCCAAAAGATTATGATGGAAAGTTGCTGCCGAACCACCCCAGATAGCTCCATAACCATGATCGTCTTTTTCATGAACCGATTTATTAAGACTCTCCGATAAAATGCACCATTGCATGGTAAAGTTCTTGTTGGCATAAAAGGAAGCGCATTCATCAATGGACCAGCTCATGGAACAATGATCCAGTATAAGCTGCTGGTTATACCGGCCCCATACGGCGTCCTGTTCGTTTTTAGCCAGGTCGCCCATACGAAAACGCATATACCGGATGATCACATTATCGGCGGCAATATTCAGTTCATAGTTCTGTATACAGATGCCATCACCGGGAGCTGTTTGTCCGGCAATGGTTACATCGCCGTTCCCGAGCTGTAACCTGGACTGTAATATGATATTACCTGATACTTCAAATACGATGATCCTTTTACCCGATTCAGTAAGGGCTGCTCTTAAACTACCGGGACCTGAATCATTGAGATTGGTTACTTTAATTACCCTGCCGCCACGGCCGCCGGTAGTTATTTTACCATAGCCTTCTGCTCCCGGAAAAGCAATGGCTGTTTCCTGTACCGGTGTTGGCCCTGTTGGCTCAGGGTCCGGTGTTGCACCACCGGAAGAACCGGATTTAGAACAGGCCAAAATAGTTACGGCAAATAAAAAAAAGCTATGGTTACGGATAAAAGTATTCATCGTTTATAAACATTTTTAAATGTCAAAAAAGGAGCATGACATGGCATGATAAAAAAACGGCTGACTGAATTTAATTATTCAACCAGCCGTTATCATTATTAGGTATTATCTCCACCGGGGGTCGCCGGCAGTACTACGGCCTGCAAAATTTGCATCTTTAAATCGAAAAACACCTCCGCTCGGATTTTCGAATAATGCGGTACTTGTACCGCTGTATGTAGAAACACCCCCTATCGGGTTAGTTGATACCGTATAATCACTCGTAATGTAATTATCGGAAGACACGGTAACACTCACACCTCCTATTCTTATACCCCTGGCAGTGTTAGCAGTACTTTTAACCTTCCCCACAATATTATTAAGAAATATGAAGGTTCCTGCTGATTGCGCATTATAATCAATCAATGCTCTTGTATCATCAGAAATATCATTAATAGTACAATTACTTACATTGAGCGAAACACCTGGAAGCTGGTTGTGTAAAACTAAACCTACTCTAACGTTATAAAATGTACTGTTAGTAATAATAATATTATTGATCCTAGCTACAGTAGCGTTTGTATTAATAAATGCATAAGTTTGAGTGGCGCTGATATCGTATACAATACAATTATTAACGGCAATTTTTCCAATATTCATTACAGTAGCGCCCTGGAGACGAACAGGGGTATTTGCCAGGTTTCTGATAATGCAATTTTCAAAACTGATTTCTGCCGTTTCTGTCGCTGTACTTTGGTTAAATATATACGCCCTTTTTGCTTGTAACGGATCGTTACTCGGATAGCCCGTTATATCTAAGTTTTCAAAACGGATGACACCTGTATTAGTGGGTAGTTTAATAGTATTGGCAACCAATACCGGTCTGTTAGGTCCAATATCACCCCATATCGTAAATGCTGCATTATTGGGCAGCACAGCTTCTGCACTTATATCGTAAACACCGTTTTGTTGTAAAATAAACACGGCACCCGGCACTGATGTTTCGAGCAATGCTTTTAAATCTGTTCCGCTTGCCACCACTGTTACATTGGGTCCGGTGGGCCTTTGCGGATTAGTTGTAAAGGAAATAGAGCCTTTATTGGCTGTACCCTTGAACAACTCGGCCGTATAAGCAGTAACTGCGGTTAAGCCTGTTACTTCTTTTTTACCGGCAGTAATATCCGCGGGTGTTAGCGGGAACTCAAGGGTTGTGCCGCCCGCAGTAGGCCTAACTGTAATTTTGGTTAGTCCGTCAGAATGTCTCCAGGAGAGAATAGCTGTAGTTGCTAATACTGTTGCCGGATCTACCGGTAAAAACAATTGCTCCCCTGTAATGGTAAACGGATCTTTGGTGTAAGCCCAGCCTGCCGATTCAGCCGATTGCGCCGTGGCATTACCTTTTACACGTGCATAAAAAGGAGTTTTTATCGCCAGATCATTATCTGTTACTATCAGCTTTGTTGAATCGGCCACAACTTTTGTAAAAAGAACTGGGGTGCTGAAGTCTGCAGTTGTACTTATCTCAACTGTATAGGTAACATTACGGCCGTTTGAAAAGTTAGATGCCTTCCAGGTAATGGAAGCGCTTGTTTCACCACCTGTAGCAGTAATGGTTGCAGGCGTAAATACTCTTGAGGGAGTAAATATTCCCGGCTCTTCGGCTTTTTTACAGGCAATAAATGTCATGGATATTATTGTTATCAGCATTGCTGCTAACCAAACTCGCTGAAATATTTGTGTACGCATTATAAAAGTTTTATTTATGGTTTATAACGGTTTTGTCTCAAATTAGGATTCGCATCTATTGCTGCCTGAGGAAAAGGAAACAACTCTCTCATATTGGGTTCAAACGACCGGGCAAATGAGCCAATTATCTTATTGGTAATGCCACTACCGCCTAACCATGCCAGCGTTGAATAACCGGTTGGCGCTGTTGCAGGTGTAGGCTTATAAAACGAATTACCCCATACCATGCCTGTAGACATGGATTGATTAGGAAGGTAATACATATTTTTAGGGAGCTGGTCATAAGGTGCCTGGTTGGCAACAATCGCAGCTAACTGGGTCTTTACAAGGTTTAGTTTTTCTCCTAATTTATTCCATCTGATCAAATCGTACTTTCTAATTCCCTCGCCACCGAACTCCAATGATCTTTCTTTCATGATGGCTTCAAAAAATGCAGTATAAGTAGCAGGTGTTGTACCTATTTTTGAAGCATCGCCGCCATACCCCCTGGTCCTTACTTTTTCAAATGCAGCAATGGCTGCCGGAGTCGGACTACTATTCAGCTCATTCTCGGCTTCTGCAAACATCAATAACACATCTGAAAAACGGATTACAGGCCAGTTAACGCCAAAATATTGTGCCGCCGATGTAGTAATAGGATTCCAGTCTCTTCTGAATTTACCATCTACCATATCCGACATTACCCTTGCCACCAATTGCAGGGAAGCATTAATGTTATAATAAGTGCAGGTTACATCGCGCCGTGTATCTGTTGAATCAAACAGGTAAAAATAGGTGGGTAATACAGTAAGCGCTGAATTTCCCTGGCTGGCCGTGCCTGTATACCGGGGGCCATTGTAATAACCTAATTTACTGTCCCCAAAATTAGTTGAACCTCCGGCCATGCCCACTTCCCATAAAACCTCCCCATTGGGTTCTTCTAAATATTTATTTAAAGCGTCTTTAAATACCGATTGAAAACTTGGATTTAAATTATGTTCGCTACTTTGCTGCATAATAATGGCGCACTCGTCCTTTGCTATCTGGTAATAATTCTTATAGTCTGCAGGTCGGGCCATTACGGGGCCATAACTACTTGTTTCAGACCTTAATGAATAGCCACCACGAAAAAGGGCAATACGTGCACGCAAGGCTCTTGCAGCGCCCTGTGTTATACGTTCATTACTATAGCCTGCACTTTTTCGCCATGGCAGCAAAGCTGATGCTTCGGCCAAATCGTTTAATATACGGTTGTAAATAGTATCCCTGTCCGTTTGGGTTTTAAATAAATCCTTGTCAACGCTTGAGGGTAAAAAATGTGCCGGTAAATCTCCCCAGTTCCTGATGAGTTCAAAATAAAACTGGGCCCTTAATACCAATGCCTCTGCATACAGCCCTTTCAACCGGGACTGCTCATTAGCTGTGCCTGACGAATACAAACTCATTTGCGGAATAAAATAAATACTTTGATTAGCTCTTTCAATACCCCTGTAAAGCTGGTTAAAGGGGTTCGCCAGCTGGGTATTGCTGGGCTGTGTATTATAGTGGGCAATATCACGGCGTTCATTATCCGCAGCACCTTCCTGCCCCATCATTTCATCATTATCGTAAGTATAATACATGCTTAAACGAATGCCATATCCCTGGTCTCCACCCAAACAGGCATAAGCACCTAATACAGCACTTTCAGCATTGCTGACAGAACCATATACATAATCAGGACCAAAAGAGGATACCGGATCTATACTTAAGTACTTTTTACATCCGGCTAAACCAGTCAGCAGTATAACCGTCGTAACCGTTGTTAATAATTTGTTCTTATATGATTGCTTTATCATTACTGTACTTTTAAAAATTAAAAACTAAGGTTTGCGCCAACTATAAACGCCCGGCTTCGGGGGTAAGCCGAATAATCGACACCCGGTGTAAGCGGAGTACCTCTGCGGGTATTTACTTCCGGATCGTAACCGGTATAATTAGTAATTATAGCTAAGTTATTTACGGTTCCATAAACCCTAAGGCTTTTTACTTTTACCCGGTTTAACCAATTTCGTGGTAAAGTGTATCCTAATGTTACATTGTTAACCCTAAGGAAAGAACCATCCTCCACCGCCCAGGAATGGACATAAAAAGAGCTAGCTGTTGTTAGTGGACTCCATAGTTTAGCATTGGCATTCATGGCCTCTAACTGAGTAGGATCGGTAACCACCTGGCCCTGGGCATCTACATTTCGCCATCTGTCATTCATCATTGCCAGTAGGTTTGAGTTAGGAGTATAACCACTGGTAAATTCCAGTTTGTTGGCATTATATACATCGTTGCCAAACTGGAAATTAAGGAACACACTCAGGTCAAAATTTTTATAGGTTAACTGATGGTTCCATCCGCCAAAAAATTTGGGTTGGGTATTTCCGATTATAGTCCTATCCAAATCGTCAACAACACCATCTGGTTTCCCATCAGGTTTACCATCAGGGCCCTGTCCAGAAATATCTTTAAACTTTAATGAGCCGGGCCGGGGCGCTACTGAGGTAATACCCTGGTTTGAAGGAATGCCTGGTTTTAAAGTATATACACCACCACTGTAATCAAAATCTTCTACTTTATAATAGCCATCTGTAACCAGGCCCCAGATAACACCAACCGGTTGACCTACCCGTACCAGAAAATCAGATGGTTGGTTACCCCCTCCCCAGCCAGATGAAAACAGGAAAGAGTTTTGATAAGCGCCAAGACTTGTAATTTTATTTTTATTAAATGAAACATTTAATGAGCTGTTCCAGGAAAAATCCTTTTTGGAAATAGGAGCACCGGAAAGCTGGAACTCGAATCCCCTATTATAAGTCGATCCAACGTTTTGTACCTGCGTTGTATATCCAGACGAGGACGGCACAGTAACATCGACCAATAAATCACGAGTTTTATTATGATAATAATCGGCCGATAAACTAAAACGGTTACGCCATAAACTGATATCAAAGCCTATGTTTTGTGAAATGGTTGTTTCCCATTTTAAATTTTCATTGGCCAGTTCCGGTGAGTAAAACGGAGGAATTATACCGTTATTCAAGCTATAAAAAGCATTAATAGCAGATACTGACGGGTTACTTACATATTGCGTTAAATATAAAAAGTCGTCGATCCTGTTATTGCCCGCCTGCCCGTAACTCACACGAAATTTCAGATCACTAATGGCCGGGGAAAGGTTTTTAATAAAATCCTCTTCTGATAAACGCCAGGCAAATGAGCCAGAGGGAAAATAACCCCAGCGATTTTGCTCGGCAAATTTGGAAGAACCATCACTCCTTACCGTAAGCATTAACATATACTTTTTATCAAACGTATAATTAATACGTCCAAAGAATGATACCAGTTTTGCCTGTAATTCATTTGAAGTAGGTAAAGGCTGCAGGCCGCCTACAGGTGTTTGCGCCATACCCATATTACTTAAAGCCTGTTTAGCAGTCACGCCTACGGGGAAATACTTTACTACTGTTTCATTAGCCCTGATGGTTGTTTGATAAAGTTCATGCCCCAGTATTACATCAAGGTCGTTGCGTTTACTAAAATTAGTACCCGACTTATTCATGGTAAACGTCAGTACATTTGAGTTATTGATAGAGGTTGTACTCGCCGTCTTAATTCCCGCTATTGGCATCTCAAAATTGGAACGGGCATTAGACGTTAATGTATCATCAAATGACTCCTGGCGTGTATTATACAAATCAACCCCTAAAGTGGTTTTAAAAGATACATACTTATTAAAGTCATATGATACATAACCACTCAGGTTAAGGGTAGTATTCAATCTCCTTCTATAAGTAGCGTCATTCAATAACAAAGGGTTAACCAATGATAAACTATTGGCATTAGTTGCATCAGCATAATCGGGGTCATAATCCAATACATTGGCATCATTCATTAAAATTGGCCTGTTTTTAATACTCTGCCGTAGCTGGTTTAAACTGGATGATCCGGCATTAGAAGTTCCAGCACCCCTAACATTTGTGTAATTATAACGAACGGCTACACCTGCTTTTGCTTTATCATTAATAGTTTGGTCAAGTTTTAGACTTACCAGTTTACGGTCAAAGTCAGAATTACGCATTACGCCGTCTTCTTTATTAGATGTAAGGCTCGCATTATATTTTGTAGTAGCGCTCCCCCCTGTTAAACTAACATTATGGGTTTGCATCATAGCATTCCGGCCAAGATTTAACGCCTGCCAGTCTACAAACGGGGCGTCCTTATACAGTTCAATATCATCGTACGTACCATAAGTGTTCAAAAAGCCATCTCTGTCTGCCTGGCTGCTTCTTGTACGTTCGTATTGATACATTACAAAATCATAGGGCTTCATTACATCCAGTTTATTGGCCAAACGCCTGGTACCGGCTAACGCATTATAAGTTACTACCGGCTTCATATTACGGCCCGCTTTTGTTGTAATGATAACTACGCCATTTGCACCACGCGCACCATAAATCGCTGTTGCTGATGCATCTTTTAGCACGTCAATATTTTGTATATCCTGTGGGGCCAAAACATTCAAAGCATTCTCAACCTGTATTCCGTCCACAATGTATAAAGGCGAATTATCTTGGGTAATGGAGCCTCCTCCACGTACACGGATAGTCGCTTCTGCATCCGGCGATCCTTCTGACATCGTAATCTGTACACCTGCAAGACGGCCTGTTAATGCTTCAGCTGTGGAATTAATCGGAATATCTTTAATGTCCTTAGCGCTGATAGACGATACAGAGTTAACAAGGTCTCTGCGTTTTACGGTCTGATAGCCAATTACTACCACATCATCCAGCGACTGTAACTCTTTTTGTAAGGCCACTGTTATCGGGCTTTCACCGGTATTAATGGTTTTGGGTACAAAGCCGGCATGGGATAATACCAGCTTTTGTTCACCTGTAGTGGGTACCTGAATACTAAACTTACCATCCTTGTTTGTTGTTACCGATGTTTTTGTACCCCCTTCCAGGGTAACAGTTACGCCGGCCAATGGTGTTCCGTCTTCTTCGGTCACTGTGCCACTCACCGTTTTGTTCTGGGCAAGCAACAGCATATTACTGCACATCAACCAAAAACACACTAACAGTACTTTTTTCATACAGCAGTTTTTAAATTTTGTAGTGTTATAAAAATGAAATCAAATTTCAAAGTCCGACAGTCTTAGTTCTATAGCCAGATTTAGTAGTAAAAAATGCCCGGAGCAAATAAAAACAGGCAAACAGGTATGTCTTTTAAAATACATGACAAGCAATTTTTAACAACAAATGGCTTAACAAGTCTATGTACATTTTCTAACAAAGCCGACAGTACAGGATAGTTTTATTTACGCAAACGTTCCCGACATCGTTGTCGTTGAGCCTGTAATCCAATTAGTTAGTCATCCTGCACCGTCCTGAACCGTCAATTGTGGTGTTGGGTATTTTAATTTTTGGGGCTTTCGGCAGCAGTAACTCCGGTCAGCTACCGTTCACCGCCCAGCTGCAATCTGCCCCCGTTTAAAACGGTGGCAGTATTTCCGCCTAAGCGGTGCAGCCCTTCGGCTGTTGAACCCGGCTTCACCTGTTTTACTTTTTTTACTCATCAGTTTGTTGCTACTTTTGGCCTATGCAGCTACTCATGAACAGTTTAACTACTGTTGAAAGACAGTATTACCTACAACACGTTATTGCTCCCCGGCCTATTGCTTTTGCCAGCACCATCAACGCACAGGGTGAAGTGAACCTTAGTCCGTTCAGTTTCTTTAACATGTTCTCCTCGCAGCCACCCATTGTCATCTTTTCCCCGTCAAGGCGGGTGCGTAACGGCACTAACAAACACACCCTGCATAATGTACAGGAAGTACCGGAAGTGGTCATCAATATTGTTACCTATCCCATGGTACAGCAAATGTCACTGGCCAGTTGCGAATACCCTGCAGGCATCAACGAGTTTATCAAATCTGGTTTTACGCCTATACCTGCTAGCAGCGTTAAACCGCCGCTGGTAAAGGAAAGCCAGGTACAACTGGAGTGTAAGGTGATAGAGATAAAACCACTGGGCGAAGAAGGCGGCGCCGGCAACCTGGTCATTTGTGAAGTACTGGTCATGCATATTGCCGATGAGCTGCTGGATGAACACCAGAAAATTGACCAAAGAAAAATAAACCATGTAGCCCGCCTGGGTGGCGACTGGTATTGCCGGGTAAGTGCCGATAACCTGTTTACCGTAGCCAAACCCAATACCCAATTGGGCATAGGAGTAGATGTATTACCTCCTGCTATCCGCAACAGCAAAATTCTTACAGGCAACAACCTGGGTCAGCTGGCCAATGTGCATGAAATACCGGTTATTGATGCCACTTTTCACGACGATCATTTAAAACAGATCATACAGTACTACAGCATCAGCCCCGATGAAATGGAAAAGGAGCTGCACCTGTATGCACAGCAATTATTACAGCAAAATAAAGTACAGGAAGCCTGGCAAATATTGCTGGCCACTAATTGATGGCCTATTTAAAACTGCAAAAGGTCCGGCTAAGCCGGACCTTTTGCAGTTAGTTGAGTTATAATTTTATTGTTCAAAGGCTGCCCGGCTGACAGTAGTAGCTACGCTTGCCGCTGAGCCCTGTGGGCAGGTTGCGTACTACTACCAAAGACGGGAACTGCTGCCGATTGATGTACTATAGCCGACAGCCCCTGATTAACGAGAGAACAAATACTATTAACCGATAACTATTAACCATTAACGTTACAAACCATGCCTGCCTAAAACTTCAATAACAATCCTATCCCTATCAATGATTTGACCTGTAGTCCGGCCGATGTTTTATTCTTACCAAATAATCGCACATCATCATCATAAATCAGGTCGAGGCTATAAGTAGCCGATAATACTTTTGATAATTTAATATTCAATACATTCGACATAGTCAGGTCCACATTCTGTGGATTTTTCTTATAATTGGAAAACAGGTCCAGGCGGCCTTTGTAGGATAAAATTTTATTGATGTCCTTAATATAACTGATAGACGCAAATGCACCTATTTCATTGGCACTGTGCTTGCTGGAGTCCACCCCGTACAGGCCTTTGGCCGATAAGGTATCATCCATTACAAATATCCAGCGCGAGGTAATAGGCGAAACAAAAATGCTCAACCCTTCTACAGGTTTATAATCCAAACCCACACTGGTTAACAGGTAACCGGGCGATAAAAAGGTAGAAGAAAATGTTTTGTTATTATCACCATCATAAGTAAAGCCGTCAAAAAACTGGGTGCGGAAGTTAACCAGGCCGGCAATATTTAATTTAGGCGCTATTTCATATCCATACTTGGATAATATGTCAAAACGGTCATCATTTTTACGGCTGCCCAGGCTGGTAGTGTTTACATAACCCAGGTTAAAATCCAGGGTATTATCCCAGTTATGTTTACCGTTTTTATAAAAAGCAAACAGGCTTAATACAGAGTTCACCGAAAGGGAGAAATCGTCACCGCCCGCAGCCCAGTTATTCAATGAGCCCTGCGAGATATTAATACCATACAAGCCACCCTTTTTCCATTTTTTAGCGGTGGTATCGCTGGCATCTTTGGCAATATTACGTTCTGTAGATGATCTTAGGTTTTTTACAGTCTGGTCCTGCGCCGATACAGTGATGGTTGCACAAGCGGCGAATAAAAAAAAGAGGTACTTCATTGGTTCAAATAATTAATTTGCTGCCAAAGGTAAGCACGATTATACGGAAGGAGGCCATTTAATAGGTAAAATTGCCGCTGGAGACGATGAATGGGGCAAAAAAATACCTGTACGTAGATACATACAGGCAAGAAATCGTCACATGAGAAAAAAAGCTGTAGGGGGAGGGGTCGAACCTCCACGAGGCGGTTAGCTATAGCACAAAGTTCAGTGGTCGACCCTGGTCGTTAAAGTATTGCTACCTCAACGGCTCTATGCTACGTTTATTCCGTTATCCCCACCCCCGAGACAAGAGGGCATGTCTGCCAAAAAATTTCATCACCCCACAGTGTAAACAGGCTGTTAACAGGAATAATATTGTATTTTGCTGTTAACCCCTGATAAAATTTGTTTGCTAAAGAACTTCAACAGCACAAATATATAACAAATAGCATTTTCGTTCCAAATTATTTAATGTTTTTTTATAAAATATAGAAATTATTCAAATTTGTTGTAATTTAGTTAGATAAATATAAAATCAACACGATAAAATGGCGGTAAAACTGAATTTAGATAAACTGGATCTGCAGATCATCCAGCACATGATGGAGAATGCCGAGGTTTCCTATGCCGACCTGGGTAAAAAGCTTTACGTATCGGGCGGTACCATTCACGTACGCATTAAAAAGCTGGAAGAAGCGGGTATTGTAAAAGGCACCCGTTTAAATGCCGATCTAAAAATGCTCGGTTATGATGTCATTGCATTTATTGGTATTTATTTAAAAGAAAGCTCCCTCTATGATTCGGTGGCCCGTGAGCTACAGAAGATCCCGGAGATCGTACGCCTGAACTATACCACCGGCAACTATAGCATGTTTGCCGAAATTGTATGCAAGGATATTTCGCAGTTACGGTATGTACTGCACGACCAGCTGCAAAAAATTAAAGGTATAGAACGTACCGAAACTTTTATATCACTCGAGGAGAGTTTTGTGCGTAATGTAAAAGTAGTAGGCAGTTGATCAGCCGGCTTAACTTCATGGCAATAAAAAAGGCAATCAGTATTGATTGCCTTTTTTATTTATTATCAGGGGTTCATTAAAACCCTGCTTTCTCGGTACTGTTGAATTTTTGTAAACCGGTACACTCACCTGCAGTTTCCTTATCTATCATAATATAGTAAGTAGGTACTTTAGCTTTCAGCCATTTATCCAGGGTTAACCCTTTCTTTTCCTCCAAAGCCTCGGTCGATATCTTACTGTAATCGTCCTGTATGTTCATGATATGCGGGTTAGACCGGGATTTTAAGTATACCAGACGTACCCCTTTTTTACCTTGCTCATTGGTAAAGGCGATAGGTTTGGTTATTTCACCCACTTTCATTTTACTGATCGTGTTCACCATCTCCTTATCCAGTTCATCAATGCGCACATAAGGCGATCCGTCACGGTTACTTAAAACAAAGGGACCATTGAATTTTACAGATTCGTCATCACTGTTCTTTGCTGCCGCATCGTTAAAGGTAATTTTATCGGCCACGATCAGGTTACGTACCGAATCTAATTTATTGGTTGATAAACGTACTTCTTCATCGGTAATGGGTGGTGTTCTCAGTATCATCCTGATCACCGCCTTATCACCTTTACGCTCTACCATCTGTATTAAAAAGAAACCAAAACGGTTACTTTTTACCGGTGCAGATATTTCACCACTTTTTAAGCGGAAGGAGGTTTGCAGGAAAACGGGGTCCCACATACCCTTATCGTTACGGTCAATCTCGTACATACCGCCACGGTCACGGCTGCCGGGGTCTTCTGATACTTTCTTCGCCAATGCTTCAAACGTTATACGCCCGCTTTCAATCTGGCGTTTGTAGTTCTGCATTTCCGAGGCAATATAATCTTCCAGGTCGCTGGATGCTTTGGGGTAGGAAATGATCTGCCCTATTTCCAACTCACTCTCAAAATATGGTAAACTGTCTTTCGGAATTTTATCAAAAAATGCATTTACTTCCTGGGGGGTAATGCGCACGTTCTCAACAATCTTACGCTGCATGGCTTCGGCCAGCTTTCTTTCTCTTACCGACTCACGGGCATCGTCCTTGATCTGGTATATGGATTTGCCGGCCATTTCCACCAGGGCCTGCTCGCTACCTAACTGGTTTACATAGTAACGTATCCTTTGGTTCAGCTCGGCCTCCACATCCTCATCAGAAACCGGTAAGGAGTCTTTCTGGGCCTGCAGCATCAATACTTTTTGTATTACCGCCTGCTCCATCATCATACAACTGGCATTGGGCGGAACTTCCTGGCCCTGGCGTTTTGCATCATCAATGGAGTTGTAAATATCTGAACGCAGGATAATTTTATCGCCTACAACAGCGATTATTTTATCGGCAATTACTTTCATGCCCGTACCCTGTGCCTGTGCTGCAAAACCAGTAGCAGTAAGCAACCCAAAAGCAAAAGCTAGTTTTTTTATACTTTGCATAGTTCTCAAATGTAAAACTTCCCTTTAGTTTTTAGCCAAAAGGGAAGTTGTATTTAACAAAAGTTTGATGAGCAGCCCTTCCGGGTCTACCAATCGCTGTTATTAATTTATTGTCGCCTATATCACACCGGTTCAGGCTTTTTGCTTTAAGCTTTAGGCTTTTAGCTTTCCGCCCTCAGCCTTTTACAGCGTCCGTTTTACTTCTTCTTCTTCAATCGCAACAATGGTATCACCTACCTGCAGGTCTGCAAAGTTTTTAATGGTCAAACCGCACTCGGTATTATTGGCTACCTCTTTTACATCGTCTTTATAACGTTTCAGGCTACCCAGTTCGGCAAATCCACCCTCTGTACGCGGGTAAATCAACACGCCATCGCGGTACAAACGTATTTTGGCGTCGCGTTTAATTTTACCTTCCTGTACATAACAACCGGCAACAGTGGCTTTGTCAAACTTGTACACTTCCCGTATCTCAACGGTCGCCACCTCTTTCTCTTCAATTTTAGGCTCTAATAAACCTTCCATTGCCGCCTTCACATCGTTAATGGCGTTATAGATAATAGAGTATTGTTTGATCTCGATGCCTTCCTGTTCTGCCAGGCGGGAAGCCTGCAGGTTGGCCCTTACGTTAAAGGCAATGATAATAGCATCCGAAGCGCTTGCCAAGGTTACGTCGTTCTCACTGATGGCACCTACCGATTTCAGGATCACATTTACAACGATCTCCTCGGTACTCAATTTCTGTAAGCTATCGCTCAGGGCCTCAACCGATCCGTCCACGTCACCTTTAATAATTACATTCAGCTCTTTAAAGTTACCCAGTGCCAGACGACGACCGATCTCATCAAGCGTAATGTGTTTTTTGGTACGCATACCCTGCTCACGTAATATCTGGCCGCGTTTGTACGCTACTTCTTTCGCTTCTGCCTCATCCGCATATACCTTAAACTTCTCACCCGCTTGTGGCGCACCGTTTAAGCCCAGTACTACTGCCGGTGCCGAAGGACCTGCTTTTTCAGCTTTTTCGTTACGCTCGTTGAACATCGCTTTCACACGTCCGAAATACTGTCCGCTCACCACCAGGTCGCCCTGCTGTAAAGTACCATTCTGTACCAGTACAGTGGCTACATAACCACGGCCTTTATCCAGGGTTGCCTCAATAATGGTACCGTTGGCTAATTTATCTGCATTTGCTTTAAGGTCTAAAATTTCAGCTTCCAGCAATATCTTCTCCAATAACAGGTCAATATTCAACCCTTTCTTGGCACTGATCTCCTGGCTCTGGAATTTACCACCCCACTCCTCTACCAGTATGTTCATACCGGAAAGTTGTTCGTAAATTTTCTGTGAGTTGGCGCCTTCTTTATCTATTTTGTTAATAGCAAAGATCATAGGTACGCCTGCCGCCTGTGCGTGGCTGATGGCCTCTTTTGTCTGGGGCATCACCGCGTCGTCCGCAGCAATTACGATCACCGCAATATCCGTTATCTTGGCACCACGGGCACGCATGGCCGTAAAGGCTTCGTGACCCGGTGTATCCAGGAAAGTGATTTTTTTACCATTGGAAGCCGTTACCTGGTAGGCACCAATGTGCTGGGTAATACCACCGGCCTCACCCGATACCACATTGGCATTACGGATATAGTCCAGTAACGATGTTTTACCGTGGTCAACGTGACCCATGATAGTAACGATCGGTGAACGGGCTGATTGGTTCTGGTCATCGCCATCTTCATCATCCTCTTCCAGTTCAGCTTGTTTTTCCATATCAATAAACTCGATATCAAAACCAAACTCGCTGGCCACCAGTTCAATTACTTCCGCATCCAAACGCTGGTTAATGGATACCATGATACCCAGGCTCATACATTTGCCAATTACCTCGGCAAAGTTTACGTCCATCAGGTTAGCTAATTCACTAACACTGATAAACTCGGTCACCTGCAGTTTACCATCTTCTGCCATTCCTTCTGCCGCTTCGGCTTCCTGGCGTTTTTCACGACGTAATTTGGCTTTCAATCCACGGCCACCTTTATTACCGCCGCCCGAAAGCTTGGCCTGTGTTTCACGGATCTTATCCTGTATTTCTTTTTCGTCAATCAGTTTATCCTCACGGCGTTGCGGTGCACGACGGTTACCGCCCTGTCCTTGTCCGCCACGGTTAAAGCCGCCGCCCTGCTGGCCACCGCGGTTAAAGCCGCCTTGCTGACCACCACGGTTAAAGCCACCCTGCTGACCGCCCTGACCGCCGCGGTTAAAGCCGCCGCCTTGCTGTCCGCCCTGGCCGCCACGGTTTTGCGTGTTAGCACCCTGGCCGGCATCTTTTTTCTCGATAGGGATACGTTTACGCTTACGCTTCTCGTCTTTTTTCGGACGGGTATCACTATCCACCGGAAGTTCAATTTTACCCAGGATCTTGGGGCCTTCCAGTTTCTCCGCTTTAATATTTTCAATTACTTCAGGTGCTGCTTTGTCTTCAGCAACAGGTTGTTGCTCTTCTTTGGCAGGTGTTACTTCCGGGGCTTTCTCCTGTACAGGAGCCGTTACCGCCGGTTTCTCTTTTACCACTTCAGGCTCAGGCTGTTCCGTTTTATCGGTTACCTCAGCATCTTTTTTCTTGATCGGCTTTTTAGGTCTTGTAGAAGAGTCAATGCTCGCAAGATCTATTTTGTCCAATACTTTAGGAACCGCTATTTCCGGTGCCGTAACTTTTGTTACTTCCGGCGCGGTTTCTTCTTTTGCCTCCGGCTCCGCTTTGGGCTGAGGCTCGGCCACCACAGGTGTAACCTCTGCAGCAGGTGCAGGTGTTTCCGCTTTAGGTTGCTCGGTTTTATCTTCCACAACAGGCTGTTCGGGTGCTGCTTTCTCTTCAACAACCGGCGCTGCGGGCTTTTCTTTCTTTTTAAAAACCAGCTCGGCCTCTTCTTTTTTCTTCTTGGGCTCGGCTGATATGGCACCTTTGGGCAGGTCTACCCTGTCGCTTTTTTCTTTGGCAGCCTTATCACTCTGAAAGCCTGCCTGCAAAGCAAGGTACATGTCCTCGGTAAGTTTTGAGGTTGGCTTTAAGTCATCCTTATTAAAGCCCTTGTCGACCAGGTAGTCCACCAACGTTTCTTTCCCGATGTTGAACTCTTTGGCCGCAGCCATTAATCTTAATGTTGGTATTTCTGACATATAATTTTTATCCCTAATTCCCTTATGGGTTTTAGTTTTTTTCAGCTTTTCCGCAAACAACAGGTAACGTATTTCATACATCCCTGTCTTTATGCAAATAACTGTTTTATGTGACGTGTAAGCCCCTTAGGGGTAAGGCTTACTCGCTATCAAATTCTGCTTGTAATACTCTTCTTACTTCCTGGATGGTCTCAACCTCAAGGTCGGTACGACGCTCCAGTTCTTCATTGGTAAGATTCAGTACGCTTTTCGCTGTATCGCATCCTATGCGTTTCAGCTCTTCAATTACCCAGGTTTCTATCTCATCACTGAATTCCGCCAGGTCAACGTCGTACTCCTCCTCTTCTCCTTCATTGTCACGGAACACGTCCAGTTCATACCCGGTCAGTTCGCTGGCCAGTTTAATGTTCACACCACGGCGGCCGATAGCCAGTGATACCTGGTCAGGTTTCAGGTAAACGCTTGCACGTTTAGCTTCCTGGTTAATATCCATGCTGGTGATTTTTGCAGGGGTTAACGCCCTTTGTATCAGCAGTTGGTTATTACTGGTGTAGTTGATCACGTCAATATTCTCGTTCTTCAGTTCACGTACAATACCATGTATACGGCTACCTTTCATACCTACGCAGGCGCCTACCGGATCAATACGGTCATCGTAAGACTCTACCGCCACTTTTGCCCTTTCACCCGGATCACGAACTATTTTCTTAATAACAATTAAACCGTCGAATATTTCCGGTACCTCTATCTCCAATAATTTAGCCAAAAACTCAGGCGCAGTACGGGATAAAATGATCACGGGGTTATTGTTCTTCAGGTCTACACGTTTTACAACCGCACGGGTATTTTCTCCTTTTTTGAAATAGTCCTGTGGTATTTGCTCGCTCTTGGGCAAAATTAACTCATTGCCCTCTTCGTCTATTAATAATATTTCTTTTTTCCAAACCTGGTAAACTTCAGCGCTAATGATCTCGCCAATACGGGTTTCGTATTTTTTAGCCAGTACATTTTTCTTCAGGTCACCAATACGGCTGGCAAATGTTTGTTTGGCTGCTAAAATGGCCCTGCGACCAAAGTCGTAAAGGTCAATTTCTTCATAAAGTTCCTCACCCACTTCAAAGTCAGGTTCAATTTTAATGGCTTCTTTATAACCAACCTGCGCCAGGGGGTCTTCTACCTGTCCATCCTCTACAATAAGGCGGTGACGTACGATCTCCAAGTCGCCTTTCTCGGCATTTACGATTACGTCAAAGTTTTCATCGCTACCGTATTTTTTGCGTAAAAGTGTTTTAAATACATCTTCTACAACCTTCATCATGGTAGGTCTGTCAATGTTTTCCGCGTCTTTAAAATCCTGGAAAGCTTCAATTAAGTTAATACTTGCCATAATATTTGCTTTAGCAAGCTACGGGCTTTTGACGATGTAACACTATTTTTAGTTGTGCTGCCGTCCAGTGCCCAAGCTGGTTAAAATTTAATTTGAATTTTTGTTGTCTTTATATTTGAAAATGCTATAATATGTTGAACTGTTTCCTTCTTTTTCCCTTTGCCTTTTTCCTCTTCCAGTGTTATTTCTTCCCCGGTAACCGTTAGCAATTTACCTTCCACCTGTGTTCCGTCCAGTAAAACCACTTCCACAAACCGGCCGGTGTTTTTCACATACTGGCGGTGCAGTTTTAAGGGTTCGCTAAGTCCGGGAGAAGATACTTCCAGGGAAAAATCACCCTCCGGGAAAATTGCCATTTCCTCTAACTGCTTGTATAACTGCCTGTTATAAGATACCAGCCGGTCTATACCTACACCATTGTCACCATCCACAAATACCTTGATATTATTGGTGGGTTTTATCTTAATGTCTACTAAAAAAACCGTAGGATTATCCTGGATGATCGCTTCCAGTTTTTGCGTGACTGTGCTTATAATAGTTTCGTTGTTCATATCCGGTAATAAAAGAAGGGAACATCCGCTGTTCCCTTCTTACTATCTTTTTCCGCTGCAAATGTACGTATTATTTTAATATAAATAATGTGTTGCAGTGAATTTTGTAAGCCGTGTTTCCAGTAACAGCAGCATGGCCCGGTTGCTCAGCGCTTCCATTTCCATATGAAGCGCATCCCAAACCACTAAAGTATCGCCCTGGTGTAATAACCGGCCATCCACTTCAAAAGCCCCCTGCAGTACAAAAACGGTTGTGGCAGTTGGTATATTTTGTACAGGTGCATAAATAGCTTCACCCCGGCCCGCAAACAAACCCAGGGCCACAGCCAGTATGTTTTTATTGTATTGGCCGGGATCCGGCAAAACCGGGACCAGGGTATCCATATGCTTATTTACATCACTGTAGGTGTATACACCAGCCATATCTGCCGGGTTGGAGTTTACCACCGTAATAACCAAAACGCTTACCAGGTAATCTTTAAAAGGGTTCTCCAGCACCAGTTCGCTGGTATTTCCTGCACTGATAACACAGGCCTGGCCTGCCGTAACCGTTGTTTGATCCACGATAGTAATGCAGTTTACAGCGCCTTCTGTGGGTAATACCAGGTAGGTGAACCGGTTGTTTAATTGTATGATTTCTGCCGCCGCTCCCGCCAGCATTATTTCCTCAAAACCTGTAATGCTGTTATACCCGTTTATACCCGTTTGCAGCCTGTTTTCTTGAGATAAACTGATCCGTTTACGACTGGTAGTCGTTTCACAAATAATCCTTCGCTCATCTAAAATAAGCTGTGCCTGTGTTTGACTGATCATATTATGCTGGTTTTAGGTAAGCAATACTTAAAAATGGCTGTAACCTGATGGTAAAAACGGCCAGATAACCGTATTCATCTGTCACACCATCAACCGGCGATACTACCAGGTGATCGCCAATGACCTGGTGTAATTGCAGGGGTTCGCTGTAAAAACTAATGGCCACACTGTGTTCATTTTTGTTAATGCTGCTGGAATTAATAATTTCAAAACGATATTGACTAAAAGGTATCACCCGTTTTCCCAAAACATCGGTTATATCCGGAACAATGCCGCTCAGCTGTTTAACATAGCCCGTTACCGCCGTGCTTACCAGGTAGTGCAGTTTTTCTGCAGCGGGATAATGATGCAGCAGGTCCGCAAAACGGTTATATTTATCCTGCTGATCATACAACTGTTTTTGCAGTTGCAGTTCGGTATAAGTGCTCTCCCAAACCAGTTTTGCCCAGTCATCCTGGCTGGTATTCGTGATTATTTTCCGGTAACAAAGTTTGATGGCCGGCCCTTTTGTTTCATTCATATTTAGCATTGTTTGCGGACTGTTCCCCGGGGCATATAATATTATACCTAGCGCCACCCCTTATACCTTATCCCTTATACCCTATACCTTACAGCTTATACCTTCACCCTAACCGACATTATTCCGCTATTATTTCAGGCTGATACATTAATAGTATGCGTAAGGGCATATCCTGCAGATAAACTTCCGGTAACTGTTGCTATCTCGACACCCGTTCTGTCATCACTGAAAACACTATCACTGGCATTATAGGTATAACCTGAAAGCCCTTTTGTGTAGCCATAGTTGACACCGCCACTGCCGTTAACCGTTGCTACAGCAGTACCACTACCCTCGGGAAAAGCTATTTGTGTAATAAGCACGGAGCGGCCTGACGCATTGTAAATATGCACATGTATATGGGTGGCGCGACCTGTGTACCAACCAGGAAAGATAGAGGTAAAACTTACGAGTCCGTTACTGTCTGTTACCTGCCGGCCCCGAAGAAAATGTACCGATGTATAGTTGGTGCTTTGCATGCCTGTACCACCATATTCCGAATAGTTGCCATCCTTATCGCAATGCCAGATATCTACAATAGCGCCTGCCAGCGCTGCACAGCTGTTATTAATGTTTTTAATGGTAAGAGCAATGCTCATGGCCACGCCGGTCCTGTCGTCTCGAATATCTGACCTTGCCAGTGATGAGGGGGTAATGGTCGGAAAAGGACCTGCTGTTTCAGTAGGCGACACGGTGCAGGATCCAGAGCCGGAACCCGAACCAGTACTGCTTGTTTCGGTTACATCCGCTTTTTTACAGGCTTCCAGGATGGCAGGCACCGTAGCTGCACCGATAAAAAAGTTTTTCAGGAATTTTTTTCTTGACTGTTCCATAAGTTTTCGTTTTTTCTTATCCCTAAGGTTGCATAGTTTTTAGCCTCATGCAACTATAATGGACGAACGATACTTATGAACCGACGAATGGCCCGGATGTATTGCCAGGCAAGGGTTTCAGGCCGGTATTGTTTAAAGAAACGTTAAGAGAAAAGCGGTTACCGTTGGGTTTGCCGGCGCCAGTTATCAATAAAATCAAGATAGGATTCGCTGATGGGTAATTCTTTTTCGTTGCTCAATGTGGCTTTGCGATTGTGGATTGTTTTTACTGCTTCATTGGCCACAATATAGCTGCGATGAATACGGCTGAATTTGTCCGGCGGTAAGCTATCCAGTACTTTTTTCATGGTCATTAATGTCATGATCCGGGTATCATTTTTTAAATGAATGCGGATATAGTCTTCCAGGCTTTCAATGTAAACAATATCGGCGGCAGTAATTTTTACCATCTTATATTCCGAATAAACAAAGAGATTTTCGTAAGACAGGCGTGCTGTTTGATTTTTAAACTGGTGGTATTCCACCGCCTTGTTCACGGCTTTGGCAAAACGTTCCGGGCTTACGGGTTTTAACAGGTAATCAATAGCATC
This sequence comes from Terrimonas rubra, assembly GCF_042686025.1. NCBI lineage: Bacteria > Pseudomonadati > Bacteroidota > Chitinophagia > Chitinophagales > Chitinophagaceae > Terrimonas > Terrimonas rubra. The sequence goes on from NZ_JBHUOZ010000001.1 coordinate 754,973, forward strand.
AAGCTCAAAACCTTCCAGTGCAAATTTTTTATAGGCCGTTGTAAACACGATCATGGGCTTTTTTTCCAGTGATTTTACCAGGTCAAGTCCCGTGATATCGGGCATATTAATATCAATAAACAACAGGTCAACCGGGTTATTACGCAGGTACTCGCTCCCGGATATGGCATCGCTGAAAGTATGTACCAGTTGCAGTTGGTTAAACTGCGCTATATATTGTGACAGCAGCAATAGTGCAGGTGGTTCATCATCAATTGCAATGCAGGTTATAGGCATATCAGGATAGTTGAATGATTAGTTGTACAATAAAATTATTATCGGCCGTATTAATCATAAGCTGATGTTTACCGGGGTATAATAGTTGCAAACGTTGCTTTACATTGGCAATACCCGTACCCTCCCGATCGGGCAGTGTTTTGGTTTTGCCTGCGTGTATTTTATTACTGCAATAAAACTCCAGCTTACCTGCGGTTATAGTCAGCACTATACGGATAAATGAGTGGCTATGGCTGCTGATACCATATTTAAATGCATTTTCTACAAATGTCATTAACAATAATGGGGCTATTTGCCGGGTAGCGGTATCGCCATTCACGGTAAAATCAACATCGGTATTACTGATACGCAGTTTTTGCAGGTCAATAAAGTCGTGTATACATTCCAGTTCATCATCCAGGCTTACAAAATCCTCGCCCACTTCATCGGTGAGGTAACGCATCATTTTGGACAGCTTCATAATACTGGAAGCCGTATGCGGACTATGGGTAACGGCCAGCGAGTAAATATTGTTTAAGGTATTGAACAGGAAATGGGGGTTTACCTGCGATTTTAGCATGTATAATTCGGCAGTGGCTTTCTGTGCCTCGGCCAACAGGGCTCTTTTTTCGGTCACCCGCCATTGTTTTATTACCGGTATAGCTGTACTGATGGCAATAACCGTTATAAAAAGAATAATGCTATTGATATCGGTGTTTTTGCGGGGCTGACCCATTGGGGGCCTGTTACCACCTGGCGGCGGAAATTTTTCATTTCCTTCCCCGGGAGGGGGCTTGTGACCGGGGTCCATAGGCAGGGGCATGCCGGGCATAAAGTTTTGTTGCATACCCTGCCTTTGCCGCATAAGCCCGTCAAATGGTGAGATAGTATACACGATAAAGAATAAGGCTATTAAACTGCCTGAATACAAGAGATATTTTTTTGGCAGGTAGAGCCGGGGTACCAGCAGGTAATTGTTCAGGTAAAACAGTATAATATAGGTAAGACTGAAAATAAGAAAGGGGGCAGAGAACAACCTCTGTGTAAAGCCGGCCTGGCCTGACGGTGTATTGGACAGGAAGATGAAGATGAGTGAAAAAAAGAAAACCCAGCCTGTTATATGACTGATAACCTGGACCAGTTTTACCCGCATTCTATAGAGTTTACTGTAAAGTAATATACTGAATACTTAATGATTCGGTAACTATCGATGAATTTGTTTTTTGTATAGACCGGCCCGGCTACCCTCCCATGGCTGGAAGGTTGAAGGTATAGGGTTTAAGGTATCAGGCATGTACAATGTCAGTCAAACCTTATATCCTACACCTTATGCCCTATACCTTTGAAAATAATGTATAGTACCAAAAGCTAACCCCCGTTAGTGTTTATAAGTTGGTTTTATTTTAACGATTTAAGTATTATTTAACCGTTTGGGTTGCTTAAATTTGCTATCCACTTTTATATCCACAAGAACCGTGAAGAAGGACCCCTCGGAAGGATTTGGGTTTTGTTCTACCCGATTACAAAGTATATAAAGGTATAAGTATTTGTTTTTCAATTACTAATATTTTAAGCGGCAGATTTTTGGCGCCATTTATTAGTAACATATTACGAAAAATGAGTACCTTAATATGCTAACACTTATTCAGGTGTGAGTGAAATTTTAGAGTAATGGCTACATCTACAGCAAAAAAAACGGCGGTGAAAAAAACCGCAACAGTAAAGAAAGAAACCACTGCGAAAGTTAAGAAGTTTGACCTTCACCAATCGTTACAGGAACACTTTGGGTTTACTAAATTTAAGGGCACGCAGGAAAAATCGATAGAATCATTATTGTCGGGTAAGGATACTTTTGTGATCATGCCAACGGGTGGCGGTAAGAGTTTGTGTTACCAGTTGCCGGCGCTGATCAGTGAAGGCGTTGCCATTGTAGTGTCCCCCCTTATCGCATTAATGAAGAACCAGGTAGACCTGGTACGTGGCTACAGCAGCAATGACAGTATTGCCCACTTTTTAAACAGTACCCTTAATAAAAAAGAGACCAAGGAAGTACATGACGACCTGTTAAGCGGTAAAACAAAAATTTTATATGTAGCGCCGGAAACCCTGACCAAACAGGAGAACCTGGAGTTTTTTGCCGATCTGAAGATATCGTTTTTTGCAGTAGACGAAGCGCACTGTATATCGGAATGGGGTCATGATTTCAGGCCGGAATACCGCCGTTTAAGGGAGATGATGACCCAGATCAACCCCGATGTAGCCGTGATAGCCCTAACTGCTACTGCTACCCCTAAAGTACAAAGCGATATTGTAAAGAACCTCGGCTTGAATGCTCCTAATATCTTTATCTCCTCGTTTAACCGTACCAATTTATATTACGAGATACTACCCAAGATAAAAAAGAACCAGACCGATGAAAATATTGTACGGTTCATAAAAAGTATGGGTAAAAAAAGCGGTATTATTTATACGTTGAACCGCAAAACCACCGAAGAACTGGCTGCTATCCTGGAAGCCAACGGTATTAAGGCGGTGGCTTACCACGCCGGGCTGGATAGTAAGATACGTGCTGACAGGCAGGATAAGTTTTTAAGCGAGGATGTACAAGTGATCTGTGCCACTATTGCTTTTGGTATGGGTATTGACAAGCCGGATATCCGTTTTGTAATACACTATAATATTCCCAAATCAATTGAGAACTATTACCAGGAAACCGGCCGTGCCGGCCGTGACGGACTGGAAGGAAAATGTATTTTATATTACTCGCACAAGGATGTTAGCAAGCTGGAACACCTGATGCGTGACAAGCCGCTGAGCGAACGTGAAGTGGGCGCCCAACTGATCAACGAAACCGTTTCCTATGCCGAAACCGGTGTTTGCCGCCGCAAGGTATTGATGAGTTATTTTGGCGAAGTGTATGAGCAGGAGAACTGCGGCCAGTGCGATAACTGTAAACACCCTAAGGAAAAACTGGAAGTGGAAAAAGAAACATTGATCGTATTGAAAGCGATCGATGAGCTGGACCAGCGTTTTGCCACGGATTATGTGATCAATATTATCAGCGGAAAACTTACGCCGCAGATACAGATGTTCCGCCACGAGGGTATACAGGCTTTTGCCAGCGGTAACGACCGGGATAATCATTTCTGGAATTCGCTTATCCGCCAGATGTTACTGGAAGGCTTACTGGCCAAGGATATTGTGGAGTATGGTGTTTTAAAAATCACCAAGAAAGGTGAGGCGTACCTGAAGAAGCCAAAATCCTTTACCATTGTATTAAACAACTTATATAAAGAGGCCAATGCCGATGATGAGGAAGTGATGGAGACCGGCGGTGAAGGCGCGGCTACTGATGAAAAGTTGTTCGAGATGCTGAAGGAATTGCGTCAGAAAGAAGCCAAGAAGAAGAACCTGCCTCCTTTTGTTATTTTCCTGGAAACATCCTTACAGGATATGGCTACTATGTACCCGACCAATGTTACCGACCTGGAAAAATGCCAGGGCGTAAGTAAGGGTAAGGCCATCCGGTATGGAAAGCCCTTTGTTGAGCTGATTGCGCAATATGTAGAAGATAATAATATTGTGAAGCCGGATGATTTTGTGATGAAGAGCGTGGTGAACAAAAGCGGTAATAAAGTATACATTATCCAGAACACCGATAAAAAAGTATCGCTGGAAACCATTGCCAAGAACAAGGGCTGGCGTATGGATGAGATGCTGGAAGAGATGGAGACCATTGCCGCCAGCGGCACCAAGCTTAACCTGGCCTACGCCATTGATGAAATGCTGGACGAGGAAGAGCAGGCAGAGATCATTGAATACTTTAAAAGTTGCGAAACATCATCCTTACAAATAGCCCAGGAGGAGTTATCGGATTACGATTTTAACTGGGAGCAGTTAAAGATCATGCGGATCAAATTTTTGAGCGAGTACGGGATGTAAGGGATAACTAACAATGAAAAAATAAAAATATAAACAGGACCCGGCTTTGCCGGGTTTTTTATTTTATATAAACCAGCCGTTTAGTGCTTAAGGCTTTTTGCTTTAAGCGTTTAGCCTTTCGCTTTAAAAAATAAACTTCTGAACAATTGCTTTTTATATGGTAAAAACCTTTATTTTTGCCCCCCTGATTTGAAACTAGTCTTTCAACCTGGGGAAAACAACCAAAAGGTGCGGTAGCTCAGTCGGTAGAGCAAAGGACTGAAAATCCTTGTGTCGCCGGTTCGATCCCGGCCCACACCACAAACAGAATCAAGCGGTTATAACGTAAAAGTTGTAGCCGCTTTTTTCTTGGATACAATAACGCTCAACAATCAGCCTGAACTTTAGTGTTTGTATATAAATATTAAAGCGGCCACATACCAGGCCGCTTCAATAATTCACTTATCTGTCTATACGTTATATAAAAACAAACGGGTCGGATAGTTATCAATGACTGTTCAGTAAATAATGTGCTTTATATTTACCTTCTCCCATTTGTCTGCCATGAACCCATTGTGTATCGTTTTTACCTGTTTGGAATGGCCGCAATATTCTCCCTCACAATATCCCAGATCTGTTTAGATGACACCGGGTCTGTTTCCGTATCGCTGATCATCCATAAAGATGGCTGCACCTGGCTGTCCTCATCTTTACTGAGGTCTTTATCCTTTAAGAGTTTTAAAAAGTATACGATTGCCGGTGCATTACAAACTGGTCCCCAGGTATAACGGGAGCTGGAGCTGGAACCTGATCTTGATGAATTAATACAATACGCATTTAGTTTTACAATACAAACAGCCCCTGCTGCTATAGTAACATCATAGTTTTGTGCCACAAAGCCGTTTTGGTCACTTGCACTGGCGGCGTAAAGTGTAAGGCCTGCCGGAAAGGTTACCTTGATCTCTGCCGCTGTCGTGTTCTTAAGTTCCAGGTATACATCTACCAACGAGCCGAAGCCAAGGGTGGTACAAACAGGCGACATACTCTCCCCGGTAATACTCCCCTGGAGCTGGATACCCGAAGGAAGACTAAAAGCAGTACCGGGTATTTCTCCCCCGCTATTGCCGAAGCCGGGGATCAACACTATTCTTGGATTGTCGCCACTATCTGTTTTATCGTTTTTGGAGCAGGAGAAAAGCGTAAGGCTTACCAAAGCCATCAGCAAAAGTTTTCGCATTTTTTTGAGTTTTAATAGTACCGAATTAAATCATAACAACATTAAACCATCCCTGGCTTATTATTAGAAGAGACCATAGGCAATAACTAAAATAATGCCATAAGTTTTTACCCAACATAGAACCCTTTCACTTACCCGGTTATTTCACAAGCCTGTACTTATCCGAACAACCCTCAATGCAAATAGATTCGCCCGGATAAGTAAATAACCATGCATTATTTGTATCAATAGAAAAAACCAGTAACATGGTATTACCGGAATCAGCTGCGGATAACCTGATCTTTCCGGTATTTAGCAGTTCATATTTTGTAAACTGTTTAAAGCCCTCCCTTGTAGCCGAAAATGAACCATCCGCTTTAAAATGTATAACCCGCCCTCTGGGTTTGGCTTTATACCAATTTCCGGCATCACCAGGACTCATGAAATATTCGGTGAACGCCCATTTTCCCACAATACTGTTAGCAATGGGACCTCTTGCATATTCAAAGTCCTTACGGCATCCGGTAATTAACCCGATTACTAACAAGATGGACAATATATTTTTAAGCATAATTTAAGCCTGACAAACGGTTTTGTAAAACCGTTGCACATTTATGTAATTACCCCGTTTTATACATCCTGCCTGTAGTCATATAAAATCAATAAAATGAACACCCGGCATTTTCTTTTTATCGTTATACTCATCGCCATACCGTTTATAAGCAGCGCCAAATGCGGGGCCTCCGGAATTGGCTTACACACAAAAACCGTATTGGCAAAAGACGGTATCATCATTGTTGAGTTCTATAGCTCCGATCAATATATAGCAGAGGGGTTAAACAAACGACACCCGGTAAGTTTAAAATCAGGTCAAACTACAATAAAGCTGACGGTGCTGGAAGTATTAAGCGGTGATTACCAGCTTACCCAGGTTATATTAAGGCCAGACACCATCCTTTCAGAAAAAGAAGAGTATAGATTATATATAGAAGATCTTAACAATAAAGCCTTTCCGCCAAAATTTTTAAATGAAAAGAGCAGAAACTGGATAAGCGGTCCTATCACCGTAAAGAGGAATGTCACAACCGATGTGTCTGCTTTTAATTACATGATTACAGAAACAAAAAAGACGCTTGTATCATACGGATGCGGCCCTGCTTCCTGGGTGTATTTTAATGTTTCGGGGTTAGATAGTTCTACATTATATGTGAGGACAACTGTAAAGAGCCTCCGTTCCGGCAGTGTAACGACCTATGTACTTCCCATTGAAAACGGACAGGTAAGAGTGGGCCACGGCATGTGCTCCGGTGCATTTTATTTTAAGAACGCCGGTGATTATGAGGTTACATTCACCCTGACAGATCAATCATATAACAAAAGTATTACAAGCAGATCGTTAGTATTCTCGCAACCAGTAAAGGCCACCGATGAAGAATGATCTTATCACACATATTCACTACATCAGCACATTACCAAATTATCAAATCAACTAATTAACCTCCCTGTTCTTCCAGGCCATTGCCAGCCTTATTTCACCAAAGCTTACCTGGTTGCCCAGTTTTTCTTTGATAGGCCCGGCAGCTGTTTCCGTGTAGTTTTCAAGATGTGGCTGTATCAATGATAATTTTTCTTGGTCCATTACTTCCAGTATATCAATATCACCCAGTTGTATATAATGTGCCAGGTGACCTTCAATAGTACTGATGGCCATATTGCGTTCCTGGGCAATAGTGATAATATCCTTGCCCTGCTTAAACAGGTCAAAACTCACCTGTTTGGTATTTATTTTAACGGGTTTATCTTTTTCCTGCTTAGCTGCTGACTTTGTGGTTTTCTTTTTACCTGCTGCGGGTATAGTATCCACCAGTGAATGCAGTGCTTTTGCATCACAATAAGCCTGTATCACCTGCAAAAATTCATCGCCATATTGTTCCACCCTTTTAGGGCCAAAGCCGGTAATACGCATTAAATCGTCTTCGGTCAATGGCAGGTAACGGGCCATTTCATCTAATGTAACCGATGAGGCTACCAGGTAAACCGGTATATCTTTCTGGCGGCAGATCTTATCCCTCAGTGTTTTTAACTGGCTGTAGAGTTGCGGGTGCGGGCTATCCGGTAGTTTAGCTGCATTGTTACCGGCGGCATACACATTTACGCCAAAGCGTGTAACGATATAGTTTTTCCTGCGTTCGCTGTATAACTCACTGTTCCAGCCGGCAGTAAGCCCTTCCATGATATATTGTTTGGAATCGATGGCAATGAACAGTTCCTTCAGCATTTCATTGGTATCGGCAGCTTTCATCCGGCTGTCCGTTACCACCGGCGTTTCCCTGATCTGTTGCAGCAACTGGCCATTATGTCCTGCAAAGTATTTGCTGATCGCGGCTATTACCCTTTCATTGATCTTCTCCATCAGCTCCTGCTGGGTTAACTGCACAAACAATTGTTGCAGTTGTGCCTGGAATTTCGCTGCCACATCCTGCACCGCATCAATAAGTTCCTGCAGTTTTTGCTGCCATCCGAAAGCTTCTTCATTAAACGAGCTTGCATGCTCCTGTAAATAAGCGCCCAGTTCCTTTACCTGGGCCTGTACCGCTGTATATTCAAAAAGTTGTTGTATTTGTCTTAAAGTATAGTCATGTTCTGCCTGAGAAAAAACCACGCTAAGTTTTTCCGGTGGCAGGTTCTGTTCGGAAAAAGCGATCACCCTGCTATCGCTGAACAAGGATTGATTGCGGATCATGGTATGCAGTTTCAACCCTTCCAGCGTGGTACAACGGCTCAGCGATACATACACCTGTCCTTTTTCAAATGCATCACCGGCGTCAATAATGGCTTTTTCAAACGTGAGGCCCTGGCTTTTGTGCACGGTAATGGCCCAGGCCAGGCGCAGCGGGTATTGGGTAAACGAACCCACTACTTCTTCTTTCAGTTGCCTGGTTGTTGCATCAAGCGTGTAGCGTATATTATCCCAGGTGGTGGTCTTTACTTCTATTTCATCAGCATCATTATCACATTGTACGTATATCGCATCATTTTTTACATTTACCACCCGGCCTATCTTGCCGTTAAAATACCGTTTGGCTATATCCAGGTCGTTTTTAATGAACATGACCTGGGCCCCTATCTTCAGTTTTAATGTTTCATCGGCAGGAAAGGCTTTATCACTGAAGTCACCTTTTATCTCGGCCGGGAAACTGTAGGTACGTCCTTCCAGTTGTTCCAGCTCGGCAGCATTAATGGTATCTACTTTGGCATTACGGGTAACCAGGCGTATATAACCTTCTTCTTTAGGCGGATTAAAATCAGGATCTAACCGTTCATTCAGTAAGGCCAGCCCTGTTGCATCCAGCCGGTTGTTACGCACCTGGTTTAACAACTCAATAAATCTTTCTTCCTGTTGCCGGTATATCTTGATGAGTTCGATGCAAACCGGTTTGTTGCGCTCCAGTACCCGGCTGTTAAAAAAATAGGGGCCTTCATAAAACTGGTTCAGGATACGCCAGTCATGTGCAGGCGTAACCGGCGGTAACTGGAACAGGTCGCCGATAAATAAAACCTGCACCCCGCCAAAAGCCTGTAAATAGTTCCGGCGTATATGGCGCATCACGGCATCAATGGCATCCAGGGTATCACAGCGTACCATACTCACTTCATCAATCACCAGCAGTTCCAGCTCACGGATGATCTTTTTCTTTTCGCCGTTCATTTTCAACGTACTCAACAGTTGTAGCTGGTTGGTACTGTTATCACCATCCTGGCGCATACCAAAGGGGTTATCATCGGGGATAAAGGGCGCTACCGGCAATTGAAAAAAGGAATGCATGGTTACCCCGCCTGCATTAATGGCTGCCACACCCGTAGGCGCTACAATGGCCATTTGTTTGTGCGTATTATTTTTAATGTACTTTAAAAAAGTGGTCTTGCCCGTTCCTGCCTTCCCTGTTAAAAAAATATGCCGGTCACTGTGGTTCACCATCTGTGCAGCCAGGAAAAAAAGTTTATTGTTACTATCGGGGGTAAATCCTGACATAATGATTGAAGTATCCGTGTGGTGATTGTGTAATAAACGACAAAGAAAACAATAATTTACGACTATTGTTTTATGGAAAATCCCGTTATATGTATCTGCTTGATTATAATCATTACTGATATATGAGATTACTGTATTTTATCTGTTGCAGCCTGCTATTTACCGGTTGTAACGCCCGTTCTGCTGATAAACAGTTGGTCAAGGCTTCGGACCAGCCTGCGCCGGATGCTACACCAACTTCGTTCGATACCAGTTTTAAGACCATCCATATATTAGTGGCGCTTTGCGATAACAAGTACCAGGGAATAGTGCCGGTGCCTGCTAAAATTGGCAATGGCCAGGACCCTGCCAATAACTTATACTGGGGCTGTGGTTATGGTATTAAAACCTATTTTAAAAAAAGCAGGTCCTGGCAATTGATCCGCACAGAAAAGAAAGAAGGCCCGGTTCTCGAACGTCTGGTATTTAAACATGTATCCCAAAAGTATTACCTGGTAGCAGATGCTTATGATGGCCGGAATATTAAAGAGTGTACACAACAGTTTTTAAACAATAGCTGTGGTAAAACAAAAGACACCATCAATATAGGAACAAAAACAGTCGGCATTGCCAGTAACGCTGGCCTGGTAGCGTATATTGGTCATGATGGCTTAATGGATTTTACACTTGACGAAACTTATAAAAATACAGATGGCATCAAGAGAGATGTTATGATACTGGCCTGTTATAGCAAACGTTTCTTCACCCCACACCTGAAAGAGGCTCATGTAAATCCACTGGTCTGGACCACCGGCCTTATGAGTCCTGAAGCGTATACCATTCACGATGCCTTAACGGGATATATAAATAAAGAGGATAATGAAAGCATCCGATCCAGAGCAGCAGCTGCTTATGCTGCTTTTCAAAAGTGCAGTGTGAAGGCCGCGAGGAACCTGCTGGTGACGGGATTTTAGATTTTAGATTTTAGATTTTAGATTTTAGATTTTAGATTTTAGATTTTAGATTTTAGATTTTAGATTTTAGATTTTAGGGGGAGAGTTTTTTGTGACAGTGTATGCTGCATATAGAGCCATGTTTTTTATAATAATTATTGCGTAATGCTGCGTAAAGTTACTGGTGCACAAGTGTGCGACGCAAGGGACGATGCCGGTTGCAATGCCGCCGGGTATATAAATAAAAAACCGTCCTTTACGCCAGCGGGCCAATAAAGGACGGTAATATAATGTCAGGAAATTTTTCTTAGTGCGCTTCCAGCCAGTTATGACCCACACCGGCTTCGGCAATAATGGGCACTTCATTAGGCAATATCATGGCCGCCTGCATGGCATTAATGATCACCGGTTTTATATCGTCCAGCTCTTCCTGTAATACATCAAATACCAGCTCGTCATGCACCTGTAATATCATCTTGCTTTTAAAGCCATTCTCCTTAATAGCCGCATGTACTTTTATCATAGCCAGTTTGATCATATCGGCCGCAGTACCCTGTATAGGACTGTTAATGGCGTTTCGCTCGGCAAAGCCACGCACAGTAAAGTTGCCGGAGTTAATATCACGCAGCCAGCGTTTACGGCCCATTAAGGTTTGTACATAGCCAAATTCGCGGGCAAAGTTGATAGTATCATCCATATACTTTTGTATGCCGGCAAATTGTTTTTTATAGTTATCAATGATATCTTTTGCTTCGGTACGGCTGATGCCCAAATTATCGGCAAGGCCAAAAGCGCCCTGGCCATAAATAATACCAAAATTCACACTCTTGGCCTTGTAGCGCATTTCCTTGGTTACATCACCCTCTGCAACATTGTACACTTTTGCAGCGGTGGCGGTATGGATATCGGTACCCGATTTAAAGGCTGCACACATATTCGGATCGCCGCTGATGGCAGCTACAATACGCAGTTCTATCTGTGAATAGTCGGCCGATAATAAAATATGTTTTTCATCGCGGGGAATAAAGGCCTTACGTATTTCCTTGCCTCTCTCGGTACGCACCGGTATGTTCTGCAGGTTGGGATTATTACTGGCCAGCCTGCCGGTAACCGCCACGGCCTGTCCGTAAGTAGTATGCACCCTGCCGGTTTTACTGTTTACCAGCAAAGGCAATGCATCCACATAGGTGGATTTTAACTTGGTCAGTTCCCTGAACGTAAGAATATCATTAACGATCGGGTTATTATTCGCCAGCTTCAGCAATACATCCTCACCGGTGGCATACTGGCCTGTTTTTGTTTTTTTAGCCTTGGGATCTAATTGCAGCTTTTCAAATAATACTTCACCCAATTGTTTGGGCGATGCCAGGTTGAACCGTACGCCGGCCTGTTTGTACACACTTTCTTCCGCAGCTTTGGCATCGGCTTCCAGCACACCGGAGTAATCTTTTAAAAACGCTTCATCAATCCTGATGCCTTCAAACTCCATATCGGTCAATACCGGCATTAATGGGTTCTCCACTTTTTCAAACACTTCCTGCACTTCATTTTCCAGCAACAGTGGCGTAAAGGCATGTTTTAACTGCAGGGTAATATCCGCATCTTCGGCTGCATAGTCTTTTATTTTTTCCAGCTCCACATCACGCATGGTACCCTGGCCTTTTCCTTTTTTACCAATCAGCTCTTCAATATGTATGGGTTCGTATTGCAGGTATTTTTCGCTCAGGTCATCCATGCTTCGTTTACCATCGGGGTCAATTACATAATGCGCCAGCATGGTATCAAAAAACTGCCCGGCTATGGCCACATTGTACCATTTTAAAATCAGCAGGTCGTATTTAATATTTTGTCCTATCCAGGTAATGGCGGGGTTGTCAAACAAGGGCTGTAACAGCGATAGTAATTGTAAAACCTCCTCCCTGTTGGCGCTGCAGGGTACATAGTAAGCTTCACCGGGAGTAACCGCAAAACTCAGGCCCACCAGTTCGGCCTCATTGGCATCAATGCCTGTTGTTTCCGTATCAAAACAAATTTCCTTAAACTGTTCCAGGTGTTGTACCATCTCCGCAATGGCTTCGGGTGTTGTTACCGCTATATAATTGTGCGGCACCGTATGAACGGTTTTAAAATTGCTTACTGTCTGTTCAATAGTTTCGCTTACCACCACAGGTTGTTCAACAATATTCCCAAACAGGTCGGTCTGTACAGCTTGTGGCGCTTTGGTTTCAGAGGGTTTATCGCCGGTATTGGCCTTACCCGTTACGGGTGCAGCGCCTGCCAGTTCTTCGCCCAGTAATCTTTTGGCCAGGGTTCTGAACTCCAGTTCGCCAAACACTTCTTTCAATGCTTCTTTATTCCATTCCTTCACACAAAAATTCTCTTCATGAAACTCCACCGGTACATTGGTGATAATGGTGGCCAGTTTTTTGGACATGATCGCATCGGCCTTGCCATTACGGATCTTCTCGCCCATCGATCCTTTTATATTATCCGCATTGTCCAGTATATTTTCCAGCGTATCATATTCTGCTAATAATTTCGCGGCCGTTTTTTCACCTACGCCTTTAATACCGGGAATATTATCCACGGCATCACCCATCAGTCCCAGTATATCTATTACCTGCGATACTCTTTTAATATTCCATTTAGCACATACTTCAGCCGGGCCCATGATCTCTACATCGCCACCCTGGTAAGCCGGTTTATAAATTTTTACTTTCTCCGTTACCAGCTGGCCATAGTCCTTATCCGGTGTTACCATATATACATCATACCCTTCCGCTTCGGCTTTCACACTTAGTGCGCCAATCACGTCATCGGCTTCATAACCATCCACAGCTATCACCGGAATATTAAAGCCCTCAATAATGCGGATGATATCCGGAACAGCCAGTTTAATATCCTCAGGGGTTTCCTGGCGGTTGGCTTTATAATCGGCAAAATCAGTATGTCTTTCTGTGGGTGCGGCGGTATCAAAACACACGGCCATATGCGAGGGCTTCTGTTTGTTCAGCAACTCCACCAGGGCATTGGTAAAACCAAATTGCGCATTGGTATTCTTTCCCTTGCTGGTCAATCGCGGGCTGCGGATCAACGCATAATAAGCCCTGAATACTAAGGCATAGGCATCCAGTAAAAAAAGTCTTTTATCCATGCCGCTAAGTTAAGTTTGTTGGCAGGGCTGGCAAAATGCGATTAGCGCATTATCTTTTTTTATGATGGGCTCCCGGCCTGGTAACAAATCCCGGCAGCAGTTCCCCGCCCGGCTGCAATCTGCCGGCTATCAGGCCGCCAGTATTTCCGCCTAAGCAGGGCAGCCCTTCGGCTGTAACAAAAAGCCCGGCACACTTCCCGTCATGGGTTCCATCCAAACCGGGCAATCATCAATCCATGGTCAGAGGGATAACCTCCCGGCCAGGTGGTGATCAGTTTAAAATCCTGTAACTGCAATGCCCGGCCTTTATAATACAACTGGTCAATTCTTTCACCAATAATATGCGAATAACCCGGGTATTTTTTAACATCGGGATATACCTGCCGGTAGGCATCGGTAAAGCCCGCTCCCGTTAGTTTCACCGACGCGGGATTATCCTTACCGCCATCCATAAACGGCACGGCATTAAAATCACCAGCAAATATTACCGGTATACTATCGCTTGTTTCAAAACGCTGCTGGTGAAAATCATACACCTGGTTAAACTGGTTCATACCATACCAGTTGGACATGATATATATTTCCTGTGTTTTACTAACCGCTATTCTTGCTCCCAGGTTCATAAAAGGTGCGCCGGGCGGCACATGTACCGAACGGATAGGATACCGGCTCAACACAGAAATATTAGACCCCTGGTTTAAATAATCCCAGTCGGCACTGGCCGCATAATAATAACCCAGCTCGGCTGCAATAAACTCTCCTGATGAATAGGTTTCCTGTAACATTACCACATCCGCATTTTCTTTTTGTATCATCTCCACAATACGTTTGCGGGAATCATAGCCGTCTTTGGCTATAGTAGCATGTTTACCTCCATGCCAGATATTCCAGTTGGCAACTGTAATAGTTTTTACATTATTGGCAAGCGATGTTTTTTTGCTGCTAAAATATTTTACCCAACCAGCCTGTACGTCCGCCTCACTAATGGCGCTGTTCCATATCTTCAGTTCATCTATTTCAAAATCAGGCGCCTGCAACCTGCGGTTGACAATATGTTTTTGCACGGCCGTATCATTAATAACAATGTGTCCGTTTTGTAAACGATAAAACTTTGTCACCGGCGCTACCTCTACAAAATCAATTACCTGGTGCACAGTATAAGGATTACGCATCAGTGCTGATCTTATTTTATTGATAGTCTCAAAATCTGTCGCTTTCAGTTTAGCGGCCAGTGCATCTGCACCCATCTCCGGCGATGCTTTTTTTATATAATCGCTGTACAACTGTTGGGGATCACTTACTAATACAGCATAGTCATTATCCGCAGCTATTCCCGCACCCAATGCCGTAAAAGCATCTGTTAGTCTTTGTAAATTAACCGCACCTTCCCGTATGGCACTTTGAATAAGCGTATCCGGTTGCTTAAACGTTTTGCTGCCTATTACCAGCGGCATGGCGTCTTGCAGGTGAAAGCCCACGGAATCGCCAATAAAGTATTGCGCCTTTATATCACCATCGTAAAATAGTTTTAGTTGTGCAGTTTTACTGTCATAGGTCATGGTCAGCTGGTGCCATTTGCCATCGTTCAACGGCATAATATGTCCGTTCTCTCTTTCATGGGTTATCCTGCGCCTCCCCGTGCCTATATTAAAAGCCCAGGTACCCTCCGAAACATAAAACAACCAGCCCGGCTTTTTTTGTTCCGCTAAACCGGTGTTGGTAATGGCTTTCTGGCCCAGCAGCGGCATGGTATAAGCGGCCGGCACTGTTGTTTTTATCCAGAACTGGATGCTGTAATCCTGCGCTGTCGTAAAAGGCAACACCGTTTTTTCCAGTTCAAAAGCCTGTACTGTTTGCGCATTCAGTTGCAAACTGCTACCGGCAAAACTTTTAGCGTACGCCGGCTTCCCGGTAATTACCGGCTTTATCGTTTCCTTACCGGTTGCAACAAGTGTTTTATTAAAATTAAAATAAGCGGCAGGTGCGGGGCCGGTCTGGGCTTTTGTCAGTAAACAAGTGATCAATAATAAAGGGCAAAGCAATTTTTTTATCATAATATAGTCGAAGGCTGGATAAGGGTTCAAGGTAAACCTAAATAACCCGTGCCGTTCACTTGCTAAACAATTTTGCAAATACGATTGCATAATTTTGTGTCACAAATAATTTTCAGCATGTTACTATTTATCAACCAGCCCTGGCCCTGGTATATCGCCGGTCCGCTTATTGGTCTTACAGTGCCGGTGTTGTTATTACTGGGTAATAAATCCTTTGGCATCAGCTCATCCCTGCGCCATATCTGTGCGGCCTGCCTACCGGCAAAAATTCCTTTTTTTACTTACGACTGGAAAAAGGAAGCCTGGAACCTGTTCTTTGTATTGGGTATTTTTTTAGGGGGTATTATTGCCAGTACCTTACTGGCCAACCCCGACCCTGTTGTGGTAAACCCCAAACTATCCACTGAACTGGCCGGTTATGGCATTACCAATTACAAACACCTGGTTCCTGCAGATATTATGAACTGGCCGGCCCTATTAACGATCAGGGGATTGATCATGATGGTGGTGGGTGGTTTTTTAGTGGGCTTTGGCACTCGTTATGCCGGGGGCTGTACCAGTGGTCATGCCATCATGGGTTTATCCACTTTGCAATGGCCCTCACTGGTGGCTACGATCTGTTTTATGGCCGGAGGTTTTATCATGGCCAATCTTATTTTACCTTATATACTGGCTTTATAAAAAACAAGAACATGCAGCACTCTATTCAGGAAAATACAACCACACCATCCACTAAATGGTACGGGCAGATCAAATACATGGTCGTGGGCATTTTATTCGGTATTGTTTTCGTTAAGGCCGAGATCATCAGCTGGTTTCGTATACAGGAAATGTTCCGCCTGCAATCCTTTCACATGTATGGCATTATCGGCAGCGCCATTGCCGTAGGCATGTTATCGGTATGGTTAATCAAAAAGTTCAACATTAAAACCATAGATGGCGAACCGGTCACCTTCTCCAAAAAACAATTCACCAAAGGAAATATCTATGGCGGGGTATTATTTGGTTTTGGCTGGGCCATTACCGGCGCCTGCCCCGGACCATTGTTTGCCCAGATAGGCACCGGCGCTACCGTTATCATTGTTACTTTGTTAAGCGCAATTGCAGGTACCTGGGTATACGGACGTTTTAAAGACAGCCTGCCCCATTAACAGGCAGTACAATATATTTGCAGCAATACAGGCTATATGACTATACAGACTATTTGTGTTTGCGGTGCCGGCACCATGGGTAGCGGCATTGCCCAGGTAGCCGCAACAGCGGGCTTTACCACCTTATTGTACGATGTAAATGCGGATATGCTGCAAAAGGCAAAAGCTGGTATAGAAGGCAGCCTGCAAAAACTGGTGTCAAAAGAAAAGATCACTCCGGACCAGCAACAACAAACCATCGGCCGGCTAAGGTATATAACAGATATCAACCAATGTATTGCCGAAGTATTTATTGAAGCTATCGTAGAAAAAATGGAAGTGAAACTATCGCTTTTTAACCAGTTAGCCGGTATCAATACCCCCGAAACTATTTTCGCTTCCAACACTTCCTCCTTATCCATCACCCGGCTGGCCGCACAAATAAGTCACCCGGAGCGTGTAGTGGGTTTACATTTTTTCAACCCAGCTCCTTTAATGAAACTGGTGGAAGTAGTGAAAACAGAATTCAATACGACAGCAACCATTACCCAAATGGAAGCGCTGGTAAACACCATGCAAAAAACACCGGTAGTTTGTAAGGACTCTCCCGGGTTTATTGTGAACCGTGTGGCCCGCCCCTATTATATCGAGGCCCTACGACTGGCCGAAGAAGGGCTGGCCGATTTTGCACAAATAGATGAACTGATGGAAAGCACCGGCTTTAAAATGGGACCCTTTGCATTAATGGACCTGATCGGCAACGATATTAATTACGCTGTAAGCTGCTCGGTATACGAACAACTGCAGCAACCCGAACGCCTGAAACCATCCTATATACAGGAGGAAAAAGTGAAAAAAGGGGAGCTGGGTCGTAAATCCGGTAAGGGTTATTACAACTATTAATAATTTAGCAAGGGGGGACAGGTAAGTTGAACTATCTTCGCGGCAGTTTTAATAAATCAACACCCTCAATTTTTGGCAACTGTACTTGTAACAGGCGGGACCGGTTTTTTAGGCGGTTATATTTTACTTCAGTTATTGGAGAAGGGGTATGCCGTTAAAGCACTGCGCCGCTCAGCCAATCTTCCAACACATATTCAACCGCATTTACTGGAAAAAGTACAATGGATCGATGGGGATATACTGGATGTGGTATCCTTACAGGAAGCCATGGAGGAGGTTGACTATATCATTCACAGCGCCGCAGTGGTATCCTTTGCCAAAAAGGATAAACAGCGTATGATGAAGATCAATGTAGAGGGAACGGCCAATGTAGTGAATATGGCATTGGACAGCAATGTAAAAAAACTGGTCTATATCAGTTCAGTAGCAGCACTGGGCCGCACATTACATGGCGAAACAGTAAGTGAAGAAAAAAAATGGGAAGAAAATAAACTCACCACCAGCTACGCCAAAAGTAAAAACAAGGCCGAGATGGAAGTTTGGCGCGGCATGGCTGAAGGGCTTGACGCGGTGATTCTAAACCCATCCACCATACTGGGCTTCGGCGACTGGAATACCGGCAGCAGCGCCATCTTTAAAAATGTATACAAAGAGTTTCCCTGGTACAGCAAAGGCATGAACGGCTTTGTAGATGTGGAAGATGTAGCCAAAGCTGCTATCCTGTTAATGGAATCGGATATTACTGAACAACGTTATATTGTGAACGGTGATAACTGGACTTTTAAGCAGCTGTTAGATACTATTGCACAAGCCCTTGGTAAAAAACCTCCGCATAAAGAAGCTACTCCCTTTATTGCCGGCCTGGCCTGGCGTATGGCCTGGTTAAAGGCAAAACTTACCGGTGGTAAGGCTTTTCTTACCAGGGAAAGCGCCCGTGTGGCCCAAAGCAATACCAGCTTTACCAACAGTAAAATCTTAAACGCATTACCCGGTTTTAATTTTACACCTTTAGCCGAATCAATTGCCCGTGCCGGTAAAAAATACCTGCAGCTGGCAGCCGGTAAAGTATAACCCGCCATACTCTGGCAACGCTGCCCGGTTATTTTATTTATAGTATCTTTATCACTAATCGTTTTCTATGAACAAACTATTCCTGTTAGGTTTATTAGCGGCTTGTTGTATAGCCACGCCTGCCCTTTCGCAAATTACCATTACCGGTAAAATTGTTGACTCTCTTACCCGCGAACCCCTGCCTGGCGCCAGCGTGTTTGCACAAAACACAACGCTCGGCACCACCTCTACCAAAGAAGGACAATTTTCATTAACCTTAAAATCCGGCGGTTACGATCTTATCTTTTCTTTCACCGGTTACGAGCATAAAACCATTGCTATTACCGACAATAAAAACATTACCCTGGAAATTGCTTTATTAAAACAGGATAAAGCCATGGATGAAGTGGTGATACAAAGCAGTAACGAAGTAATGGACGGCTGGGAAAAGTATGGCGATTTTTTCATCAGCCAGTTTATTGGCTCCACGCCGTTTGCAGCTAACTGTACTATTATGAACAAGGATGTAGTACGTTTCTTTTATTACCGCCGTACCGATAAGCTGAAAGTACTGGCCACCGAGCCGCTTGTTATAAACAACGAGGCCCTGGGCTACGACCTGCAATACAAACTGGATTCATTTGTGTACCATTATAAAACCAATATCAGCTCTTACCGCGGCACCTGTTTTTATACGGAGAAATTGGGTACGGTGAGCCAGGCTATGAACTGGAAGGCCAACCGCGAAAAAGCTTATTTCGGCTCACGCATGCACTTTCTGCGGTCGGTATACGACAGTACGTTAAAAGAGTCGGGCTTTAATGTAAGCCTGCTGGACGAAACTGATAAAACCCGGTTCTTGTTATTGCTGAAACCCCTGGATACAAAATATTACGAGGTGGTGGATTCGCTGGATGAGGTGGAATTATTTTACCCGCAAAAAGCCAGCATCACTTATATTAAAGCCGTACCCGAAAACAGTTATTTAGAACAATTTAAATTACCGAAGGATGTAGGAGTGCAGGTTTCCTATGTAGATATTTTAGAACCACTTTTGATTAAACAGAACGGGTATTATTACGAACAAAAAAACTGGATCAACCAGGGATATTGGAGCTGGAAGAATATAGCGGACCAGTTGCCTTACGACTACCTGCCTTAAAATTTATTTTTATTAAAAAGCCTTTGTATCCTGCGCCGGCCAATAGGTGTGCAGTATACAAAGGCTTTTTGTTTTATGCAGCCGTTTACTTTTTATCCACCACTTTACTCCATAATTCCGGGATACGTTTTACCCAAACCAGCTCTTTCATTTTTTCTTTGGCTTCCATAATGGGTGTGCCAAAATATACTTTACCGCCGGCAACATCAGATGGTACGCCGCTCTGCGCATTAATTACGGCCCCTTTGCCAATAGTAAGTGTTTTGCTTACCCCTACCTGTCCCCACAGTATTACTTCATCCTCAATTACACAGGCACCGGCAATACCTACCTGGGCAGCAAACAAACAGTTTTTACCTACAGTAGTATCATGGCCAATATGTACCATATTATCCATTTTAGTGCCGGCACCTATTAAAGTATCGGCAGTTACGCCCCGGTCAATGGTACAGCCTGCTCCTATTTCCACACCATCCTCAATCACCACACGGCCGCAACTTTTCATTTTTTTATAGTGAATATCGCGGTTGGTTTTTTTATTGTAGTAAAAGGCATCGCTGCCAATAACAGTGCCGGCCTGTATCACTACATCATTACCCAGTACGCAATAATCCAGAATAGTTACCCCGGGATGTATGATACAGTTGGTACCGATCTGCACATGGTTACCTATAAATGCATTGGGCATGATCACTGTGCCCTCGCCAATTACAGCCGTATCACTCACCGGTTTGGTCGATGGTAAAAATGGACGGTAGTGTTCTACAATTTTCAAATACGCTTCAAAGGGTTCATCTACCACCAATATGGCCTTGCCTTCCGGTATATCTACCTGTTTATTAATTATAATAAAACTGGCAGCCGATTTTAAACAGGTGTCATAATATTTGGGATGGTCGACAAACACCAGGTCACCTTCTTCTACTTTATGTATTTCATTTATTCCTTTTGCAAATGCGGTAGTATTACCGTGCACGGTAGCACCAATCAACTCTCCTATAAATGCAAGCGAAACCGGTTTATCAAATTGCATAGTGTTATAATTTATCCGGCAAAGTTAATAGGCATAGCAACGTCGATGTACATGTTTTATTCATCTATTTTTCCGGGAAGCTGTTAAAAACACCCGGTTTTATAAAAAAAAATTTTGCCTGTTTTTACCCTACCCGACAGGTGGATAAATACAAACCCTGACATACAATTACCGGTATAAAAAACTTACATCATACTATGCCTTCACAAAACATCATCTCATACAACCCTTATTTCATCAATGTTTCAGCGTATTGGTTTATAACTGTTGTAATAGTTATTGCTTATACATTGTTTACAGCAGGTTATAAAAGCTATGCGTTTTTAACGGTTTTTACGGCCGGCCTTATCCACACCTTTCCATAAAATGTGAATAAAATAGTTTGAAAATATTTTTTAGATAGAAGAAATTATATTTAATATTGTGTAGGGAAATTTATTTCCCTGTACTTACTAACCCATCTATATAATAATCCTCTCAGTTTTCTGAGAGGATTTTTTGTTATTACTATTCCATGTTTTCAATATGGCAACTCTATACTTATCACCATCTTTCAGGATGATGCTCTTTTAGTAAACCCGGTATTATAGTTTCATAAAACCTAACCCTTATCATTGTATATGATACTATATGCCAGGCGGCCGTCGCCGGAGCTTGGGTATAAAGACCTGTGTAAAGCCCGCCAAACAACAAACAGAATATGATTGCTAAACCAAGCTATACATTATCTTTACAAAAACTACCTTACGTATGTTAAAATCAATGACCGGCTTTGGCAGGCACGAACAGTCCATAGGAGATAAAACATTTTTAGTGGACATCAAATCTTTAAACGGAAAACAATTTGACCTGTCCTTAAAAATGCCGGCCATTTTAAAACCATTTGAATTTGACATCCGCCGTTTGTTATCAGAAAATCTTTTACGCGGCACGGTAGATTGTACCATCAGTTTAAAAGATACCGGCACCGCAAAACCGGTTACCATTAATACCAGCCTGGCCAAAGCCTACTATCAGCCGCTGGCCGACCTGGCTGCCACCCTCAACCTGGACACATCACAGATACTGAGCACCCTGATCAAAATGCCGGAAGTAATTACCCCCAGCAGCGAAACCCTTACCGATGAGGAGTGGGCACAATTACAAACCGTGATCAGTACCGCTATCGATAATATCAATAACCACCGCTTAAACGAAGGCGCTTCCCTGGAAAACGACCTGCTTACCCGTATCACTAATATTGAACACTGGCAGCAGGAGATCATTAAACTCGAGCCGCTACGTCAAAAGAAAATAAGAGACGGCATTGTAAAGATCCTGGAAGAAAGAGTAGGTAAAGAGAACTACGACGAAAACAGGCTGGAGCAGGAACTGATCTATTACATTGAAAAAATTGATATCAGCGAAGAGCAGGTGCGTTTACTGAACCATTGCAGTTATTTCAAAACCATTTTGCAGGAAGCCGACGACAGCAAAGGCAAAAAGTTATCCTTTGTATTACAGGAGGTGGGCCGCGAAATAAATACCACCGGCTCCAAAGCTTACGACTCGGCCATTCAGAAAATGGTGGTGATGATGAAGGATGAACTGGAGAAAGCCAAGGAGCAGATATTAAATGTACTGTAATACCCTGTTAGCTGGTGATTATAGTATGAGTATCTGTCAATAAGTACTTAGCCATAAGTTGTCGGGTATTTTGATACAGCATTCAGGAGTGAAGAGGTTTCCGCCCCTAACATTATTGCCGGGGCGCTGCGCAACCGGGATGCCATGAAAAACCGCAGCCGGCATTAAAATTATTGGCCGGGACGTAAAAAAAGTAAACAATTAAACTGCCCGTTATACTTTTGCAATAAACAATTACCACGTTGAAAAAATATTTACCCGTTTTATCAGGACTGGCATTACTGGCCGTTTGTTTAACATCGTGTCAAACTGTTGATTTATACGAAAAGTGGGCTACCATGCCAAAGCAGGAATGGAAAAGCAATTTCATACCCTCGTTTAAGTTTACGATTAAGGACACCACCGTTCCCTACCAGTTATATGTTGTATTACGCCATACGCAACAATACAATTACAACAATATATATGTTAATGTTTGGGCAAAAGGTCCGCAACAGGATAGCGCCGTAAACATTCAGCAGGATCTGTTGTTAGCTACTAACGAAAAGGGCTGGCTGGGCCAGGGTATGGACGATATTTACAGTCACATGATAAAACTGGGTGACCCCATATTACTGAAAGCCGGCGATTATGAATTTAAGCTGGAACAAATAATGCGTGAAGACCCGCTGAAGCATGTATTAGATGCCGGCATACGCATTGAAAAAACTGGCATGTAATACCCGCATGCTGCAAACACATGGTTGATAACAGCAAAAGAAAATTAAAACGGGCTACCATCATTTACTGGATGATGTTAACCTATATTGTAGCCGCCCTGGTTTGGTGGTTTATTTCACTGGAAAGACAGAGCGACTCCCTGGCCGATTTTAAATACAAACAGTTAAACGCCACAGTTGACAGCACTTCGGCCCCTATTGTTTATTTATATGAACTGAAAGCCATTCAGCAGGAGCGCCGTAAAAAAACGGCCATGCACCTGAGCGAAGGACTTTTTTTCTTAGCGCTTATCGTTATTACGGGTATTTTTATCTTTCGTTCGGTACGCCGCCAGATCAAATGGCAGATACAGCAACAGAATTTTATGATGGCGGTAACCCATGAACTGAAAACGCCTATTGCCATTACCCGCCTTAATTTAGAAACACTACAGAGGTATCAGCTGGACCCCGAGAAACAAAAAAAACTCATCAATACGGCGCTGGAAGAAACCTCGCGTTTAAATTTTCTGACCAACAATATCCTGTTATCCTCGCAGCTGGAAGGCGACGGCTATAAAAATGCGAATGAAGAGCTGGACCTGTCGGACCTGTTAAAAGATTGCCTGGCCGGTTTTGAAAAGCGTTTTCCCGACCGTAAATGGGTACAACAGGTACAGGATGATATAGATGTGATCGGTGACCCCCTGTTATTACAACTGCTCATTAATAACCTGCTGGAGAACGCGGTGAAATATTCACCCAAAACCGGCGCTATTACTGCCAGCCTGCAGCAGAACGGCGGTTTAAAGCAATTGACCATCAGCGATGAAGGGCCCGGCATTCCCGACGAGGAAAAACAAAATATTTTTGAAAAGTTTTACCGTATCGGCAACGAAAACACCCGCAAAGCGCAGGGCACGGGTTTAGGGTTGTATCTTTGTACCAGGATCGCACAATATCATAATGCGGACATTTCGGTGACAAATCATAGTCCAAACGGGAGTAGCTTTGTAGTTAATTTTCCGGGTTAGTACATAAGCCCCGTTAATAATTTCAAACTTTCATTGCAAAGAACTTTTAGTACCATGAGCGACGATAACAAACCATCTATTTTACTGGTAGAAGACGAACAGAACCTGCACGAGGCATTAAAACTAAACCTGGAACTGGAAGGTTATAACGTTACCTCTGCTTACGACGGATCGGCTGCATTACAGACCGTGCAGGGAGAATACTTTGACCTGATTGTACTGGATGTGATGATACCCGAAGTGGATGGTATTACCGTGGCCGAAACCATACGCATCAGCAATAATGAAGTGCCTATACTGATACTAAGCGCCAAAAACAGCAGTGCTGATAAAGTACTGGGATTAAAAAAAGGCGCCGACGATTACCTCACCAAACCCTTTAACCTGGAGGAGTTATTGCTGCGTGTAAACAAGCTGATCAATAAGAATAAAAAACTACAGGATAAATCAACCCTGGGTAACAGTTATACTTTTGGCAATAACCTGGTTGATTTTAAAGCCCAGGAAGCCACTACTTTTACCGGCGGTAAAATACAGCTGAGTAAAAAGGAGACCATGCTCTTAAAACTGCTCATTGAGAACAAGAATGAAGTAGTGCCCCGCGAAAAAATATTACAATCCGTTTGGGGTTATAATGTGTATCCTACTACCCGCACCATCGATAACTTTATTTTAAACTTCCGCAAATACTTCGAAGCCGACAGCCGCAATCCTAAATTCTTTCATTCGGTACGTGGCGTAGGTTATAAGTATATGGAGTAAAGGTGTAGG
Organism: Terrimonas rubra; assembly: GCF_042686025.1. Taxonomy (NCBI): domain Bacteria; kingdom Pseudomonadati; phylum Bacteroidota; class Chitinophagia; order Chitinophagales; family Chitinophagaceae; genus Terrimonas; species Terrimonas rubra. Next base: position 779,945 of record NZ_JBHUOZ010000001.1, read on the forward strand.
GTTCGGGTATAAGCTTTAATGATAAGTCTGCATGATTGTAAACACGTACCCCTATACACGCTACCTTTTACCTTTTGCCCTATACCTTCTATCTTTATGTGCCATGACCCTCATTTTTGAAACCCCACGATTTATTGCCCGTCAACTTGAATTAAGCGACCGTCACGATATGTTCCGGCTCGATTCAGATCCTGAGGTACACCAATACCTGGGCAACAACCCTATACAATCAATTGAAGAGGTTGATGCCATTATCCGTTCCATACAGGATCAATATGCCCGCCTGGGTGTGGGCCGCCTGGCCATTATTGATAAGGTAACAGATGAGTTTATGGGCTGGGCCGGTCTTAAAAAACTGGAAACGCCTTATAATAACCAGGTAAATGTGTACGACCTGGGTTACCGGCTGCTGCAACAGCATTGGGGCAAGGGCGTAGCTACTGAAACGGCAAGAGGCAGCCTGGCTTATGGCTTTGACCAGTTACAGCTGGACAAAATAACCGCTATGGCCGATTGTGCCAATAAAGGCTCCAACCAGGTATTAATTAAAGTGGGTATGCAGTTGACAGAAACTTTTATGCTGGATGGTGTGCTGCACAACTGGTATGAACTGGATAAGGATACTTACCGGCAACAAACGGCAGGCGTATAAAAAAGCTCGCCGATTACGGGGTTTTGTTTAAAAAGTTGGCTTACAGCAGGATAGCTGCAGGCGGGATAATAATGCTATATGATTTTCAGCAGATTAGGCAGATTATCGGTATGATCGGCAATAATTTTTTCCTAAATGTTAACGAATTATAAAAAAAGTATTATTTTAGCGAGCCTTTAGGGCATAAAAAAAGGCCCTTCCGTAGAAACGGACTGACCTCTAACGATTGCTTGCCATATGAAAAATCTTCGTAGTAGAACTTAATAGCGGGGTTTTAATCCGCGAAACAAACTGGTTTTACTTCTTTCGACCTCTAACACGCTTTGCCTTTTAACGATTGCTTGCTATCTGAAAACCTTCTATCGTTGTTTCTGATGTAAAAGTAATATGAGATTTAACTGTTTCAAAAACAAGTTAAACCTCTTTTATTTACGGCAAACCAGTTACATTTGCCCTCAAATCGTTGCTGGTACTGTATTTCACTTTAATTTCTTTATGATGCCCAACCGTTCTACGGACATATTATTTCAATTAATCCACTCCCTCGAAAAAGCGGAAAAACGACATTTTAAGCTTTATATCAACAGAAGTTCGGCAAAAGAGAACCTTAAGATCGTACAGGTATTTGATGCCCTGGACCGTATGGAAGATTATGACGAGCGTTTATTGATGAAACGCCTGTCCGGGGTAACCAAACCCCAGCTGGCCAACCTTAAAACCCATTTATACAAACAAATACTCAGCAGCCTGCGCCTGTTAAAAAGTGCCGATAGCCTTGATCTTCAGTTAAATGAGCTTTTTGACAATGCCCATATTTTATATAAAAAAGGCTTATTCATCCAAAGCCTGCGGGTAATTGATAAGGCCAAGGAGCTGGCCCATACCAACCAGAAGTATTTCTTCCTGCCCCAGATCATTGCCCTGGAGAAACGCATTGAAACCCTGCACGTTACGGGTAACTATGGCAGCCGCACCATTGAATTGTCGGTGGAAGCCAACGAGGTAAACCGCAAGCTGGACATGATCTCCAGGTTATCCGATGTTGCCCTGCAGATCTATGGGTTCTATATCCAGCATGGTCATGCCCGTAACGAAAAGGACGAGCAACTGGTAAAAGACTTTTTAAAAGATAACCTGCCCAAAGGAGCCGATAAAGAAACCGGCTTCTACGAAAGGCTTTATTTATACCAGATCTATACCTGGTCGGCCTTTATACGCCAGGATTTTATATTGTATTATAAGTACACCCAAAAATGGGTGGATCTTTACCTGGAACAGCCCGATCTGCAAAGGGTAGAGACCGGGCACTACATTAAAGGCCTGCATAACCTGTTGAATGCCCATTTTGACCTGCGCAATTACGAGAAGTTTGAAATTGACCTGAAACGTTTTGAAAAATTTGCTGAAACCAAAAGGGTACAGCAAAGCGAAAACTTTAAGGTACAGTCCTTTGTGTACATTGCCAGTGCCAGGATCAACTTCCATAATATAACCGGCACTTTTAAAGAAGGCCTGAAACTGGTACCCGGCATTAACGAAAAAATGGAAGAATACAGCCTGTTCCTGGATAAACACCGGATCATGGTGGTGAATTATAAAATTGCCACGCTTTATTTTGGCAGCGGCGATTACAGCACCTGTATCGATTACCTGCAAACCATTATTAATGAACATGCCGGCCTCCGCTCGGACCTGCAGTGTTATGCCCGTTTATTACACCTGCTGGCACATTTTGAACTGGGCAATATGGATTTGATGGACCACCTGACCCGCTCGGTATACCGGTATATGTCCAAAATGGAGAACCTGACCATGATAGAAGAAGAGATGTTCAAGTTTTTCCGCAACTCCTTTAAGTTCACCAAACACCAGCAGCGCCCGGAATTGGAGAAATTCCTGGAGAAAGTAAAACACCTGGAAGGCAACCGTTTTGAGACCCGTGCTTTTGCCTACCTGGATATTATTTCCTGGCTGGAAAGCAAAGTGCAACAGAAGCCCATGAGCGAGATCATCCATACCAAGTACCTGAAAAGTAAAAAAAGACGTTATCAAAAAGCTAAGTAAGGGCAGATATGTTTTTTTGGAACGGTTTGTGTTCCTGTAGCTGGCCTGATGGTTTATCGGGCGGTGAATAATGTATAAGCAGTTCCTGATTTTTTTATTGCGTCATTATAACCTATTTTAACACCCTAAAAGAAGAATTAGCATGAAAAAGTTTTTTGTTACGTTATTTGTTGCCCTGGTTGGTTTGAGTGCATTTGCACAAACAGAATGGGTAAAACAGGATATTGATAAAAAGTTTACTGTTGCTTTCCCTGCTAAACCCCAGCAGGAAGAAATGATGGGTGTAAATATTTTTAAGTATAAAGACGCCGACAGTGTATCTTACGTGGTAACCTTTACCGACCTGGGTGCTTTTGGTATGGATTCGGCGACAATTGCAGAGCAGGCCCCTACCCAGGAGTTTCATGATATGCTGAAAGGCCAGTTTGAAGGCCAGTTAGCCGGTTTTACTTTCACTAAAACAGAAATAGTTCCCTGGGGTAATTATACCACTTATATTTTTGAAGCCGAAGATGGTGAGAAAAAGAATAAGCTGTTCATGAAAGCCGTTTTCGTAGGTGAAATACTGTATGTACTGACCAGCAGCGTACCTACACCGGTGGCTGTTACCAATAAAGACAAGTTTTTTAGTTCTGTTGCGGTAAAATAAAATACTGCACAGCATAAAATAAAAAGAGGAACCATGGTTCCTCTTTTTTTATACTATTATAACAAGTAGCTATTGCTATTGTATCATTAATGTGCAGCCAGCTCTTCATTTACCAGGCCTAATACCTGTGCGGTACGCTGGCGCGATTGGTGACACAACTCCGCATCTTTTGACAGGGACTGGTTATAGGAGGGGATCATTTCGCTTAATTTTTCCTGCCACGCTGCCGTTTTCAACTCCTGCGGAAAACAACGTTGTAACAGTTCCAGCATAATGGCCACAGCTGTAGAAGCGCCGGGCGAGGCACCCAGTAAAGCGGCGATACTGCCATCGGCTGCACTTACCACTTCGGTACCAAACTCCAGTACACCACCCTCTTTCTCATCTTTTTTAATTACCTGTACCCGCTGTCCTGCTGTTTCAAGGTCCCAGTCTTCCAAACGGGCAAGAGGCATATATTCCTGCAGCGCCGCCAGCCTGTCCTTTGCTGATTGGCTTACCTGTTCTATTAAGTATTTGGTGAGCGGAATATTATGTACACCGGCCATCACCATGGGCTTAATATTACTAAGCTTGATGGAAGAAGGCAGGTCCCAGTAAGACCCGTTTTTTAAAAATTTAGTGGAAAAGCCTGCATACGGTCCGAATAACAGGGCTTTTTTGCCATCAATAACGCGGGTATCCAAATGCGGTACGCTCATGGGTGGTGCTCCTACGGATGCTTTGCCGTATACTTTGGCTTCGTGCCGCGCTACTATTTCCGGGTTATTACAAACCAGCCACTGGCCGCTTACCGGGAAACCACCAAAGCCTTTGCTTTCGGGTATGCCCGATTTTTCCAACAGGGGTAAGGAGCCGCCGCCGGCGCCAATGAAAATAAAACGGGTATTGATCTTACGTTTTTTATCGGTGGTCAGGTTTTTAACGGTGATGGTCCAGCTGCCGTCGTCCTGTTTGGCCAGGTTACGTACTTCATGCGCCAGGTGAAAAGTTATACCGGGCTTATCAAATAAATAACGGAACAATTTGCGGGTTAAGGCGCCAAAGTTTACATCGGTACCAATGGCCATATTGGTGGCGGCTACTTTTTCGTTCTCATCACGGCCATCCATTACCAGTGGCATCCATTCGGCCAGCTCATTTTTGTCGGTGGATATTTGCATACCCCCGAACAGGTGATTTTGTACCAGGGCTTCGTAGCGTTTAAATAAATAGTCTACATTTTTTTCGCCCCATACAAAGCTGATATGCGGTACAGCCCTGATAAATTCGGCTGCATGACGGATATGCCCCTGCTCCAGCAGGTAACTCCAGAATTCCCTGGACGCTTCGAACTGTTCAGCGATCTTGATCGCTTTTTGTACGTTTACGGTGCCGTCTTCTTTTTCGGGGGTATAATTCAACTCACAAAAAGCCGAGTGGCCTGTGCCTGCATTGTTCCATGCATCGGAGCTTTCCAGAGCCACGCTGTCCAGCCTTTCCAAAACCTCGATCGTCAGGTCGGGATTCAATTCTTTTAACAGCACTCCCAAAGTGGCACTCATAATTCCGGCGCCAATCAATACAACATCAGGAGATGCGCTGTTGCTAACCGCATTACGCATACATCATTATTTAATCTGTTACCGGCAAGGTAATCGTTAGCATAAACTGTGGACCAAAGACGCCGGAAACATGATATCCCGGAGCCCCTTCAATGGAGTGCAAAATTACGACAGGATGTTGGCAAACAAAAGTTTTTGTAAAAAATGATACTAAGCTGACGTTAATTTTTACGCAATCGAAAGGCGTTGATCTATAATGGCTTTTGTACCGCCGGCAACTGTTTTTTACCTGCCTGTAGCCCATTACTGCCGAACAGGGTTGGTGCAGCTGAACGGAGCGTCCCCGAGTTCGGCACAGCTCGTCGGGGCAGGCGCAAATAGAACGATCAATCAGGGCTATACAGCCGGTAAACAAGAAATAAGCTGTAATTTTGCACCTTAATTTATACCATGAGCGAACAAGCAAGAACGGAAATATCGTCCCTGGGCGAGTTTGGATTAATTGACCACCTGACCAAGAACGTTGAGATACATAATGCTTCCACCATTCTGGGTGTGGGTGATGATGGCGCTGTGATAGATCATTTTGGCAAACAGACCGTGGTGAGTACCGATCTGCTGCTGGAAGGCGTGCATTTTGACCTTGCTTATACCCCGCTGAAACACCTGGGTTACAAATCGGTGATTGTTAACCTGAGCGATATTTACGCGATGAATGCGGTACCTACCCAGATCACCATGAGCCTGGGCATCAGCAACCGTTTTAGCCTGGAAGCCCTGGATGAGTTTTATGAAGGTGTGTATGCGGCTTGTAACCGTTACCAGGTGGACCTGATCGGCGGTGATACCACTACTTCGCAAAGAGGTTTTGTGATATCGGTAACAGCCATAGGTGAAGTAAGCCCTGATAAATTTGTAAAACGCAGTACCGCCCAAAAAGGCGACCTGCTTTGCGTAAGCGGCGACCTGGGTGCAGCCTATGTGGGCCTCTTGTTCCTGGAGCGGGAGAAACGCATTTTCATGGAAAGCCCCGGTGTACAGCCCGACCTGGAGAATGAAACCTATGTAATAGGCCGTTTATTAAAACCTGAAGCACGAAAGGATATTGTTGATTTTTTTACTGAAAAAGAGATCCTGCCTACCAGCATGATGGATATCAGCGACGGACTCAGTTCCGAGATCTTACATATTTGCAAGAACAGTAACCTGGGCTGCGTGGTGTACGAGGATAAACTGCCGGTAGAGGAAGCCATGAAAACGGCTGCCTTTAAGTTTGAAATAGACCCTACTGCCTGTGCCCTCAGCGGTGGCGAGGATTATGAACTGTTGTTCACCCTGTCGCAGTCGGATTATGATAAAATTGTACTGAACGAACAGATCAGCGTGATAGGTTACATGACCGAGCCGGAACAGGGCAGTCATATTATTACCAAGGGCGGCGGCAAACATGCTATTACCGCACAGGGTTGGAACCCGTTAAAATAATAGGTATCTTTCGCCGTAAACGCCACCGGTGCTTAATACAAATACAAAAATAGCTGTACTCCTGGGTGCCCTATGGGCATTAACAGGCTGTGCCGTTAATAAAGTCTCCTATAACCCGCAAAAGAAATATTCGCCCGAGCAGTTACAAAAAGATTATGCGGTGTACCGCGAAACCCTGGAAGAAGCGCATCCCAGTTTATACTGGTATACGCCTAAAGACAGCATGGATTATTATTTTGACAAAGGCCGTCAGCAAATTAATGACTCATTGACCGAGGCGGATTTCAGGAAGATACTGATGTATGTAACCGCCAAGATCAACTGCGGTCATACTACCGTAAGGCCCTCTAAAAAGTATAGCCGGTATACAGATACCCTGAAAGCAGAAAGAACTTTTCCGCTGGCAGTAAAAATATGGGGCGATAGTATGGTGGTGGCTGAGAACCTGCACCGTAACGATTCGGTACTGAAACGAGGTACTGTTATTACAGCACTCGATGGTAAAAGCGTAAAACAGCTTACCGATACCCTTTTCAACTATATATCCACTGATGGTTATAATGCCACGCATAAAGCCCAGATATTAAGTGGCCGTGGTACATTTGGCAGCCTGTACACCATGTTGTACGGCTTTGCCCCTTATTACCAGGTACAGTATATTGACAGCCTGGGCAACAGCAAGGAGTATATGCTACCCTTGTTCTATCCTCGTAAAGACTCTTCCTTGCGCCGGCCTGCAACCCGCGACAGCAGTACCCGAAGGGCTACTCCTGCACCGAAGCCTGCACCTGATAAAACCGTACGCCTGAATCGTATGCGGGTATTAAAGATAGATACGCTGAGTAAAACGGCCGTGATGGAAGTCAACACTTTCAGCAAGGGTCATGGCCTGAAGAGGTTTTTTAAAAGATCATTTAAAACATTGCACAAACAAGGGATTACTAATTTAATTATTGATGTAAGGACCAATGGCGGTGGTAATGTAAACAATTCCACTACCCTTACCCGTTATATTGCCGATAAACCTTTTGTAATAGCTGACTCCCTGTACGCCATTACCCGTAAAAACAAGTATGGCCGGTATATTGAAAATTATTTTCCCAATAAGGTCTTTATGTTGTTTTATGCCCGTAAAAAAAACGGTCAGTACCATTTCCGGTATTTTGAAAAACATAAGAACAAGCCCATTAAAAAATATCATTTTGATGGCCAGGTATATGTGCTTACCGGCGGTTATTCCTTCTCCGCCACCACCTTATTTGCCGGCACAGTAAAACCACAGGATAACGTTACTATTATTGGCGAAGAAACAGGCGGCGGAGCCTATGGCAATACGGCCTGGCTGATACCCGATGTTACCCTGCCCAATACCAAAGTACGGTTCCGTTTACCCCGCTTCCGCCTGGTAATTGATAAAAATATTCCGCATGACGGCCATGGGGTGCAACCCGAAGTGTATGTTGGCCCCAGCTCCAAAGCCATTAAACGCGGCAGCGATTATAAGCTGGAAGCGGCGTTAAGGCTGATACATCAGCGGGAGAAGAAGTAGGGAGTAGTTCATAGTTGATCGTTCATGGGTCATGAAAGTTCAAAAAGTTCAATGTTCCAAAAGTTCAAAAGTTGAGATATGGCGGTTACCGGGTTTGTCATTATTATAGGAGTTAGTCACCCCGACCAACAGGAAAGGTTCAAAGGTTCAATGTTCCAGGAGTTCAATAGTTGAGACATGGCGGTTACCGGGGTTTGTCACTATTACAGGAGTCAGTCAACACGACCAACAGGAGAGGTTCAAAAGGTTCAATGTTCCAGGAGTTCAATAGTTAAGGTTTGCCGGGAATCAAGACCGGAATTGGCCTGGTAAATTAAACAGATGCCAGAGGCATCTAAGATTAATAATAAACTTAACGTACATAATCTTTCGACCCCAGCGGGGTCGTATATTAAACGGCAAATATTGTTGCATAACTTCTTAGCAATGATTGTGTCTGACCAAAGTTTAAAGATGGTTCGTGAGACACGAACCAAGGCTCGGCCCATTGCCCAATAGTGCTTCGTCACTTCGATCAAAGGGAGAGGTCTCATTAAAGCACAAAATAATTCTACAGGCAGGAAATGTCTTCAAATATCGCTATGACCTAACGTATTCATGGTTTACGATTCGTGAAGCATTCCTTTATAAAAAACAACTCACCAAGAAATGCTTTTTTACTTTTTATCTCCTGCAATGAGTAGCTTTGAGCCCAAGGACTCAGGTGTAAATTATAGTGAACGATTTATTATAAATAATGAAAATGCGTAAGGAGAATTACCCGCTGGTTAGTTTTATTGTTGGCTTTTTGGTATGGTTGTCAGCTACTATATTATTCCGGATGGCGGGGCAATATTTTTTTATTGTTGACAATGCTTTGGTAATGGTCTTTTTATATATCCTGCTGATACCCGCGTTAGGTATTCTTTCCACCACGGTCTTTAATAAATTTAAGTTAAACAATCTTGAAAGCATAAAATCTGCAGCCATTATGGTCTTACCAGGAATGTTACTGGATACACTATGTATTCAGTTTTTTGAAAAAACATTTCCCAATATGCCTGAAATCTATAGTAAAACTTTTGCCTCCTGGTTAATGTTTGCATATGCTGTTGTTTTACTCTCCGGTCTTTTGAGAAAAAAAGAAGCGGCTAAAAGTTGATTATGATAAAAATATAGGCTGACCTCAAAAGGAGGAGATGCCTCCTGATACTGTAATAACGTAATATGGATGGTTCGTGAGAAACGAACCACGGCTTTTGTGTTAACCATCACCGCGACCAAAGGGAGAGGTCTCCTGTATCAAAATGGGTTTCTCGCCCTGTCACATGAACCATTTTATTCGATCAATAAAACAAACATGCGACCCCGCTGGGGTCGAAAATTTATTTACATGAATGGATCTATAAATCTTGGATGCCGATGGCATCCGCTCATGTTTGTCGGGCCGGGGCCTTGGTTCGCGTTTCACGAACCATATTGTTATGGATATTTAATTTCAACCACGTTTTATGATCATTACAAGCTCCGTCACCTCGGCCAAAGGGAGAGATCTCCTGTGTCAATATGGTTTTCGCACCTTGTCGCATGAACCATTTTATTCGATCAATAAAACAAATATGCGACCCCGCTGGGGTCGGAAATTACTTTTCATGGATATGTCTATAAATATGGGGTGCCGCTGGCATCCGTTCATGTTTGTCGTCTGGGGCCTTGGTTCGCGTTTCACGAACCATATTGTTATGGATATTTAATTTCAACCACGTTTTATGATCATTACAAGCTCCGTCACCTCGACCAAAGGGAGAGATCTCCTGTGTCAATATGGTTTTCGCACCTTGTCGCATGAACCATTTTATTCATCAATAAAACAAATATGCGACCCCGCTGGGGTCGGAAATTACTTTTCATGGATATGTCTATAAATATGGGGTGCCGCTGGCATCCGTTCATGTTTGTCGTCTGGGGCCTTGGTTCGTGTCTCACGAACCATATTGTTATGGATATTTAATTTCAACGATGTTTTATGATCATTACAAGCTCCGTCACCTCGACCAAAGGGAACGGTCTCGTCAAAACATAGTATAACCTTACAACCGGAGATGCCTCCTCAGCTCGGCATGACGTAACCTTAATGATCCTTCAGCAACATAAACTCATCCGCATCTTTCCAGAAAGGGAATTTAGAACGGGCTTCAGTGAGGGTGTCTTTATTGAGGGTTATGGTAAAGATATCTTCTGTGTGCTCCTTGTGATATAACACACCGCCCATAGGATCAATGATCATGCTGTCCCCGCTATGGTAAATATTATTGCCATCATTGCCTACCCGGTTCACGCCTACCACAAAACTCTGGTTCTCGATGGCACGTGCCTGTAACAGGGTTTTCCAGGCGTGGTTGCGGCGTTCGGGCCAGTTGGCCACGTATAATAAAAGATCGTATTCAGGATTAGACTGGTTGTTATTGTCATGGGTAATATGCTGACGTGCCCATACCGGGAAACGCAGGTCATAACAAACCTGTACATTGATACGCCAGCCTTTTACCGAGGTGATCAGGCGCTTATCACCGGCACTAAAATGCTGATCCTCCTGGCCAAAGGCAAACAGGTGGCGTTTATTGTAAAAACCATACTGGCCATTGGGTAACATCCAGATAAGGCGGTTATAATAATGACCTTCTTCTGCTATCATTAAACTACCCGTGAGTACCACTTTTTTAGCCGCTGCCGTGGTTTTCATCCATTCAACCGCCGGGCCGTCCATGGTTTCAGCCAGCTTTATGGGCTGCATACTAAAACCCGTATTGAACATTTCGGGCAATACTACCACCTCGGTGTAGTTGCTGATGCTGTTGATCTTTTCGGTCAGCATCTGCAGATTAGCCGTTTTATTTTCCCAGTGTAAGCCGGTTTGTATGGTGGTGATGGTTAAAGAAGACATGGTTTTAATCAGATAATGAGATGATTTGGAAATTTGGTAATGCCAGATCTTAAATCTCAGATCTGAGATCTAAGATTTACTAGTGCTGTTCCGCGTTTTCAGCGGTTTTTGATTTACTCATAGAGTAAAATATAGAACCCGCAATACAGGCCAGTATCACACCCAGTGATAAAAACACCTGCTGGTTTTTACTCATAACCATGCTTAACCAATGTTCCGTCAGCATTTTTATACCAATAAATACCAGTACAATGGCAATGCCCTTGGGCAGGTATTCGAATTTGTTTACGGCGCCACGTAACAGGAAGAATAGCGAACGTAAACCCAGTACCGCAAAAATATTGGAGGTATAGATCACCAAACGGGCTGTTTCCTGGTAGCCTTCGGTCTTGGTATCAACAATACCCATTACCGCGGGAATAGAGTCCAGGGCAAAAACCAGGTCGATAGCTGCCAGCATGATCACCACCACAAATAAAGTGGTAAAGTGTTTTTTACCATTTTCTATTACACTGAACTTACCATTGCCATCGTGCGGCACCAGCGGCAGTATACGTTTAATGAATTTATATACCGGGCTTTGCTGCGGATCGAACTCATCCTCCTCTTTTGACTGGAACATTTTATAACCCGTATATACCAGGAACACACCAAATACATAAAGTAACCAATGGAATTTTTCGACGAGGGCCACGCCCACCGTAATAAAGATGATACGGAATACAATGGCCATTAAAATACCGATGAGCAGTACCCGTCCATAGTTTTGCTCCTTTACGCCAAAGGCGGAGAAAATAAGGATAAAGACAAAGATATTATCCACACTCAGGCTCCACTCCATCAGGTAGGCGCTCAGGTATTCCAGTGCGGGCTTACGGCCATCCTCAAACCACAGGAACACGCAAAAAGCCAGTGCCAGGCCCACCCAAAAAATGGTTTGGTACAGTGCCTGTTTGATGGTTACCTTCTGGTTTTTTTTGCTTAAGAGGCCAAGATCCAGTACCAGTGCCAAAACGAGTATGATACCAAAAACGAGATAGGTAATTTGCTGGGGTGTCATGTGGTTTTAAATAATTAAAGACAAAGATAATCAGAACCGCGATAGCAACCCGTTTTAAGCCCCTGTTTGGGTTTATTAGCACCAGGCCATATTTAACATCCTGCTCCGTAAACTGTAAATAATAAGTAGGATATTTACAGCAGTTTAACCTTATGCACAAGGAAAAAAAATATACCGTTATTACCGGCGCCAGCTCGGGCCTGGGCAAAGCTTTTGTACTGGCTTGTGCGCAAAGGGGGCATAATGTGATCATGATCGCCCTGCCGGGTTCACCTGCACAGGCCATAGCCGATGATATTATGGCCATTTACCCGGTAGATGTACAGGTATATTTATTTGATCTTACCGACGAAACGGCTTTAAAAAACCAGGTACAGGATATTGCCGCTAACTATGCCGTTGATTTTTTAATAAATAATGTGGGTATTGGCGGCACCGCTTCCTTTGTAAGCTCCTCACTGGAAGCTATTGATAAAATATTATTGCTGAATGTGCGCTGCACTACTTTAATGACCAAATTACTCTTGCCGTCTTTAACGGTCAACAGTAAAAGTTATATCATTAATATAGCCAGCATTGCCGCTTTTACACCTATAGCCTATAAAACGGTATACCCGGCATCAAAGGCTTTTATTGCCTCCTTTTCGCTGGGCTTGCAATACGAACTGGCAGAACTGGGTGTACAGGTAAGTGTGGTATACCCCGGGCCTATTATGACCAATTCCGATACCTCGGGCCGCTTGATCAAACAGGGACTTAAAGCAACGCTGGGTTTAAAATCCACCGATTATATTGCCAATATGGCCATTAATAAAACCCTGGCAGGTAAAAGCATTATTGTACCGGGCAGGTTCAACCGGTTCAATTATTACCTTACCAGGTTTTTGCCTACCAAAACCAAGATCGGCCTCATATCTAAAACCGTAAAAAAAGAAATCCAGCAATTATAACAGGCATGAGTAATAATAACAAGGTATTGGTAACCGGGGCCAATGGTTTTTTAGGCTCGCATATCGTACGCAGCCTGTTACAGCAGGGTTATACTGTGCGTGCACTGGTACGACCCAATGCCAATATAAAAAACCTGGCCGGGCTGGCGGTTGATTTTTTTTACGGACAAATAGATAAGCCCGGTGATGTAAGCAAAGCAGTGGAGGGTTGTACTTATGTGGTGCATGCGGCCAGTATTACATCGCAGTTTGGTATTACTTACGAACAATATGAACAGATCAATATCACGGCCACCCGGTATGTAGCCGAAGCCTGCCTGGAGCATGGCATTCAAAAACTGGTATTTATCAGTACGGCCGGTGCTTTTAACCCTGGTAAAAAAAGCGATCCCGGTACCGAGCTCAATGGTTTTACCATGTTTCAATCCGGATCGGGTTATATTATTACCAAATACCTGGCGCAGCAATATATATTGGAGCAGGTGGAAAGAAATAAACTGCCCGCTGTTATTATTAACCCGGCATTTATTTTAGGTCCGGATGACTGGCAACCCAGCTCGGGACAACTGGTATTATATGGTCTGCGTAAAAAGCTATTATTGTATCCGCCCGGAGGTAAAAGTTTTGTGCATGTACAGGATGTATGTAAAGCTGTTATTAATAGCTTAAGCTTACCGCAACATGGCGGCTGTTATTTACTGGCCGGTGATAACCTGAGCTATAAAGAGTTCTTCCGCCTGTTAACCGATACCGCCGGCCATAAAAAACTATTACTCCCCGTGCCGGGCTTTGCGCTAAGTGTTGCCGGTAATATAGGCTCGCTTATACAAACCCTGTTCCGCAGGCCCATGACCTTTAACCGCACCATGACCTTTTTAATGAAACTGGATAATTATTATTCCGGTAAAAAAAGCGAACGTCAGCTGGGTATTCAGTACACCCCTACCCGCCGGATATTACAGGATACCATCCGCTGGTACCAGGAAAACGGATTAATTTAAAAAAGTTTTGACACCCCTGACACAGGGTGGTCACTAAGCGGTTTTTACTTTGATGTATCAAATAAAACAAAAACAATTTTTATGAGTACTGCATCATTTGTAATCAGTCCCGAGGACCTGTTAAAACACTGGCAAGGCCACCGTTCGCTTACCCGTAGGGTAATTGAAGCTTTTCCCGACGATAAATTATTTACCTACAGCATTGGCGGCATGCGTCCCTTTGCCCAGATGGCCATTGAACTGTTAGGTATGGGTGTTCCTTCTTTAAACGGTATTATTAACCGCAAATGGGAAAAGATGGAGGAGATAGATATTTATAAGAAAGAAAACCAGCCCACCACCAAAGCGGCATTACTGGAAATATGGGATAAAAACACCAGGGATATCAATAACCTGTGGCCTAAAATTGAGGCCAGCCGTTTCCAGGATATTGAAGTAGCTTTTGGTATGTGGGAAGGTCCTGTTTACTGGTTATTATTCTACAATATTGATAACGAAATACACCATCGTGGCCAGGGTTATGTATACCTGCGCAGTTTAGGCATTGAGCCGCCGCCATTCTGGGAACGTTAATTGTTTGGTAATACATAACAGGTATGATTGATTTCAGGATGATGTCGGTCATACCTGTTGTGTTTTTTGACGAGTTAATAGTTCATGGTTAATGGTTCATAGTGTGATGTGAGATTATGAATATGGTTTTGGAAATGGTTGGTATTATATATAGATGATGGCTTTTGTGATGTAGACAATCGTGATTTATTAACTGTTTATGGATATTAATAAATATGCGACCCCGCCGGGGTCGTAATTCCTGTTTTCCTGTTGAATGCTATTAATATGTTATCCCTATGGGATAATGGAAATTGGTTTTGTGTGTTGTTTGTTTTTGTGGTTAGTGTGTTATTTAGATAATACCCGGTAAATCTTATTCTTATGATTATAAGACAGGGTTCGGGAGCCGTTTTAATGCTGGGTATTTCTCCGGATGGCCGAGGTGACGGAACCTGTGACGATCATAATACGTTCATTGTAATGAAATGTCAATACCAAAAATGTCCACAATAATATGGTTCGTGAGACAGGAACCATCGCCCTACTGGCATGAACGGATGCCAGCGGCATCAAATATTTATAGACACATCCAGATAATATATTTACGACCCCAGCGGGGTCGCATGTTAATTTCATTAGCTGAGCAAATTAGTTTGTGAGGTACAAACCATGGTATAAAAATCACATTCGTGCAGGAGACCTCTCCCGATGGTCGAGGTGACGGAACCTGTGACGATCATAATACATTCATTGAAATGAAAGGCCAATAACAAAAATGTCACAATAATATGGTTCGTGAGACAGGAACCATCGCCCTACTGGCATGAATGGATGCCAGCGGCATCAAATATTTATAGACACATCCAGATAATATATTTACGACCCCAGCGGGGTCGCATGTTCATTTCATTAGCTGAGCAAATTAGTTTGTGAGGTACAAACCATGGTATAAAAATCATATTCTTGCAGGAGACCTCTCCCGATGGTCTAGGTGATGAATCTGTAATGATCATAAAACATTCATTGAAATGAAAGGCCAATACCAAAAATGTCCACAATAATATGGTTCGTGAGACAGGAGCCATCGTCCCACTGGCATTAACGGATGCCAGCGGCATCCCATATTAATAGATTCATCCATGAAAAGCAATTTTCGACCCCGGCGGGGTCGCATGTTTGTTTTATTGCTGGAACAAAAATGGTTCATGAAACAGTATGAAAGCCCTATAACCGAGGAGACCTCTCCCGATGGTCGAGGTGACGGAGCTTGTAATGAGGTTAAATTTTTTAGCTGGTTGAATCTTATTGAGGATCAAATAAAAAATGGCCCGTACAAAACGAGCCATTTAATACAAATTTATTACGCTTAACTATTTCACCGATTTATTTAACCAATCAATTATTTCTTTTAATGCAACCGGTGAAAAAGTTTCTTCCAGTTCGCCATATTCATTCAGTGTACAGGTTTTACAGGTCTGGAACAGGTGGTTTACACCCGGGATGGTTTTTACCGATACATTTTTTGCCTTGCTTTTGGCCAGGGCCTTTTGTATGGCGGCCAGGTTGGCGGTAGCGTCTACCTGTATATCGGCACTGCCGTTTAATGCCAGTACTTTACTGTGTAACTTTTCCAGGTTGGGTACGGGGTTGTAACCGAAAAAATATTTACCCCAGGAGGTGGCAAAACTTTGTACCAGGCTGCTCACCATTTTTTCCTGTGCCTCGGCCTGGTTATACCCCATGCTGCTTACAATGGCAGGATCGGTTTTGGCCAGCCACTGCTGCATGCTTTTCTTGCCGGCAGTGAGTGCATCCTCTAACTTCGCATTGTTTACACCATCCAGTAACAGGGCTTTGTATAATTGCAGGTAGGCTTCCAGGTTTTGTTCGTTCATGCCCTGCTGGCTTAATATAGCCCGGTTTTGTTGTACCATCAGGTCGGGTACGGGTACACCGGGTGCGGCCAGTAATATTACAAAATCAATATCCTTACGGTTGGCGGCGACCATAGGCGCAACAATACCCCCTTCGCTATGGCCTATCAGGCCCAGTTTCTTTTTATTTACTTCGGGACGGCTTAATAAATAATCAATGCCGGCGCTGGCATCATCCGCAAAATCTTTGGTGGTAGCGTTGGCAAAACTGCCGGTGGTTTTGCCAGTGCCACGATCATCTACCCGTAGTACGATATAACCGGCCCTGGTCAACGCATCGGCCAGTACGGCATAAAACTTATGGTCGGCAAAATCAAAATCGCGGGTTTGGGCGCCACTGCCGGAAATAATAAGGGCGGCCGGAAAAGGGCCTTTACCTGTTGGGATGGTAATGGTAGCGCCGTAACTGATGCTTTTATCTTTATTGCTATAACTGATATCCTCGCTGGTATAGGTAAAAGGTGGTTTTGGTGTTTGCGGGCGGTTCAGCTTTTTTATTGTACCGGGGCTGGTTTGTTTTACCAGGGTAAGGGGAACTGACTGCCCCTGGGTAAATGTTCCCTTAATGGTAGTATCATTCTCCAGGGTGCCGGTATAATTAATGGCCCCATTGGCCAGGGTGGCGGCAATGGTATTACCGGTTACGGTTACTTTATCGCAGGGTATGCCAAAGGCCGACTGGTCGGGACTATCCATAGTGCCGGTATAAGTACCATCACCGGCCGCTTTTACATGAAATACCAGCCGCAGCGATACGCCTACTTCCAGTTTGCCCGCCCAGGTGCCGGTAAAAGGGCTTTGGGCCAGGGCCGCAGCAAGGGTGGTTAGGATGATGAAAGTGGTTAATAATAATTTTTTCATGTGTCACCAGGGTTTAATTGTTTACAATATGGTTGGACTATGAAGCCTGTTTCTTTTTATTGGCGTAAAGGCGGTAGGAATAAACAGCCGGTATTAACGTAATGATCAGGGTAACAGTTATAAAAGCGCCCATGGCAAACCTGGCGGGTAATACCAGGGCCAGCAGGGCTATTAATAAACCACCGGCAAACCAGAGCACGCCTGCCAGTTTATGCGTGAGCCGCCAGTTTTCATTGTCATTCAGCGTCCATGGCATGCGAAAACCAGCAAAATAGTTAGGCTTGATGGTGTACATATAGTTACCCAGGAAGGCAAAAAGTAAACCCAGGAGGGCTACTATATAATTACCGGGCATATTGATCATCCCATCCACGGATGATTGTACAATATAACAGCCCAGGGCCGACATAAACAGGGTTAAACCCAATGCAAGCCTTTGCATACGGCCACGGTTCTCCTCGGTATAGCTTTTTTTAGGATCAATACGGTGCAGGTTGTTTAATAAATAATATACGCCGATGCTTACCACTACCATAATGCCTACGGGCAATAATAATTCGTATTTGCTACCGTAGCGGTCGGGCTGGCCGTTAAAGTTAAAATGCAGGGGAACAGTGGCCGGCAGTTTGCTCCAGGCAAAGGCCAGGTAAACCAGGGGTGCTATAAACACCGGCCAGATAAGTAGTTTTACCAGTTTGTTCATATTACTTCTTTTTGGTTTTAAATTGTAACAACCACTTCAGTATTTCATCAACCACGGTGGTGTTTAAAGAATAATACACGTATTGCCCTTCTTTCTTTGATGTTACCAGGCCGGCCTGCTTTAAAATATCCAAATGATGTGACACACTGGGCCAGGATAAATTAAAATGCTCCACTATTTCGCCGGCGGAAAGGTCCTGCCTTTGCAATAACTCCAGGATCTCTCTCCGGGTAGCATCGTTCAGCGCTTTAAAAACACTGTTCATGGATATTTTTTATAATTAGTTATTTAGATAAATATCTAAATAAGTGTCCGTTTTTCCTAATAAAACTGTCCGTTTTTAGTTAGGAGTGGTATAAAAGGACTTTATGCAGGATGAGTGGAAAGCCTTTATTAGCCTATGTTAAGGTTGTTTAACATGGCTGTCCGTTGGTCAAAATTTACTTGACACGGGCTGTAACCTTTAATAGTTTTGCATCGTTAAACATTCACAAACACAAACAAATTATTAATTATAAAACTTACCGATCATGAAAAAAATTATTTATGTATTAGCCCTGACCATTATTTCCTTTGGCGCCAAAGCCAGCGAAACCAATGTAAACAGCCGTGTGCTGGAAGCTTTTAAAGCCGATTTTAACCACGCTACCAATGTACAGTGGACCATTACCAACGATGTGAGCAAGGTATCATTTAACTACAACGATATTTCTTACTACGCTTTTTACAATAACAATGGCGAGCTGATGGGTACTACCCGTTATGTAACCCTGTTAAACCTGCCTATTAAATTACAAAGCAGCCTGCGTAACGATTATGGCAACTACTGGGTAAGCAACCTGTTTGAAGTAAACAACGCTGACGGACTGGCTTATTATATTACCATTGAAGATGCAGACAGCAAAATTGTTTTAAAATCGGATAATGGTAAAGACTGGACCAAACACAGCAAAAAAGTAAAGGCATAATTATTGCCACAATAAAATAAGCAATTTTAGTGTTTTATATATTTTCTCATGTGTGATTTACCCCCCCGTTTGTCTAATCGGGGGGCTTTTTTTGTGTATAGAGGGAGAGGTATTCTTGAAAAAGCCAAGATAATCGTATCTTAAACTAATAACGTGCATAAAAAACCATTACCATGATTCCCGATAAATTATTTAAAAGTTTGCAGCATTCTTTTCAAGATTTTAAAATGCTTTATAATGGTCAGGAGCTTGAGCCCGGATATAAACCAGACTACGTGCTAAAAAGAAATAATGAATATATCATTTTAGAGTCAGAAAATACTTCCAGTCGTAAAACTTATGTAGGAGGAATGATGAAAGCCGCTCATTTTTTACAAAATGAAAAAAAAGGCAAATTAGTTTTTATTGTAGTGCCAAAAGAAAATACCAAAGCTCTATCAATTGCAAAACACTTAACACCCTATCTGAATTGGGTAAACGGAAAGACTAATCTTAAAGAGGTATATGTAATTGAAGCAAAACAGTACTACAATAATGATCAATTATTAGCACTGGACTGTGACGACTTTTATTCTTGTGCCTTAAAAGTTTAAAATATTCCTTATAAACCTGAAGAACATCCTGTTTTTAGCTTAGCACTTATATTTTTCCTTAGAGCTGGCCGAAACTGAAAGAGTGTGACAGATATATTGTGGAATAACGTAATACTATATACTATTTGGTTTTACTCCTTAATTTTAACCTATGAACGTAAAACTAACCGAAGCACAAAAGAAAATGGAAGCCAGGAATGCCGAAAGTATTGCCGCCATTATGCAGCAAATACTAAAACGGGAAAACCGCCTGGGCCGCAGCCAGTAGCATTTTTGGGTAGTGGGCCTTAACCAGGCCAATAAAATACTGTTTATTGAACTGATAGACCTGGGCCGCCAGAACCGGGTAAGCGCCAACCCACCCGATGTTTTTCGCATGGCCATTTACAAACTGGCCTTAAAGCTGGTGCTGGTGCATAACCACCCCAGCGGGCAAATGCTGCCCTCCACTGCCGATAAAGCTTTAACCGACCGTATTATTAAAGTGGGCGAAATTATTAATGTACAGGTGCTGGACCATATTATTATAGCCGAAAACGACCATATTTCCTTTGACCAGCTGGGCATTATGGACCAGCTACGCGCCTCGGATACCTGGCGTATTATTGAAAAAGACCAGCTGGAAGTACAGGAATGGAAGCAGAAGATGGAAGCTAAGAGGATTGAGCATGAAAAGGCTTTGACTATTGCAAAAAACTAAAGGCTAAGGGTATGGATGAATCTGAGATAAAGCAGGTGACGGGGTTGAAGCTGGTTGATATTCGAAAAATATAACCACACATTAAATAACAAGCAAGGCCGCAACAATTGTAGTACGTTGTGGCTTTTGCATTTTTAAACAACACATTTATAGTTATACTACATAATCTTTTCTATAAACAGGGAGAAATTATAACCCCTTTTGCCTAAATACTTATACTTCATTGAAGCCCGTTATAACCCATTTATATATGTATTTACCTATATTATTAAGCAATTGTAGTAAATTTAGCACTGTAATACAGTGTACATTATGAGCGATATAGAAACGTTAATACAGGAGTTGGTACAGTTTCGGAACGAACGGGATTGGGACCAGTTTCACAACCCTAAGGATCTTGCCCTGGCAATTAATGTAGAGGCGGGGGAATTACTGGAACTATACCTATGGAAAAGCGCAACTGAAGCAAACGTAGATAAGGTAAAGGAAGAACTGGCCGATATACTGGCATTTGCTTTATTACTGGCCAATAAATATGGATTTGATGTTAAGCAGATTGTATTAGATAAAATTAAAAAAAACGGTGAAAAGTACCCGGTAGATAAAGCCAAAGGCACTGCGAAGAAATATAACGAGCTATGAGTACGTCCCAGAGCAAGGTATTAATTGACATTTCCACTCCATACCCTTTTAACAGGGACGGTTTAAAAGAATTGGAACAGAACCACTGGGTATCTAACCAATGGCCAGTTGTTTATTTTATACAAAACGGTAGTAGGAAAATTGGCTATATTGGTGAATCGGCCAATGCTCTGGCCCGTATTAAAAGCCATTTAGCCAATCCTGAAAAAAGCAATAATCTAAATGAAATCTCTATCATAGGAAGTGAGCGGTTTAATAAATCGGCCACATTGGATATAGAATCCAGTTTGATACAATATGTTTCGGCAGAAGGCAGTTTTGAGTTACAAAATGGTAATTACGGATTATTAAACCATCAATATTATGAAAAAACCCATTACCAGGATATTTTTAAAGAAATTTGGGCACAATTAAGACAGCATAAGATTGTTGACAGATCGTTAGAAGAAATTGCCAATTCACAGGTTTTTAAATACTCTCCTTATAAATCCCTTAATGAAGATCAATACCTTTCTGTATTAGAGATAATGAAGGGACTCACAAGTGGACAAAGCAATAAAATTTTTGTTCAAGGTGGCGCCGGTACCGGTAAAACAATATTAGCAACTTACCTGGTTAAGTTGTTAAAGTCTAATGTGAAATTTGACGATGATACGGATGTAGATAATGACACCTTGGAAGAAGTACGATATATAAAGGCTTTCCAGCAAAAATATCCCACTGCTACAATTGGCCTGGTAGTAGCCATGAAATCGTTAAGAAAAACATTAAAAAATGTTTTTAGCAAAATACCAGGCTTAAGCAGTACAATGGTGATAAAGCCAACGGAGACTTTTAATTTGGGTCGCAAATACGATTTACTGATAGTAGATGAAGCGCATCGATTAAGACAATACCGCAATATCAGCTGGATGGGGGCTTTTATGGCCGCTAATGAAAAACTGGGATTAGGCGAAGAGGGCACTGAATTGGATTGGATATTAGCGAATAGTCATAATCAAATCTTTTTTTATGACGCTAATCAATCCGTAAGACCCTCCGATATTGATGAAGAGCGTTTTACTGAACTGATAAAGAAACCCGGTACCATTAACCTGGAACTACATTCACAAATGCGGGTAATGGGCGGTAAAGATTATATACGGTTTGTTGAAGAAGTACTGGATCAAAAAAGATTGAAACAGGAAAAATATGCTGTAAAGGAGTATGAGTTGCTTGTTTTTGATCGCCTGCAGGACATGAAAGATTTATTAGTAGTGCGTGAGTCTGAATACAAGTTATGCCGCATGATAGCGGGCTTTGCCTGGCCCTGGGTGAGTAAGGAAAAAGATAAAAAACACCTTATGGACATTGAAATAGAGGGTTTGCAATTTCAATGGAATAATGTGGATGAAGATTGGATACATAGCCCCACCGCAAGCAACGAAATTGGTTGTGTACACACAACTATGGGTTACGATCTCAATTATAGTGGCGTTATATTTGGTCGCGAAATCAGGTATAATCCTGTTACAGAATCAATTGAGATTGATCCTAAACATTATTATGATAAAAATGGAAAAAACGGGATTAATAACCCGGAAAAGCTAAAGCGGTACATTCTCAACATTTATAAAAACATGATGCATCGTGGCATTCGTGGCACATTTGTATATGCATGTGATCCTGCGTTACGTAAGTATCTTAAACAGTATATTCCAGCCTATCAGTCTACTCCCAAGCTTAAAGTATTGACAATAAGTGAAGCAAGGTCTAATAACCGGGCCGTACCTTTAATGGATATCTATGCTGCTGCCGGTAACTTCAGCGAGAATCAACAACATGAACACCTGCAATGGATTGAACTTACTGAAGATTTAAAAGATAAAGAAAAGTACTTCGTATGTAAGGTAGAAGGAGAATCGATGAACCTTAAAATTCCAAATGGTTCTTACTGCCTGTTTAAGTACTATGAAGGCGGAACAAGAGAAGGCCAGATTGTGTTAGCTGAAAGTACTGATATTCAGGATAAAGATTTTGGCTCGGGCTATACTGTAAAACAATACCAAAGCACTAAAAAGATTACCGAAGAAGGTTGGCAGCATGAATCTATTACATTAAAACCAGAGTCAAGCAATAGTGGTTATAAAGCTATTGAACTGGATAGTGATACATTGCTTTCATTAAAGGTGATTGGTATTTTTAAAAAGATTCTGGAATAATATACAAAAATTAATGCTCTTTACATGAATGACACCGAAAGCAGGCAGCTGATTGTAAACAACATAGCTCAATATGGTTGCCACGTCATCTTAATTGAGGAGTCAGATTATTTACCCGGTTTTGTATACAGTATAGGGCTGTATGAAAAGTTTGGACAGCCGGAAATTATTTGCTTTGGCCTACCTACCAATGTAGCGCACAGTCTGATTAACCATGCCTGTGATTTAATAAAAGAAGGGCAGACATTGCAAGACAATACCCTGTATAGTGGTTTTTTAGAAGGTTATACAATACAACTGCTGCCAGTAGATAAGGATTATTACCCCCATTATGTTGGCTATGCAAGCTGGTATTACAATAATTTTGATTTCCCCGTACAACAACTCGTATGGCCCGATAAACAACAGCTTTTCCCCTGGGAAGAAGGTTTTAACCCCGACTGGAAACTGAAACAACCTTTGCTGGACCGTAATACCGATTTTAAGTTTTACGAAAAGCGCAACCTGGCTGTATTTACTACAAGGGAAGCTTTTGACGGAGACCCCATTTTATATGTATACCATGACGTAGATGGCGACTGGCAGTTTCATCCCAGCGCTAACCCCGACCTGGGCAATACTATGATCGTAAGCCTGGAGAGTATCGTTAAACTTGATCCCAGCGTGAACGAACTGTTTACCCTGGAGTATGGACAAAATGCCTATAGACAAACTAAGGATGATGAATGGGTAATTGAAGATGCTCCGGAAGAAGAATAAACAAACTACAGGGATTAAAAGCCCGGCTATATTCCACAGCCCAAAGGCTGCGCCGCTTAGGCGGAAATGCCCGCGGCCTTAAAGCCGGGGGTATTGCAGACGGGCGGCGGACTGGTGATGATAGTAGTACTGCAGCCGAAAGCCCCAGAGCTAATTAGATAATTTGGTGATTTGGAAATTTGGTAATGAGGTTTAGGAAGTTGTAAGTAGTAAGTTATAAGTCGACAGTTATAACGGGCCTGATCCGTTTTTTAGATTGCAACTGTTGTTAATGAGTAATATTTAGTTTGTTTTAAGTAAATCATCTACCAATGTAAACCGTTGCTGGCGGGCACGTTTTTGCCAGGCACGCAGCCCCGCAATAGCCATGATAAAGAGTATAAAATAGTACACACCGGTGAGGGCCAGGCCTTTTACGCCGTAGAGGGGGATGGATACAAAGTCGGTAAGGATCCACCAGTACCAGCTTTCTACCTTTTTTTGGGTCATGAGCCACATGCCGGTAAAGGCGCTGGCCGAGGCCAGGGCATCGGCCCAGGGAATGGCCCCTTCAAAGAACAAAGGCTTTAAGTACAGTAAACTAAGGAAGATGGCGGTGTAACAAACGCCAAAGAACAGCAACTGGTATAGCCACATGCGGCGGTTGCTAAAAGTAATATGCAGTACGGTTTGCTGCCGGTCGTCTTTTTTAAGCCAGAGCCACCAGCCATATATGCTCATAACCGTATAGTAAAAGTTTACCGCGGCCTCGCCGGGCAGGTGGTATGTAAAGCTGAGCCAGGTATAAATAACCGTACCTATCAGGCCCGTAGGGTATACCCATACATTTTCGCGCTGGTTAAGCCATACACTGGCAATGCCCGAAATAACGGCTATATATTCTAACAGCGTGGCGTTTTTTATATTAACAACAAAGCTGGAAAAAAAATCGGCAAGGCTGAATAACAGTACGCTCACTATGGTTGATTGGGGTTGATAAAGGGGTTTTTGTAACGTTTATACGGCCTTAAATATACATCACCCTGCGCAGTTTTAAAGCGGGTGCCTATTTGCTGCCAGCGCCCCTCCGCCGTACGCTGCCATACCAAGAAGTGTAAATGCGGCATGGCCGTATACCCCGTATTGCCGCTAAGGCCTATGAGCTGGCCCTGTTTTACGGTATCGCCCACGTTAACAAAAGCCCCGTTGTATTGCAAGTGCCAGTAGCCGGCACGGGTACCATCCTCATGATCGATAATAATAAGGTTACCCTCCGAACGGTATTTGGATTTAAGTCCGCCCCGGCTGCCATCCTTTTTTACCCGGGTAACCACCCCACCCCGGGCGGCATAAACGCGGGTACCTACCTGCATATTAAAATCGATAGCCGCCCTTTCTTTATGCGTAAGGCGCGAGTAGTAGCCCTGTATTACCCGGTAGGTTTTGCCGGACGCAAAAGGCAGGGCGTACACATAACTGGTATCCTCCTTTAGTTTACCGCTTTGCAACTGCCGGAATGTGGCCCGCTGCGGGCTGGTGCTTACGCTGCAGGATATGGCGATAACAGACAGGCTTAGTATAAGGGCCAACCACTTCATGTTATAAAAATAACAAGATTATTACAGCAGGCCATGGGACAAATGTGGTATTTAGGTTAAAGCTTATGGGGCCAGGCATGGCGGCTAAGTGCTTAACCGGCAGCCTCTTCCTGCCGGCGAACCAGCAGTAACCAGTTGTTATCCAACGATAAGTAACCATACTCGTAACAGTACACATAGTTTTTACCGGTTTTGGTAAGGTAGCTGTGCGTATGGTAGGTAAAGCTAAAACCCTGGCCCAGCAGTTTATCGCGGGTGGTTTTAATGGTATCGCCACCGGGTGGCAGAAAAGCTTCCAGTATTTTACGGTTCTTCAGCAGGACGGCATTGACCGCTTTTACGGTTTTGCTGAGCCGGGTTTTTAACTGGTTGTTAAAGGCGCTGCGGCAGTAATCGTCGCAAAAACGTTTGTCGGTACGGCCTTTTACCGTTTTGCCGCACTGCCGGCAAGCGGTGGTGGATTGTGTTAGCATAGGTGGTGATTGGTTAACTAGCAAAAAGATACAAAAAGTTACCCGATTGTAACCGTTTATACACGACTATAAACGAATACAAACATTTAATCTCCGGTTCAGGGTATTGGCGCAGTACATCTTTGTGTTGTCGGCCGGGGTTGAACCGGCCGGTTGAAATACATATTAACCGTTGCTCTGGCAACACAATTTTAACCATTATGTACAGTTTAAAAAACAAAGTTCAGCTGATCGGACATTTAGGCGGCAAGCCCGAAGTGAAAAATACCGACGGCGGTAAAAAAGTAGCCACTTTCAGCATGGCCACCAACGAAATTTACCGCAATGCTCAGGGTGAGAAAGTAACCGAAACCCAGTGGCACCGCCTGGTGGCCTGGGGCAAAATTGCCGACCGTGTAGAGAAGTATTTGGACAAAGGCAAGGAAGTAGCCATTGAAGGCAAGTTGCTTAACCGCAGTTACACAGATAAGGATGGCACGAAGAAGTATATATCGGAAATACTGGTGAATGAGTTATTACTGATAGGGCCGAAAGTTGCATAACCACCTGATGAACACCAAAGCCGCTGCACGGTTGTGTAGCGGCTTTTTTATTTTTTAATTGCTGGTTGTATGGGACTAGGTACACCTCGCCTGCGGCGAGGGAGACGGGCGGGTTTGTTTGACATAGATCAATACTCCGTGTTACGCTGTGAAAAACCTTGGTAATACTCTGTGGTACCAGCCTGCTCCTTTTTAGACATTAGTTTTATGTTTATCCGGAAGACCCCTCCTGCGTCGGGGTGACGAACCCTTTCAAATGATGAACTCCGTGTTACTTTGTGAAAAGCCTCTGTGTTACACTGTGATACAACACTACCTCTTTTTAAACATGGCTTTTTGTTTATCCGGGAGACTCCTGCTGCGTTGAGGTGATGGGTTGTTTCAAGTGATAAACTCCGTGTTACTTGGTGAAAAAACTCTATGATACTTTGTGGCACCACTCACTCCTTTTAAACAAAGTTTTCCTGTTTATCCGGGAGCCCCCTCCTGCGTCGGGGTGACGGGTCGTTTCAAATAAAAAACCTTGTGATACTCCGTAGTTCAACATTTTACAGGGGTACCGCCGTACGTGAGCTGATAGCAATACGGTTCCAGGCATTAATGGTGGCTACCGCCATGATGAGTTGTGCAATATAGTTTGCATTAAAAAATTGTTGCGCTTTGGCATAGGTTTCGTCAGATAAACCATGCTGGTGGATGAGGGTTATTTCTTCGGCAATGGCCAGTACCACTTTTTCCTCTTCGGTAAACAGGTCGGTTTCGCGCCAGGCATTGAGTAAAAAAATACGCTGGGTGGTCTCGCCCTGCTTCAGCGCATCTTTAGTGTGCATATCAATACAAAAAGCACAACCGTTGATCTGCGAAGCCCTTATTTTTAATAATTCCTTATGCGTTTTGCTTAACTGGCTGCCGGCTAAAAATGCTTCCAATGCATACATGGCTTTATAAGCCTGTGGTTCTAATTCCTGGATGTTTAATCTTGTTTCCATATTGTAATTTTTATACTTGCTTTAATAACACAAAACTCCGTTAAGTACTATATAAAAATCTTAAACTGGTTTAAGAACGCTTTTTACTTCGTATTTCACTCAGGTATTCGGGGGTAATACCCAGGAAGGAGGCCAGCAGGTATTGGGGAATGCGTTGTACAAACGCCGGTTGTTTATCATTAAAGTTGTGGTAAAACGCTTCTTTGGACATACCGTACAGGTATTTGATACGCATTTGCGCCGCCGCATAGGCCCGCTGGTAAATAAAACGGAAATAACGTTCCATTACGGGGAACTGTTTCAACAGTTCCTGCTGCGCTGTATGGTGTATAGTGAGCACTTCCGATTTTTCGATGGCCTGGATAAAAAACTCCGTTGGCCGTTGAAATTCGTAAGCCATATTATCGGTCATCCACCAGGTTTCGGGTGCAAATTCGGTGGTTTGCTCCACCCCTTTTTCATTGATGAAGAATTTACGCAGGCAGCCCTGCAATACAAAAAAGTTGGTGCGGCATATTTGTCCTTCGGTAAGCAGGTTTTCTTTTTTCTTTACCGTGATGGTTTCAAAGTAAGGCAGTATGGCTTGAAACTCAGCATTGGTAAGGGTAATAAATTTTTGCAGGTGCGCTTTAAAAATTGCCGGCATATCGTGAGGGTTATCTGGATAAAATTGGGGCTAAAGGTAGCCCTATTTTTATAGCCAGTTTAAATAGTAGCAATAAGAGATAATATCCTATTAATATTTTTAACATATACGGCTTATATTGTTAGCCGTTTATTACCTCTAACTATATTGCTATGATGTTTTATCGCTCTGCTGCCCTCAAAACCTTGTTGATTGTTTGCTGCCTGGGTATTGCTCATTTTACCAGCGCACAGAAGAGTATCCATATACAGGTGTACCCGGATAGCGCCCAACGTACCATCAGTAAACATATTTACGGGCATTTTGCCGAACACCTGGGCACCTGTATTTACGGCGGCATCTGGGTGGGAGAAAATTCCCCCATTCCCAATAACAAAGGTTACCGTACCGATGTAGTGGAAGCGCTGAAGAAATTACAAATACCTAACCTGCGCTGGCCCGGCGGCTGCTTTGCCGATGAGTACCACTGGATGGATGGCATTGGCCCCAAAGAAAAAAGACCCAAGATGGTGAACACCAACTGGGGCGGCACCATTGAAGATAACAGTTTTGGTACCCACGAGTTTTTAAATCTTTGCGAGCTGTTGGGCACCGAGCCCTATATCAGCGGCAATGTAGGCAGCGGTACCGTAGAAGAGATGGCTAAATGGGTGGAGTATATGACATCGGACGGCGAAAGCCCTATGGCCAACCTGCGCCGGCAGAACGGTCGCGATAAACCCTGGAAAGTAAAGTATTTTGGTGTAGGCAATGAAAGCTGGGGCTGCGGTGGCGAGATGCGACCCGAGTTTTATGCTGACCAGTACCGCCGTTATGCCACCTACTGCCGCAATTATAACGGCAACAAGTTATTTAAAATAGCCAGCGGCGCCAGCGATTATGATTATAACTGGACCGAAGTGCTGATGAAGAATATCGGCAACCGGATGCATGGCCTGTCCCTGCATTATTATACGATCCGCGACTGGAATAAAAAGGGTTCCGCCACCCAGTTTAATAACGAGGAGTATTACTGGATCATCGGCAAAGCCCTGGAAATAGAAGAGGTATTACTGAAACATATGGCCATTATGGATAAGTACGACCAGCAAAAGAGAATAGGCCTGATGGTGGATGAATGGGGCACCTGGTTTAATACCGAGCCAGGCACCAATCCCGGTCACCTGTTTCAGCAGAACACCATGCGGGATGCCATGGTAGCCGCCCTTACCCTGAATATTTTTAATAAGTATACCGACCGCATACAGATGGCCAATATAGCCCAGGTGGTGAATGTGCTGCAATCCATGATACTGACCAATAATGATAAGATGGTATTAACCCCCACTTACCATGTGTTTGACCTGTACCGTGTACACCAGGATGCTACTTACCTGCCGCTTAACATAACACCCGACCTGGTAACCATACGTAATAAACCTGTGAATACCATCAGCGCTTCGGCCTCACAAAAGAATGGGGTAACCAGCTTTACCCTGGCCAATATTGATGTGGCAGAAACAAAGACGGTTACGATTGATGTATCGAAATTAAAAGGTAAAAAACTGAATGGTAAAATATTAACAGCACCCAATATTACCGATCATAATACTTTTGATAAGCCTAATACGGTGCAGCTGGCAGATTTTAGTAAAGGGGTATTGAAGAACGGGGTGTTAACGGTTACACTGCCGGCGAAGGCGGTTGTGTTGTTGCAGTTGCAGTAGGGTTTGGTTTTATTGGGGACTGGGTAGACCTCGCCTGCGGCGAGGGGGACACCCTTGCTCTTTAGTAATACCAGAAAATATGCGACCCCGCTGGGGTCGAAGTATCATTGTTATGGATGTGGTTATAAATCTGTGATGCCGATGGCATCGGTTAATGTTTTTTATTTGATATAATCCTCTTCTTCTCAGGAGACCTCTCCTTCGTCGAGGTGACGAGATTCTTTGTGATACGCTTTACCCCTGTGCAACTACGCTCCCATTGCAGGGTACAAGCCCCTCTGTGTTACACTGTGGAAAAACTTTGTGTTACTCCGTGGTAAAATATTCTCCCATTGCAGGGAACCTCTCCTGCGTCGAGGTGACGTAAGCCTACTCAGCCGGGGAGGTATCAGCAGGTTCTTCTTCATCTAACGGTAACATGGCTGCCGGGATTTCTTTGCTTGATTTAAGGCCCAGGCTTTTTAGTTTTAAAGCATGCCCTATGAGGTGACCATTACCACTGTTTAACTGGTTAATGGCTTTGTTATAGGCCTGCTGGGTATTATTGATATGTTTACCTACATCTTCAAGTGTATTCACAAAGCCTACAAATTTTTCATAGAGCCGCTCCCCTCTTTCCACAATAGCCATGGCATTTTTGCTTTGCTGTTCCCGCTTCCACAGATCGGCCATGAGTTTCAAACAGGCAATAAGGTTGGTAGGACTGATGAGCAAGATCCGCTTGGCATAAGCATGGGCCCACAGGTCAGGATCGGCCTGAATAGCAGCCAGGTAGGCCGGTTCAATGGGAATGAACATCATGGTAAAATCCAGCGATGCTTCCAGGTTATCGTATTGTTTGTTGTGCAGGTCGTTGATATGGTTATACACGGCATTGATATGCTCCTTTAAAAAGCCGGCCTGCTGTTCGGGATTGTCGGCTGCAAAAAAACGGTCATAAGCCACCAGCGATACTTTGGAGTCGATGATGATGACCCTTTTATCGGGCAGGTTCACCAATACATCCGGGCGCAGGTTATTACCATTTTCATCTTTAATGGTCTGTTGTAAAAAATACTCCCTGTTCTTTACCAGTCCCGATTGCTGCAGGATACTCTCCAATATCATCTCGCCCCAGTTGCCCTGCTTTTTGGTTTGTCCTTTTAAGGCATTGGCCAGGTTATTGGCCTCGCTGCTCACTTTATTGGTTTGCTCTACCAGCTCCTTTACTTTTTCTTCCAGTGAAAAACGTTGTTTTGATTCTTTATCATAGGTTTCCTCCACCTTCTTTTTAAAGGTTTCTATATTCTCGCCCAGGGGTTTTAACAGGGCTTCTATATTGGTTTTATTGGCTTCGGTAAACCGGCCGGTTTTTTCCTCCAATATCTGGTTGGCAATTTTTTCAAATTGTAATTGTGCATTGCGCTGCATATCCAGTATCTCCTGTTTTTGCAGCTGCAGCTTTTCGGTAAGCGCCTGGTTATTGGCCACCAGGGTGCTGTTGTCTGCAAACAGTTTGTTGTACTGCTCCGTAAGCGTGGTGAGCTTTGTTTCCTGTTGCTGGTGTTGATGGGTTAATGCCGTATTGGTTTCCTTTAACGCATTGTTCCTGGCCGTAAGCTCACTGCTGAAAGCCATATGATTGGCTTTTTCTTCGGCCCATCTTTCTTTTACTCCCTGCAATTCGGCTAACTGATCCTGCAACAGTTGTTTCTGTTCCTGCAACAATACATTCAGCTGTGCCTGTTGTTGTTCCTGGTTTTCCAACGAGGTTAACAGGGAGGCTTCACGGGACTGCAGCTTTACCAGCTCTGTTTCTCTTGTTTCGTATTTGTGATTCAGTTGTACAAAAGCCTGCTCCTGTTGCGCCAGCCGGTCCTGTGCAATTTTCATGTGGGTGGTCACTTCGTTCAGGTTTCTTTGCAGGTTATCATATTCCTGTTTGGCAATAGTTTTGTTTTTGTATAACAGGCTGCAGATAAAATAACCGGCCACCAGGCCAATCAGCAACCCTGTTATGATAGCGATAATATCCATTATTGTAAGCTTAAACGTTTGTTGTATAACGATGCCGGCGGCAAACTGTTGTACGCAGCCGCAATAAAAATACCGGTAATAAAAACCATAGATTAACGGAAAACCGTATCGGCCACCTGTTCGGCAATAACGGAGGATAACGCCACTCCCATACCGTTGCAGGCAATAACGGCATGTATATTAGGCGCCACTGTAGTTACCTGCGGCAATTTATTTTCGGTAAAAGCCATGATGCCCGCCCAGCTATAATCTATAACATCTTCCGTATTACCGATGCCATAGGGCTGCAGAATATGCTGCTGTAAAAACCGGTGCAGCACATTTTGTATGGTACCGGTGGTTTGCAGTTCACAGGTTTCTTCTTCTTCAAAAGCCATATTACGTCCGCCGCCCAGTAATACCCGGTTGCCGAGGTGCCGCCAGTAATAAAAGCCTTCGTCGAAATGAAAAGTGCCGTGTAAACGCAGTCCGGGTATGGGTTTGGTGACCACCACCTGGCCGCGGCCAGGTTTTATATGCAGTTCAGGCAACAGGTTTTGTGTAAAGCCGTTGGTTGCAATAATCAATTGCTGACAGGGAATAATGGCTCCGGGTGTTTGTACATTTATTTGTGTAGCCAATTGTTCCCAATGCAATAACTCCGTGTGCATACGAATGGTTACACCCATCTGTTGCACCAGGGCCGTTAAGCTGTTCACCAGTTTACCGCTGTGCAAAGCTCCTTCCAGGGATGAATAGACCAGCGCATCAAAGCCGGTTAAGCCCTGTGTTTGTAAAGCGCCATTATCAATAGTAAAGGTTTGTGGCAGGCCGGTGATAGACTGGAGGTCCTTATTTAACGTATCAATATGTTCCTGTAAAAAAGCATATTCTTTATAGTTAGCCTGTATTGCCTCATAACCACCACAGGGCTCAAAACCAATGGCTGCATCGCCCAAAACGGCACGGGTTTTCTGAATGCCTTTGTACCGGTTGTTCACCACTTCCAGCATCAGGTCGTTACCGGTATTGGCTTTATCGCTGATCAACTCGGTGGCACTGCCGAAGCAGGCAAAGCCCGCGTTGCGGGTAGAAGCACCGGTGGGGATATTACCCCTGTCAATGATCTGCACCGATAAGCCGGGCCGGCGTTTTTTTATTTCATAGGCCGTCCATAAGCCCATGAGGCCGCTGCCCGCGATCAAAATATCTACCGGTGCGTACAATATATCCTTTTCCCAAATGCTGATCATGTGTAATGCCTTTATCAGGTTACAAGTTAAATTTTTCAGGGCATAAAAAAGCCACCTGTTAGGGCAGGTGGCTAATCTTATTTATTTCTATCTTAGAAAGGAAGATCTTCTTTGTCGTCATCGCTGGTAAATGTCTGGTTGTATACATCATCGGCAGGCATTTTATCTACCGGTGCTGCATTGTTGCCACCACCAGAGGCGGCATCTACACGCCAGGCTTTTACATCGGTGTACCAGCGGCCATTGTACTCGCGGCTTTCCACATCAAAATCAATGGTCAACTGGTTGCCGGGTTTTAAGATGGCTTCATTTATTTTATCGCCCCAGATAGAGATGCATACTTTTTTAGGGTACTGGCCTTCGGTTTCCACGATAATATCCTGTTTTCTCCACTGTCCGTTTTTACCTGCTCCTGTTTGTAAAGGCAGTAACTGTATCAATTTTGCTGTAAGCTGCATGGGTCATTCGTTTTAAGACGACAAATATATAAAAAACAATGTTCACTAAAGGAGACAAGCCGTACCGGCGGTAATAATTCTGTTGTATAAATTGCTTAGTGTAACTGTTCCTGCAGTTTATTTTCGCTTCATTAGTTTTTCGTAAATACATACATTCATCAGCATCAGCAACATACCATAAAACGTATCTTCAAACGGGATGGTGGTAATACGTATGCCCATGTTCTCGGCATCGTTGTACAATACTACAGGAATAGCCGTTAAAAAACCGTTTACCACTAAAAAGGGTATCAGCGTGATTAAAAAGGATATTAAAAAAGAAACCGCATCAAACCTGGCAAAGAAGGAGCGGAAAAAGTAAATAGCCGCAATAAAAAAAGCAGTGAAAAAGAAGGTCCAGGAAGTGTAGTACCTATCGTAAAAAATTATACCTGTAAATAAACAGGCTACAGCGGTTATTTTTAAAACAGTATGCGCCCATTTTTTATTTTCCAGTTTTGGAAAGTAACAGCGTATACATTCATAAATAAACACACAGCAGTAAGGCACTATAAAAAAGAACAGCACTTCCTCCAGCGGCAGGTTGCCGATATGTATGCCTGAAATATATTTTTCGTTAAACCACCATACGCCCTGTTTGGTAAAATACATATCCCAGGCCATATATAATAAGGCAGGGATGATGATAGCAGGGAACAGGTATTTCCATTTGGTATAGTAAGCTACTTTTTTATCGAAGCTGAGGGCCAGGGGGCCTAAGAAGGATGCGCCTAAAATTAAAAAGTAAGTGTACTGTGGATCCATGATGGTTTAAAAACGGGGCTTTACAATCCGGTTGGTTACTGATCGGCAGGTTTAACAGCAGTTGCTTCCTGCTGGCGTTTCTTATCTGCTTTTATTTTTGCCCAGTATTTTTTGTTTACAAATAAAAAACCAAAACTTTCACCATCGTGTTTATCCAAATGTTTGTGGTGCATTTTATGTGCCCAGCGCAAGGCTTTTACATAAGAGTTGTTACTGCGGGTAAACCATTTAAAGCGCTGGTGTATAATTACATCGTGCACTAAAAAGTAGGCTATGCCGTATAAAGTTAGACCGGCGCCAATGGCAATGGACCAATAACCCTTATAAATAACCCCCAACATAATTAATAACCAGCTGGGAATAGCGAATATGAGGAAGAACCAGTCGTTTTTTTCAAAAAAGCCCGGGCTTTTTTGGTGATGGTCCTTGTGCAGGTTCCACATAAACCCATGCATCACATACCGGTGCAAACACCAGGTAAGTCCTTCCATGATAAAGAAGGTAACCAATGCTATAACTATGTACACCCAAAAGGCCATATTATTGTTGTATTATAAAAAGTTGCGCAAAATGCCGAAGAACAGCAAGTGTACGATAAGCAAATTTAC
The DNA here is from genome assembly GCF_042686025.1 of Terrimonas rubra. Lineage (NCBI taxonomy): Bacteria > Pseudomonadati > Bacteroidota > Chitinophagia > Chitinophagales > Chitinophagaceae > Terrimonas > Terrimonas rubra. The sequence goes on from NZ_JBHUOZ010000001.1 coordinate 814,789, forward strand.
AGCGAATTTGTTTTGTTTACTGAAACGGGCATAATGAAATATGGTTAATAACAATAAACTGACAATGAACCAGGTAATATAGTTGTACACCGGCACCGAGCCGTCGCCACCCCACTGCCAGTAACCCAGTTTAATGGCCACGGGTTCCATGAGCCAGTCGTAAAAAACGGCGGTGGCCGCTGCTACCACGATAAAGATGAATGCTTTTGTTATGCCGGTTAATTGTGGCTGGTATTTTTGCATTAACCCATGAACGGCCATGCCGCTGCAATAGGTAACAATAAACCAGTTTACGCCAAGCATTAACGGTACACCCCCTATTTTATACCCCAGTACATCACCATAGCCATAATGTCCAAACAGGGCGCTGGTTTGCACGCCCACAATTTCCACGGCCATGCCGGTAATGAAACAGATAAAGAAATAACTCCAGAAAGCGGTGTTCTTTTTATCCTGTGTCCACAGTAATAAGGCCAGTACCAGCAAAAGGTTGGTGGACGTGGCATTGACAAAGAAATCGCCTTGGTAAAACAAGAGGCCAAACATGCCTATTACATGAAAAAAGACGGCAATAGCTGTTGCCCACTGAAATTTATTAAATCGGGAAAGTAACTGCATGTGTTTATTTTTCCTGGAGCGACATCCAGGTCTCCAGTTTAGGTAAGGCAATTTTAAACCATTCGGTGAACTGTTGCGGCTGTTGTGCTACCTGCTCGTTAATAGCCGCCAGGCTTTCGTATTTGTAATCGTCCACTTCCTCGGGGTTGGGCGCCACCGGCCCATCGTAGCGGCCAATAAAAACATGGTCCAGCTCATGTTCAGTTAAGCCATTATCAAATGCTGCTTTGTAAATAAAGGTAAAGGCCCTGCGGAGGGGTGTGGTAAAGCCCATCTCCTCCTGTAAGCGTTTTAAAGCCGATGCCTCTATTTCTTCACCCGGCTGGGGGTGACTGCAGCAGGTATTGGTCCACAAACCGGGGCTATGGTATTTACCGGCAGCACGCTGATGTAATAACATATCGCCCTTGCTGTTAAACACAAAGATGCTGAATGCCCTGTGTAATAAAGCCTTCTCGTGTACCTCTATTTTTTCCATTTCGCCAATGGCGATATCCTGTTCGTTCACCAAGATCACATTTGTCATTGCAGCAGATGAGTGTTTTTTATTTTCAAGTTGAATATAGCTATTTGTTTGGCTTATTGCTTACCATATTCTTAAAATTGTTATTTAGTATTACCAGGTGTATCCCTTGTTAGACAGGTGTATTGGCGAGTAAAGTTACTGGTGTACAAGTGAGTGACACAAGGGACGATGCCAGTAGCACTACAGCCGGTAAAAAAATAAAACCTAAAAGTTATTTAGGTTTTACAGTTATGATAAAGTGTTTAAAGTATGTTTAACTGGCTGCGAACCCCTGCTTTGGCCACTATATAGGCCTTGCCGTAATTGGGTATGCGTATACGCTGCTCCAGTATATTGGCCGGTGTAGTGCGTTTTATTTTCCGGAATAAGGATAAATAATATTTGTATGCTACGTACACACCAAATTTGGCTTTGCCGGGTAATTGTAAAATGCCTTTGTGGGCATCGCTGAAGTCCTTGGCAATATCCTCTTCAATATCGTTTTTCATGGCCGATGTAAAGTTGGTAAAGTCCACATCGGGGAAGTACACACGGTTCAGGTCTTCGTAGTCGGCTTTTACATCGCGTAAGAAGTTTACTTTCTGGAAGGCAGAGCCTAAAGCCTGTGCGGCAGGTTTTAGTTGTGTGTACATTTCCTTATCACCTTCACAAAAAACAAATAAACACATGAGGCCTACCACTTCGGCACTGCCATAAATGTATTCCTTGTATTTATCACAGTTATAAATATTCTTACTCAGGTCCATTTCCATACTATGGAAAAAGGCCTCTATCAGCTCGTGATCGATATTGTATTCGTTCACTGTTTTTTGAAAACTGTTGAGGATGGGATTAAGGCTTATGCCACGTTCAATAGCCCGGTAAGTATCTGTTTTAAATTCGCTTAACAGGGTATGCTTATCGTGATCATGAAAGGTATCCACAATTTCATCAGCAAAACGTACAAAGCCGTATATATTAAATACAGGTGTACGCAAATCGGGGTGCAACAACTTGATGGCACTACTGAAGGATGTACTGTACCGCTCAGTTGTTAACTTACTGCACTGCTCACTTAATTCATGAAAAAGGGCTATCATGGTCCTTTTGCTATTTTAGTTTTGGTGGTTAATTAGTTAATATACATTTTCACCTGTTGCTGTTACAGGATGGTTATACATTGTTTTTTAAAATTTCTTTTACCACAACCTCCCCGCTGATCAGGCTGGGTGGCACACCCGGACCCGGAACGGTTAATTGTCCAGTGTAAAATAGGTTTTTTATTTTATTACTCCTACATGAAGGCTTTAAAATTGCCGTTTGTAACAAAGTATTGGCCAAACCGTAGGCATTACCTTTAAAGGAGTTATAGTCCTGCACAAAGTTGCTTACGGAGTAGGATTTTTTGTATACAATGGCATTTTTTACCTGCTGCCCGGTTTTTTGCTCATAACGGGTAAGGATCATGTCCAGGTATTTATCCCGGAGTTCCTCCGTATCGCCGGTTAGTCCCGTAGCCACAGGGATCAGGAAAAACATATTCTCATGGCCCTGCGGTGCTACCGATTGATCGGTTACCGAAGGTGCGCAAACATAGAACAGCGGGTTTTGAGGCCACTGTTTGCTGGTATAAATCTCTTCGCCGTGTACCCCAAAATCGGTATCAAAGAACAGGGCATGGTGGGTAATGCCAGTTAGTTTTTTATTGAGGCCAATATAAAACAGCAGGCAGCTGGGAGCCATTACCCTTTTATCCCAGTAAGCATCGCTGTACTGGCGCAGGTGCTGCGGCAGTAGTTTAGTTTCAATATGGTTATAATCGCCGGCGCCCACCACCACATCTGCGGTAAATTGCTGCTGCCTACCCGCCGGGTCGGTAACGGTTACCTGTTTGGCCAGTTTACCGTCCACCTGTATGGCCGTTACATTGTGATTAAATTTAAAGTTTACCCCCTGCTCTACCGCCAGTAAATGCATGGCCTCGGCTATTTTATACATGCCGCCCATGGGGTACCAGGTACCCAGTTTAATATCAGCAAAGTTCATTAAACTGTATAAGGCCGGTGTATTTTGCGGCAGGGCCCCTAAAAACAGCACGGGAAACTCCATTAATTGCTGCAGTTTGGGGTTTTTAAAGTGTTTGGCCACATGTTTTTTCATGTTGGTAAACACATCCAGCCTAAACAGGCCTTTGGCCAGGTCCATATCCACAAACTCGCCCCATGACTGGCCGGGTTTATGTACCAGTTTATGCATGCCTACTTTGTACTTGTATTCGGCCTCCTGCATAAACTTATCCAATTGTGCGCCGCTGCCGGGTTCTATTTTTTCAAATAAGGCTTTCAGTTCATCGTAACCGGCGGGTATATCATGCGCCTCATCCGGCCAGTACACCCGGTATGAGGGGTCGAGCCGGACCAGGTTGTAATAGTCGCTTACTTTTTTGCCGAATTTGCCAAAAAACTGCTCAAACACATCGGGCATCCAGTACCAGCTTGGGCCCATATCAAAGCTAAAGCCGTTGGTGACCATATCGCGGCCACGGCCGCCGGGACCACTGTTTTTTTCCAGCACGGTTACCTGCCATCCTGCTTTTGCCAGAAAAGCTGCTGCCGACATGCCCGCAAATCCACTGCCTATTACAATTGCTGTTTTCAAAAATTTTATTTCTTTTTCTTAGCTACTAAATTATAGGAATCATCTATCCATTCACGCAACAGATCGCTTTTTACCGAGCCGTCCACAAATACCGTGTTCCAGTGTTTTTTGTTCATATGGTAACCCGGTTGCACGGCCGGGTACTGCTCCCTTAATTCCAGTGCCTTATCCGGATCACATTTTACATTAAAACGCAGATCGGGGTTATCCATGCCCATTAATAAAAACACTTTGCCCTTTACCTTGTACACCAGTGTATCCGGGCCAAAGGGCAGGGTTTCTTCCACATCTTCCTTTGCCAGGCAATATTCCCTTATTGTTTCTATATTCATAAGCTGAAAGCTAAAAGCATAATGCTTAAAGCTGTTATTCTTTTTTCCTGAATGAATCCGCACATTAGCATATTATCACATCAGCACATTGTTTTTTCCAGCTGAAAGCCGAAAGCTTAATGCTTAAAGCTGTTATTCTTTTTTCCTGAATGAATCCGCACGTTAGCATATTATCACATCAGCACATTGTTTCTTCCAGCTGAAAGCTAAAAGCATAATGCTTAAAGCTGTTATTTTTATATGCTCAAAGCCGAAAGCTTAACGCTTAAAGCCTTTAATACACTACATATTAGCACATCAGCAAATTACCAAATTAGCAAATTACGTTTTCACCTCCACTGCATTTTCCTTTAACAAACTATGCCCGTTCAGCCTTAAGTATATCTGCGCCACCGTTACCACATCTTTCTGGCAATAGGTAACAATGCGGGGCAGGTTTTTATCCTTCCAGTACACTTCCCATACCTGGCTGCCGTCAATATCGTCTTTGGGAGTGGGTATGCCCAGGCTAACTGCCAGCAGGTTTAAGGAAGTATAACTTTTAAAGTCGCCGAATTTCCATAGCTCCATGGTATCAATATGGCCTACTTCCCAGGGCTTTTTGCCCGACGTGTTCAATAGTTGCGGCAGGGGAATATGATTGATGATCATGCGGCGGCTGAGATAGGGAAAATCAAATTCCTTCCCATTGTGCGCACATAAAAAGCGGGGCTCGCCATTCGTCCACTTTTGCAGCATCTGCGCAAAAGCCGCCAGCAATGTTTTTTCATCATCGCCGGAAAATGATTTGATGGTGAGCTGTTTTGCATCGCCATTACCACTAATCACCCCGCAGCTGATACAAACTATTTTACCAAACTCGGCATAAATGCCCGCCCGGGCATAAATATCCGCCGGGCTATCATCGGGTGTATTGCGTAATAAAACTTCTGCTTTTTTGTTCCAGAGTGTTTGCCAGTCGTCCGGCAATAAGGTATAATCGGGCTGCTGCGGAACCGTTTCAATGTCCAGGAATAAAATATGTTGTAATGCAGCAGCCATGTTCAGGTTTAATTAATTGCAAGATAAATAATTGTAGGCAATTTGATTTTGGTAATTGCCAGTTTATAAAAGCGACAGTAACCTGCAATAAAATCAATATATGTCCCGTTCGGGTATATTATTTAAGTACTTCGTTTACTTACCATAAAATATATAATATTGCAACCGGATGAAAAAAACTGGTCGTAAACATACCATCTGGAAATGGACAAAACGGGTATTCCTGTTTTTGCTGGTATCGCATTTACTGTATATCGTTATACTTAAATGGGTAAACCCGCCTATTACCATTACCCAATTGGTAAGCTGGGTAAGTGGCTATGGTATGGAACGCGATTATGTTTCCGGCAAGGATATTTCGCCCAATGCCAAGCTGGCCGTTATAGCTTCCGAGGATCAGCTGTTTATTGACCACGGCGGGTTTGACTGGAAGAGCATGAAGAAGGCCATGGAGTTCAACGAAAAACAAACCAAGAAAAGAAGGGGCGGCAGCACCATCAGCCAGCAGGTGGCCAAGAATGTTTTTTTGTGGCAGGGCGGCGGTTATTTCCGCAAAGGACTGGAAGCTTATTTTACCTTTATGATCGAACTGATATGGGGTAAGGAAAGAATACTGGATGTGTACCTGAATGTGGCCGAGATGGGCAAGGGTGTATTCGGGGTAGAAAAAGCGGCCAATAAATTCTTCAATAAAAAAGCCAGCCAGCTAACCCGTAGCGAAGCGGCATTAATTGCAGCCTGCCTGCCTAACCCTAAAGTATTGAATGCTGCCAAACCATCCGGTTATGTAAGCGGCAGAAGCAGGGCTATTTTAAGACAGATGAATAACCTGAGCCCCGATCCCGACCTGCAGGAACTGATAGGCAATCCCGTTAAACCGGAGCCGGTCATTAAAAAGAAGAAATAACTTTTTTATAGTATAGCATCCACAGCCTGTATAGCGGTCTGCAAACGTTCATCATAATCGCCACTGATGATTACCCAGGGCGTTTGCTGGTTCACCATAATATCCTTGTAAATATTGTAGAGTTTTTCCCGGCTTTCCAGGTCGGGGTATTCCCGCAGCTCATCCTTTACCCAGGGCAGGTCGATATTGCATAACAGGTAAAGATCGTACTGACGTTTTACAATTTCATCTAAAATAAAACGGTGGCATTTTTCAAATACAAACTCGCACCACACTTTCATTACATACATATCCGTATCAATGAACAGGGGATAGGGTTGTTCCGGCTTTGTTTTCATATCATCCAAAGCCTGTTGTGTATATTTCTCTTCCAGGGCCAGTTGTCCTTTGGCAATGGTCAGCAGGTTATCAAAACTATAATCGGTTCCGTTGGCCAGCAGGTATTCGCGGGCATATTCGGGGCACCACTGTGTACCGTAATGTTCGGCCAGCTGTGTACATAAAGTGCTTTTGCCCGTGCTTTCGGGCCCCAGTATCACTATCTTCTTCAGGGTATTCATGGTATATACAACAGCTGCTTTACTTGTTAGGTTTAAAATTACGGCGGGCCAGCTCCTTACGCACCCGGCTTAGTGATTCGGGGGTAATACCCAGGTAGGAGGCTATCATCCATTGCGGCACCCGCAATAACAGGTTGGGGTATCGTTCAATAAAATCTATATACCGTTCTTCGGCGGTAGCACCTATTAATAAACTAATGCGCTGCTGGTGCTGCCTTACCTGGTTGTGCAGGGCACGGGTGTTAAACTCGTTAAACCCCGTAATGCCCGCAGCTATATCAAAAAAACTATGGGTAAGTACTACTATTTCCGTTTCTTCAATAGCATCAATAAAAAAAAGCGAGGGCTCGTTAAATAAAAAACTATTGCGGTCGCTCAGCCACCAGTTTTCCGGTGCAAACTGTATCACATGTTCCTTACCTGCGTTATCCACGGTGTAGGAACGTAACAGGCCGGAGCTTACAAAATATACTTCACTGCACACTTCATCCTGCCTTAACAGCACGGTGCCTTTGGCAATTTGTTTGGTTAACAAAGCCGGCTCCACTTTACTAAAATCCTCTTCGCTAATGCCGGCTTTCTCCTGTAAATAGGTTTTAAAACTTGTTATCATGGGCTGCTAAAATATTAAATAATAGGCATTATCAGTTGCTGTGCTGTTTTTAACCGGGGCTGGCAGCTGCAGTAATGCTTACCGGCTACAGTCCCGGCTGTACGCGTCAATTCCGCCACAGGCCCTGCACAGTGCTTCAGCGGTATTTTTGCTTCCATCCGGCAGCCCTTCAGCTGTATACCCTTTTACCGGTATACTATTAACCGGCCAGCATATTATCTTTAATGCCTCTTATACCCAACCAGTACATCATGAAAAAATTATTTGCTTTTTTATTGGTATTGATAAGTTCCGTAGTTATGGCCCAGGGTAATGATGCGGAGGTTAAACAGTTTCTTGACTTGTTTACGGCTAAAATCAAAACCCTTGATGTGGGTAAAATAGAGCCGCATTATGAAGAAGGGTATTTTAAAACACTATCCGAAAGTGCCTATTTTGATAAGGATACCCATATAGGACTTACCTCGCTGTACCAGGAATGCATGGGTAAAGATGAGGCAACGATGAAACAGTTTATTAACCGCTTTTTTGAAAAACACAAAGAGCTGAAAGTACAGCGCAGGGAAATTGAAGCCAAAATGGATGATTTCAATTTCATACAACCTTATTTAAAGATCAGGGTATTTTCAGAAGACCTGCTGTCCATATACAGCGATCATGCTATTACAAAATTCACCCATGAAGGACTCCTGGAAGTGGTGGTGCTGGATCTGCCCATTGGCATTGGCAGCCTGGAGAAAAAACACCTGGCTACCTGGAAAAAATCGGAGGAGGATATTTACCAACTGGCCAAAACCAATACCATAAAGGCATTGAACCAAAAATTTGAAAAGGCGGAAACAGCCAAAACAGGGGAAGTGTTTTATTTACTGGCCGATGATATGGACCTGTTCATTACCTCGGCCATATTTGACCTGAAAAAAGCGGGCCTGCCTGTTGGTAAACACGGTACCGTTTTTTCCGTACCCAACCATACTGTACTGGTGGCCATGCCGCTTGATGACCCTGCCAAGGCGGACGGTTTTATCTTAAATTTTATGGGGCTCACCGATTATATGAATCAAAGTCCCGAAACCAAGCCGGTTAGTAATAACCTGTTCTGGTATAACGGCAAGGAAGTGTTTTTAATCAAGAAGGATATACCCAATAAAAAATTTATTTACCCGGCAGCCATGAAAGCTGCATTACAATAGTAACCCAATAAAAAAAGACCTCTTTGTAACAAAGAGGTCTTTTTTTTATAAAATTGTTCAGGCTGTTATTTAGCGGCTGTTTCGCTTTTTGTTTTATTATAAGCTTTTATACCCGCTTCCAGCCATTCTTTATATTCATTAATATCCGGTGTATAACCAACCGGGTAGGTAAGTAATTTACCTTCACCATCCAGTGCCACATATAAAGGCTGGGTTACCTGGTTAAAGTTTTCGGCCTGGAAGGTGGACCATTTATCACCTACGGTATTAATTTCCTTTTCACGGCCATCCGCATATTTATAAATAAACCGCTGGTCTTCCGGTAGCTTTTTCCTGTCGTCCACATACAGAGATACAAGAATATACTTGTCGTTAATGATCTCGGAAACAGCCGGGTCAGGCCATACCTGTTCTTCCATTTTACGGCAGTTAACACAGGCCCAGCCGGTAAAGTCAATGAGGATGGGTTTGTTCTGTTCTTTTGATAACTGCAGTGCTTTATGATAACTGTTTAATATTTTAGGCTCAATACCCTTACCATGCACATTGTTTTTGCCATACACACTATAACTTAATGGTGGCGGAAAGCCACTCAGTAATTTTAAGTTGGCATATTTACTTTGTGTAACACCGGGCACCAGGTAAATGGCAAAGGCAAAGGCCAGTACACCCAATACCTTACGTACCGGCGATATTTTAGCACCGGAATGATCGTGCGGCAGTTTTAACCAGCCAAATAAATAAGCGCCCAGGCCTAATGCCGTCAGTATCCATATACCGATAAACACTTCACGTTTTAAAATACCCCAGTGCTCTACCAGGTCGGCATTGGATAAAAATTTAAAGGCCAGCGCTACCTCCACAAAAGCCAGTACTTTTTTAACCGTATCCAGCCAGCCACCGCTTTTGGGTAATGATTTTAACCAGTTGGGGAACATGGCAAACAGGGCAAAAGGCAGGCCCAGCGCCACACCAAAGCCGCTCATACCTGCGGTAAGTGCCCAGGGGCCGGCTGAAGCTTTACCTGCTAATAATGAACCTAAAATCACCCCGGTACAGGAGAAGGAAACAATTACCAGGGTTAATGCCATAAAGAAGATACCACTGATACTGCCGGTACTGCTTTTTGAGTCGGCCTTACCGGCAATACTGGCCGGCAGGGTAAGCTCAAAGTACCCAAAGAAAGAAATAGCGAAGATGATGAACACCACAAAGAAGAAGATATTCATCCAGGCATTGGTCGCAATATTGTTGAATATTTCGGGTTGCACATTATCCAGCAAATGGAAGGGCCCGCTGGCCAGTGCATAAATTAATAAGATGAACAGGCCGTATAAAACCCCATTGCGGATAGCCTGGCCCCTGGTTTTGGAGCGGTTGGTAAAGAAGGAAACGGTTACCGGTATCATGGGGAATACGCAGGGTGTTAACAAAGCAATTAACCCACCAACAAAACCTAATAAAAAGATGGTGAACAGACTTTCATGGTCAAAAGACTCATCACCCTCCTTCAATACCGGGTTTTTCAGGTCAATAGTCTCAAGTTTGATGATGTTTTCAGGATTTTTGGAAACATCCACTCCACCCTCCAGTGCTACCGTTTTGGTTTCTTCAATGGGTAAGAACTGGTCAGGCGCACTGGCGGCAAAACCGGTTAAAGTAACTTTTATTTCAGCAGGAATTTTATTAGCGATATTGATGGTTTGTGTTACCTGTACCGTACCGGTATAAGCATTTACCTGTTTGTTAAAAATAGGATCCTGCAGGTTTTTACCGGCCTGCGCACCTTTTGTTTCGCCTTCTTTGGTAATATTTTCGTTATCCCATTTCAGGGCAATGGCCGCTACACCGTCCTCCACCAGCTCAGTCGCATATACATGCCAGCCATCTTTAATGGTGAGGTCAACCACCAGGTCGTAGCTTTTATCCGTTTTTTTAACTGATTTAATGTTCCACTGTACCGGGCTTTGTGCGGGTGCATCCTGCGCCTGTACATTAATAAACGGGAGCAATGCAATGAATAATAACGAGAATAGTTTTTTCATGATAACTGTAAACGTGGTTGTTCAGATAATCTATAACCTTTTTCCGCCCCCTTTTGTTGTAACCAACCAGCAGGCGGATGGCAAAGTTATTGTTCTAAGCAGTACAAGGCTTTCAAAATAAGGATAAACTGTTATACAATTTGTAGCATTAAATATGCTTTTTGGCGCTGGATTGGCGAATAACGAGCTGTGGTTCAAGCACCGTGGTCTCAAATTCAGTAACGGGCCTTTTGCTTTCAATCAGCTGTAATAACTGGTTGGTAGCAATTTCCCCCATTTCCAGGGCCGGTTGTTTAATAATGGATAAGGGCGGTTCTATGAGTTCGGTTAAATCGGAGTTGGAAAAGCCGATCAGTCCCATCTGGCCGGGTACACTGATCTGCTGCGATTTTAAAATACGTAAACAGCCCGTGGTCAGTTTGTCCGACAAGGAAAGTATCGCATCGGGTTTTGTGGGTAAGGCCAGCAATTCGGTTACTGCCTGCCCTACTTCTTCCAGCACACGGCCGCCGTTGGGACAGAATTTGATCATATCATCATTTACGGCCAGGCCATTTTCCTGTAACGCGGCTTTATAACCCTCCAGCCGGTCTTTGCTGATGGAGAGTAGCTCACTGCCGCTTACGGCGGCAATACTGGTATACCCATTACCGATAAGGTGGGTTACCGCATCATAAGCGCCTTTATAATTATCTACAATTACTTTATGAGTATCAATATCATTCACAATACGATCAAAAAAAACGATGGGCATGCCCCGGTCAAATAATTCTTTAAAACTGCTGAAGTCCTTTGTTTCGGCCGATACCGATACAATCAGCCCGTCGATGGAGCGGGACGTAAGGTAGTTGAGGTTTACCAATTCCTTATCGTTGGATTCGCGGCTTTGTGATATGATAACATTATAACCGTTGCTGTTGGCCACCGATTCAATACCGTCGATGGTCTGCGAAAAAAAACTGTTCGCAATTTCGGCCACAATTACCCCAATAGAGCGGCTGCGGCGTTCTTTTAAGCTTAAAGCAATGGGGTTGGGATGATAGTTAATGCTTTCGGCATATTGCAGTACTAGTTTTTTTGTTTCGGGGCTAATTTCATAACTATCACGTAAGGCCCTGGAGACCGTAGAGGTAGAAAGACCCAGGGCTTTGGCAATATCTTTTATGGTAACTGCTTCAAAACGCATAATGCAAACAACAACTTGCTTTATAAAGGCTATAAAAATAGCGCATTTGCTGCGTATTATGCTTAATAAAAACTTATAATTGTTATTGTGCCTGTACCCTGACTACTGCGGAACCGTTTGCGCAAAGTTTTTATTCAATACCGCCAGTATGGTCAGCTCCCTTTTTATTTGCCGCGCCATAAAAACCCCGAACACAATAAAAAACGCTATACCACTGATGATGATATACCAGAAGAAGCCTGCAGAAAAAGCCGTTTTAAAAGCGGGTAATAACAAAATAAAACCAACCATATATAACCCATACACAACAGGGGTAAGTACCAGGTGTATTCTTTTTCGCCATTGATAAAAACGCTTCAACCTGCCGGCATATTCTGTTAAACTGATTTCAGCCGATAAGGTATTAAGTTTCCTGATACTCCTGTATTCCGCTAAAATACGCAGCAGTAACATGACTATCATAATGCCGAGCCCGGTGAACAACATGCGGTGATCATAAGCCGTTATCCATATAAAATAAGCAATCAATACCATGGCTGTAATGCTGATAATAACAATGGTCCACTGATGTTTTGCCTTAATGGCCTTAGCCTGTGCACGGGCTTTTAATTCAATGTCTGCCGCCGATAAACGGGGTAAGGCCGGTTGGTTGTTCCAGATATTTTCCAGGGTTTCAAATGTTTCCATATAACACACATTGGGTTAAGTTTTTTTTAATGCGGTGAATTTTTACCCGCAGGTTCTCTTCTGATATACCAACAATTTGCGCAATATCAGGATAGGCAACGGCTTCCAGCACCAGTAGTATGATCAGCTTGCCGGTTTCATCCAGTTGTTGTATGCAGGTATATAATTTTCGTAATTTTTCTTCCTGTTCATGGTTATCATCTTCCAGGTGTATATCCGGCATGGTATCTACCGGTACCATTTTTTTAATACCGGTTTTACGCAGCTGCATTAAGCAGGTATTTACAGCGATCCTGTATATCCACGTACCGATACCGGCTTCATGGCGAAAGCCCGGCAGTTTTTCCCATACTTTAATAAATACTTCCTGTGTAGCATCCACTGCCATTGCCTGGTTACCATTGAAATAACCTTTACAAATACGCAGCACTTTTGGATAGTGATGATTGAACAGTTCTGTAAAGCTTTCTTTTGTATCCACCATTTATTGTATGGCTTTTATCAGGTTGTTAATAAACCATTCCGGCTGATCATACATTACAAAATGGGCTGCATTATCGGCATATAATACCTGTATACCCGGCAGGTTTTTGTATTGTGTGGTATAGGTGTTTTCGGCCATTTGTTTATTGGGAAAAGTGGCAGCCAGTATGGTGACCGGTATAGTAATAGCACTTATTTTTTCGCGCAGGTCAAGGTTCAGCATATCTACATAGCCATATACATAGGTTTTACGGTCGCAACTATTCATCCAGTTGACAATGGTTTGTTGTTTATCCTTATTTAAACACATGTAGGCTACCGATTGTGCGTTCATCGCTTTAAATGCACTATCGCTCATTTGCAATATGGTTTTGCTTTGTGGGTTATTGTAATCCAGCTTTTGGCCGTTATAACCGGGTATCATGAGGGCAGCACTGGCGGGTAAAGCGTCTACCGCAATTACTTTTTTAAACATAGCGGTTTCCAGCGATGCCAGCCAGAGACTTAAAGTGCCACCCAGGCTATGACCCAATAAAACCGGTTTGCTGAGTTTTTTTGTTTTTACGTATTTAATTATATCATCTTTAATGGTACTGAGCCAGGGCGTATCAATAGCCGGTACATGGTTAAAGCCTGCGAAAGTAAATGTATGACATTCGTTGGTGGCGGATAAACGTTTTACTGTTTCGGTCCAAACCTCGCCGCTGCAGCCAAAGCCGGGGAACAACAGAACGGGATCGCCCTTACCCGATACTTCCACCTTAAAGGACGACTGTGCCTGTAACTGTATGCATGTAAATATGCTGACAATCCATAAAATTAATATTCTTATTTGCATAAACTCTGTTTTAAAATTTAGCTTTTGATGCAGCTCCTTTGAAATTGTTACAACATTTAAAAAAAATATTATATGGCTGAAGGGCTGCCGGATACGGAGGGCGGCGACCAGCGGAAGCCGGTGCGCAGCAAAGCGAAGCACGGTACCCCGCAGCAGCCGGAACGGAAGCTGATAAGCGATATACTGTTGACAGCCCCTGCTTAACAATAGTTTTATTTTGTATTTTCAGCGGGCTTTTGTCACTCGTTATTTTGCATTTTATTTAAAGATTAATTATGTTATTACGCGTTGCTACCCTATTATTATTACAAATATTGTTTGCTACTCTTGCTTTTACCCAACAGGGAAATTTATACCTGTGGTATGATAAGCCTGCCAATGCAATGGTGAAAGACCTGGAGAACGGCTGGCAGAATGATGCCGAGTGGTTAAAAGCCTTACCCATAGGGAATGGCTTTATGGGCGCCATGGTGTTTGGCGATGTAAATAAAGAAAGACTGCAAATAAATGAAAAGAGTTTATGGAGCGGCAGTATGGCAGATAATGATAACCCTGATGCTTACCAGTCTTTACAGGAAATACGCAACCTGCTTTTTGCCGGTAAGTATAAAGAGGCTACGGAGCTGACCAATAAAACCCAGATAGCAAAGGGCAAGGGCACCGGCTTTGGTAATGGCAGTACGGTGCCTTATGGTTGTTACCAGACCCTGGGCGATGTATGGCTGGATTTTAATACTACGGCCGCTTTTACCGGTTACCGCCGCCAACTGGATATTATAAACGGGATTGCGCAGGTACAATACCAGCAAAACGGTGTACAGTTTAAGCGGGAGGTTTTTGTAAGTAACCCCGACCGGGTAATGGTAGTAAGACTGACTGCCTCCAAAGCCGGTAGTATTTCTTTTACCCTGTCTGTTAACCGCCCGGAACGTTACACAACCACCGCCGAACAAAATAAGCTGACCATGCAGGGCCGTTTGAATAATGGCCAGGGTGTTGATGGGCTGGCATACGAAGTGGATATTGTGCCGGTGTTGGAAGGTGGCAAAATAAGAACAGAAAATAACAGCCTGGTAATAGAGAAAGCCAATAGCGTAACCCTGGTTATTGGCGCGGCTACCAGCTACCGTTTACATTACCCCGATTATACCAACCCGCATTTTAAACAGGAGTTGTCACAATATGTAAACAAAGCCGTAAAAACAAAGTATAATACCCTGTTACAAAAACATGTGGCCGATTTCAGCGGGCATATGAATAAAGTAGTGTTGCAGCTGGGTAATAAAGCTGATGCCAAACAACCTACTGATGTTTTGCTGGCCAGGAATAAGGAAGACCGCAACGGGCAATACCTGTATGCTTTGTATTTCCAGTATGGCCGGTACCTGTTGTTATCCTCGTCGCGCAAAGGTAGTTTACCGGCTAACCTGCAGGGTATATGGGCCAATAAAATTCAAACACCCTGGAACAGCGATTACCATACAAATGTAAATGTGCAGATGAATTACTGGCCGGCAGAGACGGCTAATTTACCGGAAACCCATTTACAGTTAGTGGATTTGATTGAATCGCTGGTAGCACCCGGCAGCAAGACCGCCGCTATTCATTATAAAGCCCGTGGCTGGGTAATGCACCCTATTACCAATATCTGGGGTTATACCTCGCCGGGTGAGCACCCCAGCTGGGGATTACATGTAGCTGCCGGCGCCTGGATGAGCCAGCACCTGTGGGACCACTATGATTTTACCCGTGATAAAAATTATTTACGCCGCGTTTTCCCGGTATTACAGCAGGCGGCTGTTTTTTATGTGGACTGGCTGGTAAAAGATCCTGAAAGCGGTAAGCTCGTTTCTGGTCCGGCATCATCACCTGAAAACAGTTTTGCCGCACCGGACGGAAGTGTGGGCACCATTAGCATGGGGCCCGCACATGATAACCAGTTATTGTATAATTTATTCAGCAATACCCTGAAAGCCGCTGCCGACCTGGGTATACAGAACGATACCATTAAAGCAATACAGCAAGCCCTGCCTCAGTTACCAACACCGGCCATTGGATCGGACGGGCGCATTATGGAGTGGGCCAAGGAGTTTGCCGAACGCGAGCCGGAACACCGCCATATATCTCATTTATTTGCTTTGTACCCCGGCAGCCAGATATCTTATTTCAATACCCCGGAACTGGCGGCAGCCGCCCGTAAAACCCTGGAAAAAAGAGGTGATGGCAGTACCGGCTGGTCACTGGCCATGAAGATAAGTTTCTGGGCACGCCTGCATGATGGTGACAGGGCTTTAAAACTTTTAAATAACCTGTTGAACCCGGTATTTGCCAACAGTGCAGGCACTATGGCAGGAGGTGGTACTTATACCAATTTATTTTGTGCTCACCCCCCCTTCCAGATTGACGGTAATTTTGGCGCCACAGCGGGCATAGCGGAAATTCTGGTGCAAAGCCATGAAAATTTTATTGAATTATTACCGGCCTTACCCAACAGCTGGCAGGAAGGTAAAGTAAAAGGGTTGTGCGCCCGGGGCGGGTATGAACTCAGCATGCAATGGAAGAACGGTAAACTACAGAGCGCTGCCCTACTGGCTAATAAAGGAGGTACTGTGAAAGTGAAATACCAAAACAGGGAATTTGACCTGCAGACAGTTGCCGGAAAAACATATACTTTAACACCTCTGTTGTAAGTGTAAAGGGGTTATTACCCCTTTACATATTTTACGGCATAGTGGCCGTTCATATTTTCCAGCATGGCCACCTGCTGCACAATCAATGGTTTTTTATATATTTCCACCAGGCCCTGGTGTCCCATATAGTCTGTGGCGGAACTGTATACATAATCCGATGCAATATTCACCACGCGGTCACGCACCGCTGTTTGGTGAATGGAGTGCAGGCACTCGGCAATTTCAGAAATATTGCTGCCGTCCACGGTAATTGCAGTAACATCTTCCTGCCATAACAGTATTTTTTTCTCGGAAGAGAACAGGCCTTTTGATTTTTCAATTTTATCGGTCATCCAGCTTTTACGCAATACCGGCTCGGTATCCATCGCTTCCATGATTTTATCGGTGGTAAAGCTGCGGTATTGCTGTATTACCTCGTTCAGGTTATACCCCTCGCGGCCTTTCACCAGCAGGTGAAGCGCATTGGTGGAGAGGTACCAGCCAAAAACTATTAATCCTTTATGGTGAATAAAGTAGTTTAAAGAGTGCACGATTATTTGTTTGTAAACAGGGCGGATAAAAATATCAATACAATCCACTGTACATAAACTGATCAGGACGAGCTCCTCCTCCTCGTAGTGCGTAGTATAATAATCATTGTTCATAGCTTGTTTTTCTAAAAGGTTAAACCATACCTGCAGGTACCGTTTACTTTCTCCCGTAAACAAAAGAAGGCACAGGTATATCTGCGGGTAAATATTGCTTTGATGATGAGGGTGAGCAGGTGTGTGAGCGGGGACCGGCAGTCCCAACATAAAAAAACTATACTTACAGCCAGGAAAATACAAATCCTGTTCCAAATGCATTTTTTGTGGGTAAAAAACCGTGTTTCAGTCTATTATAACAATTGTATAAACGAATAATTACCAGCCGATACTGCAATGCTTAATATATTTGTGCATAAACAGCACGCCTGTTCAAGTAAAGTAATTCATGGCATCCAAACGCACCAAGAAAAAGATTCGCTGGCTTTTATATTTTGTTTTTTTGTTACTGGCCATTTTTGGTGCCACTATGGTGTACAAATGGATCGAGTACCGGAAAGCGAAGTTTACCCGTTATGAAGCTTTCGGCATCAGTATACCGGATGGTTATGACATACATGGCATTGATGTATCGAGGTACCAGCACCTGATTGCCTGGGAAGAGGTAAAAAAAATGCAGGTATGGAATATAGAGATGAGTTTTGCCTTTATTAAAGCCACCGAGGGAGTAGGCAATGTAGACCCGCAGTTTAAACGTAACTGGAAAAAAACCCGGGATAACGATATTGCAAGAGGCGCTTATCATTTTTTTATTGCTTCCAAAGACGGGAAATTACAGGCCGAGAACTTTATTAAACAGGTATCCTTACAGCCGGGCGACCTGCCACCGGTACTGGACGTGGAGCAACGCAATGGTGTTAGCAAGGCCGTATTACAAAAAGAAGTAAAAAAATGGCTGGCCACGGTGGAGAATTATTATGGGGTAAAACCCATTATTTACACCAATGCCGATTTTTACCGGCAAAACCTGGGCAGTGAATTTGACAGCTACCCTTTATGGGTGGCCCATTATTACGAGAAGCAACAGCCACGCATAGGCCGGCGCTGGCAGTTCTGGCAGCATAATGACAGCGGTAATGTAAACGGTATTACGGCCAAAGTGGATTTTAACGTGTTTAACGGCGACTCCACCGAGTTTCGCTCACTTTTAATACAGGAACCATAATTATATGAACGAAGACAGCGATATAGCCGTATTAGGTTTTTTTGTAAAAATTTTAAAATGTGTATCAGCCGCTTTGTTGTGGATGATGGGGATGATATTGCTGGGCCTGCGTTTTCAACTGGCCTATCCCAGTGCCTTTGGGCTTTGGGCAACCATTCTTTTTTACGTGGTGGCCCTGGTATCGCTTTTTTTTACCGCCCGGTATATTACCCGGACCATCAGGGGCGGAAAGATTGCTTAAAATGTACCTGTAAAAGTATTTCTCTTTAGCAGACAGGCCCTATCTCTCGCCGGTTTGCCGTAACTTTACCCGCTTAAATTGTTTGTTCCGGTGCCAGATAAAATTCAGCTTTTACCCGATAATATTGCTAACCAGATTGCTGCCGGTGAGGTGATACAACGCCCTGCCAGTGCAGTAAAGGAGCTATTGGAGAATGCGGTGGATGCCGGGGCCAGCGAAATAAGATTGATTGTGCAGGACGCCGGCAAGGCCCTGATACAGGTGGTGGATAACGGCAGCGGCATGAGCGAAACCGATGCCCGCATGTGTTTTGAACGGCATGCCACTTCCAAAATAAAAAGCATTGACGACCTGTTCCATATACGCACCATGGGCTTTCGCGGTGAGGCCCTGGCCTCTATTGCAGCCGTAGCCCAGGTGGAGTTAAAGAGCAAAAGGGCCGAAGATGAAGCCGGAACCTATATTGAAGTTGAGAACAGCAGGGTACAGAAGCAGGAGCCGGTGGCCGTGGCAAACGGCACCAGCATTGCCATGAAGAATCTTTTCTTTAATGTACCTGCCCGACGTAATTTTTTAAAAAGTAATGCGGCGGAAATGCGGCATATCGTGGATGAGTTTATCCGCGTGGCCATGGCCTTCCCGGATATCCTCTTTACCCTTACCCATAACGAACAACAGGTGTTTTACCTGGAGGCGGGCAGCCTGAAACAAAGGATATTACAGATATTGGGCAACCCTTATAATGCCAAAATGGTATCGGTAAAAGACAATACCGCTTATTTAAACATACATGGCTTTATTGGTAAGCCGGAAACCGCTAAAAAAACCAGGGGCGACCAGTATTTTTTTGTGAACAACCGTTTCATTAAAAGCGCCTACCTGAACCATGCGGTAATGAATGCTTACCAGGAAATGATACCTGCCGACAGCTTTCCCATGTATGTGTTGTTTATTGAGCTGGACCCCACCCAGGTAGATGTGAACGTACACCCTACCAAACAGGAAATAAAATTCGAGGATGAGAAGATCATTTATGCTTTTGTACAGGCAGCCATTAAACATTCGCTGGCCCAGTTCAGTGTAACGCCTACCCTGGATTTTGACCTGGACCCGACCATTCAGCAATTATCATCGGTACAGCAGCCTTTTACCGAAGCAAGGCAGCAATCCGCGTCGGCTACTTCCCTTTACAAAGGTTTTACACAGGGAAACCAGGCCCATTTTATTGAGAAAGACGATAAACAGGCTTTAAAACACTGGCGTGATTTTTATGAAGCCCCGGTAACACCGGCAGGCGAAACACCGGCCACACAACCGGAGAGCCTGTTAGGTCAACAGGGTAAATTTGACAACGATGATATTTTCCAGTTATTAAATACTTACCTGGTAGTGCCGCAACAAGACGGTTTTTTACTGGTACACCAGCAACTGGCACATGAACGTATTTTATACGATCAACTGGCGGCTGCCGCCAAAGGCATACCGGTAGCCACACAAAAAAGTTTATTCCCTGCTACCATGGAGTTTACCCCGGGTGATACCATGTTGTTACAGGAGTTATTACCCGACTTAAACGAACTGGGTTATCATATAGAGCCTTTTGGTAAAAACAGTTTTGTATTGCAGGGCACCCCTGCCGACCTGTTGCCCACCGATCATACACACGCTATTGACCTGTTACTGGAGCAGTACAAATTTTTCAACAGCGAACTGAAATTATCGCAAAGGGAAAGACTGATCCGTTCGGTGGCCAAACAAAGGGCCATTAAAGCCGGCACCCGGCTTACCGGCCGCGAGGTAAAACAATTATTACAGGACCTGTTTGCCAGCAGCCAGCCCAATGCCGCACCGGACGGCGCTCCTACCTATTTCCATTTTTCGCAGGACCAGCTGGATAAGATGTTCGGCCGTTAGATCAGATCGTGATCATGGCCTTAATAACGCCCATGGCCGGGTCAAGCAGGGCCTTAAAACTATCTTTCACCTGGTCAAAATCTAAACGGTGAGTGATATAGGTTGCGGGGTTAACCCACCCGTTTTTCATCGATGATACTACATGGTCAAAATCTTCGCGGGTGGCATTACGGCTGCTCATTAAGGTAGATTCTCTTTTATGGAATTCCGGGTGATTGAAAGCAAAAGCTTCTTTTTGCAGCCCCACCAGTACCGCCCGGCCGCCATGCGCCAGGTAGCCGATCATACCATTGATGGCCCTTAAATTGCCGGTGCAGTCTATTACTACATCGGCCATATCGCCGCCTGTCAGGGTTTTTATTTGTTCAGCCGCATCGGCATCTGCCGCATTTACGACATGCGTTACGTTTAATTTTTCCTTACAAAACGCCAGGCGCTGCGGGTTAATATCCATGGCAATTACTTTGGCACCGGCTATGCGGGCAAACTCCATCGTACCCAGTCCTATTGGCCCGGCGCCAATGACCAATACCACATCATCTTTTTCTACTGCTGCGCGACGCACCGCATGGGCACCGATGGCCAGGGGTTCAACCAGGGCCAGCTCGTCCCAGCTAAGGCCTTCACTTTTCACCAGGCTGTAATCGGGCACTACCAGGTATTCACGCATGCCGCCATCCACATGCACACCACAAACCTGGATTGCTGCGCAACAGTTTGGTTTGCCTTTGCGGCAGGCCACACAGGCGCCACAGTTAAAATAAGGAATAATGGTTACGGCCTCGCCTGCAGCAAAACCTTCCGCGGAAGTGGTTACTATTTCGGCTGCCAGCTCGTGGCCCAGTATACGGGGATATTGAAAGTAAGGTTGTGTGCCCTCATAAGCATGCAGATCGGTACCGCAAATACCTATACGTTGAATACGCAATAACGTTTCGCCACCCCCCGCAACAGGCGTTTCATCATTACGATAAGCAAACGCTCCCGGGGTAACACATACTAATGATTTCACTATTATTTATTTTAAATTTTATCCGATTTTTGAAAATACCAGCGAACTGCAGTTACCGCCAAAGCCGAAGGAGTTGGACATGATATGTTGTATATCCATATTAGTATACTGTAATTGCGGTACCAGGCCGGTAGCAGCTATAGGCTGGTTAAAATGCAGGGAACCATATATTTCGCCGTGGTATAGTTTTAATAAACTATAAATAGCTTCTATTGCCCCGGCAGCCCCAAGGGTATGCCCGGTATAGGATTTGGTGGACATAAATACGGGCACTTTGCCAAAGAGCCGCTGCATGGCTACACTTTCCGTTTCATCATTATTTTCAGTAGCTGTTCCATGCGCATTAATTACATCAATAGAGGAAGGTGTTAAGCCCGCTTTATCCATGGCCCTTTGCATACTTAAAAAAGGGCCTTCCCCTTCTGCGGAAATGGAAGAAGGATGAAAAGAGTCATTACTGTTACCATAACCACTAACTACGCCATAGGCTTTTCTGCCGGCCAGGTACTCTTCTTTTTCCAGTATCAAAAAAGCCCCGGCTTCGCCCAGGTTCAGGCCGCTGCGGTCCGCATCAAAAGGAGCACAGGGTTCGGCCGAAAGAATATGCAGGGCCTTAAAACCATTAATGGTAAACTTGGCCAGGCTATCGGCCCCGCCTACAATGGCCCTTTTGGCCAGCCCGCTGTTGATTAGTCTTGCACCAAAAGCTATGGCATTGGCCGATGAGGAACAGGCAGTATTGATGGTGTTAACAATTCCGCCGATATGAAAATATTGCTGCAGGAATAAAGTAACCGAAGCATTATCGTAACTGGATACATAGGGTGAGCCTTCACCGGTTTTACTGTTGGCATCATTATATAACTCGTCCGTAAGACACATGCCGCCCACGGTACTGGCGCCGATCAGCGCTGTATCACCGGACATTAAGAGTTCCTGTGACAAACCCGCATCAGCAATGGCTTCCTGTAAGGCGTGTAAGGCCAGCAGCGAAGTGCGGGTTACACCGGCTGCCGTAATATTCAATTGTTCCTGTAAACCTGCCGTGCTGGTTTTAACTTCTCCGAAAGGCAGGGTTCCGGCATAACGTGAGGCGAACTGTGATTCCCGCTGAATACCGGTTATTCCCTGCTGTAAAGCGGCCCTGTTGTCAGCCACACTGTTACCAATAGCGCTGATAGCGCCCATGCCTGTAATGCATATGCGACTCAATACCTGGCTTATTTTGTACGGTTTTTTTCAATATAGTCAACCATTGTATTAATATCCACTAAAATTTTGCGGCCCTCTTTCGGATCCTGGATATTAATGCCATACTCACGGCTCAGTAATACGATCAACTCGATAGAGTCGATAGAATCCAAACCAAGTCCTTCCCCAAACAGCGGTTCATCGTCTTTAATATCTTCCGGTTTAACGGTGGTAAGGTTTAAAAACTTAATGATCTGTTCTTTTAACTGCTGTTTTAATTGTGCTGTTTCCATGTTATATATATTAGCCTCACCGGTTTTTTTAAAAAACAATGAAGGCTTTTGTTAACTTTTTATTTTTTTACTTCTGCAATTGGCAACAACCCTGCGGCTACTACTAACATTTAACTTATTAACGAGTTTTCTCCGGCAACTACTGTACCAATCCCTTGCGTTTCAATGCCCACCAGGCCAGTGCCTGGAATAGTATGGTAATTACCAGCAAAGGTATAATATTCATGATTATATCGCCCAGGGTGCCGCCTTCTAAAAACAGGCCATAATACGCTTCCAGGCACCAGTGCAGCGGCGATAGTTTCATAATAAACACAAAGGAGGATGGCATGGCAAAAGCCGGTACCAGTACCCCGCCGATGGCCGCCAGCAGTACAATGGAAACAGCACCGATACCGTTGGCCTGCTCCTGTGTACCTGCCCAGGCGCCAATACATAAAGCAAAACTGGTGGCACACCAGCCGCTGATAAAGGTTACCAGTAAAAGCCCCGCAATATCATGCGGCAGGTTTAACTGTGGCAAACCTATTAAAGGGAATAATAAAACGCCCAGTGTAAAAATGACCACCGCCTGTAAAAAAGTGATACACACATAGGTAATTTGTTTACTCAGCATGGCTACACCAAAATGGGTAGGCAATGTACGCAAGCGGATAAAACTGCCGCTGCGTTTTTCACGTACAATACTGCTGCCTAAAGAAATTACGATAAAGAACATGGCAAATACGGTCCATGCGGGAATATTATGCTGCGTGGCATTGGGCACATTGCGGTTACCGTCGCGTGAAACGGGTATCTGTGTAATGGCAGTCTGCTGACCTACGATCTGGCTTTCCACCGAATCGGGAATAGCTTCGTTATTGATATTAAAATACAGCTCCTGTACAATGTATTTGCTTTGTACCACCTGTAATACACTGCTCATGGCGCCATCCACACTTTTACGGAAGGATTGCTGCAATACAGGATGATAATACAGGGTTAAAGGGGTTAAACTATCGGCGGCGGGTGTGGGAGTGCCGGTACTGTCAGCTTCCACTACATTCTTCAAGGCTTTTTCTGAAACGCTTTTTGCTCTTGCTATTACATCGGCCGAATAACGGGCAGGGATCACAATGGCCAGCATGGCATCCTGATCGTGCATGATCTTTTTTATGGCGGCTTCATCGGCTGCAGGCTCTCCTTTTGTAATAGCAAACATACCGGTCTTTTCCATGGACTGTACCAGTTCCTGCGCTGCCGGGCCGTTATCCTTGTTAAAAAGAACAATGGCCACTTTATTATCGTTCACCATCTCAAACGTACCATTCTGCACCGAGGTGATCACAATGGCCAGCACCACGGGCATTAAGAACATGAGTGCTAGGCCCACTTTATCGCGGGTAAGTATGCGCACATCTTTTTGTATGGTACTCCAGAGACGAAACATTTATTTGGTATGCAGATTTTAGTATATAGTGATTAAGTATACAGATAGTTTACCACCGTTTACTCTTGTTTACTGTTACTTCTGTTTTTTAATTTTTACATTTTTAATGCCTGTAAGCCCTGCCGGTCAGCTGTAAAAACAAACCTTCCAGTCCCTGCTGGTGGTGTTGCTGCAGCAGGTTATCCAGGCTGTCGTTCACCAGTATCCGGCCCTCATCCATTAGTGCAAAACGGTTACAGAGGTCTTCGGCCTCATGTAGTTGATGCGAGGTGTACAATAAAGTCGTTCCCCGTTTGTTCAACTGTTTTAAATAATCAATAATAGCATGACGGGTCTGTACATCCACCCCAACGGTCGGTTCGTCCAGTATAACGATTGCCGGGTTGGCCAATACGGCAATGGCCAGGTTTACCCGGCGCTTCATACCACCCGAAAAATGTTGTACCGGTTTGTTTTTTACATGGTCCAAAGCCATTACCTGCAATAATTCGCTGGTCTTGCTTTTGATCTGCCGGGCATTTAAGCCCGCCCAGGCACCAAAAAAAGCCAGGTTTTCAGCCGGGCTCAGTTCCTGGTAAAACGAAAAATCCTGCGGTACAAAGCCCAGTATTTTTTTAACAGCGGTACTGTTGTCTTTTACTTCCAGGTCCTGTATGCGCACACTGCCGGTATGGTATTTAATCAAACCGGTTATAATGCTCATGAGGGTGGTTTTACCGGCGCCATTAGGACCAAAAATACCAAACCGTTCACCGGCCTGCACTTCCAGGTTAAGCTGGTTAAGCACGGTTTGTTCACCGTAACTGAACGATAAGTTTTGTATGCTGATAGCCGTTGCCATTGGGGCTGCAAGATACTGATAGTTAGGGAACAAACAGGCTGATTCAGGGATGAACGGGGACGGGTTGTTTTTTATTTTTCCCGCAGATGAGTTTCAGCAGATCTTCGCAGCAATTGTGTTAAGATGTTGATAAGGGATATACAGCACAAGTGTGCGACGCAACAAATGATGATCCGTGTTACCGCTGCCGGTAACAATAAAATAAAAAAGGCCACCGATATTGTTGGCCTTGTAAAATAATCTGAATGATCGTTAGTATATACTTTTCCCCTCGGTGATCATAATCCAGTTATCGGTGCGGAAGGGCGAAGCCGGTAAGCCGTCGGCATTGTATAAATTGGCATCATCAGGGTTATTGGCCCAGGCATACCTTACCGCTACCGGTTTTTTCACAAATGCATTATGTACCACAATGGTATTACCTACTATCTGCGCCTGCGCCCATACAAATTTTTTATCCTCCCCGGCAATGGTAAAGCCGCGCAGGTAAGCATATTTATCCTTTGCTACCAGGCCATTACCTATATGGTCAAATGTAAGGATGATCTTATCGCCCTGCACCTGCATGGATCTGTATACGGGGCCACTATGCACCAGGTCTTTGTTGTAGGCTACTTTTTCTGCAGCCAGTGCCAGACGGTAACCCACATCTTTTTTATTACGGGGATGAATATCTTTTGCTTCACCGATATCTATAATCACGGCCTCCCCGGTTTGCGGTAAACTTAAGGCACTATGCTGCGCATCCCTTAACTCAGCCCAGGCACTTTCGACAGGTTCAGGTACAGCCGCCATAAAATTGGCCAGTTGTACCCAGATAAAAGGAAAGTCATAGCCCCATTTACTGCGCCAGTTCCTGATCATGGCAGGGAACAGGGTTTTGTATTTTGCCGCTTCATCCGCATTCGATTCACCCTGGTACCAGATAGCGCCTTTAATAGCGAACTGTATCAGCGGAGCTATCATGGCATTATATAACTGTGAAGGAAAAGCATTGGGGCCAAGTTCTTTTAGTCCAAACTCAGTTGACAGTACCGATGGCTTATACTGCCACTGGCCGGCCAAAGGTATTTTTGCTCCTTCTACTTCTATATAAAGCTGGTCGGCATTACCGGTTAAACCGCCACCGCCGCCGCCGTCTACCACTTTAATGACCAGTGTATTTTTTCCCTTTTTTAAATTCCCTGTAGGAATAGTGTATACCCGGTCCTGGTTCCATACACGCCCGGTACCAACTAACTGTCCGTTGAGGTAAGTGGAATCAATATCATCAACAGGCCCCAAACTCAATACTATATGGGCATTGGCGGGCAGGTCATTTACATCAAATTCTTTTTTAAACCACACAATACCATCCGCATTTCCGATCTCGGAGCTTTCATAACTCGCCGGCTGCATAATCGGCTTCCAGCCGATCACATTGTTGTTATACCATTTTTCCGCACTGCCTTTATCGTTTTGTAATGCCGTATTGAATTGTGCTTTTCTTTCATCAATACCATTCATGGAAGCAGCATAGGCGTTCACATCTGCATTTTTATATTCGGGACGCTCCTTGATCAGGTCCCAGCTTGTCCAGGTTTGTATATTGGTACCACCCCAGGAAGTATTGATCAGGCCGATAGGTATGTTCAGGTCTTTATGCAGTTGTTTACCAAAAAAATAACCTACAGCCGAAAAGTAACGTGATGACTCCGGCCCGCATACCTGCCAGGCCGCTTGTTTCACATTGGTTTTTGGCGCCATGGCCATATCTTTTTCCACGGTGAACAAGCGGATATTGGGAAAGCTGCTGGCCGGCACTTCGGTAGCCGTATTGCTCACATCGCCCAGCGGCCATTCCATATTGGACTGTCCGCTACATATCCATACATCACCAATTAAAACATTGGTAAAGGTTTTTGTTTCTTTTTTACCGGTAATGGTCATTTCAAACGGACCGCCCCAGGCCATGGGTTGCAATGTAACCAACCACTCACCTTTGGCGTTGGCTTTTACTTTTGCATGTTGCTGGTTAAAACTAACCGTAATGCTTTCATTTTTTGCAGCAGTGCCCCATATTTTTACCGGTTTATCTCTTTGAACCACCATATTGCTGGAAAAGAAATACGGCAATGTAATAGCGGCGTACCCGCTGAACCCAATACTGATGAATACGATGCACAACAATAGTTTTAACTTACTCATATAGCCTGTTTAAGCTTCTAAATTAACCCCTAAAATTTAAACGGCGAAAATCAAGCTGGTAATACTATCATTCGTTTGCCAATTTCTTTCTAACTTCCCCCGGTGAGTTCTACCACTACCACATCATCACAAGCTGCCTGGCGCAGGCTGCGTAAAAACAAAGGCGCTATTGCCGGGCTTATTGTTATTAGCCTGGCTGTACTGGTAGCCGTATTTGCTTATTTTATAGCACCGGATAATTCGCCTTATGCCAACAGGATGATACTCGAAATAGGCGGTGAAAAACCGGGCACTACCCGGCAGTTTTTACAGGTAAAAAAAGAAACCGGTTTTGCGGCCGAAGGTTTTTTTACACAGTTACTCAATGGCAAACAGGATAAATATTATTATGTACCCATCACCAGCCATACCCTTAATGGTGATAATGTTATTGTACAAAAGTATATTGATGAAGGTTTAACGGAAAGACAGGCTTACCACCAAACACAAGTTGCTGCCACACCTGTTACCAGTATCACCTTCTGGCTGGGCACCGATAAATATGGCCGTGATATTTTAAGCCGTTTAATTATCGGTACCCGTATCAGTTTGAGTGTGGGGTTGATCGCCGTGGTCATTTCCATCAGTATCGGCCTGGTATTAGGCTCTTTAGCCGGTTATATACGCGGCCGTACCGACAGCGCCATTATGTGGTTCATTAATGTGATCTGGAGCATCCCTACATTATTACTGGTATTTGCCATTACATTGGCATTAGGCAAAGGTTTCTGGCAGGTATTCATTGCCGTAGGCCTGACCATGTGGGTAAATGTGGCACGCCTTGTTCGCGGACAGGTACTGGCGGTAAGAGAGATGGAATATATTGAAGCTACAAGAGCATTAGGCTTCTCCGGTGCCCGCACTATTGTCAGGCATATATGGCCCAATATCATCGGGCCTGTGGTGGTGATCGCCGCCTCTAATTTCGCGTCGGCCATTGTAATAGAAGCCGGCCTTAGTTTTTTGGGTGTAGGGGTGCAACCTCCTCAACCCAGCTGGGGTTTAATGATAAAAGAGAATTACAATTTTATCATCACCAATAATCCCATGCTGGCCCTGGCGCCCGGCTTTGCCATTATGATACTGGTACTGGCTTTTAACTTACTGGGCAACGGGCTGAGGGATGCGATGAATGTAAGAGGGAAAACGGGTTAAAATGATGAGTGATGAATGTATGAATGTGAATATAAAAAGCCCAAACGCATCTATTCTTTTTAAAGCCTGCACCACCTACGCTGTAATAATATGCGACCCCTCCGGGGTCGGAAATTTCTTTATTTAATATAGCTAAAAACATATGATGCCTCGGGCATCAAAATGTATTTTAATGAATGAATCAGTACATTACCTGTTTTACCACCATAATGTATTGTCCAAAAGTTAAAACATGTGCGCCTTTACAAACCTGCATTTCCAAATCACCAAATTATCTCATTTCCAAATTACTTCATTGTTTCCAGTTTCTTCTGCAAAGCAAACATCTCGTCACGCAAACGGGCGGCTTCAATAAAGTCAAGGTCTTTGGCCGCTTTGTTCATCTGTTTTTTAACATGGGCAATTTCTTTCTCCATCTGCGGTATGGTCACTTTGGCACTGTTAATATAACTGGTCTCGCTTTCAGCCGCTACCTGTACAATATCCTGCCCGTCAGCAATGGCATAGGGGTTAGCCGGGTCAAAGCCTTTAATATCCAGCACTGATGTTTGGGCAAATACCTGTTGCTTGCTCTTCTTAACCGTAGTGGGTGTTATATTATGTTCTATATTATACGCTATCTGTTTCTCCCGGCGGCGCTGGGTTTCGTCCATGGTGCGTTGCATACTGGCCGTTATTTTGTCCGCATAAAAAATAACCCTGCCGTCCACATTACGGGCGGCGCGGCCCGCTGTCTGCGTTAAAGATTTTTCATTTCTTAAAAAGCCTTCTTTGTCCGCATCTAAAATAGCTACCAGCGATACTTCCGGCAGGTCCAGGCCCTCCCTTAACAGGTTCACCCCCACCAATACATCTATTTCACCCAGGCGTAACTGGCGTAATATCTCCACACGGTCAAGTGTGTCCACTTCACTGTGTATGTACTTAGATTTTATATTGATCCTTTGCAGGTACTTGTCCATTTCCTCTGCCATTCTTTTGGTCAGGGTAGTCACCAGTACACGATCACCCTTCTTTACAGTCCGGTCAATCTCATCCAGCAGGTCATCTATCTGGTTCACCGATGGACGGATCTCTATCGGCGGATCTAACAAACCGGTAGGACGTACCACCTGTTCCACCACCAATCCATCCGTTTTCTGTAATTCAAAATCATCCGGCGTAGCCGATACAAAAATGGTCTGGTTCAACAAGGTTTCAAACTCATGAAAATTCAAAGGCCGGTTATCCAGGGCCGATGGTAAACGGAAACCATAGTCCACCAGTACCATCTTACGGCTGCGGTCACCACCGTACATACCACTGATCTGCGGAATGGTCTGGTGACTCTCATCTATCACCATTAAATAATCTTTGGGGAAATAATCCAGCAAACAGAAGGGGCGGGTACCCGGTAAACGGCGGTCAAAAAAACGGGAATAGTTCTCAATACCATTACAGTAACCCAGTTCGCGGATCATCTCCAGGTCATACTCCACCCTTTCCTTCAATCGCTGCGCTTCCAGCAGTTTGCCGTTCTCACTGTAATAATTTACCTGGGCTGTCATCTCATCCTGTATCTCATGTATCACCTGCTGCAGCATATCTTTAGGCGCTACATACAGGTTGGCCGGGAAAATGGCGGCATTATCAATACTGCCGATCCGTTTATTTGTTACAACATCAATGGTCTCTATCTCCTCTATCTCATCATCAAAAAAAGTTACCCGGTAACCAAAATCCACATAAGGCAGGTTAATATCCACCGTATCCCCTTTCACCCGGAAAGTACCACGGTTAAACTCAATGGTGGTGCGACTGTACAGGGAGTTCACCAGTGAATGTAAAAAACCCTGGCGGGAGATGGTCTCCCCCTTGCTGATACGGATAATACCGTTCTCATAATCCGTCGGGTTACCCATACCATAAATACAACTTACCGATGCTACCACGATAATATCCCTGCGGCCGCTTAACAAACTGGTAGTGGCTCTCAAACGCAACTTATCCAGCTCTTCATTAATGCTCAGGTCTTTTTCAATATATACATCACGTACCGGCACATAGGCTTCGGGTTGGTAATAATCGTAGTAGGATACAAAATACTCCACCGCGTTATCAGGGAAAAACTGTTTAAACTCGCCATACAGCTGGGCCACCAGTGTTTTATTATGGGTCAGTACCAGCGTCGGTTTCTGCACATTCTGTATCACATTGGCAATGGTAAATGTTTTACCCGATCCGGTAACCCCAAGTAAGGTCTGGAAAGCATCCCCGTCCTGCACACCTTTGGTTAACTGTCTGATCGCTTCCGGCTGATCGCCTGCTGGTTTATACGCGGATTGTAATTTAAATGCCATACTACAAATTTACCAAACGGGATTGAATAAACCTTTCCTGTCTCAATCCCTGTCTCCACATTCTGCATACTAAATACTGTATACTTTACTGATCAGGGGCTCTCAGCAATAGTAACTCCGGTCAGCTCCTGTTCCCGCTGTCCGCTATACCCCGGTCTTATTTACCGGGGTGCCGCTTCCATCGGGCAGCCTTTCGGCAACAGTACAACCATACACTGAAATATATTTACCTTCACAGCCTGCATTTAAATGCTACTGCTGATGATGAATAAAATCAACAAATGGGCCCTGTACTTTTTACCGCTGAGTATCGTCCTGTTTTTTTATTTGAATAACTTCAACCGTTTTGGACACTTATTATTAACTACACCGGTCTTTATATTATTCCTCATTCATACAGCCTTTGCCTACCTGTTATTATCGCTGGGCTTTCTTGTATGCAGGAAAAATAAAGCGGTAGCTTTACTCTTTACCTCGCTTTTTCTCGTTTTCTTTTTTGCCTTCGGCTCCCTGCAGGACTTCCTCTTTAATCATCCATGGAAGTTTTTTAAACTATTGTCCAATACCATCATTATCACGCTTCTTTTTTTAAGTGGTTGTTTGTTACTGAGCTGGTGGTTAAAAAAAAGGAAAACCCTTGTAGTTCGGCTCAACCGCTTTTTATTATTGGTATTCACTTTCTTCCTTGTGTATGAAGCAGGGTTCGCCTTTATGTATCAAACACTGAGAGCAGATAAACTGACCGCACAACCACAACAAACATTCAATAACACGCCCACAGCCAAAGACAGCCTGCCGGATATTTATCACCTCTTATTCGATAGTTACACCAGTAATGAGCAACTGGAAAAACACTGGCAATATACCAACCCGCTTTACAGCCAGCTCGATTCGCTTGGCTTTTTTACAGTAAACAAAGCCACCAGTAACTATTCCTTAACCGCACTGTCACTAAACTCCGCTTTTAACATGAATTACCTGGCGGGAAATAAAAAAGAAAGAATACACAGTTTCGATAATTTCCTGTTATGGTCATTGAACCTGGAAAACAACAGCTGGTTCCGTTTGTTGCAGCAATACCAATACAACGTAAAACTCCACTCGCTTATTTACGAACCGTACAGCACCAAAGCCAAAGGCAATATGGCCCACGGAAGCCCGCAAAGCTGGCTACGCCTGCAAACTTTTGAAAAAGTTGTCTTTGATCCCTGGCGTCTTAACCAATTAAAAAAACTCGTAGGAAGTTCAGCAGCTTTACCGCCTTCGGTAGCTACAAAATTCGGTGCCATGCAGCAGTATAACCTTAATACTGCCGAGCAGGTATATAAAGACCTTGCAATACCGGCCGCCGGACCCGGTTATGCTTTTTACCATTTCCTGCTGCCCCACTATCCCTATCTTTTTGATGCGGCAGGTAATCCTTTACCTGTAACTGCCGGCACCTTGGGTCTGGATCCCAAAGGTTACCTGCAACAGGTACAATACAGCAATCTACTTATCAATAAACTGGTAAGATCTATACTGGCAAATAAACCGGCCAAGCCTAAGATCATCATCATTTCCGGTGATCATGGTTTTAAAGATTTCCAAATGGGAGCAACAGATACCAGTCCTTACCAGACCATCACCGCCATTTATTTCAGTGATAAAAATTACACGGCACTGCCCACTGAAATGAGCCTGGTAAACCTGTACCGGTTTGTGGCCAATAAAACATTTAAACAAACCCTGCCGGCTTTAAAGGATAGTATATTACAGGGAGAATAACTTATGAAAAGAGAAGCCTCAATCAGCTGGTAGTTAAAACCGTTCTTCTACCTCACGTATCCTTTTCTTCAATAATCCTTTTGGCGGAAATCTTTTGGCAAAGGTGATCCGGTAATTACCGGTGCTGAAAACATAGTCTCTTGACGATACCACACCGGGCGCTGTAACCCGGTTTGCGACCCACGACAGAGAAGCCGACCACTTATCATTGTTATAACCAACTACAGTACGGAAAAACAAATTAGGACTAAACGTGGTTTTGGAAACAGTAGTACCGTCTTCCTTTCTCTCCTTTACAAAATTTAAATTGGTATTAATGGTGGAGGAAGCCATCGCAAAAAAATGCTCCTTATACACAAAAGTGTAGGCATAACCGGCACCGGGGCCCAATGAAAAAAAACTGGATTTTGCAATATACTGCTGCGGGTAAAAATTAAACAATGCTTCCGGCACCAGGGCGCTATCGGCCTTTACCAGGCCATAATACACTTCGGCCCCGACTAAAAAAGTGCCGGCCGATTTTTTCTGCCACTCATTCTGCAGAAATGCCGCTTTATAAGAAAAACGGTCATAGTTCAATATATTAAAAGCACTAAAGCCCAGCTTGCGTACTTTAATATCAGGACGCTGGTAAAATGTCAGCGGGTCATCATTACCATATCCTTTAGGACGTAAATAAAAACCGCCATAAAACTGGCCCAGCAGATCCACCATCCATTTACGGGTATAAATATGCGTTTGCAGGTCAAGCGAACGGGTTTTTCCTTTTACATCATTATCCGGATTAATAAAAGATAAAGGGAAACTGGCATTTAAAGTAATAGGACCATAAGACACACCTACACCCAGGTTCAATGCTCCATTAGGGCGGTATTTAAGCGGCCGTACGCCCTGGTGGCCCTGTATATTTACATTGGTGTACTTACCTGAAAAAAATACACGGCCAGTAATCAATTTAGGATAGGTCTCATAATAGCTGCTGTCAAAGTCTACTTTCTTTTTTTGTGCCATGCCCGTTAAAGAGCAGGCAGATAACAAAACAGCACCCGTCCATTTTTTTATACAAAACACCATTTGGTAAAGTAAGTGAAAAAAATTGTGCCGCAAATAAACGCAGGCTTTTATTTTGTGTTAAGTTGTAACTTAACAACATGTTACGGATAATATTTTTATTTGTTATGATGATCACTGCTATGTCTGCACAAACCCAGACCCGCAATAGCCCCTGGTTAAAAAAATATTTACACCAACATGCTTCTCCTTTTTTGCAGGGTATACTGCAACAGCCGGACAGTTTCCGGTACCAACTCATCTACACACAGATCAACCGCGACAAAAACAACAAACCTTCTTTCAAACATTTTTATCTGAATGTTGATAAGGGCCGTTATTTCAATCCCGCCTCCACCGTTAAAATGCCACTGGCTTTTTTAGCCCTGGAAAAACTGAATAACCTGCATATTGAAGGCTTAAACAGTTATAGCGACATGTTAACGGATAGTGCTAGGCCTCCCCAGACAGCTGTAACCGGCGACCTCACCGCAAAAAACGGCAAGCCCTCCATTGCACACTATATCAAAAAAATATTCCTGGTCAGCGATAACGATGCCTATAACCGTTTATATGAGTTCATCGGGCAGCAAACCATTAACGAACGCCTGCAGCAAATGGGTTACAATACCATGCAGATCACCCGGCGCTTTGTACGCATGACGGAAGAGGAGAATAAATACACCAACCCTATCAGCTTTTACAACGGGCAGCAATTAATCTATCAGCAACCGGAAGCATACAGCCAGTTCAAATTTGATTTCAGTAAACCCCGTTTCATTGGTAATGCCCATTACGATCGTGATGATAAGCTGGTGAACAGCCCTATGGACTTTACCACCCATAACAATGCCCCGCTGGCCGATCTGCAGCAGATCTTACAATCCGTTTTATTTCCCGGATCGGTAAAAAAATCGCAACGGTTCAATTTAACTACAGCAGATTACCAGTTCCTGTACCGGTCCATGAGCATGCTTCCTTCCGAAAGTGATTATCCGAAATACGATACCACGGAGTTTTTCGATAGTTATACCAAATTCTTTTTCTTCCGCGATAAAAAATCACCGGTTCCTGATCATATCCGCTCTTTCAATAAAACCGGCTGGAGTTATGGCTTTTTAACCGACATCTGTTATATCGTCGACTTTAAAAATAATATTGAGTTCATGCTCAGCGGAAATATTTATACGAATAAAGATGGTGTATTGAACGATGATAAATACGAATATAACGAAACCGGTTATCCTTTCTTTAAAGAGGTGGGTGAAATTATCTATAACTACGAACTGAACAGGAAACGTAAACACCCGCCCATATTGGACGATTGGAAAAAAGTAACCGGTAAATAAACCGGCATATATACCACCGGGTGTCACGGCCCGCACAAAAACAAGATCATATGAAAATATTATTGACCGGCTGCTGCTGTTTAATCCTGCTGGCCGTACAGGCCCAGCAAAGCTGGATACGCATTAACCAGTTAGGTTATAAAACCGCCGCGCCGAAAATAGCCGTCTGGTGCAGTAAAACAAATACCCCCGTCAGTAGCGGTCAGGTTATCAACGCCGATAATAATAAAGTGGTCTTCACCATAAAAGGTATAAAACAATTCGGTGCTTACGGCCCGTTTACCCAAACGGCACAGCTGAACTTTTCTGCACTCACCATACCAGGCAATTATAAAATAAAAGCAGGCAATGCGGAATCGCCGGTTTTTAGAATAGGTAATGAGGTGTATGCGGGCACTGCCGACTTTGGCCTGCGTTATATGCGGCAGCAACGTTGCGGTTACAACCCTTTTTTAAAAGATAGCTGTCATACACAGGATGGTTACGCCCTCTATGGGCAACAGGCCGGTATACCGGATAGTAGTTTTGTAGATGCTACCGGCGGCTGGCACGATGCCAGCGATTATTTGCAATACGCCACCACAACGGCTAACGCCACTTACCATTTATTAATGGCCTACCGTGATTTCCCCACAGCCTTTACCGATACAAAATCAGCCAACGGCGATGAGGGTCCCAATAATATAGCCGATGTACTGGATGAGGCAAAATGGGGCCTGGACTGGTTATTAAAATTACACCCGCAAAAGGACCGCATGTTTAACCAGGTAGCGGATGACCGCGATCATATCAGTATGCGTATACCCGGTTTGGACAGCCAGTACGGTAAAGGTTTCCAGCGGCCGGTCTATTTTATCAATGGTGAGCCGCAGCAAAGAGGTAAATTTATGAATAACACTACCGGCACCAGCTCCACCGCCGCTAAAATTGCCAGCGCCTTTGCATTAGGCGCCGGTTTGTTTGCCAAAAAACAACCTGCCTATGCTGACCTGCTCCATAACAAATTCTTTTCCGCTTACGACTATGCCCATATCAAAAAGGGCGTAACACAAACCGTTTCCGTTAAATCGCCTTATATCTATGCCGAGGATAACTGGACCGATGATATGGAACTGGCCAGTGTATATGCCTATCGGCTGGATAAAGAAAAAAGCCTCCAACCCGCTTTTGAATATGCACAGGCCGAGCCGCTCACCCCTTGGTTTACTACCGATACGGCTGCGCATTACCAGTGGTACCCCTTCATCAACCTGGGCCATTACGAGCTGGCAAAACAATTAAAAACCCGTACCGATCCTGTTTCACAGGAGCAATACAAAACCATTATTGATTTTTATAAACAAGGCATCCGGGCGGTGGCTGAAAGAGCATCGGCCAATGCCTTTAACCGGGGTGTGCCCTTTATCTGGTGCAGTAACAACTTAACCACGGCCTTTGCCATACAATGTTACTGGTACCGGAGTTTAACCGGTGATACGCAGTTTGAACAGTTAGAACAGGCTTGTTTTGACTGGTTATTTGGCTGTAATCCCTGGGGCACCAGCATGGTGTACGGACTGCCGGCCAGGGGCGACACACCGGTTGATCCGCACTCCGCCTTTACCTATCTTAAAAAATACCCCATTGACGGCGGCCTGGTAGACGGGCCTGTGTATACCAGCATTTACAAAAACCTTATCGGCATAAAGTTATACAATGAGGATAGCTACGCTCCTTTTCAAAGCGACCTGGCCGTTTACCATGACGATTATGGCGATTACAGTACCAACGAACCCACTATGGATGGTACCGCTTCCCTCGTTTATCTCCTGGCCGCACAACATACAACACCTGCGGGGCATCAAACAATGAGCAAAGGAGCCATTATCCGGGGCGACAGCACCCAAAAAACCATTGCCCTGGTATTTACCGGGCATGAGTATAATGACGGTGGTAGTTTTATTGCCAACACACTTGCACAAAAAAACATCAAAGCCTCGTTCTTTTTAACCGGTCATTTTTATGAACAACCGGCCTTTACAACTGTTGTTAAAAAGTTAAATTCTGCCGGGCATTATATGGGCGCACACTCCTATGCACATCTGTTGTACTGTGACTGGAAAAAAAGAGACAGCCTGTTAATAACTCAAAAACAGTTCACAACAGACCTCTTACAGAACTATAATGTGATGAAAAAGAAGGGAATAAACACTGCTGCAAGTACTTATTTCTTACCCCCTTACGAATGGTATAATGACACAATAACTGCCTGGACCGCTAAACTAAACCTACAATTGATTAATTTTACACCCGGAACAATCAGTAATGCCGATTATACCTGGCCCGAATTGCCCAATTACCGCAGTAACGAGGCCATTTATAACTCAATAATAAAACAGGCTGAAGAAGCCCCCGCCGGTTTGAACGGTTATATTTTATTATTACATATTGGAACTGATCCAAGGCGTAAGGAAAAGTTTTATACCCTTTTACCCAAACTGATTGACCATTTAAAAAACAAACAATACCGGTTTGTTACTATTGATAAATTATTAAAGCCAGAAGATAAGAAAATCTGAAAAGTGAATTATGAAAACGGAAAAGATACATAACAAGGGACAGGCCCGTTTATTTAAGAGTGATTACCTGGAAATGCTGACAAAAACCCACCCACTGGTTATCTGGGGCATGTATATTCCTGTTATTGCATACATGTTGTATTATAGTCACAATACCATCGGGCTGAGCGTAGGCAAAGTAGCGGCAATTTTCGGTGGCGCTATGTTGTTCTGGACATTATTTGAGTACCTGGCGCATCGTTTTATTTTCCATTGGGCCAGTGAAAATAAATTTATCCAGAAGTTTACCTATACTATTCATGGTAACCACCACGAATATCCCCGTGACAGGCAACGTTTATTTATGCCGCCGGTGCCCAGTATTTTACTGGCCGCAGTGATTTTCTTTACCATGTACATTTTTTTACGTGGCTATACCTTCTCCTTCTTCCCGGGTTTTATTTTCGGTTACCTGTCGTATGGCACCATGCACTACGCTATCCATGCCTGGAACCCGCCTTATAAATGGATGAAAGCGCTTTGGCGTAACCACCATTTACACCACTACAAAAACGATGAGCTGGGTTTTGGCGTTAGCTCTACCATGTGGGATCATGTATTCGGTACCATGTTTGACCTGAAAAAAGAAAAAGAAGACAAAAGCAAATCACAATCGCTGATGTTTAAACCAAAAGAAACCAGATAGTTTTTTCCTACATACAAATCGGCCGCCGGATATCCGGCGGC